>NZ_JABBWZ010000002.1:0-765665 GCF_014161435.1 Microbispora sp. H10949 | reverse complement strand
ACTCCCCCGACCGCACCGCACGCACCGCCAGATCCAACGCCACCAACGACGACGAACACGCCGTATCCACCGTCAACGCCGGACCCCGCGACCCCAGCACATACGCGATCCGCCCCGACGCCACGCTGACGCTGCCCCCGGTGAGGAGGTAGCCGTCGGTCCCGCCGCCGCCCTCGTGCAGGCGGGGCGTGTAGTCCGACGCGGTCGCGCCGACGAACACCCCGGTGCGGGTCTCCTTCAGCGACAGCGGGTCGATGCCGGCCCGCTCCAGCGCCTCCCACGACACCTGCAGCAGCAACCGCTGCTGCGGATCGGTGGCCAGCGCCTCCCGCGGACTCATCCCGAAGAACGCCGGATCGAACTCCCCCGCGTCACGGAGAAAGCCGCCCCGGCGCGTATAGGAGGCGCCGGGCCGTTCCGGGTCGGGATCGAAGAGGGCGTCGAGGTCCCAGCCCCGGTCGTCGGGGAAGTCACCCGTGACGTCCGCGCCACTGGCCACCACCTCCCACAGGTCCTCCGGCGAGGCCACCCCGCCCGGGAACCGGCACCCCATCCCCACGATCACCACCGGGTCGTCGTCCACCGCCACGACGTCCCGTACGGCCTCGTGCGCGGCGTCCTGTTCGGCTTCCCCGGCGAGGTGGCGGGCGATGGAGGCGGGAGTGGGATGACTGAACAACGCGGCGGCGGGGAGGTCGGCGCCGAAGGCGGCGCTCAGGCGGTCGCGCAGCTCTACCAGGCCGAGCGAGTCGAGGCCGAGGTCCTTGAACGTCGCCTCGGGGTCGACGCGCCCGGGGTCGGCGAAGCCGAGGACGGCCGCCACCTCCTCGATCACCCGCCCTTCCCTGTTCGCCGTACGGGCGGCGTGGGCGGGCGGCACGGGGGCCGCGACCGGGGCCGTGACCAGGGGCGCGGCAGGGGACACAGCGGGCGGAGGGGTCCCGTCCGCGGCGGCCGGCGCCAGCCAGTGGGGCTCGCGCTGGAAGGGGTAGGTGGGCAGCGGGACGCGAGGGCTTCCCGGCGGGAAGACGGCGTCCCAGTCGAGCCGCACCCCGGCGGTGAACAGCCGCCCGACGGCGAGGTCCAGGTCGTCGTCCTTGCCGAGGACCGGCACGAACGGCGCCACCGGGCCCAGCGCCTCCCGCCCGGCCGCGCTGAGGGCCGTCCCCGGCCCCGCCTCCACGAAGATTCCGGCGCCCAGCGCCCGCAACCGGTCCAGGCCGTCGGCGAAGCGGACCGTACGGCGGGCGTGCTCCACCCAGTAGTCCACCCAGTAGCCCGCCGAGAGACCCGCACGGGTGTCGGCGTCGGCGGGGCCGGCGAGTTCCCCGGTCACGGTCGACACGAACGGAACGCGGGCCGGGCCGAACGCGAGCCCCGCGAGCACCGCACGGAACTCGTCGAGCACGGGGTCCATCAGGGGCGAGTGGAAGGCGTGGCTCACCTGGAGCCTCCGGGTCCGGTGGCCGCGCGCGACGGCGACGGCGGCGACGGCGTCGAGCGCCGGGTCCTCCCCCGCGACGACCACGGACCGGGGACCGTTCACCGCGGCGACGACCACGAGGCCGTCCACCTCCGCGATCAGCCCCCGCACCTCCTCCTCGGGCGCGCCGACGGCGAGCATGCCGCCGCCGGAGGGCAGCGACTCCATCAGCCGCCCCCGTGCCGTGATCAGCTCGGCGGCGGACGACAGGTCGAGCACGCCCGCGACGTGCGCGGCGGCCACCTCGCCGATGGAGTGGCCGGCGACGAAGGACGGCTCGACTCCGAGCGACTCCAGCAGGCGGAAGGTCGCCACCTCGACCGCGAAGATCGCGGGCTGGGTGAAGGCGGTGCGGTCGAGCAGCCGGGCGTCCTCGCCGTCCGGCTCCGCCCAGACGACCTCCTCCAGAGGACGCGGCAGCCGCTCGTTCAACGCAGCGGCGGCCTCGTCGAACGCGGCCCGCCAGACGGGGTGATCCTGGTGGACCCGGCGGCCCATGCCCGGCCGCTGACTGCCCTGGCCGGGGAACAGCACCGCGACCGGAGCGGAGGTGGCCTTGCCCGTGACGAGCCCGGCGGCGGGGCGGCCCTCGGCGAGCGCCGCCAGCCCCGCTGCCACGTCCCCAGTGACGGCCGCCCGGTGCTCGAAGGCGGTTCGCGTGGTGGCCAGGCTCCGGGCGAGGCCGGCGGCCCGAGCCGCGCCGGAAGGATCCTGTCCGCCGGACGTGCCGCCCCCGGCGGCGAGGTCGAGCAGCCGGGCGGCCTGGTCCCGCAGGGCGGCACCGGTGCGCGCGCTCAGCACGAGAGGGGTGCGCGCCGACGCGGCCTCCGGCGTGCCGGGCGCGGCCGAAGGCGCCACGGACACGGCCGGAGGCGCCACGGGCGCGCCAAAAGGCGCCACGGGGACGGCCGGAGGCGCCGCGGGTGGCTCTGCCACCACGACGTGGCAGTTGGTGCCGCCCATGCCGAACGCACTGACGCCCGCGACGAGCCGCGCGCCGTCCCGGGGCCACTCCCCGCCCGCGACCCGTACGGACAGGCCCCAGCCGTCGAAGTCGATCTCCGGGTTCGGCTCGGCGTAGTTGAGGCTCGCGGGCAGTCGCCGCCGGGCGACGCTGAGCACGGTCTTGATCAGACCGGCGATCCCGGCGGCGCCCTCCAGGTGTCCGATGTTCGTCTTCACCGATCCGACGTGCAGGGCCGGCCCGTCGCCGGGGCGGGCGAGACCCAGGGCCCGCGCCTCCACCGGGTCGCCGACCCGGGTCCCGGTGCCGTGCAGTTCGACGTACTGCAGGTCGGAGGGCGCGACGCCGGCGGCCGCCCAGGCGTGCCTGAGCACCTCGGCCTGGGCGCCGGCGCTGGGGGTGGTGAGCCCGTCGGTGCCGCCGTCGTTGTTGACCGCGCCGCCGAGCAGCACGGCGTAGACGGAGTCGCCGTCCTCGATCGCGGCGTCCAGCGGCTTGAGCAGCACCAGCCCGGCGCCCTCGCCCCGCACGTAGCCGTTGGCCCGGCGGTCGAAGGTGTGGCACCGGCCGTCGGGCGACAGCCCGCCGAACCGGGCGACCGCCGCGGTGCCGGCCGGGTCGACGATGAGGTTGACGCCGCCCGCGAGCGCCAGGCGCGACTCGCCGCGCCGCACGCTCTCGGCCGCGAGGTGCACGGCCACCAGCGACGACGACTGCGCGGTGTCGACCGCGATGCTCGGCCCGCGCAGGCCGAAGACGTACGACACGCGGTTGGCGATGATCCCGCGGGTGGTGCCGGTGAGAGTGTGCCGCCCGATCGCGGAGGGGCGCGACAGTGCGGCGTACTCGTCGGCGATGGACCCGACGAACACGCCCGTCGGGGTGTCGCGCAGCGTCTCGGGCAGCACGCCGGCGTCCTCCAGCGCCTCCCAGGCCAGTTCCAGGACGAGCCGCTGCTGCGGGTCCATGGCGGCGGCCTCGCGAGGGGAGATCCCGAAGAACTCCGCGTCGAACCCGGCGATGTCGTCGAGGTAGGCGCCGTACCGCACGCCGGGGTTCTCCCGGGCCAGGGCGTCCAGGAGCGGGGACGGCGCTCGGCCCCCGGGCACCTCGCGGACGGCCGAGCGGCCCTCCTCCAGCAGCCGCCACAGGGCGTCCGGGTGCGGCGCGCCGGGCAGGCGGCACGCGACTCCGACGACCGCGACGGGCCGGGACACCTGCGGGTCGGGGCTGATCACGTCGTGCCTCACTCTCGGTCATGGTGAGCAGGATGAGCGTGGTCGGGCGCGGACGGCGCGGGAGGGGAGGCGGGTCAGGCCCGTACGGCGAGCCCGTTCCGTACCGCCGCCGCGACGTCCTCCAGCCGCGGGGTCAGGTAGAAGTGGCCGCCGGGCAGGACCGTGAGACGGAACCCGCCGTCGGTGTGGTCCCGCCACCGGGCGGCCTGGTCGACGGTCACCCGCGGATCGCGGTCTCCGACCAGCGCGGTGACCGGGCAGCGGACCCGCGCCCCGGGATCGGGCAGATAGGAACGCAGTGCCCGGTAGTCGGCGCGCAGCGGGGGCAGCACGAGCTCCCGCAGGTCCGCGCTCTCCAGCACCTGCCGGGAGGTGCCGCCGAGGAACAGGGCCTCCTCCAGCAGCGCGGCGTCGTTCCGGAGGATCACCGGGTCCACCCGGGTGAGGGCGGGCGCCCGCCCGCCGGAGACGAACAGCCGCTCGGGCGCGGCGCCGGCGCCCCGCTCGCCGAGCAGCGCGGCCTCGAACGCCACCAGCGAGCCCATGCTGTGCCCGAAGAAGGCGAGGGGGCCGTCGTCCGGTTCCCGGGCGAGCACGTCCGCCACCCTGCGGGCCAGCTCGCGCACGTCCTCGACGGGCGGCTCGCGCCGCCGGTCGAGGCGCCCGGGGTACTGCACGGCCAGCACGCGCACCTGCGGGGCGAGCGCCCGCGCGAGCGGGATGAAGAAGCCGGCCGAGCCTCCGGCGTGCGGGAACACGACCAGGCGGGGGGCGCCGGGCGCGGCGGGAGCGAACTCGCGCAGCCAGTCGCCCCGCACCCGCGCTCCGGCGAGAGGGGCGTTCACCCGGCCGCTCCCGCCCGGGCGGCCTCCAGGGCGGCGGCCAGCGACGCGGTCACCCCCGGGTCGGCGCCGGGCCGCATCCGCTGCACCGCGAGCAGGCTCCACACGCGGGTCTCCGCGAGGTGGGAGGGGGCGCCGTGCACGTCGTCGTGCTCCATCAGCCGCAGGTCGCGCACCGAGCGCTTCAGCCGTTCGGTGTCGCCGGGAGGGATGATCTCGTCCCGCTTCGCCGTCACCGCGGCGAGGGGCACGGTGAGCGCGCGCAGGTCGGCGTCGTCGAGCGCCCAGTCGCGCACGTGCGCGAAGACCGCCTCCGGCGGCACACCCGCCAGGTGGGCCAGAGTGTCGCGGGTGACCTTCGGCACCCGGGCCTGCCAGGCGGCGTCGGTGAAGAAGTCGTGGACGGGCGGGCCGTTGGCGACCACACCCCGCACGCGGGGGTCGCGCAGCGCGGCGGTGATCGCGGCATGGCCGCTGAAGCTCAGCGCGAGCAGGTAGGTCTCGCGCACCTCGGCCCGTCCCTCCAGGGCGTCGAGGATCGCCGGAAAGAGCCGCCACGCGTCCGGGCCGTACCGGAGCGGGCTCTCGCCGACGCCGGGCAGGTCGGCCACGACCCCGGCCATGCCGAAGGCCGCGATCTGCGGGAGCACCGGCCCCCACTGCTCCTTCGGGCTCACGATGCCGCCGGTCATGACCAGCAGCGGCCGGGGCTCGTCGGCGGACAGGCCGGCGGCCCACACCCGCACCGGGACTCCGTCCACGTCCACGACGACGGGCTCCAGCCCCGGCACCCCGCGCCGCCACCGGTCGAAGGCGTCGAGGCAGCGGGCGAGCGCGCGCTTGCGGCCCGGGCCGTCCACGTACGGGAAGCGGCCCATCGTGTAGTACTGGCAGGCCAGGGCCGTCTCGCCGGCGGCGTCCCACTCGTCCCCGGCGTGGATCCACTCGTACGGCCACGAGCCCGGCTCGTCACCCGCGTCCGCGGTGATGCGGTCGAGCAGGGCGCCGTAGTGGTCGGCCGGCAGGTTCTGCGAGATCGCGTGCGCCACGACGAAGCGCTTGAGCTCGGTCAGGTCGTTCATTCCTCGTACGCCTCCAGCGCTTCCTTGATCTCGGTGAGCACGTCGGCGGCCTCGGCGCCGTCGATCACGCGGTGGTCGAAGGCCAGCGAGAGCCGCATGACGGGGGCGACCACCACGGCGCCGTCCCTGACGACCGGGCGGTCGGCGATCCGGCCCACGCCGAGGGTCACGGTGGTGCCGCCGACCGAGTGGAAGCCGTCGACGGCGCGATGGCCGAGCGAGGTGACGCTGAACGTGCCGGTGACGGCGGGCCGCCGGTCGAGCAGCCCCGCCATCTCGCGGAACCGGTCGAGCGCCTCCTGCCAGGCCAGTCTCCGCAGCGCGCGGATGCCGGCGAACTCCTCGGCCGTGCCGGGATCGGCGGCGGCCGCCCGGTCCAGGTGCGCCTGTACGTCGGCCAGGGACGCGGACTCCAGCGCGGGGATCACGGTGGCGAGCACGACGCGGCGGCCCTCCCAGGTCTTGTCGAGGGTGACCTTGGCCGCCACGGTGTCGAAGGAGGCGACGACCGGGTCCAGCCGGCCGTGTATGGCGGAGTTGGCCTCGGGGTGCTTGGCCAGGACCCCGGCGGCCGCGTGCACGACGTAGGAGACGACCGAACGGCGCTCCCCCGCCTGGTGCGCCCGCGCCCGTCCCGCGACGATCGCGGTGGCGTCCACCTCGGTGTCGAGGAAGACCGGGGAGAAGTCGCGGATCTGGTCGAGGAAGAACAGGGTGTGCCTGCGCTGGGAGGGGAACGGGCGGCCGGTCATCGGTTCACCAGCTCGTAGACCGACTCCAGGCTCGCGGCCTCGAGGAAGTCGGGCAGCGACAGCGGCCGGCGCACCCGCTTCTCCAGCAGGACGAGCATCGTCAGCAGGTGCAGCGAGTCCCATCCGGGCACCTCGTCGAGGGCGCGGCCGAGGTCGTCGCCGCCGACGGCCAGGCCGATCTCGTCCTGGAGCAGGTCCACGAACTCCTCCCTGCTGATCGCGGCCATCAGGCACGCTCCAGGGCCAGGCCCGACTTGATCCACTTGCTCGACTCGATGGCCACCGCGATCGCCCGCGACGGCCGCGTCATCCGCGGCAGCAGGCGGTCGAGCTGGAAGAAGACCAGGGCGTTGCCGTTGTTGCCGGTCTCCGCGACGCAGGAGACCTCCTCGGCCGCGGGGAAGGCGAGCCGCGCGGTGATCTTCCCGGTCATCGCGACGGACAGCTGCGGGGGCAACAGGTAGTCGACCTCCGCGCGGTCCCAGCCGAGGTCGTCCAGCAACTCGTCGGCCGTCTCCTCGGCGAGGACGGGAACGAACTCCTCGATGGCCTTGTAGTCCTCGCTGGCCGGGGCCTCGGTCGCGTCACGGTCGGCCAGGCCGTACCAGCGCAGGATCTGGCCGGGCGCGCGGTCGAGGCCGGACAGCCGGGTGAGCACCGACCGGAGCACCGGCGCCTCCGAAGGGCCCGCGGTGCTCAGCACGGCGGCCCCGGCCCCGTCGCCGAACAGCACGTAGTTGACCAGCTCGTCGGGCGGCAGTGCCGTCAGGTCGGCCTTGACGTCGTAGTGCTTGGCGATGACGTCGCCGCCGACGACGAGCGCGGTGCGGTAGCGGCCCGTGGACAGCAGCGAGGCCGCGACGTCGAACGTCTGCACGGCGCCGGAGCAGCCCGACTGGAGCTGGAACGCCGGCACGCCGTCGATGCGGAGCCGCTCGGCGACGACGTTCACCGTCGCCGGCATCAGCGTGTCGGGAGTGGCGGTGCCCAGCACCACCACGTCGATCTCCTCCGCGGAGATCCCGGCCCGAGTGAGGGCCTGGACGGCGGCGCGCTCGCCGAGGTCGGCCAGGCTGTCCCGCCGTTCGCCGGTGGACAGGTCGACCGCGAGATGACGCGTCCGTGTGCCGATGAACGTGTCGACCCACTGCCGCCACACCTGGTCCATGCCGAACGCCCCGGCAAGGGCGGCCGTGTCGATGGGAGGTCCCGGCAACGCCGTTCCCACCGACAGAAGTCGTACCGGTGTCTCCGCCATACGCTCCTCCAACGAGCCGCGTCCGCGCCACCGCGCCCTGCGCGCAGCGGATCGGGACGTCGGCCCCGGCACTGCTGATGGACGGTTCAGACGCTAAGAGCGACTCCTAAAGCAGCCCTAAGCCCCCGATTGCGTGCTAGATCGGTCGAACAAGATCAAAGGTGAGGAAGGACGCGTGGAGATATCCCGGTAAACCAAGTAGGAAATGTTGACTTCTACCATCTGGAGATCTAGATTGGGCGTTATGAGCCAGGATGTACCTCTGATCCGGCGCCCTCACGTTGACTTCGGGCATGTCGCCAGCGCGCAGTGTCGCTGATCCCGCCCGTCCGACTCGGCGAGATCGCTGCTGATACCCGAGTCCTTCCACCTCTCCACGTAGCGACAGATCCAAGGCCGTGGTCGCCTTCATGACCACCGATGTGTGAACACCCATGTGCCGCTTACCGTCGCGCGGCTCCCCAGGAGCCCGCGCGACGTGACGAGGTGGCGTCCGCGGCATGGCCGCGAGAGGGAAGATCCGATGTGCATCATGACGTCAGAGGGCACAAAACCCACGGCTCCCCGCAGGGAAGGAGCCGGAAGGTGACCGAGACCCTGCCAGGGCGGGCCGTGGACGGTGAACGGTTCCGCAGAGCGCTGGCGGCGCACGCCGCCGGTGTCGTAGTGATCACCGCCCAGGACGACGAGGTCCCCATCGGCCTGACCGCGACGTCGTTCTCCTCGGTGAGCCTGGAGCCGCCGCTGGTCTCCTTCTATGTGAACCAGTCGTCGAGCACCTGGCCCCGGCTGCGCTCAGCCGGACACTTCGCCGTCAACGTGCTCACCAGCGACCAGGACGAGCTCGCGGTCAGATTCGCGCGCAAGGGCATCGACCGTTTCGCCGAGCCGACCCGGTGGCATCCCGGTCCCTACGGGGCGCCCCTTCTGAGCGACGCGTCGGTGCACCTGGTCTGTCTCCCGCACACGACGGCCGAGGTGGGCGACCACGTGCTCGTCGTGGGCCTGGTCTGCGAGGCCACGGTGCACGGCGCCAGCCAGCCGCTGCTGTACCACCAGGGCCGCTTCGGCCGGTTCACTCCCCACTCCTGAGCGCCCGTTCCGCGGCCGGAGATCCCGGCCATCCGTTCGCACGACCACCCCATCACCCATCCCCCCGTCACCGGGCGGCATCGTGAACATGTCGATGCCGGCCCGTCCGGTGTGCCCGGGATCCGTACGCGATCTTTTCCGACGCCGAGCGGAACCTCGGGCACATCCTCACCGGCGGCCTGGTCCGCCCGCACACCCCGATCCCCAACCGACGGAGCCCCCACCGAGGGAGCCCCGGCTGACGGATCGCGGGCCGGCGCGCCGCGCCGCCGCATGCCCACCTCCCTTCGTCGGCGTGCCGTGCTGCCGTGCTGCCGTGCTGCCGTGCGTGCGCGGCGTGCCCGAAGACCGTCCGCCGGCTTCCGGGAACCGACGCCCCCGCCCCCGCCCCACCACATCTCTCCCCGCAACCGCCCCCCGAAAGGAATTCCCGTGTCGACGAATCGCCGGCGCCTCCGATGGCTCGCCCCCGGCATCGCCCTGCTCGCCGCCTCCACCGTCCTGTCCGCCTGCGGTGGCAGCAGCGGCAGCGGCGGCGGCTCCACCGCACCGGCCGCCGCCGGCAACGCCGCCGCCGTGCCCACGCTGGACCCCGCGCATCCGGTCAAGCTCAAAGTGATCAACACATCGGGCGCCTTCAACGTCGCACTCGCCAGGGACTACGGCTTCTTCGCCAAGTACGGCCTGTCCGTCGAGGAGAACCAGCTCGCCAACGGCACGCAGGTGCTCGCGGCGCTGCAGGGGGGCAGCGGTGAGATCGGCTACGCGGATCTCTACGCCGGCATCAACGCCAAGGCGCAGGGCTTCAACCTCAAGCTGGTGGCCAACAACAACACCAACGCCAAGCAGTTCCCGATCCTCGTCCAGGCGGACGGCCCCATCCAGACGCCCGCCGACCTCGCCGGGAAGACCATCGCCCTGCCTCCGGTGCCGCAGCACACGGTCAACCTGCGTGGTTTCCTCAAGGCCAACGGGGTCGATCCGAACCAGGTCAAATACTCGATCGTCCAGTCCCAGGCGGCCGCGCCGCAGGCGCTGGAGAGCAAGTCGGTCGACGCCTTCTTCGGCCAGTGGAACCAGGCCTACACCAACCAGGGACAGCCGGGTGCGTACGACTTCCGGGTTCTCGGCAACCCCGACTCGTCGCAGTGGTCGAACCTGAAGGCGACGACGGCGGCGTTCTGGGCCACCGGCGCCTGGCTGGAGAAGCCCGAGAACCAGGCGATCGCCCACGCCTTCGACGAGGCGCTGCACGCCTCCTACGTCTGGTTCAAGACGCTGACGCCCGAGAAACTGCAGCCGATCCTGCTCAAGTACCAGCAGATCGACCTGGCGAAGCTCACCGGCGGCGACCCGCAGAAGGTCGGCAACCTGCTGACGAACACGCAGCCGGGGCCGTTCGACTTCGAGGCCACGCAGTCCTGGTACGAGCTCGGCCTGCAGTACGCGCCGGACAAGATCCAGAAGGGCGTCGACCTGCACGAGCTGGTCTTCCCCTCGGCGCTGCGGCCGGAGCCGGCGCTGATCCAGCCGCCCGCGAACGCGAGCTGAGCACGGTGGCGGCGGGCCCGGGAACGCGCCCGCCGCCCCGAGACACCACAAGCAACGTCCAGCAGCAACGCATCCTCGTGAGGCCTTCACATGACACGCGCACTCGAGGCCGAAGCCACCCTGACCGGTGACGTCCGTAAGGGCGTCATCACCATCGACGGCGCCGGCAAGGACTACCTCGCGCTCGACGGGAACGTCGTACGCGGACTCTCGCCGGTGAGCCTGACGATCGAGCGGGGCGCCTTCGTCTCGGTCGTCGGGCGCTCCGGCTGCGGCAAGTCCACCCTCCTCCGCCTCGTCGCCGGGCTGGAGAAGCCGACCTCCGGCACCATCCGCGTCGGCGCCGAACGGGTGGACGGACCACCCGACAGCGCCCGCTACGTCTTCCAGAACTACAACGAGTCGCTGCTGCCGTGGCGCACGGTCGGCGACAACGTCCGCTTCGGGCTGCGGCACGGGCACGGCGCCTCCCGCGTGTCCTCCGCCTCCCGGGTGTCCTCCAAGGCGCAGGAGGACGAGCTGATCCGGGAGCACCTCGACGAGGTGGGGCTCGGGGGGACCTTCGAGCGCTACCCCAGCGAGCTGTCCGGCGGCATGCAGCAGCGGGTCGCGATCGCGCGCGCCCTCGCCGCGCGTCCCGAACTGCTGCTGCTCGACGAGCCGTTCAGCGCGGTCGACGCGCTCAGCCGCAACACACTGCAGGACCTCGTGCTCCGGATCTGGAAGGAGCACGGCCTCACCGTCCTGTTCGTCACGCACGACATCGAAGAGGCCCTCTACCTGTCGCAGCGGGTGATCGTGCTCCGTGAGAAGGGCGGGGGGATCGAACGCGACGTCACCGTCGACATCCCGTACCCGCGCACGCAGGTCGACTTCCGCGAGGACCCCCGCTATCTCCGCCTCCGCCGCGAGGTGCTCAGCCTCGTCGTCGGCGCCGAGTGAAGGACCAGCCATGACCGACATCGCCGGAACGCCACTCAGGCCCGGCCCGCGGGCCGACGTCATGACCGTCCCCGAGGCCACCACCCCCGAGACCATTCCAGAGACCGTCGCCGGGCCCGGCGGCGCGGCCCCCGCGGAGAGCGGGCTGACGCCGGTCGGCCCCGTACGCCGGACCGTGCGCCGTTACCTCCGCAGCCGCACGTCCGGCTGGACGCTCGTGGCCCTGATCGTCGTCTTCTGGCAGGCCTACTCGGGTATCCACTACGACCCGACCATCTCCTCGCCGGACCGCATCGTCGAGACGTGGTGGCAGGAGGCGACCACGGGCGATCTGCTGCGGCAGCTGTCGATCACCCTGCGCACGATGGCCGAGGCGCTGGCGCTCGCGGTGCCGCTCGGCGTCGGCATCGGCTTCCTGATGGGCCGGTCGCGGGTGATCTGGGGGCTGTCCGAGCCGCTCGTCGAGATCCTGCGGCTCACGCCGGCCACCGCGATCCTGCCCATCTACATCCTGTTCCTCGGGCTCGGCGACCAGATGAAGATCGCCGTGTTCCTCACCGGGGGCATCTTCCCCATGATCATCAATTCCTACGCCGGCGCCCGCGGCGTGTCGAAGATCCTCGCCGAGACCGCGCAGACGTACCGCCTGTCGTGGCTGCAGACCCAGAAGGAGATCGCCCTGCCGTTCGCGACGCCGTACATCCTCGTCGGCATGCGGCAGTCGCTGGGCATGTCGCTGGTCCTCGCGGTCGTCATCGGCATGCTCGCCGGGAACGACGGCATCGGCTACTACCTGATGTTCGCCCAGCAGAACTTCAACCTGCGCCAGCTGCTCGCCGGCGTGCTCACGGTCGCCGTCATCGGCTACCTGTTCAACGCGATCTTCCTGTTGCTGGAGAAGCGGGTCACCCGGTGGCGGCGCGGCACCCAGGCGGGTGAGGCGTGAGCCTTCCCGCGCGCAAGCCGCTCAAGCTGGGCTTCTTCACCCACGTGCGCTCCGTCTCCGGACGGGGGGAGGCGCACGAGGAACTCGTCCGCCTGTTCGCGGGGGCCGAGGAGCTCGGCTACGACGTCGGGTTCGTGGCGCAGCACCTGCTGGCCGGCGGAGAGGAGGGGTCGGCTCCGTCACCGCTGATCTCCCTCGCGCCGGTCGCCGCGGCGACCGGACGCATCGGGCTCGGCGTCGCGGTGGTGACGCTGCCGCTCACCGATCCCGTCCAGCTCGCCGAGGACGCGCTCACCCTGGACGGGATCTCGCGGGGGCGTCTGCAGCTCGGCCTCGGGACCGGCAACGCCAACATCGACAAGTACGCGGCCTTCGGCCGGGACCCGGCCCGGGCGGCGGAGCTGTTCGACGAGAACCTCGCCGTGCTGCAGGACGCCCTCGCGGGCCGTCCGCTGCGCGGCACCGGCCTGACCCTGCCGGTGGACGGCACGCCGCTGGCGCGCCGACTCTGGCGCACCGCGGGCAGTGCCGCGTCGGCCCGTCGTGCCGCGCTCACCGGCCTCGGCCTGTTGTTCGGCACCGCGACCCTGGACGCCCGGACCCAGCAGCGGCCGATCATCGACGCGTACCTCGCCCAGTGGGCGGAGACGGGTCCGGCCGAGGCCCCGGCCGAGGTGGCCGGCGGTTTGCGGCCGCGGCTCGGCGGCATCCGGATGATCTACCCCGCCAACTCGTACGAGGCGGCGCGGGCGGCGCTGGACCCGTTCCTGACGGCCGGCCGGGCCCGGCTCGCGAAGGTCAACGGGATCGACCCCCGGGAGCTGACCGACGACCAGGTGCTCGCGTCGATGAACGTCGCGACCGGCTCGCCGCCGGAAACGGCGCGGGCCCTCCTGAACGACGCCGCGCTGCTGCCCGAGGTGGACCACCTCATCGCCGTCACCAACATCATCGAGGACGCCGCGGCCGGGCTCGGCCGGAAACGCACGGTGGACGTCGCGCTGGAGGGCCTGGAGCGGATCGCGGCCGAGGTGGCGCCGAGGCTCGGATGGGCGCCGGAGCGATGAGTACGGGGACAGCGCCGGCCGGCACCGCGCACACGGACGAAAGCGTGCACATGGACGACGCGGCGCGGTGGCGCGCCCTGTACATCGCGTCGATCCTGTCGGGCGTCCTGCTGGTCGGCATCAGTGACGCGAACGTGGCGCTGCCGGCGATCGCCCGCTCGCTGCACGTCGGCCCGACGAGCCTGCAGCTCATCTCGGCGGGGTACGTCGTGGCGTTCGGCCTCACGCTCGTGCCCTTCGGACGCCTCGGCGACCAGGGCCGCAGACACCGGCTGATCCGCGCCGGGCTGCTGCTGTACATCGCCGCCAGCCTCGCCTGCGGCCTCGCCGCGGACCTGTGGACGCTGATCGCGGGACGCGTCCTGCTCGGCGTCGCGGCCGGGATCCTGATGCCGCAGACGATCGGGGTGATCCAGCAGCTGTTCGGCGGGGCCGACCGGGGCCGGGCGTTCGGCGCCTACGGCGTGATGACCGCCGTCGCGACCGCGTCCGGGCCCAGCGTCGGTGGCCTGCTCATGACCCTGGGCGGCGTGGACCACGGCTGGCGGTGGGTCTTCCTGATGAACGTCCCCATCGGGGTCGCGCTGTTCGCCGCAGGTGCCCGCCACCTGCCGAGGACCCAGCCGGTCGTCACGGCCGTCACCCGCAGCTTCGACCCGATCGGCGCCGTGCTTCTCGGTGTCACCGTGCTGCTGGTGCTGTGTCCGCTCGTGCTGACCACCGGCCTGCCGGGCGACAGCGCGGCGCGGTGGTCGGCCCTCGTCCCCGCCGCCGTCTTCGCCGTCCTGTTCGTGCGCTGGGAACGCCGCTACCTCAGGCGGGGCCTGCTTCCACTGCTGGACGGGGAACTGCTGCGCACCCGTTCGTACCGGAACGCGCTGCTCGTCGCCGCGTCGTGGCTGGCCGCCGGACCCGGGGTGGGGCTCGTGCTGATGCTGTACCTGCAGCTCGCGCTCGGGCTCTCGCCGTTCCTCGCCGCTCTCGTACTGCTGCCGTCCTCGGCGGCCTCCGCCTTCGGCGCGCGCTGGGCGGCGCGGCGCGTGCTGCGCCGGGGCCGGGTCATCACGCTGACCGGCCTGTTCACGTCGGCCGCGGGGATCCTCGTCTCCGTCCTGGCCGTGAACCTCCTGGCGCCGCGTCCCGCGATCGCGGTGGTCACCGTGGCGCAGATCCTCAACGGGCTGGGCAGCGGCATGGTGATCTCGCCCAACCATGTGCTGCTGCTGAGCGACGTGCCGGCCGAGAAGGGCAGCCTCGCCGCCTCGATCGGCCACCTGACCCAGCGCATCGGCAACTCGCTCGGCGTCGCGGCCACCTCGGCGGCCTTCTACGCCGTGGTCTACGGGCACGCGGGGGCGCTGACGAACGCGGGGCGGTCCACCTACGACAGCGCGCTCGTCGCCGGCGTGGTCGCGGCCGGGCTCTTCTTCGCGCTCGCCGTGGGGGCGACCGTGACCGACCTCGTCCGGACGCGGCGGGCCCGGGGGCCCGGTCCTACCGGACACCAAGTGAATCGATCGGCAGAACAACGAGAAGCGGGAGTACGTACATGAGCGAGAGACGGCACGTGAAGCTGGGACACTCCATCTGGCCCGAAGGGCGCCACGGCACGGGCTGGCGGCGCCGGCGCCACCACAAGGTCCTCGAAGGCGACCCGGACTTCTACCGGGCGACGGCGCAGACCGCCGAGCGAGGGCTGTTCGACTACTTCTTCCTCGGCAACGGCGAGTCCTCCCGGCTTCCCGGCAAGCCGGGAGGCCGCAAGCAGAACTGGTCGGCCGACGCCGCCGCCAACGGCGTCGTGAACCTGGTCGACGGCGAGCACTACTGGACACCGAACGGCCTGTTCAAGCTCGACAGCTTCACCGCGAACGCCTACGTCGCCGCGCTGACGACGCACATCGGGCTCGTCTCGACGTTCAACACGACCTACCAGCACCCGTTCAACGTCGCCCGCCAGACCGCCACCCTCGATCACCTCAGCCGGGGCCGAGCCGCGATCAACATCGTCACCGGGCGCAGCGACGAGGCGGCGCGCAACTACGGCTTCGACGAGCAGCCCGACGGCGACGCCCGATGGGATCGCGCGGAGGAGTTCCTCCAGATCCTCTGGTCGCTGTGGGACGGCTGGCAGGACGGCTGGTACGTCGGCGACCGGGAGGGCGGGCGGTTCCTCGACCTCGGCAAGATCCAGCCGACCGCCTTCCGCGGCAGGCACTTCAGCGTCGAGGGGCCGCTGAACATCCCGCCGTCCCCGCAGCGCCGCCCGCCGCTGATCGTGGCCGGCACCTCCCAGCGGTCGTTCGAGTTCGGCGCCAAGTACGCCGACGTCCGCTTCATCCCCTTCGCCGACAAGCAGGCCGAGTACTACCAGACGCAGAAGGCGCTGGCCGCGGGCTACGGCCGCGACCCGGACGCCTACTACCTGCTGCCCGGCATCACGTTCTACGTCGACGAGACGTCATCGGCCGCCCACGCGAGGTTCCGCGAGATCCAGGACCTCTCGGTCGTGCCGTTCGACGCGCGCGAGCTCGGGCGCGTGCTGGGCGTGGACCTCGGCAACGCGGGACCGAAGGACAAGGTCAAGGACGTCGTGGACGTCACCGTGAACCCCGGTTCCGCGTGGATCGTGAAGGACGCCTTCCTCGGATTCGGTGACGAGGACATCACCCTCGCCGACCTCGACCACTTCGTCGCCAACGGTCCCGCCAACCAGGTGCCGGTGGTCGGTTCCGGCCAGGAGGTGGCCGACTGGATCGAGGAGAACTTCGAGGACCGCAAGCTCGACGGCGTCGTCGTCTTCCCGCCGTACCAGCCGGGCTCGCTGGACGCGTTCGTCGACCTCGTGGTGCCGGAGCTCCAGCGTCGCGGCCTGTTCCGCAAGGCCTACACCAGCACGACGTTCCGGGAGCACTTCAGCCGGCCCGCCATCGCCAAGACCGCCTGATCACCGTGGAGATCGGGATCTTCAGCACCGGCAACCTCGCCGGCGACCCGTCCGCGGGCGCGACCGTCACCGAGCGCCTGCGGGGCCTGGTGACGCTCGCACAGCGCGCGGAGCAGGCCGGCTTCGACGTCTTCGCCGTGGGCGAGGCGCACAAACCCCCGGCGACCGTGAGCTCGCCGGCGGTGGTACTCGGCCACATCGCCGCGGTGACCTCGACCATCCAGCTGTCGACCGCCGTCTCGCTGATCACCGTCAACGACCCGGTCAAGCTCGCCGAGGACTACGCGACCGTGCAGCACCTGGCGGGCGGCCGCCTCGGCCTGATGTTCGGCCGTGGCGTCGACACCGCGATCTACCGCTGGTACGGCCTGGACCCGGAGGAGACCGTCGCGATCGCGTCGGAGCGCTACGAGCTGTTCCGGCGGCTGTGGAGCGAGGAGGTCGTCGACTGGACGGGCAGGTACCGCCCGCCGCTGGACGGCTTCACCGTCATCCCGCGGCCGCTGACCGACCGGTTGCCGCTGGTGTGGCAGACCTCGATCCGGACCAGGGAGCTCGTCGAGCAGACCGCGCGCCACGGTGACGGCTTCTTCGCCAACTACGTCTTCTTCTCGGCGGAGCAGGCGGCGCCGCACGTCCGGTACTACCGCGAGCGCTACGCCGCCCACGGGCACGGCGCCGCGGAGTCCGCGCCGGTCGGCTCGGGGGCGAAGGTGCACGTCGGGCTCCGCTCGCAGGACGCGCTGCGTGAGTTCGAGGCGCAGCGCCACGACCTGTCCAAGTGGCCCTACGACACGCTTGAGGAGGCGATCCGGCACAGCGCGCTCACCGTGGGCAGCCCGGCCCAGGTCCTCGACAAGATCGCCCACTTCCAGGAGCAGTACGGCGGCTACCGGCGGCAGATGTTCTCCATCGACCAGCCCGGCGGCACCGTCGACCAGATGCTCGAACAGATCGACCTTCTCGGGGAGCACGTCCTCCCCGCACTGCGCGCGACCTACGCGCACACCTGATTCCCACCGCGTAGAAGGCAGGACACGATGAGCAAGCACCACGACGTCGACCGCGCGGCACAGGAGTCGCTGCGGTTGCTCGGCGCCGACCCCGGCAACTGGGTCGCCCCGACTCCGGGCGTGGACCACGACGTCGCGATCATCGGCGGCGGGCAGAGCGGCGTGACCATCGCGTACGCGCTGCGTCGCGCCGGCATCTCCAGGGTCACCGTCATCGAGGCGGCCGACCAGGCGAACACCGGGGTGTGGCGGACCCGTGCGCGGATGAACACGCTGCGCACGCCGAAGACCCGTTCCGGCCCCGAGCTCGGCAACCCGGCGATCGGCTTCCAGGCCTGGTACGAGGGCCTGCGCGGCGAGGAGGCGTTCCGGGCCATCGGACGTATCGCCCGCACCGACTGGGCCGACTACGTCGAGTGGTTCCAGCGGCAGGTCGGCGTGGAGGTCCGCTACCGGACCAGGGTCGTGGACGTCGAGCCGGCCGACGGGCTGCTGCGGCTGCACCTGGACGTCGACGGGCAACGGCACACGGAGTCGGTGCGCAAGCTCGTCCTCGCGACCGGTGTCGAGGGGACCGGCGGCCCGTACATCCCCGCGATCTTCGAAGGGCTGCCGGCGCACCTCCACGCCCACACCGGCGACGAGATCGACTTCGCCGGACTGGCCGGCAAGGAGGTCGGCGTCCTCGGCGCCGCCACCTCCGCGCTCGACGCCGCCGCGGTCGCGCTGGAGTCCGGCGCCCGCGAGGTGCACGTGTTCTCCTACCGTGCCGAACTGGTCATCCAGCCCCCCGGCGGCAACGTGCCGAACCCCGGCGCGCAGGAGAACTTCCACCTGCTGCCCGACGAGGCGCGCTGGCAGAACCGGTGGAACCTGACCAGCAAGGGGTCGACCAGCCCGCTGGACACCGTGTTGCGCGCGGTCGCCTTCCCGAACCTGCGGCTGCACTTCGACGCGCCGTGGACGGCGGTGCGTGAAGAGGACGGCAGAGTCGTCGTCGAGGCGGCCGACGGCACCCACGCCTTCGACTTCGTCATCGCCGGCACCGGCTACCAGTACGACCCCCGCACCCGCCCGGAGCTGGGGCGGCTCGCCGGGGACATCGCGCTGTGGCGGGACGTGTACGAGCCCCCGGCCGCGCTCCGGTCCGAGAGCCTCGGCGCGTACCCCTATCTCGGCGGCGGCTACGAGTTCACCGAACGCGTGCCCGGCTCGGCTCCGTGGCTGCGTGACGTCCACGTGTTCAACGTCGCCGCGGCGCAGAGCTTCGGCCGTCCCGTCGGCGACATCCCCAGCCTGCGCACCGGCGTGCCGCGCCTGGTCGAGGCGATCGGCCGCGACCTCTTCTTCGCCGACCGGCAGCGGCCGAAGCCGCCCGCCACGGCGGCCCCGGAGGAGTCCTTCACCGAGCACTACGCCCACGCCGTCTGGCGTCCCGGCGCCGGCGCGAAGGCGGCGATCGGCTGAGCGGCCGGCCGGCGATCCGACGACGACCCACCGAGGAGACTGCGACACGACCATGACCGATCACACCCGAGAACTTCATCTGAACCTGTTCGGCAACTGGTACGGCAACCATCGGGCCGCGTGGCGGCACCCCGGTGTCGACCCGCACCAGCTCTGGGACATCGACTTCAACATCCGTACGGCCAAGACCGCCGAACGCGGCCTGTTCGACGCGGTGTTCTTCGCCGACGGACCGAACCTCGGCCCCGTGCAGCCGTCCGGGGGCCAGACCAAGCCCGAGCCGATGACGCTGCTGGGAGTGCTCGGCGCGGTCACCACCCACCTTGGGCTGGCCGCGACGGTGTCGACGACGTACTCCGAGCCGTACAACACGGCGCGGCAGATCGCCTCGCTCGACCTGCTCACCCGCGGCCGCGCCGGGTGGAACGCCGTGACCGGCTCCAACGCCGCGACCGCGGCCAACTTCGGCCCGTCCGCCCACCCCGAGCACTCCCTGCGCTACGAGCGGTCGGAGGAGTTCATCCAGATCGTCAAGGCGCTCTGGGAGAGCTGGGAGCCGGACGCGGTGATCGCCGACCAGGAGACCGGCGTGTTCCTGGACCCGGGCAAGGTCCACCGCGTGCCCTTCCAGGGCAGGCACTTCCAGATCGACGCGGTGTTCAACGTGCCCCGCTCCCCGCAGGGGCGACCGCTCATCTTCCACGCCGGCGACTCCGACTTCGGCCGCTCGCAGGGCGCCCGCCACGCGGACGCCATCTTCACCGCACAGCCGACGATCGAGGCGGCCCGTGAGTTCTACGGCGACTTCAAGCGCCGAGTGGCCGAGGCCGGGCGCGACCCCGCGCACGCCCACGTCCTGCCCGGTTATCTCGCCGTCGTCGGCAGCACCGAGGCCGCGGCGCGGGCCGCGTTCGACGAGTTGAACCAGCTGATCGACATCGAGGGAGCGATCGCTGAGGTCGCCCGCGGCGACGGGCTCGACGTGTCGGGCGTCGATCTCGACAAGCCGATCCCGGACTCATTGTGGGAGCACTCGATCGCGACCAGCACGTTCAGGAGCCGGGTCGAGGCACTGCGTACCAAAGCGGTCGAGGCGCGCCTCACCGCCCGCCAGGTGATCGAGTGGGACATCGCGGCGCACGGTCACTACGTGTTCGTCGGGACGCCGGAGCAGGTCGCCGACGACATCGAACTGTGGTTCACGACCGGCGCCGCCGACGGGTTCAACTACAAGGCGCCGACGTTCCCCGGCGGCCTGGAGATCTTCGTCGACCACGTCGTGCCCCTGCTGCAGGCGAAGGGGATCTACCGCAAGGAATACACCGAGACCACGCTGCGCGGCCACTACGGCCTGCCCACACCGAGCCGACCGGCGAGATCGGAGCGATGACATGACCACCCTTGCCGACGCCAGGCTCATCGACATCCACACCCACTACCGCCCGCCGGGCTGGCAGGCGCCCGGCGGCGAGCGTCCGCGCCCGGTCGCCGGATTCCCCAAGGAGCTCCTGGAGAACCTCCCGGGACTGGCCAGGGAGAGCGTCGACGGCGGCGTCGACCTGCGCGCCCTCAGCGCACCGGTCGAGCAGTTGTTCGGCCTGGACGGCCCGGTCGAAACGGCCGCGGTCAACTCGGTGAACGAGTTCCTCGCCGAGGCCGTCCGGGAGCGACCCGACGTGTTCCTCGGGCTCGCCACGGTCGACGCGTTCTCCGGCGACGCCGGGGCGGAGCAGACCCGCTACGCGATCGAGGAGCTCGGCCTGCACGGCATCGTGCTCGACTCCTCCCGCGACGAACGGTTCCTCAGCTCCTCCGAGGCGTTCCCGACCCTGGAGCTGGCCGCCGCGCTCGGCGTCCCGGTCTTCGTGCACCCCGTGGCCGCGCCGCAGGCGGAGGCGCTGGTGAAGGCCGCCGGACGCCCCGGCAACTCGATCGGGCGCGGACTGCAGAACGGCGTCGGCTTCCTGTCGGCGCTCCACGCCGACCTGCCGGCCCGGCTGCCCGATCTGCACCTGGTGTTCACCGCTCTCGGCAGCGGCGCGCTGTACTTCGCCACCGAGGAGCTGGCGGCGTACCGGCGGAAGTCCGCGGACGGCGCCCCCGCGAACATCTACTTCGACACCACACGGCTGAACCCGTGGCTCATCCGCTACTACGCCGACGTCCTCGGCGTCGACCGGATCATCGTCGGCAGCGACTGGCCGGGCCGCCCGCTCTCCGCCGAGCTGGTCGGCGACGCCCTCGACACCGCCGGGTTCGACGCCGCCACGCAGGAGCGGATCCGCGCCGGCAACGCCCGCCGGCTCTTCGAACTGCGCGCCGCGAAGACCGTCGAGGCCGCCTGAATCCCCTCACCCTCATCGAGAGAAAGCACGAGGCACACCAGATGACTGCGACACCCGTCGAGGCCGGGTCCCCGGTGATCTCCGCGGAGAAGCTGCGGCGCAAGCTGGCCAAGGGCAGGGACGTCGTCCTGCTGGAGATCCGGCGCGAGCTGGACCCGGCGCAGGGCGAGCAGGGACGGCTGCCAGGCGCGCACGTCGTCGAACTGATCTCACAGCTCGCGGGCCCGCGCCACCCGGGTTCCGGCAACAACCCGTTGCCGGGCGAGCGGCAGATCCAGGAGTCGGTACGCCGCTGGGGCGTCAACGAGAACTCGATCGTCGTCGTGTACACCCGGGAGAACCCGGCCATCGCCGCACGCGCCTGGTGGACGCTGACGTGGGCCGGGGTCCCCGACGTGCGCTACCTCGACGGCGGCGTCGACGCGTGGCAGGCGGCCGGCGGCGAACTCGTCACAGAGGCCCCCGCGGAACGCGAAGGCGACCTCACCGTCAGAACCGGCTCCCTGCCGACACTCGACGCCGACCAGGCCGCCGCGCTCGCCCGCTCCGGCGTGCTCCTCGACGCACGCCCCGACGCCGCCTACACCGGCCTGAACGGCGGCGGCCACATCCCCGGCGCACTGAGCAGGCCGAGCGCCGGCAACCTGGGCGCCGACGGCCTCCTGAAGAGCGACGAGGACCTGCGGGCCGAGTACACCGCCCTGGGTGCCGCCGGCGAGCGCACCGTCGGCGTCTACTGCGGCGGCGGCGTCGGCGCCACGCTGGACATCCTCGCCCTCGCCAAGCTCGGCGTCACCGCGGCGCTCTACCCCGGCTCGTGGTCGGCCTGGAGCTCCGACCCGGCCCGCCCAGTCGCCACGGGCGGCCAGCCGGGCTGACCCCTCAGGACCTGGCCCGGCGGAGACGTTCAGCCAGGCCGGGTCCGCCCGCGCGTCGCCGACGGCCCTCTCCGCTCCGCGGCTCCTCGGCCGGACGCGCGTGGGTCCCGGACAGTCCAGCATCGTGCCGAACGGGAAGTCGTGGACGACGTACGTCCCAGGACCGCTGTTCGCGAAGCTGTAGGCGCAGACCACTGCGGACGGGGGCAGTTCGGATCACTAGTAGCCATAGTATCCCTGCGACGCTTGCGCTATTGATAGACGCAAGCGTTAACATGTGTAAACTGCAGATCTCCCGCAGGCCACCCGGGGAGAGAGGTGCGAGCAGTGGAGGGGGCTTGATGACGGTTTCGCTCCGGCGTCAGCGAGTGCGTGACGCCACCTTGCGTGAGCTGATCTCCGTGAGCCGCGGCATCCTGACGGACCAGGGGGCCGAGGCGCTGACGATCCGGGCGGTCGCCCGCGAGATGGGCATGACCCCTCCCGGGGTTTATCGCTACTTCGACAGCCACCGCACCCTGCTGGACGCGGTCGTCGTGGCCGTTCTGGAAGAGCTGACCGAGCACATCGTCAGCGCCGTCGATCACGTCGACGCGGCCGACACGGCGGGCCGGCTCATCGCCGCCAGCAGGGCGCTGCGGAACTGGGCCGTCGGACACGGCGCGGAGTTCCACCTCTCCTGGTTCGTGTCCTCGCCGGACGAGGGCGCGTCGGCCGGCCGGGCACGACGTCAGGTGGGCAGGCTCTTCGCGGACGTCTTCTCCGGCGTCTGGCGCGACTACGGGCCCGTACCCCTGCCGCCCGGACAGCCCTCCCCGGCGACCGAGAGGCCGGCCCGGCGGCTCCTCGAACAACTGGAGACGGAACTCCCCTCCCCCTCGGCCGCGGTCGCGTTCACCCGGTGCTGGCTGCGGCTGTACGGCATGGTCAGCGTCGAGTCGCTCGGCCTGACCCGGGCCATCGGCGACGACGCGGGCGAGCTGTTCGAGGCGGAACTCGCCGATCTCGCGCGGACGCTCGGTCTTCCCGCGACCGCGCTGGGCACCGGCCGGTGACCGGTCTCCGCGGCACTTCCTCCCCTCGGGCCGTACGCGGCCCCGACCCCCGACCGGCAACCTCTGCCACAGGAGAGCCATGACCCCCCTGCAGCTCAGTCAGGAGACCCGGTGGATCGCGGGCGTCGTCCTGCTGACCATCGTGACCATCGAGTTCGGCGGATGGTTCCTCTCCAGAATCGTCCGCGGCCAGGTGTCGATGACCCCCTTCCAGCAGGCATTCGCCCGTGCCGGGCACGCGCACGCGGGGGTGCTGGTGACCCTCGGGCTCGTGTGCCTGCTCTTCGTCGACGCCACCGGTCTGAGCGGTGTCCCGCTGTGGATCGCCCGGCTCGGCGTACCGGCCGCCGCCGTGCTGATGTCCGCCGGTTTCTTCCTGTCCTCGCTGGGACAGGGAACCACCCGCCCGAACCGGTTGATCGCCCTGCTCTGGATCGGCGCGCTGTGCCTGGCCGCCGGGGTGCTCTCCCTCGGAATCGGCCTGCTGACGAGCTGAGCGTCTCCGCCACTCACGGGAGCAGCAGGCCCCAGTAGAGGGCCCACGGGAGGAAGGCGACGCCGCCGGCGAGCAGGAGGCCGAGGCGGACCCGCTCACTCCTCGCCCCGGCCCTCCGCCACGCCCGGACCGTCCGTACGGCGGCGACCACCGTGGTCAGCGCCAGGGCCTGCAGGGCCAGCCAGACGATCGGGCGGCCGAACAGCACGGGTCCCGGCGCGGCCAGCTTGCCCCCGGTCATGAGCAGGTAGAACAGGAAGGCGAACGACCCGAGCAAGGCGATCAGCCCGGCCGCGCTGAGCACCCGCGGCGCGGCCGGCAGGGCCGTACGGGACCGCCCGCGCAGCCGGCGGACGAGGGCGGTCAACGGGTAGGCGGCGAAGACGGCGATCAGCAGCAGCGTCACGGCCGCCTGCGCCGAGGCCGACTCCCACGGCGCCGGACGGTCCACCGGCACGGTCGGCGTCGCCTGCTCGGGTGCGGGGCCCGAGATGCTCGCCAGCGGCGGCCGTCCCGAGACGGCCTCGCGGACCCAGGAGCCGACCAGGTCGGCGTACCCGGGAGCGAGGGCGGGCAGCCGGGTGACGCCGCCGTCGGGCGTGAGGTGGGCGGCGTGGTCGGCCCCGGGGAAGAACCGGAACGTGTAGTGCCGGTTGCCGCCCTTCTCCAGCGCCCGCGCGAAGATCGGCGGGGTCTCCTTCGGCGGGGTCAGCAGGTCATGGACTCCCCAGATCGCGAGCACCGGCTGCCGCACCGCGGCGAGGGCCGGCTCGGGGTCGTACCAGGGCTCGGGGAACATGCCGCCGTCGGCGATGGTCCGGTAGAGGTTCGGCTCGGCCCGGTCCACCAGCGACCCCGCCACCCCCGCCTTGCGCAGGCCCGCGGCGACGGCCCAGGTCTGCTGCCGCAGCGGCGTGAGCGCGTTGGCGCCGACGACCACGACGAACGCGACGTCCCGCGAGCGGGAGGCCGCCAGGGGCGCGACCCAGCCGCCCTCGCTGAGCCCCCAGACGCCCACCTTCGCCGGGTCCACGCCCGGCTGCGACCGCAGCGTGGCCACCGCGCCCAGCGCGTCGTCCGCGAGTGTCGAGTAGGAGCGGCGGAAGAGCGAGTAGCCCTCCGACCTCTTGTCGTAGACCAGCACGGACATGCCCCTGCGGGCGAACTCCACGGCCTCGCCCATGAGTTTGGCGCGTGGCGTGCCGGTGCCGGCCCCGTGGACGAGCACCACGCCTGGCCGCCCTCGCGACGCCTTCACGGGCGACAGCACGGTGCCGTGCAGAGTGATGCCTCCGCCGCCCGCGAAACTCACCTCCCTTCCGGTCAGGTCGGCGGGAACGGCGACCGCCTCCCCGGCGGCGGAGGGCGGTGGAGCGGCGGCGGCCACTGCGGGGGCGGCCGTCAGGGTGAGAGCGAGGCCAAGGGCCAGGGCGATTCGACGCATGTTGCCGAAACTAGTCTGCAGAGAAGTCTCGGCAAAGACATCTCTGCAGATATCGTTCTGGAGGACTAGGGTGATCCTCATGAAGGACGAGGAGCCGTTCCTGCTCGACGACCCGGGCCGTCTCAAGGCTCTGGCCCACCCCATGCGGCGCCTCATCCTGCGCCACCTCAACATCCACGGGCCCGCCACCTCCACGACGATCGGCGAGCTGCTCGGCGCGAAGACCGGCACGACCAGCTACCACCTGCGCCAGCTGGAGAAGTACGGCTTCATCGAGGAGATCCCCGAGAGATCGACCGGCCGGGAGCGGTGGTGGCGCAGGGCCGAGGTCCCGCGCGACATGCGCGCCCCGGCCCCCGGACAGCTCGCGCCCGAGGACCGCCCGGTGCTGGAGGAGTTCCACCGCGTCGGCTTCGAGGAGGACCGGGCACTCATGGAGCGCTTCCCCGAGGCGTACCGGCGCGACCCCGACTGGGCCAAGGGTTCACGCGGTCTCGGCCGGATGACCAAGGAGGAGTTCGCCGAGTTCTTCGACGCCTACATCGCGCTGCTGCTCAAGTACAGCCACCGGGCACAGGACGCGCCGCCGGGGGCGCGGCCCATGTACGTCCGGATGTTCGCCTTCCCCGCCGACGAATCCTGATTCGTGCTCGTGGCAGCCTCGGCGCTTAAGGCCGGCTACGGGAGCGGGCGGATGAGGCCGTCCTCCAGGTAAGCGGTACGCCCGGCGTCCCACGGCGGTGCCGGTGGAACCCAGTCGACACATGCGAGCCGGCCCACCGGCGGCGCGATGCCCAACTCCTCCCGCAGTTCCCGAAGTAAAGCACTGACAGGGGACTCCCCCGCCTCGACGATTCCGCCGGGGATGTCCCACTTGTCCTTGTAGACCGGGTGCACGAGAAGCACCCGTCCCTCGTCGTCTCGGAGCAAGGCGCCTGCCGCGGCACGAAGGCGCGGTACGGAGGCGACGTAGGCCAGGTATGACGCGGAGTCGCTCATGACGGCTCCGACACTACGAGCCGCGCACGTCCCGGCGCCGGCGTATCTCCAAACCTCACGCGGAGGCGGTTCACCCACCACCGGCCAGGATCCCACGGAGGACTCGGCTGTCGTGGCCCGGCATCACGCGACGCGGGTGGAGTCCATGATCCAGTTGGTCTCCCAGGTCTGGCCGCCGTCGTAGGAGAAGGCCTGCTCCCAGTGGCACGAGTCCGGCGTGATCCCCGACCAGGTGAACCGGACGCGGATCGGGCGGCCGTCGTCGGTGTCGTCGGTGTAGAAGGTGCCGACCCCGTCGACGAAGCGGCCGACGACCGGGACCGGATCCAGGCCGCGCCTGCTGTTGATCCAGTAGATGGACCACTCGTCCCGCTCGGCGTCGTACGTCCGGACCGTCGCGCCGTCGAAGTCCTTGGTGGGCAGCGTGAGCGTGTCGAAGCTGCCCGCGCCGTCGAAGAAGCCGTACGCGACGCAGCGGCCGGGAAACTCCTCCCACTCGTCGCTGCCGACCCCCCGCTTCAGCAGCCTCCGGTTGGCCACGTCCCACGTGCCGACGAAGAAGTCGAAGTCGTTCACCGTCCCGCCCCTTCCGGCCGGGCGCCGGCCAGGTGGTCGCCACGGTCAGGGGATCCGTCCCCCGGCTCGGACGCCCGCCCGCGCTGGTCGTCGTGGTACCGGCCGTCGGCCGCGATCGGGCCGAGCGGCCGCGTGATCTTGTGGATGAATGCCATGCCAGGGACCGTACGGCCCCTCCACTGACACCTATTGTCAGTGGATGTGCGCGCGTCCCGGCTGTTGTCCATCCTTCTGCTGCTCCAGTCGCGGGGGCGCCTGACGGCCCGCCAGCTCGCCGAAGAGCTGGAGGTGAGCGTCCGCACGATCTACCGCGACGTCGAGTCGCTCCACACCGCCGGCATCCCGTTGTACGGCGAGGCCGGACACGAGGGCGGATACCGGCTGATGGACGGCTTCCGCACCCGGCTCACCGGCCTGACCCCGCGGGAGGCGGAGGCCCTGTTCCTGGCCCCGCTGCCGGGACCGGCCGCCGAACTCGGGCTCGGCTCCCTCGCGGCGGCTGCCGAGCTCAAGATCGAGGCCGCGCTGCCCGCCGCCCTGCGGGACGGTGTCAGGCGGATCCGGGACCACTTCCTCCTCGACGCGCCCGGCTGGTACCACGACGGCGACCACGTGCCGCACCTGCCCGACGTCGCCGAGGCCGTGTGGAACGGCCGCGTCATCGAGGTGCTCTACCGGCGATGGGCCGCCCCCACCGAGGTCGAACGCCGGCTGGAACCGTACGGGCTGGTGCTCAAAGGCGGGAAGTGGTACCTCGTGGCCCGCTGTGACGGCGCCCTGCGGACCTACCGGGTCACCCAGATCCTGCGGCTGCGGGTCACGGACGACACGTTCGAGCGCCCCGAGGGCTTCGACCTGGCCGGGCACTGGCGCGAGCACCTGGCGGGCTTCCGGTCGCGGCTGTTCCAGGGGCACGCGGTGATCCGGCTCTCACCGGACGGGTGTGAGCGGCTGCGGGAGACGATGAGCTCGGCCGTGGTGACCGCCGTGGACGACACGGCCGAGGGCCCGGACCCGGACGGCTGGATCAGGGCCACCGTGCCGATCGAGTCGCTGACGCACGCCCACTCCGAGTTCCTCAGGCTCGGCGCCGAGGTGGAGGTCCTGGAGCCCGCCGAACTGCGGCGCAGGCTGGCGGACACCGCCGCGGCCCTGGCCGTCCTCTACCGGTGACGCGTGCCCGAGCGAGCGGATGGCAGGATGCTTGCGGTAGGGGTCACGACGGTCACGGCGCGAGAGGACGCGCCGGACCGTGGAAGAGCCGAAGGAGGCGGATGAGCCGGAAGAACCATCGCGTCGCCGTGCTCGTGCTGGAGGGCGCGAAACCGCTCGACGTCGGCATCCCCGCGCAGGTGTTCTCCAACCGGCCGAGCATGCCGTACGAGGTGCGGGTGTGCGGCGCCGCGCCCGGACTGGTGACCGGCGGCGACGGCCTCTCCTATCACGTGGCCGAGGGCCTCGACGCCTTCGAGCACGCCGACACCGTCTTCATCCCCGGCTATCGTGAGCCGGCGACCACGGAGCCGCCGGCCGCTGTCCTCGGCGCGCTCATGGCCGCCCACGAGCGCGGAACCCGGCTCGCCGCCATCTCGACGGGGGCGTTCGCGCTGGCGGCGGCGGGCCTGCTCGACGGCAAGCGGGCGACGACCCACTGGCACTACACGAAGGCCCTCGCCGGCAAGCATCCGCTCGTACGGGTGGACGAGAACGTATTGTTCGTGGGCGAGGGCGACGTGCTGACGTCGGCGGGCGCGGCGTCCGGCATCGACCTGTGCCTGCACCTGGTGCGGCGCGACCACGGTGTCGGGCTGTCCAACCACGTGGCGAGACGGCTGGTGGCGGCGCCCTATCGCAGCGGCGGTCAGGCGCAGTACGTTCCCCGCAGCGTGCCCGAGCCGCTCGGCGACCTGTTCGCGAACACGCGGGAGTGGGCCCTGGCGCACCTGTCCGAACGGCTGACCCTCGAGACCCTCGCCCGCCACGCCCGCGTGTCGGCGCGCACCTTCTCCCGGCGGTTCGTGGAGGACACCGGCCACACGCCGATGCAGTGGGTGCTCCGGGCACGCGTGGACCTGGCACGCGAACTGCTCGAACGCACCGATCTGGGCGTGGAGCAGATCGCCGACCGGGTCGGGCTCGGCACCGGCGCCAACCTGCGCCTGCACTTCCAGCGCATCCTCGGCACCTCCCCGACCGAGTACCGCCACACATTCTCGGCCTGAACCCGGTCGGGCAGGGTGTGGCGAGATCCTTGCGGACGGTGGCGAAACTTCTGGCTTGATTCTTGCGCGTGCTGTCATTCGGGCCACTGTCGGCCCGGCGTCCGAGCGCCGATCATGGAGCCCAGAACGAGCGGAACGAAAGGAACGCCCATGACCCGCATCGCCGTCAACGGATTCGGCCGCATCGGACGCAACACCCTCCGCGCCCTGCTCGGACGCGACAACGACCTCGAAGTGGTCGCCGTCAACGACCTCACCGCCCCGGAGACCCTCGCGCACCTGCTCAAGTACGACAGCGCGCTCGGCCGCCTCGGCCTCCCCGTCGAGGTCGACGGCGCCGACCTCGTGGTCGACGGCCGCCGCATCCAGGTGCTCGCGGAACGCGAGCCCGCCAAGCTGCCCTGGGCCGAGCTCGGCGTCGCCCTCGTGCTCGAGTCCACCGGCCGCTTCACCGCGGCGCGTGCCGCCCGCGCGCACATCGACGCGGGCGCCAGGCGCGTGCTGGTGAGCGCCCCCTCCGACGGCGCCGACGTCACGCTCGCCTACGGCGTGAACACCGAGGCGTACGACCCCGCCGAGCACGTGATCGTCTCGAACGCCTCGTGCACCACGAACGCGCTGGCTCCGCTGGCGTCCGTGCTCGACGACCTGGCCGGCATCGAGCACGGCTTCATGACCACGGTGCACGCCTACACCCAGGAGCAGAACCTGCAGGACGGCCCGCACCGCGACCTGCGTCGCGCCCGCGCGGCCGGCGTGAACATCGTGCCCACCACCACAGGGGCCGCCAAGGCCATCGGCCTGGTGCTGCCGAACCTCGACGGCAAGCTGTCGGGCGACGCGATCCGCGTGCCGGTCCCGGTGGGTTCGATCGTGGAGCTGAACACCACCGTCTCACGCGAGGTGACCCGCGACGAGGTGCTCGCGGCCTACCGCGCCGCCGCCGACGGCAGGCTCAAGGGCATCCTCGACTACGCCGACGAGCCGCTGGTCTCCAGCGACATCACCGGCCAGCCGGCGTCGGCGATCTTCGACGCCGCCCTCACCCGCGTGGAGGGCAGGCACGTCAAGGTGGTGGCCTGGTACGACAACGAGTGGGGCTTCTCGAACCGGGTCGTCGACACACTGGAGTTGCTCGCCCGCGACTGAGTCCGCCGTACGCGCAAGTCGCGGATCTTCACGTCAGTCACCCCGTGGCCGGCGGTCCCGCTCCTCCACCGGCGGGCGCCCGAGCAGCCTGTCGATGCTGCGGCGCTCGCGTTTGGTGGGACGTCCCGCGCCCCGAGCCCGGACGGCCACCGTCACGGCCTCTTCGCGCGGAGGGGGCGGAGGGCTCTTGTCGACGTAGCACTCGGCGGCCACGGGGGCGCCGACGCGCTTGGTGATGACGCGGGAGACGACCACGACGCGTTCGCGTCCCTCGTGCCGCAGCCGGACCTCGTCGCCGGCCCGGACGACGTGCGCGGGCTTGACCCGCACCCCGTTGACCCGGACGTGACCGCCCCGGCAGGCGTCGGACGCGATCGAACGGGTCCTGGTCAGCCGTACCGACCAGATCCAGATGTCCACCCGCGCACTCACCTGCTCACCCGGCACCCCGCCACTCTACTGAGACCGGCGCGCCGCCGACGTGCGAGCGCGGGCTTGGTCGATGCTGGGCACGTCGAGGTCGATGGCGGCCGAGCCGTCAGCGGGCGTCAAAACACAAGGTGGCGATGCGGCACTCCGTACGGGTGGCAGGACGGGCATGGGGAATCGCGCTGCCGCGAAGAAGCACCATTCCCCTCCATGGCAGGTCCACGGTTACCGGTAGCCCCTGCGTCATCCGCGCCACGGGGGATGTGGGCGTCTATCGCATGGGCCCAGGTGACAGGACCCTCGCCGCGGTGGCCGTCTTCTACGGCGGCCGGCTGCCGGCCACCGACATCCCGATCGGCCGACTCGAGCCGACGCTGTCGCCGACCTCGCGGATCATCGGGCATGTGCTCTTCCCCGTCGGAGACAACGACCACGTCGTCCCTTCCGGACAGCAACGAGAGATCGCGGACGCGCTGCGCGAGACCGACGTGCGTCACGAGATCGTCGTCTCTCCAAGCGGCGGCTCCGCGTGTACTGGAGCGCACGCGCCCCCGGGTCGGCTCCTCAGGGCCGGGGGCACGTGCGTTTCACGGGGTCACGTGTAGAGGAAGTAGTAGCGGTACCGGCTCTCCCACACGCACGAATAGCCCTCCCACCAGCCCTGGGCGACGCCGTGGCTTCCGATTCGCTGGCACTCCGAGTAGTCCCTGAAAGCGCCGACCAAGCTTGCGGCTTGCGCCGGGGTGGCGCCGATCGTTGACGACACTCCAAGGACCATGACGGCCGAGATGAGAACAGCGCGTGCCTTTCGCATTCGTCCTCCTGCGACTGGGGAGATCATGACGGTGGACATTATCACTCAACTACGCGCCAGAGAGATTGTCACGTCCGGCTCGGTCGCGGGGAAGAGCGTGAAACTTTCACCGGCCTTCTCGTGGAACGAGACATGTTTCACGGGTGTTTACCGCCGGTAACGCCGCCGTTGCCTCCGAGATCGGAGGACTACCGGCAATCTCTGCCGTTGTCAATTCGGGGCTGGTGCGGCCTTGAAAGACCTCGTGGGTACGTATCCGACTGCCTGTGCATGCCATAGGTGATCTGAGACTCTAATCGCACTTCGTGTCCATAAAGCACGATTTATGCCGCGTTCCCTGTTCGATTAGAGCGATACAACGAAAATTTTGACCATCGTCACGACGTGTCATATCGTCGCCCCGCCCATATCGATGTGAGCCGCGACACTCGAGCAGGACGTTGTTCTCGCAGCGCTACGGTCGCGTGCTGGTCGCGGCCGCCCCGGCGCCGGAGGAGACATGGACGGCCACCACGGACGCGGCGATCATCCGACCAACGGAGTCGCACCATGCAAGCTCGAATCACCAAGGCAATGATCGTCGGCATGGCGATGACCATGCTGGCCGCCGTCGGTGTCTCAGCGGTCTTCGCGCCGCCGGCTCACGCCGCGCAGGTGATCACTGATATCTCTTACGCGCCCGCGCAGCCGGCCGGCAGCAGGGGGCACATGCTGGACCTATATCTGCCGTCCACCGGCATCACGCCCCGGCCGCTGCTGATCTGGCACAGTGGCTCCGCGTGGTCGAGCGACGACGGCAAGACCGGCGCGGACGCGATCGCGGCCGTCTTCAATCCTCTTGGCTTCGCCGTGGCCGGCGTCAGCGTCCGGTCCAGCGCTCAAGCGATCTTCCCGGCCCAGGTGCACGACATCAAGGCGGCCATCCGCTGGCTGCGCGCGAACGCCGCCACGTACCAGATCGACCCCAATCGCATCGCGATCATGGGTGACTCCTCGGGCGGCTGGCTGACGGAGATGGCCACCCTGTCCGGCGGCGTGGCGGCGCTGGAGGGCACCATCGGCACGACCGGCGTCTCCAGCGCCGTGCAGGTGGGACTCGCCTTCTACAGCCCGACCGACTTCCTGCAGATGAACGCGCAGAACCTGCCGACCGGCGGGCTGGACCACAACTCTCCCGCCTCCCCGGAATCCCTCCTGGTCGGCTGCCCGATCCAGACCTGCCCGGCCACGGTGGCCCAGGCCAATCCGATGACCTACGTCGACAGCAACGACCCGCCGCTGATGTTCCTGCACGGCCAGGCCGACTTCCTGGTGCCGCACGGGCAGAGCGTCCTTCTCTACAACAAGATCAAGGCCCAGTGCGGCGACGCCACGTTCATCTCGGTGCCCGGAGCGGATCACATGATGCCCCAGGTCATGGACCCTGCCCACTACGGCACGCAGACGGTCCGCACCACCACCGACTGCACCGAGACCGTCGGCACCGGCACGTTGAACCCCACCTGGGCCAACTTCGCCACCTTCCTGCGCGGCGGGCTCAAAATGGGCACCTCCTGCGAGGTCACCTACGCCCGCGGCTCCGGGAGCGGCACTTTCAACGGCAGTGTGACCATGAGGAACACCGGCACGACCCCCATCGACGGCTGGACCGTGACGTGGACCTGGCCGGGCAACCAGCAGATCACAAGCGCCTGGAGCGCCACGGTGACCCAGTCCGGCACCCAGGTGACCGCACGCGACCTCGGCTACAACTCCTACATCGGCCCCGGCTCCAGTCAGAGCTTCGGCTTCACGGCGAGCTTCACCGGCACGAACGGCATTCCGGCCCAGTTCAAACTCAACGACATCGCCTGCACGACAGTGCCCGCCTGAGACGACGCGCGCCGGGCCTGAGCCGAATGGCGACGGCCCGGCGTCGTTCTCCCGCCGTCCGGATCGCGGCCTATTGCATTCGGGAAACCGCGACGTGAAGCGGAAAAGCGATGTCCAAATTCAAACACGATCCGTCCGGCCTCGATCACGTAATGTCGCTGACCAGATCGCGGGCTTTCATATTGCTTCACCCGAGGGCCGCCCCTATCCTTGCCCGTGGCGGCTCGCCGGCTTATTCCACGCTTGCAGTGACCGGCCGGGAGTCACGTGATATCCCGGGACCCGAATAAACCGGGTAAGCCGCCTTCTCCTGTCGAAGGCCGTTGTCCGGGATCGGCGATGAGTTAGGGGACGTGTGCGTACATCCAACATGTTCGTCAGGAGCCTCGGCGTCTATGTGCCTGACAGCGTGAGCGTCGAACGGGCGGTTCGTGAGGGCTGGTACCCGGCCGACGAGGCCGAGAAGTTCCAGCAGATCGGCGCGGCGGTGGCCGGCGACATGCCCGCGCCCGAGATGGCGCGGCTCGCGGTCCTGGACGCGTACGACCGCTGGGGTGAGTCCTCCCCGCGCGATCTCGACCTTCTGCTCTACCCGTCGGTCTGGCACCAGGGCCCGAACGGTTGGCAGCCCCAGCACTACTTGCAGATGCACCTCCTCGGCGGGAACGTGCCGGCGTTCGAGATCCGGAGCGGCTGCGTAGGGATGATCAGCTCGCTCGAGCTGGCGGCGAGCTACCTGCAGGCCGACGCCGACCGGGAGACGGCCATGGTCGTCTCCTCGGACAACCACGGCACCCCGCTGGTGGACCGCTGGCGGATGACCCCCGGAGCGCTGATCGGCGACGCCGCGGCCGCGCTCCTCCTCGGCAAGGAGTACGGCATGGCCGAGCTCCTGTCGGTGAACGCGACGGTGATCCCGGAGGCCGACGCGGTCAACGACGGCGCCTACCCCCTGTTCCCCCCGGACGCCACCGTCGGCAGGGGGCTGAGCTTCGGAGACCGGCACGAGGAGTTCCGCCAGCGGCTGCTCCAGAGGCAGGGAACCGGGATCCACCTGACGATTCAAAAAACGATGATGCAACAGGTCGAAAAGACCTTGGACGAGGCTGGGATCGGACTCGCCGACATCACACGGGTGGCGTTCCCGCACGGCCGTCGCGAGGACCTGGACGGGCAGATGTCCTGGCTGGGCGTCGACGAAGACCAGACCACCTGGGACTACGGGCGGCGCGTCGGCCACTGCGGCGCGGTGGACCAGTTCATCGCCTTCGAGCATCTGATCGCGACCGGCGGACTCGTAGCCGGCGATCACCTGCTCATGGTCGGGTTCGGCTCCGGAACGTCCGTCGCCGCTGCGGTGTTCAGGGTCCTTTCCACCTCTCCCGTCAAGAGAGGAGCACGCGCATGACCGAGATCACCCAGAGGCTGATCGACTACATCCAGGAGAACCTCGTCCTGGAGGGCGACGACATCAAGGTCGACGAGACGACCCCGCTCCTTCAGTCGGGTCTCCTGGACTCCCTGCGGACGGCGCGGCTGCTGAACTTCCTCCGGAGGGACATCGGCGTCCCGATCCCCGCCGCGAAGCTCGACCCCGAGAACTTCAAGGACGTCCTGACCATCGTGGCGATGGTCAGAGAACTCGAATCCGTCTAGCGGAGCGAGGGCAGAGTCATGCAGTGGGCGGACACGTACATCAGCGGAGTGGGAGCCTTCCTCCCGCGGACCGTCGTCAGTGTCGAGAAGGCCGTCGCCAAAGGCTGGTACCCGGCCGAAGAGGCCGAACTGCACAACCTGGCGGGGACGGCGGTGGCCGGTGACCTGCCGGCTCCGGAGATGGCCCTGCACGCGGCGCAGAGCGCGCTCAAGCGCAGCGGGCGGGCACCGGCCGACCTGGATCTCCTCCTGTACGCCTCGACGTGGCACCAGGGACCGGACGGCTGGCCCCCGCACTCCTACCTGCAGCGTCATCTGGTCGGCGGGGACGTCCTGGCCACCGAGATCCGGCAGGGCTGCAACGGGATGTTCATCGCCCTGGAACTCGCGGCCGGCTACCTGGGCGCCGCTCCCGGTCGGCAGGCCGCCCTGCTGGTCGCCTCCGACAATTACGGCACGCCGCTGATGGACCGGTGGCGGATGGGCCCCGGCTACATAGGCGGGGACGCCGCCAGCGCGCTCGTGCTCACCAAGGAGGCGGGTTTCGCGCGCCTGATGTCGGTCTGCACCACGACAGTGGCCGAGGCCGAGGAACTGCACCGGGGCAGCGAACCCCTGTTCCCCCCGGGCGTCACGGTCGGGCGCCGGATCAGCTTCGCGGCCCGGAACGAGCAGTTCCGGCAGCAGGTCATGCCCAAGGGCGAGGCCACCTCGGCGCTGTTCAACATCCAGCGGGCCCTCATGGAGGTCGTCGAGCGCGCGCTGGACGAGAGCGGAATCAAGGCCGGCGATCTCACTCGGGTGGCGTTCATGAACTACTCCGAAGAGATCGTCGAACAGCGGTGCATGGCCGTGCTCGACCTGCCCATGTCACGCTCGACCTGGGATTACGGCCGCACCATCGGCCACTGCGGGGCCAGCGACCAGGTCCTTTCCCTCGATCACCTGCTCATGACCGGGCAACTGCGCCCCGGCGACCACATGCTGATGCTCGGCACAGGGCCGGGAGTGACCGTCTCCAGCGCCGTGATCAAGATGCTCGATCTTCCTCAATGGGTCGGAAATCGAAGGGAAATGAACGCAGATGGTCGATAGTCCGCGCGGAGCCCGGGTGGAACCAGTGGCGGTGATCGGGATCGGATGCCGTCTTCCCGGCGACGCCCACTCACCGGACGAGTTCTGGGACCTGTTGTGCGACGGCCGGAACACGACCCGATCGCTGCCCGCCGAACGCTGGCGCCGGTACGAGAACCGGAGCCCCGAATACGCCGCCGCGCTGCGCGGCGCCGTGCGTCACGGCAGCTTCCTGAGCGACATCGAGGGCTTCGACGCGGAGTTCTTCGGCCTGTCGCCCCGCGAGGCCGAGTTGATGGACCCGCAGCAGCGGATCCTGATGGAGACCGCGTGGGAGGCCCTGGAGAACGCCGGCCTGCCGCCGCACGAGCTGGCCGGCACCGACGCCGGGGTGTTCATGGGGGTCTGCACCGCCGACTACGGGGGCCGCCTCCTGGAGGACCTGCCCCAGATCGAGGCGTGGACCGGGATCGGCGCCGCGACCTGCGCCGTCGCCAACCGCATCTCCTACTCCCTGGACCTGCGCGGGCCCAGCATGGCGATCGACACCGCCTGCTCGGCGTCGCTGGTCGCGCTGCACTTGGCCGCGCAGAGTCTGCGGCTCGGCGAGAACGACGTCGCCCTCGCCGGCGGCGTCAACCTGCTGGTCTCCCCGGGCCAGACCCTCACGCTGGGCACGGCCGGAGCCCTGGCCCCCGACGGGCGGTCCAAGTCGTTCGACGCTTCGGCCGACGGCTACGGACGCGGCGAGGGCTGCGGCGTGGTCGTGCTCAAGCGGCTGTCCGACGCGCGGCGCGACGGCGACCGGATCCTCGCGCTCGTCATCGGCAGCGCCGTGAACCAGGACGGGCACACCAACGGCATCATGGCGCCGTGCGGGGAGGCTCAGGAACACGTGATGATCCGGGCCTGCCGGCAGGCGGGCGTCGAGCCGTCCACCGTCGACTACATCGAGGCGCACGGCACCGGGACCCGGCTCGGCGACCCGCTGGAGGCGGGGGCGCTCTCCTCCGTGTACGGCACGCGGCGGCCTCCCGGCGACCCGTGCCTCATCGGCTCGGTCAAGTCCAACATCGGTCACCTCGAAGGCGCCGCCGGCATCGCCGGCGTCATCAAGGCGGTGCTCGCCCTCGACCGGGGTGAGATCCCCCCGAGCGTGCTGAACAGCCCGAACCCGGCCATCCCGTGGGAGACCTCGGGCCTTCGCGTGGTGACCGAGCGGTCGGCCTGGCCCGAGCGCGACCACCCCCGCCGGGCGGGCGTCTCCAGCTTCGGGTACGGCGGCACGGTCGCGCACATCGTGCTGGAGCAGGCTCCTCCGGCCCAGCCGATGCCCCGGGACGAGGAGACGGGAGAGCGGCTGTTCCCGCTGTCGGCCGCGTCGGAGCAGGCTCTGCGGCAGTACGCGGGCAGGCTCGCCGACCACTTCGAGAAAGGGCTCGACCTGGCGTCGGCGGGGCACACGCTGGCGCTGCGGCGCACCCATCTGCCCCGTCGCGCCGTCGTGATCGGGGCTGACGGGGACGAGCTCGCGGCCGGCCTGCGCAGACTCGCGGACGACGTGCCGGCCGAGGCCGTCCTCACCGGGGACGTGCTGCCCGAGCTCGGTCCCGGTCCGGTCTGGGTCTTCTCCGGGCAGGGATGCCAGTGGCGCGGGATGGGGCGGGAGCTGCTCGCCGTGCCGGAGTTCGCGTCCCTGGTCGACGAGGTGGAGCCGATCTTCGCTGAGGAGATCGGCTTCTCTCCCCGGCAGGTCCTGGCCGACGGCGATCTCGACACGATCGACCGCGTGCAAACCATGATCTTCGTGATGCAGCTGGGCCTCGCCAGGCTGTGGAACGCGTACGGGGTCGCTCCGAAGGCCGTCATCGGCCACTCCGTCGGTGAGATCGCGGCGGCGGTGACGGCCGGCGCGATGACCGTCGCCGACGGCGCCCGCCTGATCTGCCGCCGCTCGCGGCTGCTGCGTCAGGCCGAGGGCAAGGGGGCCATGGTGATGGTCGACCTGTCCTTCGAGGAGGCGGCCGACAGGCTGGCCGGCCGTACCGACCTGGTGGCGGCGATCTCGTCGGCGCCCGGCTCCACCGTGCTGGCCGGCGACGTCGCCGCGGTCGAGGTGGTGGTGAACGAGTGGCCGGCCGAGGGCATCGTGGTGCGGCGGGTGGCGTCGGACGTCGCCTTCCACAGCCCGCACATGGATCCTCTGGCCGTCGAACTGGCCGCCGCCACCACCGATCTCTCGTTCGGCGCGCCCCGCATCCCCATGTACACGACCGCGCTGGCGGACCCCCGGTCCACGCCCGTCCTGGACAGCGCGTACTGGGCGGCGAACCTCCGGGAGCCCGTGCGGCTGGCCGCGGCGACGACGGCTGCGGCGCAGGACGGCTACCGTGTGTTCCTGGAGATCTCTCCCCACCCCGTGGTCGCGCACTCCGTCACCGAGACGCTCTCGGAGAACGGGTTCGAGGACGTTTTCGTCGGCACGTCACTGCGCCGCAACCAGCCGGAGCTACAGACCTTCCTCGTCGCGGTGGGCACGGCGCACTGTCACGGCGTCGATGTGGACTGGAGCCGGCTGCAGCCGTCCGGCGGCCTGACCGATCTGCCGCCGTACGCCTGGCAGCACCGCCGCCACTGGCGCGAGTCCTACAACGAGGAAGGCAACCGAGGGCATGACGTGCACTCTCACACCCTGCTCGGAGCCGGGACCAGCCTCGCGGGCAGCCGTACCCGGGTGTGGCGGACCTGCTTGGAGGACGCCAACCGGCCCTACCCGGGCAGCCACGCCCTCAACGGGGTCGAGATCGTGCCCGCCGCCGTGCTGGTCAACACGTTCCTGCACGCGGTCGAGGACGAGGACGTCACGCTCACAGACGTGGAGATGATGCATCCGCTGATGACCGCGCAGCGCAGGCAGATCCAGGTCGTGCACGAGCCTCCGGCGATACGGCTCGCGGCCCGTACGCCGGCCGGCCCCGACGAGCCGGAACCCGCCTGGCTGGTGCACGTCACCGCGGACGTGGCCGCTCCGGGACAGGTGAAGCCCGACGTGCTGCCGGACGCCGGTGGTCTCACCCCGATGGACCCCGGCTTCGTGCACAACCGGCTGGCCACCGTCGGCGTGCCCTCGACGGGCTTCGACTGGACGATCGAGACGCTGCTGAGCGGAGACGGCGTGCTGCGGGCCACGGTCCGCACCGAGAAACCGGGGGGCTGGGCTTCGGCTCTGGACGCGGCGATGTCCGTGGCGCCCTGCGTGTTCCCCGGCGATCCGGTGCTGCGCATGGTGGTGCACATCGACGAGGTGGTGCTGACCGGGACGCCGCCCACAACGGTGATCATCGACGCGGCAGTGGACCCGGCCGCCGACGACACCGTGCGAGCGCTGGTGGCCGACCTGGACGGCCGGGTGGTGGGACACCTCTCGGGGCTCCGCTATCCGGTGATCGACGCGCCCGCCCCGGACGAGGAGGATTTCCGGCAGCCCGCGGAGTCGTTCGGCGGCCTGGCGCCCGAGGTCCTGCACGAGCGCGTCCTGCCCGAGGTCTGCGCGGAGATCGCGGCTGTGATGAGGCTGGCCCCCGAGGACCTGGCGATCCGGCGTCCCCTTGTCGAACAGGGGCTGGACTCGGTGATGACCGTCATGGTCCGGCGGCGCCTGGAGAAGCGCTTCGGCTGCCGTCTCCCCACGACCCTGCTGTGGCAGCAGCCCACCATCTCCGCGATCGCGAATCACCTGGTGGAGCTTCTCTCGACTTCGAAACAGGACGCGGCGGCGGAGACCGTTCCCGAGAGCATGCCCGCGATCGGGGGATGAGGCCGCCGGCCGGGCGGCCCGAGGGACGATCCCCTCGGGCCGCCCGGCTGTCGTCGCCAGGTGTCGGACGGCGTCACAGGGTGGCGGAACCGCCAGTATGCCGGGGATACGAAAGGCCAGGTCGGACGAAGTCCGGCCTGGCCTTTGGGTGGTGCCCCCTGCAAGATTCGAACTTGCGCTCCCGGCTCCGGAGGCCGGTGCTCTATCCCCTGAGCTAAGGGGGCTCAACCGGGAACAAGGCTACCAGCACTTGAGGGCCGTTCGTCACACCAATACGGCTGTCTCGACGCCGGGGCGGGCGGATCGGCGAAAACCGCGCGCCCACCCCTCCTCATTGGCTAACTTGGCGCCCGTGGGTGAGCTTCTGGGACGCGTGCTGGTGGTGGATGACGACGAGGTCATCCGGCAGCTCATCGCGGTCAACCTGACCCTTGAGGGGTTCGAGGTCGAGACCGCGTACGACGGGCAGAACTGCCTGGACCGGGTGGGCGACGTCGCCCCCGACGTCATCACGCTCGACGTGATGATGCCGCGCATGGACGGCTGGGAGACGGCGACCAGGCTCCGCCGGGATCCGAGCACCCAGCACATCAAGGTCATGCTGATCACGGCCCGCGCGCAGGAGGACGACCGCAGGCGGGGGTTCGACATCGGTGTGCACGCCTATCTCACCAAGCCCTTCGACCCCGCCGAGCTGATCCAGACCGTACGGGACCTCGTCGAGAGTCCCAGACCGCTCTGACCCGACCAAGATGTACGGCCTCGGGCTGATCAGGCCGGGCCTCAGGAACGCCCGCCCGCCGGCCCGATGCCGATCATGCACATGCTCGCCGGGGCCGGCCGGCTGCGGGTCGTATTCCGGCAATCGCCTCCGGACGATGGCTTTACCGATCACGCGGTGACCGCCGTACTCGACGGGGTAGGGCGGCGAGGGGATCCGAGGGCGGGCCGACCGGCGCAGACCGGCGGCTGACCGGACGGATCGCGGGCGGCCCGGCCAGGTGTGCCGGGCAGCCCTTCTGGGCGAGACCGCGTGCGCCGCTCTGCGATCAGTCGCGCCATGTGCGGGCCGCACACACCGGACACGCGACCTTTCGCCACGGGCACAGCCGCCCATGTCCGCGCATATCCGAGCCACGCCGGCCACTTCATACCGCGCTGCGCCGCGCCCGAGGGCGGCGTGGCCCGCGCCGCCTGGAGGCCGAGCGGAGGGAGCGAACCGATGACCAGTCCCGAATTCCGCAGGAACGCGGAGGAGAAGCCATCGTCACCGCGAGGAAAACGGCCTCGTCTTCTCCTCGGAGTCGCCGCGGCGCTCACGATCGCCACCGGTGCCGGCCTCGCCGCGGCCTACGCTCCCGGCGACCACGCACCGTCCCGTGCCGTACCAGCGGGCCAGGCTGGTCAGGTGGAACACGCGAAACAGGAGCGGCCCGGCCCGATCCAGTTCGGCGCAGGCCAGCTCGGCCTGGCGGAGCTCGCCTGGCTCCGGCAGGGACAGCCGCAGCCCGGGCGGCCCGGCCAGGACGACTACCAGACCTTCACGAGCCAGACTGGCGCGGTCGACTCGGTGCGGAGCGACTCCATCTCCGTCGGCGGCCGGGCCTACGCCGTGGACGAGTCGACCAGGATCGTCTCCGACTACAAGGGCCTGCAGGGCATCCAGCAGGGCGACCAGGTGTGGGTGATCGGCACGCCGGGTGACAACCCGCGTGCGGTCCTGATCGCGGACGCCAGCCGGCCGCCGCTGCCGGGTCACGGCGGAGGCGGCCCGGGGGCGCCGTCTCCGCCCGGTGCTCCGGGTGCTCCCGGCGCTCCGGGCGAGGCGCCGGGGCAGTCGCCCGGCGGCTCCCCTCCCGCCACGCCGACCGAGTCGGAGTCACCCGCCACCGTCCAGCCCACCGGCTGACAGGGCGAGCACGGGCGGGGACCCTCATGGTCCCCGCCCGGACGGCTCAAGACGTGGCGAACGTGAACCAGTTGAGGTTGACGAAGTCGGCCGGCTGGCCGCTGCTGAAGGTGAGGTAGACCGTGTGCGTGCCGGTGACGCCCGTGATGTTGGCCGGGATGGTCTGCCAGCTCTGCCACCCGCCGGTGTTGCCGACGGCGAAGTCGCCGATCGGGGTGGCCGTCGGGCTGTCGAGCCGCACCTGGATCAGGCCGCTCACGCCGGCCGCCGCGCCGGACGCGACCCGCGCCTTGAACTGCCGCGCCGCCGTCGAGCCGAAGTTCACCTTGTCGTAGCGCAGCCAGTCGCCGTTGCCGATGTAGGCGACGTTCTGCCCGCCGCCGGCGTCCTGGGTCGCCTCGAGCTGCGTGCCGCTCTGCGCCTGGTACGCCTCGGCCTGGATGGTGGAACGGGCGTCCACGCCACCCGACGGGCTGCTCGGGGTGGCCGACGGCGACGGGTCGCTCCCGCCGCCGCTCTGCCAGACCGCGACGTAGTCGACGAGCATCGGCCGCCCGGAGACGGTGGCCGAGGTGGGCGTGGAGAAGCCCGCGACCCCGTTGGGGAACCCGCCACCGACGGCCACGTTGAGCAGCAGGAAGTAGCCGGAGTGGGACGTCATGTTCGACCAGGTCGTCGCGTCGAGCTGGTTCTGGCTCACGCTGAAGAACTGCTGGCCGTCGACGTACCACCGCAGCTGGTTGGGGCTGACGCTGCGGTCCCACTCGAAGCGGTAGGTGTGGAACGCCGACTGGCAGGACGAGCCGGGGCAGGCCCGGTTCGTGCCGAGGCCGTTGGTCTCGTTGCACGGCCCGCCGGGGTTCACGCCGCAGTGGAGGGTGCCCCAGACGGCGTTGACGCCGTTGACGTTCTCCATGATGTCGAGCTCGCCGATGGACGGCCAGTTCTGGTAATTGCCGCGGTACGGCGAGCCCAGGGCCCAGAACGCCGGCCAGTAGCCGAGGGCGGCGTTGCCGGTGACGTTCGGCATCTGGATGCGGCCCTCGATGCGCAGGACGCGCCCGTCGGCGGGCTTGAAGTCGGAACGGCGCGTCTCGATGCGGGCGGAGGTCCAGTTCTGGCCGCTGCCGATCGGGGTGATGCGCAGGTTGCCGCCGCCGTCCAGGCTGAGGTTCGCCGGGTCGGCCGTGTAGTTCTGGATCTCACCCGTTCCCCAGTTGCCCGGGCCTCCGGGGTACGCGTGACCGGTGTCGATGATCCAGTTGCTGGACGACGGCAGTGATCCCGACGAACCGTTGAAGTCGTCGGACCAGACGAGCGACCAGCCGGAGGGCGTCGCGGGCACCGACGCGTCGGCGGGCCGTACGGCGAGGGCCGCGACCGCGGCGGTGGCGGCGAGCAGCGCCACGATCGAGCGCCGCCATGGGGAGTGGAGCACACGCATGAGTACCTCTCTCCTCGGTCCGGTCGTCGCGGCGAGGGGATGGGGGGTGCGGGTGGGCCTCACGGGCGGAGACGAATGCACGTCGGTACGGCCGGACGGCGGCGTCCGGCGAGGAGCCGTGAGGGCCCGCGCACCGCGACCGCGGACCACTTGAGCGCCACTGTCCCCTTCGAATCTCACTCGCGTCAAGAGGATCTGTGAAATCTGAGAGAGCGTTCTCTCCCGTTTAAGGTGCCCATAAAGGCGGATAAGCGAGAGCGCTCTCTGCTCAGATGCCCGCCCGGATCGGGGTGCCGCGACGGACGGGAAAGCGCCCTGTCAGGAGCCCTGTCCCCAGCGGTAGGCGCCGTACCCCGTCAGCAGCAGGCTGACCGCGCCGGCCGCGGCCCGCAAGGTGTTCCAGGTGGTCCACCGGGCCGCGTAGTCCGACCAGATCCTGGCCGCCTCCGCCGGGTCACCGTGGACCGCCACGGCGGCGAGGGCGTCGTTCATCGGCACGTTCACCACGGCCGTCGGCAGGATCACGCCGGTGGCGTACACCGCCGCGGCCGCGAAGAAGGGCCAGGCCGCGCCGGAACCGGAGCGGGTCAGCAGCAGGGCGCCCGCCGCGGCGGCGGCGACCGGGGCGAGGACGAACGCCGCCAGGAACACCGGGTTCTGGATCCTGGCGTTGACGGCGTTCATCGCGTCGATCGCCGAGGAGGCCGGCGCGGCGTTCAGGCCCGGCATGACACCGACCGAGAAGCCGAAGAAGGTGCCCGCCATCCCGGCGGTCATGAGCATGGACAGGGCGGCCGGAACAGCGACCGGGATGTCCGGTGTCGTCGTCATGGTGATCAGTCAATCGGCGGACGGCGCCGGGCGACATCGCCGAGAAGCTCGTCCGCATACGTGGCCGTCTACGATCTGGCCATGGACGCGCTCGCCGACCTCCTCGACGGGCCCCGGGCGCGCGGGGCCTTCCTGCTGCGGGCGACGCTGAGCCCGCCCTGGTCGGTACGGATCCGGGACGAGGCGCCGCTGTGCCTGGTGGCGATGCTCCGCGACCAGGCGTGGATCACCCCGGACGGGGACCGGACCGTACGGGTGGGACCCGGCGACGTGGCGGTCGTGCGCGGACCGGGCCCCTACACGGTCGCCGACGACCCGGCGACCCCGCCACAGGTCGTGATCCATCCCGGGCAGGTCTGCACCACCCCGGACGGCCGAAGCCTGTCGGCGGAGATGGACCTGGGCACGCGCGGCTGGGGCAACGACCCGGACGGCTCGGCCGTGATGCTCGTCGGCGCCTACCAGGCGCGCGGCGCGGTCACCCGGCGACTGCTGGCGGCGCTGCCCACGCTGCTGGTGCTGCCCGGCGACTCCTGGGACGGCTCCCTCGTCACGCTGCTCGGCCGGGAGATCGGCAGGGACGAACCGGGTCAGGAGGTGGTGCTCGACCGCCTGCTCGACCTGCTGCTGATCGCCGTGCTGCGCGCCTGGTTCTCCCGGCCGGACGCGCAGGCCCCGGGCTGGTACCGGGCGCACGGCGACCCGGTGGTGGGGCCGGTGCTGCGGATGCTGCACGCCGAGCCGGCCCGGCCCTGGACGGTCGCCGAACTGGCCGGCCGGGCGGGAGTCTCCCGCGCCGCGCTGGCGCAGCGGTTCGGGAGGCTGGTCGGCGAGCCGCCGATGGCCTACCTGACCGGGCTGCGGCTGGCACTGGCGGCCGACCTGCTGCGTGAGACGGACGCGACGCTGGAGGCCGTGGCCCGGCAGGTGGGGTACGGCACCGCCTTCGCGCTGAGCACGGCCTTCAAGCGGGAACACGGCATGAGCCCTCAGCGGTACCGGGAGAGCCTGCGACACTCGGCCGGTTGAGGAGGGCCGCGAGGAGATCCCTGCCCCGGCCTGCGCAGGCGTCCGCCGCCTCGGGCCGCCGGGACGCCGGGGAAGCGCGCCGTGGGCGGGCGGCACGTCGCTCGGGACGTGCCGCCCACCGCGGGTCGTTCGTCAGGACGTGGCGAACGTGAACCAGTTGAGGTTGACGAAGTCGGCCGGCTGGCCGCTGCTGAAGGTGAGGTAGACGGTGTGCCTGCCGGTGACGCCCGTGATGTTCGCGGGGATCGTCTGCCAGCTCTGCCACCCGCCGGTGTTGCCGACGGCGAAGTCACCGATCGGGGCCGCGGTGAGGCTGTCGAGCCGCACCTGCACCAGGCCGCTCGCCCCGCCCGCCGCCCCGGAGGCGACCCGCGCCTTGAACTGCCGCGCCGCCGTCGAGCCGAAGTCGACGTTGTCGTAGCGCAGCCAGTCGCCGTTGCCGATGTAGGCGACGTTCTGCCCGCCGCCGGCGTCCTGGGTCGTCTCCACCTGCGTGCCGCTCTGCGCCTGGTACGCCTCGGCCTGGATGGTCGAGCGCGCGTCCACCCCGCCGGACGACGGAGACGGCGACGGCGACGGAGAGGGCGACGGAGACGGCGACGGCGACGGAGAGGGCGACGGAGACGGCGAACGTGACGGGGAAGGCGAGGGCGACGGGGACGGTGATGCGGACGGTGACGGGGACGGGGAGGAGGACGTGCCCGCGCTGGTCGCCGTGGACCGGGCCGGGACGGTCAGCGTCCTGCCGTCCGAGAACGTGACGACCCTGGCCGACGAGCCGAAGTTGTGCGCGACGTACGTCCACGCCGAGCCGTTCACGAACACGGCGGCGGTCGGGCTGTCGGCGGTCACGCCGGGGTCGACCACCCCCATCCGGGCCAGGTTGTAGATCCAGTGGTAGACGTGCGCAAGCGACTCCCCCGGCTCGGGCGTCAGCATCGTGTATCCGGCGTCCCACGCGCTCTTGGCCGCGGCCGGGTCGGCGAGCGCCCGGAACTCCCAGATGACGTCCTTCCACTCGACCGCCGGGCCGCCGTTGCCCGCCTCCATCTCGGCCAGGTTCTGCTTCACGTCGGCCTGGTACAGCCCGTGGTAGAGCGATCCGCCGGTGACCGGCAGCACGTTGATCCCGTGGATCTCCTCCGGGTTGGCGGTCCACCAGGTGGAGTACGCCGCGCCGGAGCCCCAGATCATGCCCGCCGTGTCGTGCCGGAACCCGGCCGGGAAGACCGCGTCGTCCTTGTCGAACCAGTACTGCGCGACGGCCGACGTCTGGGTCGTGTGGAGGTAGACGCCGAGGTCGCGCAGGGCGGTGTCGCCCGTCGCCGCGCCGAGGAGGATCGCCCCGGCCGCGAAGTTCATCGCCTCCGACGACGACTCCTCGTTGTTGCCCGCCGCGAAGCCCTGGTGCCCGGACGCCCAGCCGTTGCCGGCGTACGGGTCGAAGTTGCGCAGGAACGGGAACCGGGTCTCCGACCTGTCCCAGTTGTTCGCGTCGGCGGCCAGCAGCTTCGCCATCGGCGCCCAGTTCGCCGCCCAGGCCGCGTCGTACCTCGCCACGGTCGCGGCGGCCATCAGGTAGTAGCCGTAGTGGAAGTGGTGGTCGTTGACCTCGGTGTCGCTGCCGTACGAGGCCGGGTAGCCGGTGAGCACGCCCCAGGTGGAGTCGTAACGGAACTGCTCGGCGCCCCCTGCCGTGAACCAGCTCTCCAGCTCGCCCTTGAGCAGCCCGAGCAGCCGGTCGCGGGAGGCCGTGTCACCGAGCTGGTCGGCGATCGGCACGAGCTGGGCGAGGCGGCCGAGCGCCTTGCCGGTCCAGTAGGTGTCGGTCGCGCCCTTCCACGGGTCGGCGGCGTTCGCCTCCTGCCTGACGTAGTCGCCGAGCCTCGTCCTGTCGTACGCGCCGAGGTCGGGTAGCGACGGCAGCACGCCGTGGAAGGTCTGGGCGGTGGTGAACGACGTGCCCTCACGCAGCTTCATCGTGCCGCGCGGCGAGACGTACGCGTACGACGTCAGCGGGCTGCTCGTGGCCAGCCACTGGTGGCGGTAGAGCGCCAGCAGCGTCCCGGTCTGCGTGCCCTCCTTGGCCGCCGTCGTCGCCGTGTAGGTGGTGGTGAGCCGCGCCGCCGCCTCGTCGTACGACCAGGTCACCCTCGTCCCCGTGACGAAGCTGAACGCGTACTTGGCGAACAGGTCGAGCGTCGAGGCGGAGGCGTCGGGCAGCACGGCGACCGAGAAGTAGTTCCTCCCGCCGAGCGCGTCGGTCGCGACCGTGCCGCCGAGGCTCCAGTCGGTGCCGGACGGCCCGAAGATCCCGTAGTGGTGGCCGTTCACGGTGACGCCGAGGACGTTGCCCCGGTCGGCCCAGACCGTCGGCGTCGCCACGAACGCGACCCGGGCGTCGCCGCCGCTCGGCGTCGCGTAGACGTACGGCAGGCCGTGCCCGATGGTGGCCCTGAGCGAGCGCGCGCCGTCCGACCAGTACGGCGTGACGGTCCAGTCGGACCAGTCCTCCACCCTGGTGTCGGGCGAGTTGAGGCCGGTGACGCCCAGCGTGAGGTCGCGGGCGTGCGGGAACTCGTACTGCCGCCCGTCGGAGCTGATCAGCGGGGTGGTGGGATAGCTCACCTCCAGCCCGCCGGCCACCGCGTGGAAGGCCAGCGGGTGGCCGTACATGTTCTCGGAGTACGGGTTTCCGGCGTACCTCTGGAAGGCGAGCGACGACCACCAGTCGTTGGTGGGCACCTTGCGGGTGACGTTCGAGGTGACCTTGGGGGTGACCGGGGCTCCGTCGGAGTTGGCGGGCCCGCTCGCGCCGGCCGGCAGGTCGGTGGTGTAGCCGCCCGCCCCGACGGGGACGGCGGCGGCGCCGGCGGGCGTGGCCGGGAGGACGGGCAGGAACAGGGCGAGGGTGGTCAGGACCGCGAGACCGAGTGTTCTGAGGGGAAGGGTTCTGAGGGGACGGGACGGCATGGGCGACCTCCGCTGGGGGGTTCAACGACTGCGGAGGCGGAACCCGGGTCCGGGACCCGGCGGAACGACCTCGGCAGCATTGCTGGAAGCGCTCTCAGCGTGGTTGACGCTAGGCGTGCTGAAATAGGCTGTCAACGCGTGAGGAAAGTTTCACGACGAGTGCGAGAGCGCTCTCTCTAGGAGGAATCGTGCAGGGAGCTGTGAAGCGTTGACCACGGAGACCACCACCACGCCGGGAGCCGGTTCGCCGGGACCGGTGTTCCCCGGCGGCTTCGTCTGGGGAGCCGCCACCGCCGCCTACCAGATCGAGGGCGCCGCCGCCGAGGACGGCAGGGCCCCCTCCATCTGGGACACGTTCTCGAAGGCGCCGGGCAACGTCGCCGACGGCCACACCGGCGACGTCGCCTGCGACCACTACCACCGCTACGCCGACGACGTCCGGCTGATGGCGGACCTGGGCCTGGCGGCCTACCGCTTCTCGGTGGCCTGGCCGCGGGTCATGCCCACCGGCGCGGGCACGGTGAACGCCGCCGGTCTCGGCTTCTACGACCGCCTGGTGGACGAGTTGCTCGCCCACGGCATCACGCCCTACGTGACGCTGTATCACTGGGACCTGCCGCAGACCCTGGAGGACGCCGGCGGGTGGGCCGCACGGGACACCGCCGCGCGCTTCGCCGACTACGCCGCGGTCGTCCACGGGCGGCTCGGCGACCGCGTCCGGACCTGGACGACGCTGAACGAGCCGTGGGTCGCGGCCTTCCTCGGCTACTGCTCCGGCGTGCACGCGCCGGGCAGACGCGATCCGGCCGCCGCGTTCCGCGCCGCCCACCACCTGCTGCTCGGCCACGGACTGGCGACGCGGGCCCTGCGCGCGGCCGGCGCCGCCGAGATCGCGCTCACCCTCAACCTCTCGCCCGTGATCCAGACGGACGGCGGCGAGAGCGAGGCGAGGGTCGTGGACGGGCTGCTGAACCGGCAGTTCCTCGACCCGGCCCTGCGGGGGCGCTACCCGGAGGAGGTGCTGGAGATCGCCGCGCGCCACGGCGGTCTCGACCACGTCCAGGACGGCGACCTGGACGTCATCCACCAGCCGATCGACCTGCTGGGCGTCAACTACTACAACCCGACCTTCGTGTCGGCGGCGCCCGGCGAGCCGGCCGCCCCGCCCTTCCCCGGCAGCGAGGGCGTCCGGTTCGATCCGCCGCCCGGCCCGGTGACCGCGATGGGCTGGCCCATCGATCCGGCCGGTCTGGAGACCCTGCTCGTACGGCTGTCGCGCGACTACCCCGAGGTCGGGCTGCTCATCACCGAGAACGGCGCGGCCTTCGACGACCACGCCACCGGCGACGCCGTACACGACGACGACCGCGTCGCCTTCCTCGACGGCCACCTGCGGGCGGCGCACGCCGCGATCGCCGCGGGAGCGGACCTCAGGGGTTATCTCGTATGGTCGCTGCTGGACAATTTCGAGTGGGCCTACGGCTACCACAAGAGGTTCGGCATCGTGTACATCGACTACGAGACCCAGCGGCGCGTTCCCAAGGACAGCGCGCTGTGGTATCGCGAGGTCATCAAGCGCAACGGGCTGTAGGGGCCGTAGGGAACAGAGGGCCGCATGAGACTGGGGACCGCATGAGACTGTGGACCACATGAGACTGTGGACCACATGAGACTGGGGGACGCATGAAACGACCCACGCTGGAGGCGGTCGCGGCGCGGGCGGGAGTGTCCCGCGCGACCGTCTCCCGGGTCGTCAACGGGCAGCTGACGGTGACCCCGCAGATCAGGGATGCCGTCATGCGCGCCGTCGACGAGCTGGGATACGTCCCCAACTCGGCGGCGCGCAGCCTCGTCACCCAGCGGACGGACTCGGTCGCGCTGGTCGTGTCCGAGCCGCCCACCCGGGTCTTCTCCGAGGACCCGATGTTCTCCACGGTCATCCGGTCGGCCAGCCTGGAGCTGGAGGCCGCCGACAGGCAGGTCGTGCTGATGCTCGCCGGCTCTCCCAAGAGCCACGCGAGGATCGAGCGCTATGTCGCCGGCGGCCATGTCGACGGGGTGATGCTGATCTCCATGCACGGCGCCGACCCGCTGCCCGCCGCACTCGCGCGGATGGGCGTCCCCGTCGTCTCGTACGGCAGGCCGGCCGTCCCGGTGCCCCTGCCGTACGTGGACAACGACAACGTGGGCGGCGCGGAGAAGGCGGTGCGCCACCTGCTGGACAGCGGCCGGCGGCGCATCGCCACCATCGCCGGCCCGCAGGACATGATCGGCGGCCAGGACCGGCTCACGGGTTACCGCGACGCGCTGCGCGACTCCGACCGCCGCTCGATCGTCGCCGTCGGCGACTTCACCCGGCAGTCCGGCGCCGTCGCCATGCGCCACCTGCTCCAGGACGACCCGCACCTCGACGCCGTGTTCGTGGCCAACGACCTCATGGCGATCGGGGCGCTGCAGGCCCTGCGCCAGGCGGGCCGCCGGGTGCCGGACGACGTGGCGGTCGTCGGCTTCGACGACATCGAGGCGGCCCGCTACACCGAGCCTCCGCTCACCACGATCAGGCACCCGGTCAGCGAGCAGGCCGCCGCGATGGTCCGGTTGCTGCTCGACCTCCTCCGGGGCGGCCCGGCCACGTCCGTGGTCCTCCCCACCGAGCTCGTCGTCCGCGACTCCGCCTGAACTCCCCGAGACCGGTCAGGACGCCGTGGTCAGGGACTCCACCGGCAGGCCGGCCTCGACCCAGTCCTGGATGCCTTCCCGGTACTTGCGCACGTCGGTGTATCCGAGCGCGGTCAGCCGGTTGGCCACGGCCTGGCTGTTGGGGCAGGAGGGGTTCGAGCAGTAGGTGACGATCGGGGCGTTCTTGTCCGGGAGCAGTTCGGCGGCCCGCTCGGCGACCTCCGCCTCCGTCAGCGGGATCGCTCCCGGGAGGTGCTGCTGGGCGTGGTACTCGCCGCCCAGCGCGTCGACGACGGTGACGACGCCGGCGTCGATCGCGGCCTTGAGCTCGTCCCTGCTGATGAGCGCGGTCATTGCGTCCTCCAATTAACTGGACTACAGTCCGTTTGTGTGAACGCCTCAGAAATTACCGGACCGCAGTCCGGTTCGTCAAGGGACCTCACCTCTCTGCTGGCGGACCCGCCCCGCGAACGCGCGGACGCCGCCCGCAACCGGCTACGGGTGCAGGAGGCGGCGGCGAAGCTGTTCCGCGAGCACGGCGTCGAGGCCGTCTCGATGGACGCGGTGGCGGCGGAGGCCGGGGTGGGCAAGGGCACGCTGTTCCGCCGATTCGGGGACAAGTCGGGCCTGGTGGCCGCCCTGCTCGACGACAAGGAACGGGACCTGCAGGAGCGCATCCTGTCCGGGCCGCCGCCGCTGGGGCCCGGCGCCCCGGCGGGCGATCGGGTGCGGGCGTTCGTCGCGGCCTACACCGACTACCTCGTCGAATACCTCGATCTGCTCCGCGTCTCCGAGACCGCGAGCCCGGGAGCCAGGTATCGCATCGGCGCCTACCGTTTCTGGCATCGCCACCTGGCGATCCTGCTCGCCGAGGCACGTCCCGGCGCTGACGCCGACTACCTCGCCCACGCGCTGCTCGCCCCGCTCGCCGCCGAGCACGTCACCGCCGTGCTGCGCGAGTGCGACGCGGCGCGGGTCGCCGCCGGTCTGACCGTCCTCGCGGACGCCCTGGTCACGGATCGGCCGTAACACCCCGCTTGGGCTTGGCGTGCCCGGGGATGACGGGCCTTCGATTCCGGGTCCCGGCTCACGTGCCACGGTCAGGGTGTAGCGGCGAGTCCATGCCGCGGAGCCCGCGAATGATGCGTTGCCCACCATCCGGCGCGGCAGATATGGCAGCCTTGCTCACGCAAAGCTGTGCCCCGGCTGCTTACCGTAGCAGAGGCAACACCGGGGCTTATGTCACTCACAGTAGCACAGGGGGCACGGGCACGAAATGGAGGAGGCCGAGGCCATGCGGCTGCGGGAGGTGCTGTCGGTCGCCCGTATCGCTGAGTACGAGGCGCTGTGCGACGGGCAGACCAGAGCCGCACTACGCCTGCACTGCTGGAACACCGAGATCTGCGCGGCGTTCTACGGCCCCCTGCAGTACCTGGAGGTCGGGCTGCGCAGCGCCCTCAGCCGTGAACTGGTGAGGCTTTTCCAGCGGACCAACTGGTGAGAGGAGGCCGACCTGCACTTCGGCGCCCAGCGCAAGATCAGCGAGGCCCGCGATCTACTGCGTAGGCAAGGCCGCGCGGCCACCCCCGAGCAGATCGAGAACGAACTGCCTTTCGGCTTCTGGGCCTCCCTGCTCGGCCCCGGCAACAACTACGACCAACGCCTGTGGCGTACGGCCCTGCACCGGGCCTTCCCCGGCTATCGAGGCGGACGCAGGGAACTGCACCGCTATCTCGACCACCTACGCGTGCTACGCAACAAGATCGCTCACCACTGCCCTATCCACCACCGCCACCTGCAGGCCGACCACCAGACCATCTGCAGTGCCTCGGCTACATCGACGCCGACCTCGCGTGCTGGGTCGACCGGTACAGCCGCGTGCCCGGCGTTCTCGCCTGCCGACCGTGACCCTTGAGGTAGGTCCGCACCCGTCCGGAGAAGATCACCGCCGCGGTGAGCGGCTTGTCGCCGGCCGCGTTCGGAGGACGCGACACCTTGGCTCGGGCTTCAGGCGAGCGCGCCGGTGATGCGGGTGAGCGCGTCGAAGGAGGCCAGGCCGTACGCGTGGAAGTCCACGGCCCCGGCCCCGGCCGTACGGGCGGCGCGGACCTTGGCGGCGAGCCGGTCGGCCGAGTCGGTGTCCGGGGCGCCCGGACGCAGCACGACACGCAGTTCGGGGTTCTTGCCGATCGAGCGGCGGTAGGCGGCGACGTCGTCGGCGATCCGGGCGGGATCCCGGGCGTAGCCGAGGACCGCGAACGACGGGACGAGGTCGCCGAGCGCCACCAGGTCGATCCCGAGCTGCCAGGAGTCGTGCGCGGCCAGGACGGCCGAGGGCAGCCCGTGGGCGTAGCCCTTCGCCGCCCCCGTCGCGTCCGCGAACGTCAGCCGCGCGCCCTCCGCCGTGACGGCGGCGGCGACCTCCCCCACCAGTGAGGTGACGCTCTCGGAGCGGGCCCGCGCGTACGCCACCGCCTCCGGACCGGCGTAGGCCGTCAGCGCCGCCCGCGTGACCTCGCCCTCCGCGGGGGGATCGCCGTCCAGCACGCCCCCGACGATCCTCGCGCACTCCTGCCTGGCCGTCTCGGCGTTCACCCCGAGGTCGGCGGCCCGGCTCATGCAGTGGGGGCAGAAGCACAGGCCGAACAGGAAGGCGTCCATCGGACCGAGCGGCACCGAGCACCGCTCGTAGCCGAAGGCCGCGAAGTGCAGCGACTCGGCCACGACCGTGTCCACCCCCTGCCGGGCGACGGCCCGGGCCAGCGCCACCGCGTACGCCCGCACGTCGGGGTGCGCGGGACACAGGTCCGCCGGAGCGCCGCGATCACCGAAGCAGTTCTCCACGGTCACGTCGGGGTGGGACAGGCCGATCGCGCTGTTGCGCAGGAAGACGGCCCAGCCGTGCAATCGCAGCCCCCGTTCGGCGCAGGCCGCGCGTAGTTCCTCGATCGGCCGGTCCTCCGCTCCCGGCTGCACGGGCGGGGCCAGGCGCAGCCCGCCGAACAGGTCCTCCGGCGGGGGGAAGTGGACGCCGTCGCGGCGCAGCGTCAGCCGCGTGGCGCCGTGCGGGGTGACGTCCCTGGCCTGGTGGTAGGCCGCGGCCACCGCGACGCCGCGAACGCCGTACGCGGAGGCCCGGTCGAGCAGCCCGCGCACACCCTCGGCGCGCAGGTCCTCGACGAAGACGTACAGAGCGCTGTCCATCGATCAGCGGCCCCCCTCGCCCTCTCCCGACCACCTCGGTGGATCGTACTGGACACCGTCCCGGGAGTAGACTCGCGCCCTCGCACCGATGATCACAGAGGGGATCGGGCATGAGCGGCGACCCACGAATCGAACGGGCTGGCACGCTCTACGAGCGGGCGGTCTTCGGCGGCGACGCCTCGGCCCTCACCGAGGCCGACCGGGAACTGGACGCGGTCGAGGCCGATCTCGCCCTGGCTCGGGGGCGGGTCGTCCACGCGCGGTCCCTGGAGGGCGGCGAGGAGGACCCTCGCGAACCGGACTTGTTCGAACGGGCCGCCGATCTCTACCGGCGGCTCGGCGACCTGCGCGGCGAGGGCGAGGCGCTCTTCTGGATCGGCTGCTTCCACCAGGTCGTACGGCGCGACCACGAGGCGGCCGGGACCGCGTTGCGGCGGTCGTACGAACTCGCCGAGGCGACCGGCGACACGCTGACGATGTCGTACGCGCTGAGGCACCTGGGCGTCGCCGAGCACATGGCCGGACGGCTGGAGCCGGCGCGGGAACTCCTGGAGGAGTCGGCGCGGCTGCGCCGGGAGATCGGTTTCCAGCCGGGCGTCGCCGCCAACCTGGTCGGGCTGGCCTACATCGCCGCCGCGCAGAACCGCGGGGAGGACGCCCTGCGGCTGCTCGGCGAGGCGGCCCGGCTCGCGGAGGAGAGCGGCGCCGAGGGCGTCGCGCGGCAGGTCGCGGAGGCCCGCGCGGCCCTCTGACGACCGCGGCGCTCCGATTCGCCGCACGTGCTGCGTTCGATGAAGTGTTCGATATAGGGTGTGACCGACGGTGATGGAGAGCTCTCGCTTTCCGCCGGCCTGATCCCGCCTGCCAAGAGGAGCGAGCACGTGACCGATCCCAGGACGCACACCCTCGAACTGCCCGGCTGCGTTCTCCACTACGATGTGCGGGAGGCCGGGCAGAGTGACGCGCCGATCCTGCTGATGATCGGCTCGCCGATGGACGCCCGGGGGTTCAACGCCCTGGCAGGGCACTTCCGGGATCGTACGGTGGTGACCTACGACCCCCGCGGGATCGAGCGGAGCACCCGGACCGACGGCGCCGCCGAGTCGACGCCCGACCTGCACGCCGACGACCTGCACCGGCTGATCGACGCGCTCGGCGGCGGCCCGGTGGACGTCTTCGCCAGCAGCGGCGGCGCGGTCAACGGGCTCGCGCTCGTGGCCCGGCACCCGGAGCAGGTGCGCACGCTCGTGGCGCACGAGCCCCCCATCGCTCAGGTGCTGCCCGACCGGGAGCAGGCGCTCGCCGCCGTGGCCGACATCCGGCAAACGTACGACAAGGAGGGCTTCGGCCCGGCGATGGTGAAGTTCATCGCGGTCGTCGGCCACCAGGGCGAGATCCCGGCCGACTTCGCCGACCAGCCCAGGCCGAACCCGGCCGAGTTCGGGCTGCCGGCCGAGGACGACGGCACCCGCGACGACGCGCTGTTCGCGCAGAACCTTGTGACCTGCACGCACTACGAGCCCGACTTCGAGGCGCTGCGCGCGGCCCCGGCCCGCGTCGTCGTGGGCGTCGGCGTCGAGTCGGAGGGGCAGCTGGCGTACCGCGCGGGCGTGGCGGTCGCCGAGCGGCTCGGCTCCAAGCCCGTGACGTTCCCCAGCAACCACGGCGGGTTCCTCGACGACACGTTCGGCATGCCCGGCGACCCCGACAACTTCGCCGTCACGCTGCGCGAGGTCCTCGCCGGCTGAACCACGCCCGGGCCACGTCCGGGCCAGGTCAGGCCCGGTCAGGCCGTGGCTTGAGCACGGCCAGAGCCGGGCCCGCGCACCACGGGGACGGTGTCGGTCAGGCATGGTGTCACTCGGGCACGGTGTCATTTGGGCGTGGTGTCACTCGGGCACGGTGTCAGCACGGTGTCAGTCGGGCGTGGTGTCAGTCGTAGGCGTATCCGCGGTCGGGGGCCGGGCAGTCGCCGCCTTGCAGGACCGGCCGCTTCGCAAGCACCTCGCGGGCGCGGGCGCGGGCGAGGTTCCAGTCGTTCCAGGAGTCCGGCCGGTCGAGACGGTTGACCGCCACGACGTCCCGCAGCACGCAACTGCGGTCGGGCTCGGGCAGCCTGTCCAGGATCGGCACGGCCTCCGCCCCGAGATCCCCCAGGTAGCCATGGTCGAGCCGCTCCACGCCGCGGATCGTGAGCTGGGTCTCGGCCACCCGCGCGTCGGGGTCCGAGACCGCGAACGCCAGCAGCGACACCCCGGTGAGCAGCACCAGCCCGCGGAAGAACCATCCGGCGCCGCGGCCGGCCAGGCGGACCGCCCCGGCCGCCGACACCAGCACGAACACCGCGCCGAGCCACCAGATCGTCGCCTCCACCGAGGCCCGCAGCCGTGACAGGCCGTACGCGTCGGTGTAGAGGCCGAGGCGGTGCAGCGCCGACGCGAGGATGACCAGCGTGAACGCGCACAGCAGACCGAGCAGCACGGCCAGCAGCCGGCGATCGGTCCGGCTCTGCCGGCGCAGCAGCGCTACCGCGCCCGCGACGATGCCGAGCACGAAGACGCTGACCGTGACGAGTTCGAAGAAGCCGGATCTGGCGTACTCGGCGTAGGTGAGGCCGGCCGTCGACAGCACCCTGCGGCTTCCGCCGAACAGCACCGTGATCTGCACGGTCACGAACGCCGCGAACAGCAGGTTCAGCCCGATCAGCGGGATCATCCACACCTGGCGGCCGAGGGACATCCGCAGGTCGGGCGGGGTGGGCTCGGCCACCGGACGCAGGCCCACCAGCACCGCCGCCACGGCCAGCACGGCGAACACGCAGAAGACGAAGATCCGGTACGGCAGGTCCCAGGCCCAGTCGGGCGTCCGCAGCAGGTCGCTGACGAACGCCGAGAAGACGGCGTCGGCCGAGGCGAACAGCAGGCCGAAGACGGCCAGGAGCACGACGGTGACGGCGGCGCCGACCAGGGTGGGCAGCACGCGGCTACGCCGCGCCAGGTTCCTGACGGGCCCGGCCAGGAACCACGGCACCGGCAGCATCGCGAAGACGACCGAGATCCCTCCTCTGATCACTCCGAGCCAGCCCCGCCCGCCGCCGGACAGCGCGAGCGACCCCACGGTGAAGGCGGCCAGCAGCACCGGCGCGACCAGCCATTCCGCGTCGCGGAAGAGGGCCACGGCGACCAGCGCGTACGCCAGCAGGCCGAGGGTCACCGTCCACGGGGTGAGCCGGCCGCGCCGCCGCGGCAGCACCGCCGGGAAGGCCGCCGCCCCCAGCGCGACCGCCGTCAGCACGGAACCGAGCCCGGCCGACGCGTACGGCAGGGCGACGGCCGCGACCAGGCCCGCCGCCCCGGCGGCCGGCAACAACCACCGGGGCGCGTCCGGCAGATCCGGCCGGGGGAACAGCGGCGGCGGCACGTACGCCGGCGCCTCGCTCCACGGCGTCTCCCCCCACGGTCTCTCGCCCCGCAGCGCCTCCCCCGGCCGCCTCTCGCCCTGCGGCGGCTGCCCCTGCGGTGCCCCGGAGTACCGGTGGACCGGGGACGAGCCGAAAGCGGCGCCCGCGGCCGCGCCTCCGACGGTGAACAGCAGGATCGCGGCAGCTCCCAGCAACCCCTCGCCGTACACCCCGAGGACGGCCGCCGCGATCAGCCCGGCGAGGAAGCCGCCCACCATGCCGAGGCCCGCGCCGAGAGCCGCCCTGGCCGACCGCCCGTGCCGGGCCTGGGCGAGCGCGGCATACGGCCAGTTCACGGGCGGACTGGCGGGTGGATTGACTGGCGGACCCGCGAGCCCCCCGCGCCCCTCTCCCCATGACGCCGAGACGCCCCGCCGGTGCTCCTCCCCGCGCTCCACGCCCTTCATGTCGTCCCGCGTGCCGCCACTCGCGTTGCCCCTCGCGTCGCCCCTCGCGTGCTCACGAGCGGAGTCGTCCGCCGGACGCACCGAACTCACCGGACGCACTGGAGGCACAGGGTGCGCTGGCGCCAGGGGCACGGACGCCTCGGGGTGCGTGCCTCGCACCCCAGCCGGGACAGCGCCGCGCCCCTCCGCGTGACCGGCCGGGCTCGCGCCGTGCCACTCCGCACCACCGTCCACAAGCTCGCCATCCGGAACCCCGGCCTCCGCAAGCACGGCGTCCACAGGCACGGCGTCCACAGGCACGGCCGAGACCACACCGTGCCGCTCCTCGCGACCGCCCGCGACCACCCCGTGCTCCGCGCCACCGTCCACAAGCCCGCTGACCCGAAGCCCGGCCTCCGGAACCCCGGCGTCCGCAGACACGGACGGAACCACGCCATGCCGCTCCGCGCGACCGGCTGCGGCCACCCCGCGCTCCGCTCCCCCTTCCAGCAGCACGCCGTCCCGAAGCCCGGCGTCCCGAGGCGCGGCCGGAGTACCGGCATCCCGTATTCCCCCGGCGGGTGGAGCGGGCAGACCGGTCCCCTCGCGCTGATCGTCGGATCGGCCTCCGCGGGCCTGCCTGGAGTTCATGGTCCCCCTTCGCTCATCGGCGTGGACGGGCGCGTCCACGCCCTCGCCCGCCGCCGGTTCCCGGTGCCGTGGCAGCGCGACGACCATCCGGCATCCCCCGGCCGGTCCGTGACCGTCTCTCACCGGCGGCGGGTCGGCCACGCCGATCGTCCCGCCGTGCAACTCGGCGATCTCCTTCGCGATCGCGAGGCCCAGCCCCGCGCCACCCGCGTCCGCGGCCCGCCCGGCGTCGAGCCGGGAGAAGCGCTCGAACACCCGGGCCCGCTCCCCCGGCGGGATGCCGGGGCCGTCGTCGATCACGCTGATCTCCAGGGCCGGCCCGGCGGCCCGCGTCTCCACCCGGACCCTCCCGCCCGGAGGGCTGTGCCGTACGGCGTTGTCGAGCAGGTTGGCCAGCACCTGCGCGAGCAGGGCCGGATCGGCGGTGAGGACGGTCCCCGGCGGCACCGCGCTCTCGACGGTCACGTCGTCACGTGCGATCGACGCCTCCGAGACCGCCTGGCGGCACAGCGACGCGAGGTCGAGGTCCTCCGGCTCGATCAGGCGCGCCCCCGAGTCGAGCCGCGAGAGGTCGAGAAGCTGGGCCACGAGACGGCCCAGCCGCTGCGTCTGGGCGAGGGCGGTGCCCAGGGTGTCGAGGTCGGGCGGCGACACGCCGTCGACGACGTTCTCCAGCACCGCCTGCAGACCGGCGATCGGGGTGCGCAGCTCGTGGCTGACGTTGGCCACCAGGTCGCGCCGCTGCCGGTCGACCTCCGCGAGGTCGGCCGCCATCGCGTTGAAGGCGCGGGCCAGTTCGCCCACCTCGTCCCGGGAGGTCGCCGTCACCCGCAGGCCGTACCGGCCCTTGGCGATCGTCTGCGCGGCGGCCGCCATCTCGCGCAGCGGCCGGATCATGCCGCGGGCGAGGAGCTGGACCATGATCATTGCTAGTGCGACGGCGATCGCGATCCTCAGATCGCGGGACAGGCCGGAGTTGATGCCCACCTCGTTCACGACGAACGCCGCGACCACGGCGAGCACGATCACGATCCCGAGCTTGACCTTGATCCGGCCGAGGAAGTCGAGCGGCCTCATCGCCTGGCTCTCCCTTTCGCGGCGCGCGTCACGGGCGGACGAGCGCGTAACCGACGCCGTGAACGGTGCGGACGACCTCGGACCCGAGCTTGCGCCGCAGGGCGCGGATGTGGCTGTCCACGGTCCGGGTAGCGGCGGCCTCGGAGAAGCCCCAGATGTCCGACAGCAGCCGCTCCCGCTCGAAGACCTGGCCGGGACGCTCGGCGAGGCGCCGCAGCAGGTCGAACTCGGTCCGGGTGAGCTGCGCCTCGGTCCCGCGCACGAACACGCGGCGCTCGGCGGTGTTGATCTCGACGTCGCCGATCCGGATCACCGTCTCCTCCTGGGCCAGCAGGCCGGCCCGCTCCACCCGTCGCAGCAGCGCGTGGATGCGGGCGACGAGTTCCCGCATGCTGAAGGGCTTCGTGATGTAGTCGTCGGCGCCCACGCCGAGGCCGACCAGCACGTCGGTCTCCTCACCGAGCGCGGTCAGCATGAGCACCGGCACCGGGCGGGCGGCCTGCATCCTGCGGCAGACCTCCAGGCCGTCCAGGCCGGGCAGCAGCCGGTCGAGGACCACCAGGTCGGGCTCGGCCTTGGCGTAGGCCGCGAGCGCCCCCTCGCCGTCGCCCGCCACCCGCACGTCGAAGCCCTCCGCGAGGAGCCTGAGGCGTACGGCGTTCGCGATGGTCTGGTCGTCCTCGACCACGAGCACACGGCGTTGCTGGGGGAAGGCCATGCACGAAGCGTAGGACCCGCCTGTGCAGAAGCGCCGTCCGCGACTGTGCAGATCCCGTGCAGCGCACACCGCGGATCCCCTGCGGCGCACACCGCGATCCCCTGCGGCGCACCTCTGCGGATCCCCCTTGCGGCCCGTCACGCCGCGGCGGGCGGGCGTGGCGAGGTGCCCGCACCCCCGTGACCTGCGGCGGCATCCGCGCCGATTCCGCCGGTCGTGGTTTCGGGTCCCGGTTCCGGGTAGCCCGGATATGACCAGGAAGGAGGCGCTATGGACCGCCAGTCAAGGCCGGAGACCATGCGGGAGAACGACGTGATCGATCTCCTGATCCAGCAGCACGCCCTCATCCGGGAGCTGTTCGACGAGGTGGACAGATGCCGTGGGAAGGAGCGCAAGGAGGCCTTCAGCCGTCTCGCCCGGCTGCTCGCCGTACATGAGACGGCGGAGGAGGAGATCGTCCACCCCTTCGCCCGGCGCAAGCTGGTCGGCGGGGACGCGATCGTGGACAACCGGCTGCAGGAGGAGGAAGAGGCGAAGGAACTGCTCAGCCGTCTCGACGAGATGGACGCGACGGCGCCGGGGTTCACGCAGGAGCTGGAGAGGCTCAGGGCCGCCGTGTTCGCGCACGCCGCCGCCGAGGAGCGCTATGAGTTCTCCGAACTGAAGGCGTGCACGTCCGAGGGCCAGCGCAGGGCGATGGCCGTGGGGGTCAAGGCCGCGGAGGCCATGGCACCCACGCACCCGCACCCCGGGGTCACCTCACCGGCCGAGAACATCCTGATGGGCACCCCACTCGCGATCATGGATCGCGCCCGCGACCTGATCCGCAAGGCGATGGGCAAGCCCGAGTCCGGCGAGGGCTGAGCTCCCCGCCGGGCAGTGCGGAACTCGCCGCCCGCCCCGGGCGTTGTCCTGGCGACGCGGACGATCCCCCACTGGGGATCCACACGAAAGGCCTGACGATGTCGCCACTGGGCAAGTACTACGTGGGCGCGGCGGTGGTGGCCGTGCTGGTGTTCATCCTGCCGGTGCCGACGATCCTGGCCTGGCTGATCACGCTCGGCGTGCTGGGTGCCCCGGTCGCCGCCTACTTCATGCTCGACGAGTCACAGCGGACGCGCCTGCGGCGCATCCGGCGGCGTCAGATCGGCGGCTGAGGCCCCGGCGCCGGAAGGTCCCGGCCGCTCCCCGTGCGGGATGCGGCCGGGACCTTTCACGCGCTCACGAGGTGGCGGCGATCGTCCTGCGGACGCGCTCGGTGACGCTGCGCTCCAGCACGAAGGACAGGAACGGGATCGTGCCCGACACGAGCACGAGCAGCAGGTAGCCGATCGACCAGCGCGCCTTGATCAGGCCCAGGTTGATCGCGGCCACCAGGTAGACCATGTAGAGGAAGCCGTGGATCGGCCCGACCACCGCGACCATCGTGCCGTTGTCGAAGCCGTACTTGACGACCATGCCGACACAGAGCACGAGCAGCATGACGCCGACGACGTACGCCATGACGCGGTAGAAGTTGAGCGCGGACTCCACGTCGATCAACACCTCTGCTGGGGAAACGGTCACCACACGATATCCGTGCCGGCCGCCGGTTCCGGTCCCAGGGCCCGGAGCGGGGCGCGTCAGGCCTCCATGGGCGCGGCCGGCCCCGCGGACTCCGGCGTCGCCGGCTCCTGCCGCCGCCCGCGCAGGGTGTCGCGGACGAAGTGGAACCACATGTAGACGGCGAACAACGCGAAGACCCACCACTGGAGCGCGTAGGCGAGGTTCCGCCAGGTCAGGCCACCGCCGATGGTCGGGGCGGGTACGGCCACGGGCGTCGCGCGGGAGGGCGGCTCCTGGGCGGTGGCGACGACGAATCCGTCCCGCACCCGCGCGTCGGGCCACATGTTGATCAGCTCCGCCGTCGAAACGGTCGCCACCTGGCCGCGCGGGAGCAGCCCGGTGCGCTGCACGTCGTCGGTCTGCTCCGCGGGCCGCAGCCGTCCGCTCACCGTGACCGGGCCCTCCGGCACGGCGGTCGCGGGATCCCCGGCCGAGGAGACCCAGCCGCGTACGACCGGGACGACCGTGCCGTCCGCGAGCCGCAGCGGGGTGAGCAGCCAGAATCCGTCTCCCCGGGCGGCCCGCCCGCCGGGCGCGGCGACGTCGGCGACCCGGTCGGCCACCAGGAGCTGGTTCGCCGCGTCGTAGGCGCCCGTCGCGGTCACCTTGCGGCCCACGGCGTCCACGCCGACGTACCGCCCGACCTGGGTCAGTTGCGTGACGGCGACCGGAGCGGGATCGGGGGCCCGTCGCGGCGCGCCCGACGACTCGAAGACGCCGAGCTGCCAGCGGCCGAGGAACGTGAACGACACGAGCACCCCGATGACCAGCAGGTGCAGGGCCACCAGCCGGGGAGACAGAAGGGTGCGGAGCATGGTTACCACGCTATCCGCCGCCCGCGGCGGTCCCGCACGCGCGCCGTGGTCACCCGGCGACCGGCGGGCACGCCCGTCCGTCCGCGCCCCGGCACCGGGAGAGCGCGAAATCCGACAAATCGCAGCCAGGGGACCACACGTGTCGCTAGAGTCGTGCCATGTCCGACCCTCAGATCGACCCGGCCGGAAACACTCAGGCTTTCCGGGTGTTCGCTCAGCAGCAGGACGCGGAGATCTCCAAGGAGCAGCCGTCCCGCCTGCCGATGTGGATCGCCGTCGGCGTGGCGCTCGTCGTCGTCCTCGCCGTAGTGGTGTACCTCCTGGTTCGCTGACATACCTGTACCAGCCGCCGACGACCGCGCCCGTCGGCGGCTTCACCATGCCTGTCGTTCTCGACGTCCCAATCTCCAGGCTCTTATGCGCCAGTCGTTGGGACCAGCCGGGACACTGCCCAGTAGCTCAAAGATGAGCATCTCGTCTCATAAGGCGAGACATTTTGGTTTCGTCACGAACTCGAGACACCTCTCCCTAGGCTTCCCCGCAATAGCTTCTTAATATCGAGAAGGCGAAGCAGGGCATATGCCGCAGAGACCCAAACACCAGGTCAAGGAGCTGGAGGATCTCCTCAAAGAGGCCGAGGACAAGGGCTGGACGGTCACGAGACGTAAGCGATACTTCTCGATGCGTTGCCCGTGCGGGAAGCATCAGCGCGGGGTACACCTAACCCCGTCGGATCCCAACTACGAACGCAACGCAAGAGGATGGCTCAAGCGCACAGGCTGCTGGAATGGAGACGCTCGGTGAAGTATGCGATGAAGGCCTCGTTATCGGTACGAGGCGACATCGACGACCTTGGTGAGATCGTCGACGCGATCGCCGACGAGCTCGCCGACCTGCAGGACTGTGATGACAAGCTGCTGGACTTCGCCTACGGCTCCGACGCGACAGGCAATACCGTCCAGTTCGAGCTCACCGTGGAATGCGACAGCGTCGATGAGACCGTCACAATCGGCGGGAGCTGGTTGCGCACCGCAATCCACGCGACTGGCGGATACACCCCCGGGTGGGAAGACTCCGGCCCTCGACAGCATGCGATCGTCTACGAGATCGACGAGGCCGGTGTCCATGTCCGTCCGCTTGAGCGAGTCTGATCCTCCGCGGGCAGAACGTCGGCTCTGTCGATCCAGGGATTCGTTACGTCACAGTTCCTCGTCAACGAGAGCGCGGAGTTCACCGCAACGCTCGGCTGGAGTACTCGCTGTCGAGCGTTGCTGACAGTCGGGTCTCGACGCACCCGCCGCCCCGGCCGGCCCGTGCCCTAGGTAGGGCCGGCACGGGCTTGCCGGGTGACCGTGGTGCCTGTCCCAGTGGTTCAGCGGTGGGTGGAGACCACGAGGGCGCTGCCTCCGCCCCGCCGTGCGGGCTCGGCGACGGCCTGGACCCTGCCGTTCCGGAGGAACTCCAGGCCGGTCGCCGCGCCGATCTCTCCCGCCGGGGGCCCGGGGACGTCCGTCAGCGTGTGACCGAGCGCCGTCAGCTCCGCGCCGTACCGCTGGGTGAACGCGGGCTCGGCCTGGGTGGCAGCGCTGTTGCGCTGGGAGGCGCGCGGCGCGGCCACGGCGTCGGGCAGGGACATGCCGAAGTCGAGCCGGTTGACCAGGATCTGCAGCACCGTCGTGATGATCGTGGCGCCACCGGGCGAACCGACGGCGAGCAGCGGGCTGCCGTCCTTGAGCACGATCGTGGGGGCCATGGACGACCTCGGGCGCTTGCCGGGAGCGGGCAGGTTGGGGTCGCCGGGCGCCGGGCCGAAGGTGAAGTCGGTCAGCTCGTTGTTGAGCAGGATGCCGCGTCCCGGGACCACGATCCCGCTGCCGCCGGTCTGCTCGATCGTGATGTTGTAGGCCGCCACGTCGCCCCAGCGGTCGGTCACCACGAGGTGGGTGGTCTCCGGGCCCTCCTTCTTCTCCTCCGGCGCCGAGGCCGCGGGGGCGGCAGGGGTCGTCGGAGTGGCGCAGGCCGAGTAGGAGCCGTCGGGCGATCCGGGCGCGGCGGGGTGCGGCATCGCCCGCGGGCCGATCAGGCAGGCGCGCTCCTTCGCGAACCCGTCCGACAGCAGGTCCCCGAGCGGCACCCGCGTGTACGCGGGGTCGCCGACGTAGGCGTTGCGGTCGGCGAAGGCGAGCCGGGAGGCCTCCAGGTACTCGTGCAGGCCGATCTTCGGCAGCGCCTCCAGGATGTTGAGCGCCTCGCCCACCGTCGATCCGCCCGAGGAGGGCGGCGCCATGCCGTACACGTCCAGGCCCTTGTACGTGACCTTGGTCGGCGGCCGTTCGAGCGCGCGGTACGCCCTGAGATCGCCCACCTCCATGAGCCCGGACCGGACGTTCCGGGTGGCGCCGTCGCGCACCGGCGGCTTCTTCACCGTGGCGACGATCTCCCGGCCGAGGTCACCGCCGTACAGCCAGGCGGGGCCGCGAATGCCCAGCTCACGGTAGGTGCGCGCGAGGTCGGGGTTGCGGAAGGTCGACCCGACCGGCGGCGGCTGCCCGCCCGGCAGGTAGAGCGCGGCGGTCGAGGTGAAGTCGGCGAACCGTTCGGCGTTCTGCTGGGTCTGGTCGTAGAACGTCTGGTCGACGACGAAGCCCCTGTCCGCGATCTCGATCGCGGGACGCAGCGCCTGCCGCAGCGACATCGTGCCGTACTTCCGCAGCGCCAGGTCCCACTGCGCGACGCTCCCCGGCACTCCCACCGACAGGCCGCTGCTGACCGCCTCGGCGAACGGGATGCCCTCCAGGGCCGTCGAGGTCATCGCCCGGGGGGCGGTCTCGCGGCCGTCGATCGTGGTCACCTTCCGGTGCCGCGCGTCGTAGTAGACGAGGAAGCCGCCGCCCGCGAGACCGGCCGAGTAGGGCTCGGTCACGCCGAGCGCGGCCGCTCCCGCCACCGCCGCGTCCATGGCGTTGCCGCCCTGGCGCAGCACCGTGAGCGCGGCCTTGCTGGCGTCGAGGTCCACGGTGGCCACCGCGCCGCCGTACCCCTCCGCGACGGGCCGTTTGACCTCCTTCGGAGGTGGCGTGTGTACGGCTGGAGCCGCCTGGGCGGGCGGGGCGAGCAGCCCTGCCAGCGTGAGCACTCCCAGCGACGTGACGACGACACTCCTCATGCGCCCGGCACCTCCACCACGTGAGCGATCACTCCAGCATGACTCACCGGAGTAAAACCGAAGCGGGAATGTCCACTTTTGGACGCCCGCCCCGGCTACTCCCCCGGACGTACGGGGCCATGCGGCCACGGTCGGATGCGACCATCGGCGGGGAGGGCCTAGCGTGCGGATGTGCGCTCCCGTTCCGACTTGTATCACCGCGTCGATCCCGTTCTGCCGGTCGTCGTCGGGATCGCCCAGGTGTTCCTGACGGTGGCCGCCCAGTATTGGCAGTTGCGCAACCCGGACCTCGGTCGGGTGCCGCTGACCTGGTGGGGCTGCCTGTTGCTGCTGGTCGGGCCGGGCGCCATCGCGCTGCGCCGCCGCGCCCCGGTCGTCGCGCTGGTCGTCACGCTCACCGCGACCTCGGTCTACATGCTGTTCGGCTACGCGTACGGACCGGTGTTCCTCAGCCCGATCATCGTGATCGTCAGCGCGGTGGGGAACGGGCACCGCCGCGCGGCGTGGTCGGCGTCGGGGGCGTTCTTCCTGTTCGTGGTCGCCTACGCCACCTGGTTCATCCCCCACCGGGCGGGGCTCTTCCACCACACCGCGGTGGCCGCGTACCTGCTGCTCACGCTGACCGTCGCGGAGTGGCACCGGGTGCGCCGCGAGCGCCTGGCCGAGCGCCGGCGGGTGGCCCGCGAGGAGGCCAGACGGCAGGCCAGCGAGGAACGGCTGACCATGGCCCAGGAGCTGCACGACGTGCTCGCCCACAACATCTCGCTGATCCACGTGCAGGCGTCCACCGCGCTGCACCTGCTGGACGATCATCCGGAGCAGGCCCGCACCGCGCTGACCGCGATCAAGCAGGCGTCGCGAGACGTGCTCACCGAGATGCGCGGGGTGCTCAGCCTGCTGAAGGACGGCGCGCCGCGGTCCCCCACGGCCGGGATGGCCCACCTCGACGGCCTCGCCGCGGGCAGCGGCCTGCCCGTGACCGTGGAGGTCGCCGGGGAGCCGCGCCCGCTGCCCCCCGGCATCGACCGGGCCGGTTACCGGATCGTCCAGGAGTCGCTCACCAACGTCTCCCGGCACGCGCCGGGCTCCCGCGTGACGATCAACGTCACGTACGCCGCCGAGGAGCTGCGCCTGGTGATCGAGGACGACGGCGCCGGGACGGCGCGCGCGGTGGCGGGGCTGGGGGGCGGCAACGGCATCCCCGGCATGCGCGAGCGGGCGGCGGCGCTCGGCGGATCGCTGTCGGCCGGTCCCCGGCCGGGCGGCGGCTTCCGCGTGGCGGCCCGCCTCCCCCTGCCGCCGGCACCCACGCCGCCGACACCCCCGCCATCAGTACCCCTGTCCACGGAACCGGAGGAACCGAAGTGATCCGCGTGCTGCTCGCCGACGACCAGGCCCTGGTGCGGGCCGGGTTCCGGGCCCTGCTCGACGCGCAGGAGGGCATGACCGTCGTGGGCGAGGCGGGCGACGGCGAGCAGGCCGTCCTGCTGACCCGGGACCTGCGCCCCGACGTGGTGCTGATGGATATCAGGATGCCCGGCACGGACGGCCTGACCGCCACCCGCCGCATCGCCGGCGACCCCGGTCTCGCCGACGTGAAGATCATCATGCTCACGACGTTCGAACTGGACGAGTACGTCTTCGAGGCGCTGCGCGGCGGCGCGAGCGGCTTCCTGGTCAAGGACACCGAGCCGGCCGAGCTCATCCAGGCGGTCAGGGTGGTGGCCGGTGGCGACGCGCTGCTGTCCCCCGGTGTGACACGCCGCCTCATCGCCGAGTACGCCGCCCGGGCCAAGGAACCGGGCGTCACCACCGGCCTCACCCCGCTGACCGAGCGGGAGCGGGAGGTGCTCGCCCTCGTGGGCGCCGGCATGACGAACGACGAGATCGCCACCCGTCTCTACATGTCGCCCGCGACGGCGAAGACGCACGTCAGCCGCATGATGACCAAACTGCACGCCCGTGACCGGGCGCAACTCGTCGTCATCGCGTACGAGTCGGGTCTGGTGAAGCCCGGCTGGCTCGTGTGAAAGGGCTTGAGTCTCCACCGACTGGAGGGTCCAGGCTGTGGATGTGAACGACCGCAGCGAGTCGAATCCGCTCACGATCGGGGAACTGGCGCGCCTGACCGGCGTGCCGGTTCGCACGATCCGGTTCTGGTCGGACGCCGGGGTGCTCCCGGCGGCCGGCCGGTCGGCGGGCGGTTACCGGCTCTACGACACGCAGGCCGTGGCCCGGCTGCACCTGGTGCGTACGCTGCGCGACCTCGGGCTCGACCTGCCCACGGTGGAGCGGGTCGTGACGAGGCGGATGGGCCTGACGGAGGTGGCGCGGACGCACGTCGCCGTGCTCGACGCGGAGATCCGCGTCCTCCAGGCCCGGCGCGCCGTCATGCGGTCGGTCGCGGAAGGCCACTGCACCGCTGAGGAGATGAGACTGATGCACGAACTGTCCCGGCTGTCCGCACGAGAGCGGCGGCGGATCGTCGATGACTTCGTCGAGGAGGTGTTCGCCGGCACCGACCCCGCCGCGCCCGGCGCGGGGATCGCGCAGTCGATGCGCGGGCTGCCCGAAGAGCTGCCGGACGAGCCCACCGTCGAACAGGTGGAGGCCTGGATCGAGCTCGCCGGGCTGGTCGCCGACCCCGGCTTCCGGGAGCGGGTGCGCCAGATGGCCACCAGTCAGGCCGAACCTTCGGTGCCGCATGACTCGCAGGCGATCCTGACCGAGGGCGGGCGGGCCCTGGACCAGGGGATCGACCCGGAGTCGGCGGAGGGCGGGCAGATCGTCGACCGGCTGGTCGGGCCCGGCCTGTCCGCCGACGAGCGCGCGCGGCTCGCCGACGCGCTGGAGAGGTTCACCGACCGCCGGGTGGAGCGTTACTGGCAGCTGCTCGGCGTGCTCAACGACCGGCCGCCGTTCGCGCCCGCGGTGCCGGCGTTCGAGTGGTTCATCGCGGCGCTGCGCGCCGCACGCTGAGGCGGGCCCCGGCAGGGCCGTCAGCGCGTGGGACGGCGCCCGCCTGTCCGCATGCGGATGATCCGGGGCGGCGCGGCGAGCGGAGCGGGCAGGCGGAGCGGGCCGCGGCCGGGGGTGAGTGAGCCCAGCACCCGCGGCCCTGACGCGCCCGTGCACGCGGGCACGGTGCCTGGCAGGCCGTGCGCGGTCAGCCAGCCGAGATAGGAGAACGCGACGGCCTCCTTGGCGTCCGGCGGCACGCCGAGGCGGTCGCTCGGCAGCAGCCGCACTCCGCCGGACCGCACGCGCAACTCCCGCATCAGGACCGGGTTGCGCGTGCCGCCGCCGGAGACGACCACCGTGCCCAGCCGGTGCCGCCGGATCTCCGCCGCGACCGTCTCGGCGGTGAGCGCGGCCAGCGTCGCCGTCAGGTCGGGCAGGCCGAGCCCGTACGGCCCGGCCACCCGGTCGAGATACCCCGCGTGGAACAGTTCCTTGCCCGTCGTCTTGGGCGGGGGGCGGTGGTAGTACGGCTCGGCGAGCAACTCGGCCAGCAGGCCGTCGTGGACCCGCCCCGCCGCCGCCAGCCGGCCGTCCTCGTCGTACGGCCTGCCGGTGGCGGCGAGCACGGCCGCGTCCATGAGCGCCGAGGCCGGTCCCGTGTCATAGGCGAGCGCCCACCCGGTGGAGTCCTCGGCGTGGTCCGCGTCCCGGCTCACGGCATGGTTCCCGGCGTGGTTCGCTGCACGGTCCTCGGCGTCGTCCGCGTCCCGGCTCACGGCATGGTTCTCTGCGCTGCTCCCGGTCTGGTTCTCGGCGTGGTCGTGCCGGCTCACGCCGGCCGCCACGGTGAGGTTGGCGATGCCGCCGAGGTTCAAAGCGCCGAGCCGCCCCACCGGTCCGGACCGTCCGTCCGGCTCGTGTGACTCGCCTGGTTCTCCCTGCTCGGGTGACTCGGCCAGCCCGGCCAGCAGCGGCAGGTCGAAGGCGGACACGAGCGGGGCGCCCTGCCCGCCCGCGGCCACGTCGCGGGCCCGCAGGTCCGACACGACCGGCACGCCGAGCCGTTCGGCGATCCAGGCGACCTTGCCGAGCTGCAACGTGCCGCGCACCCGGCCGTCCTCCACCCAGTGGTACAACGTCTGCCCGTGCGAGCAGACGAGGTCGGCGGGCGGGCAGCCCGCCGCCGCCTCGGCGAACGCCCGGCCCACCAGCGTGTCGAGCCGGCAGACCGCGCCCATGTCCGTGGTGTGCGGCGGCAGCGCGGCCAGGATCGCGGCCCGCGCCTCGGGCGCGTACGGTGTCGTGCCGGTGTGCTCGACGACCCCCTCCACGACGCCGGTGAGCACGTCGCCGGTCAGAGCCCAGTCGACGAGCGCGGTGTCGATCCCGTCGTGGGAGGTCCCGGAGATCAGCCCGAGCACCCGCACCTGCCCACCTCCCGCACGTCCTGTACCGGCCAGGCCATGGCGGAAACCTCCCCGCGAATCAGCGGCGATAAAAGAAAGCGTCATGGCCGTGTAATCTGCCCCAGGAGGTCTTCACTCGGACGCGTCACCCGTGCCCGTCACGGCGGACATGTCTCGGAATATGGGCTTCCGGTGCCCGTTGTCGCGCCTGGGTGAGTCTGCGGGTCCTAAGCTGATCGCGCACAGGAGAGGCTCTGACGTGACCAACGAGAACGAGGGCGCCGCGCCGGTCAACCCGATCGCGACGGTGCGTGCGGTGCTGCCCTCGCTCACCCCCGCCGCCCAGACGATCGCGCGCCTCATCCTCGACGACCCCGCCTCGGTGGCCCGCAGCACGATCACCGAGGTCAGCGCCATCTCGGGGATCAGCGAGGCGACGATCGTGCGGACCGCGCGGTCGCTGGGCTTCGCCGGCTACTCGCAGCTGCGGTTCGCCCTGGCGGCGGCCGTGGCCAGGGACACCCCCGAAAGGCTCGTCCCCGGTGACCTCTCCCCGGACGACCCGCTGACCGACGTGATCGCGAAGGTCACGCGGGCCGAGTCGCAGGCGCTCGCCGACACGGCGGCCCAGCTCGACCCGGACGACCTCGCCTCGGTGGTGGACGCCGTCGCCGCCGCCCGCCGCGTGGACGTCTACGGGGTCGGCGCCTCCGGCCTCGTCGCCATGGACATGGTGCAGAAGCTGCTGCGCATAGGGCTGCCCGGCCACCACTTCACCGACGCGCATCTCGCGCTCACCAGCGCCGCGCTGCTGCGCGAGGGCGACGTCGCCGTCGGGGTGAGCTGCACCGGCGAGACCCCTGACGTGCTGGGCCCGATGCGGGCCGCCCGCCGGGCCGGCGCGACCGTGGTCGCGATCACCAACAACCCGCGGTCGTCCCTGGCCGGGCTCGCCGGCCACGTCCTGATCTCGGCCGGGCGCGAGTCGGCGTTCCGCCCGGGCGCGCTCGCCAGCAGGATCAGCCAGCTGCTCATCGTCGACTGCCTCTTCGTCGGCGTCGCCCAGCGCACCTTCGACGCCTCGGACGCCGCCCTCCGCGCGACCCGTGTCGCGCTCGACGACTACCTCGGCGACGCCCACCGCCGCGCTCGCACGGCCTGAGCGCTTCCGGTCACCCCGCCGGCCCACCCGGCCGGCTCACCCCGTCCGCTCGCTCGGCCCCTTCATCGGGGCCGGCCGTGGCGCTGTTGTCTCTCCCCTGCCTCTGCCCTGTCTCTGGCAGGTCAGCGAACTGTTACTGGCCGAGTCCATTCGATCACATTACGTTGCGAGCAAAGGCCCCGCCGTACGAGGAGGACTCGTGAAGTCCATCGCCCGATTCTGTGGCAACTGCAGTTGTGGCTGTCCCGAGCTGTTCGTGGACGTGTCCGCCCCGGCCGAGCGCCGTGTCGTGATCACCGACGACTTCGGCCAGAGGGTGGAGATGAGTCTCGACCAGCTCGGTTCGCTCGTCGAGGCCGCGAAGACCGGCGTGCTGGACGAGCTGGCGCTCACCGGCTGACCGTGAACCCGGCCGCCCTGTTCGCCGGGGGTCTCGTCGCCGGTCTGGCCGCGGGTACGGCATCGTGCGCCGCGGTCCAGGGCGGTCTTCTCATCGGCCTCGTCTCCCCCGGCTCCCCCGGCTCCCCCGGCTCCCCCGGCTCCCCCGGCTCCCCCGGAGCCACGGGCGCCGCCGGAACCGCCGTAACCGCCGGAACCGGCCGTGCCAGCCGTACGACCGGTGCCGCCCGTGCCACCCGGGACGTTCGGGACGCACTGCCCGCGGTGGCGGCGTTCCTGACCGGGCGGCTCGCCGCCCACACCGCCCTGGGGGCGCTGCTGGGCCTGGCCGGTTCGGCCGTGCGGCTCGGCCCGCAGACCCGGGCGGCCCTGCTGGTCGCCGCCGGGATCGCGGTCACCGCCCTCGCCGTACGGATGCTCGCCCGGCGCGGCCGGGCCGGATGCGCGGCCGCGCCGCCCGGCCACCTCGGCTGCTCAGACGGAGACACGCAGGACACGGCACACGCGAGCACGACGCACACGAGCACGGCGCGGGCGAGCACAGCACACGCGAGCACGACACACGCGAGCACGGCGCGGGCGGCCGGGCTCGGCCTGGCCACGATCCTGATGCCCTGCGGGGTCACGGTGAGCCTGGAGGTCGTGGCCGTCTCGACGGGCTCCGTGCCGGGCGGCGCCGCCGTGCTCGCCGGGCTCGCCCTCGGCACCGCTCCGGCCCTCGCCACGCTCGGGCTGCTCCTGCGCGGGCTCGCCACGACCCGGCTCGCCGCCCTGGGGGGCGTCGCGGCCCTGGCCGCCGGGCTGTTCACCGCCGGATCTGGGCTGCGGCTCGGCGGCTGGCTCCCGGAGATCGGGTCCCCGGCCGCCGCGGCGGCCCGCGCGTCGATCGGCGCGGACGGGGTCCAGCGGCTCACGATCTGGGCGACCGACCGGGGTTTCCGGCCCGGCGTCGCCGTCGCGACCGCCGGACGGCCCGTCGAGATCGTCTTCAGGACCTCCGGCGACCGCGGCTGTACCCGCGCCGTCACCGTCGACGGCCGCGACGTCGTGCTCCCCGTGACAGGCGCGCGCACGGTGCGCCTGCCTGCCCGCCCGGAGGGACGGCTGCGCTACGCCTGCGGGATGGGGATGTACGTGGGCTTCATCGAGTTCGAGCGTCCCTTGACGTCAACGTCTTCCCGATAACGCTCCGTGACGTCCCGGTTACGTGTCACCCTGTCTGGCATGACACTAGTGGGAGCAGCGGAGACGACCGCGTGGATCGGGATACCGGTCTCGCGCATCCCCGGACCCCTGGAACCGAGCGAGGCCGATCTGCTCGGCAGAGCCCGTGACGGCGACCGCGAGGCGGCGCACCGGCTGGGCCGGCTGTGCGCGGAGCGCGACGACCGGCTGGGCGCCCGGCACTGGTGGGAACGGGCGGCACAGGCGGGCAACGTCGACAGCGCCTACAACCTGGGGCTCTGGCACCGGATGCACGGCACGACCGAGGAGGCCGTCGGCTGGTTCGAGGCCGCCGCGGGCACCGGAGACGCGGACGCCGCGACCAACCTCGCCTCGTTACTGCTGGAGCGGCGCGGCGACACGGCCGGTGCGCGGCTGTGGTTCGAGCGGGCCGCCGAGAGCGGTTCCCGGCACGCGGCCCGGCGGCTGGCCCTGCTGTGCGAGGACCAGGGCGACGGCATGGGCGCCCGGTGCTGGCACTTCAGGGCCGCCTTGGACGGCGACCTGCGGTCCGCCCACGACCTCGGCTTCCTCGGCTACACGGCGGGCGACGAGGCCGAGGCGTCGCACTGGTGGGAGTACGCGGCGCGCGGCGGCCACGCGGAAGCGGCCTATCACCTGGCCCTGCTCCTGCACACGGCCCGCGACGAGAAGGGCGCGGAGGGGTTCTACCGGCTCGCCGCCCGGGCCGACCACCCCGGCGCCGCCTTCCGGCTGGGCGATCTCGCGCTCACCCGCGGCGACCTGCGCACGGCGCTCGCCTGCTTCGAGCGGGCCGCGCACACGGGCAGCCAGGAGGCACCGCGGATGGCCGGGCTGGTCTGCCTGCGGCTGGACGACCGTCTCTCGGCGGCGCACTGGTTCGGGCGGTCCGCGGCGGACGACCCAGAGGCGGCGTACCGGTTCGGGTCGCTGCTCGTCTCCGAGCACAACGACCTGAAGGGCGCACGTCACTGGTTCCGGCGGGCGGCAGAACGCGGGCACCAGGCCGCCCAGGCGGAGCTGCGGAAGGTGCTGCCCCTGACCGGCGGCTGCGTGGAGACCGAGGGCTGCCTGCTGGACCCGCCCCCGCCGTACTGGACCCGCCCGGCTGAGCCGGAGCAGGCGGCGCGGGCCGAGCTGGCGGTGGCGGCGGCGCGCAGGCGCGGCGACGCCGCGGCCGAGCCCGCCGCCCTGGTCGAGATCCTCGGCACCTGGGACCTGGTCGCGCGCGAGTCGCTCAGCCGCGGCCTGACGGAGGGCTGCACCGGCGGCTCGGCGGGCGGCGTTGCGGGTGGTGTGGTGGGTGGCATGGTGGAGTTGCTCGCCCGGATGAGCGGGCTGCACCTGGCCGCCATCGAGCACCTCGGCCTGGTGCGCGCCACCCTGATGCGGCCCGGCACGGCTCCGTGGCCCACTCCCGCCGAGGTCGAGCACGTCCTCGGCACCGCGCGGGACCTGCGCGGCCACTTCGGGCTGCGCTGACCTCCACTTCCCGGCCGCGCCCGGCACGCCGGTCAGGCGGCGATGACCTCCGGGACCGGCGTGTACGACAGGCCGTGGGCGACCGCGACCGGCTCGTTGGTCAGCACCCCGGCGTGGGTGTTGAGGCCCAGCGCGAGCGCCTCGTCGCCGCGCAGCGCGTCCCGCCAGCCCTTGTCGGCGAGCTTGACGACGTAGGGCAGGGTCGCGTTGGTGAGCGCGAAGGTGGAGGTGTTGGCCACCGAGCCCGGCATGTTCGCGACACAGTAGAAGACCGATTCGTGCACGCGGAACGTCGGGTCGTCGTGAGTGGTCGGCCGGGAGTCCTCGAAGCATCCGCCCTGGTCGATCGCGATGTCGACGAGCACGGAGCCCGGCTTCATGCGGGAGACCAGCTCGTTGGACACGAGCGTCGGGGCCTTCGCGCCCGGGATGAGCACCGCGCCGATGACCAGGTCGGCCTCCAGCACGGCCCGCTCGACGGCGTACTGCGTGGAGACCAGCGTCTTCAGCCGGCCCTGGTAGATGGCGTCGATGAAGCGGAGGCGGTCGATGTTGATGTCGAGGATCGTCACGTCCGCGCCCATGCCGACGGCGATCTGCGCCGCGTTGAGGCCGGAGACGCCGCCGCCGATCACGACGACCTTGGCCGGGGCCACGCCGGGCACGCCGCCGGGAAGCACGCCGCGCCCGCCGTTGAACCGCATCAGGTTGTACGCGCCGACCTGCGGGGCGAGCCGCCCGGCGACCTCCGACATCGGGGCCAGCAGCGGCAGCGTGTTACCCGCCTGGACCGTCTCGTACGCGACGGCCGTGGTGCCGGCCGCGAGCAGCGCGTCGGTGCAGGGCCGGGAGGCGGCCAGGTGCAGGTACGTGAACAGGATCTGGTCCGCGCGGAGCCGGTGGTACTCCTCCTCGATCGGCTCCTTGACCTTGAGGATCATCTCCGACTCGGCCCACACCTCGTCGGCGCCCTCGACGAGCTTGGCGCCGGCCGACAGGTACTCCTCGTCGGTGATGTGGGAGCCGAGACCGGCGCCGCGCTGGACGCTGACCTCGTGCCCGTGACGGACGAGCTCGTGGACGCCGGCCGGGGTGGCGGCGACGCGGTATTCGTGGTTCTTGACCTCGGCGGGCACACCGATCTTCATGGAATACGTCCTTTCAGGCGGTCACTCGTCACGGTCGCCCCCTACCCGGCCGAACGAGCTTGATGGTCTAAAGGCGGGCCCACGCCTCGGTGAGCACCGAACGGAGGATCGACTCGATCTCGTCGAACTCCTTGGGGCCGCAGATCAGCGGCGGGGCGAGCTGCACGACCGGGTCCCCGCGGTCGTCCGCCCGGCAGTACAGGCCGGCGTCGAAGAGCGCCTTCGAGAGGAAGCCGCGCAGCAGGCGCTCCGACTCCTCGGCGTTGAAGGTCTGCTTGGTGGACTTGTCCTTGACCAGCTCGATGCCGTAGAAGAAGCCGGAGCCGCGGACGTCGCCGACGATCGGCAGGTCCCGCAGCCGGTCGAGAGTGGCCCTGAACACCGGCTCGTTGGCCGTGACGTGTTCGAGCAGGCCGTCCCGCTCGAAGATGTCGAGGTTGGCCAGGGCGACGGCGGCCGACACCGGGTGACCGCCGAAGGTGTAGCCGTGCGCGAAGGTCTCGGAGCCGTGCTTGAACGGCTCGAACAGCCGCTCCGAGACGATCATCGCCCCGATGGGCGAGTAACCGCTGGTCAGACCCTTGGCGCAGGTGATGATGTCCGGCACGTAGTCGAACTTCTGGCCGCCGAACATCGTGCCCAGCCGGCCGAAGGCGCAGATCACCTCGTCCGAGACGAGCAGCACGTCGTGGGTGTCGCAGATCTCGCGCAGGCGCTGGAAGTATCCGGGGGGCGGCGGGAAGCAGCCGCCGGCGTTCTGCACCGGCTCGACGAAGACGGCGGCCACGGTGTCCGGGCCCTCCATCTCGATGGCCTTGCCGACCTGGTCGGCGGCCCAGCGGCCGAACGCCTCGGGGTCCTTCTCCAGGCCGGGGAAGCCGGAGATCTCGTCGGCGCGGTAGAGGTTCGTGTTGGGGGCCTTGATCGCGCCGGGGACCAGCGGCTCGAAGATCTGCTTGAGCGCCGGGATGCCGGTGATCGACAACGCGCCCTGCGGGGTGCCGTGGTAGGCGATGGACCGGCTGACGACCTTGGTCTTCAGCGGCTTGCCCTTGATCTTGAAGTACTGCTTCGCCAGCTTCCAGGCCGACTCGACGGCCTCGCCGCCGCCGGTGGTGAAGAAGACGCGGTTGAGGTCGCCGGGGGTGAGCTCGGCGAGCCGGGCGGCGAGCTCGGCGGCCTGGGGATGCGCGTACGACCACAGCGGGAAGAACGCCAGTTCCTTGGCCTGCCGTGCGGCGGCCTCGGCGAGCTCGGCGCGGCCGTGCCCGACCTGGACCACGAACAGCCCGGCCAGGCCGTCGAGGTAGCGCTTGCCGTGGATGTCGTAGACGTAGGCCCCCTCGCCCCGCACGATCATGGGCACCTCCCCTCCCTCGTAGGAGGAGTGGCGCGTGAAGTGCATCCACAGATTGTCCTGTGCGGCCTTGAGAACGTCGGGGCGCGTCATCGCAACCTTCCCTGAAGTGATCCGTGCTGCCCACAGTGTGCACGCCGCTTCTGCGTTTTGCCAAGTGATTACGTGGCTTCACTATGCAAGAAGTTCGGATTCCGCGACATCGTGTTGTAACGGCAACGAAATCCGTCAAGGTAGATTGAGGCGGTCGAGACGTCGGCGGAGGGCCGGCGGGCCGTGTGGTCAAATGGGGTCCATCGGTCGGCCGTAACGACCGAAACCCACGCACATCGGGAGAACGCCGTGACACCTGAGGAGATCGAGCGCGCCGTCGAAGCCGGCATGCCGCAGACGGTCGAGGACCTCAAGCGCCTGGTCGCCATCCCGTCCGTCGCGTTCCCCGGCCACTCCGAGGCCCCGGTCCTGGAGGCCGCGGCGCTCGTGGAGCGCCTGCTGCGCGCGGCCGGTCTCCCCCACGTCAGGCAGATTCCGGTCGAGGGCAGCTTCCCCGCCGTGTTCGCCGAGGCGCCCGCCCCCGACGGCGCCCCGACCGTGCTGCTGTACGCGCACTACGACGTGCAGCCCTCGGGCGACCTCGCCCTGTGGCGCACCCCGCCCTTCGAGCCCACGATCGTCGACGGAGCCGTGTACGGCCGTGGCGTCGCCGACGACAAGAGCGGCGTCATCATGCACGTCGCCGCGCTGCGCGCCTTCGGCGGCCGGTTCCCGGTCGGCGTGAAGGTCATCGTGGAGGGCCAGGAGGAGTACGCCGGGGAGCGTCTGGAGGACTTCGTCGCGGCCAACCCCGAACTGCTGCGCGCGGACGCCATGGTCATCGCCGACGTCGGCAACCCCGAGGTGGGTGACCCCGCCCTCACGACCTCGCTGCGGGGCATGGCCGCGTTCACGATCGAGGTCCGCACGCTCGCCGAGGCCCTGCACAGCGGCGCCTTCGGCGGCGCCGCCCCCGACGCGCTGGCCGCGCTCATGCGCATGCTGAGCGCGATGCACGACGACAACGGCGTCGTACGCGTGCCGGGCCTGGAGCCCGGCGCCTTCCCCGGCGAGGCACTTGCGGAGGAGGAGTTCCGCGGTCTCGCCGGTGTGCTCGACGGCGTCTCGCTCGTCGGGGACGGCTCACTCGCCGACCGCCTGTGGGCGTCGTACGCGATCACGGTGACCGGGCTGGACGTGCCGACCGTGAGCGGCGCGATCAACGCGGTCCAGGCCGTCGCCCGGGCCCGCGTCACGATCCGCATCCCGGCGAGCGGGAGCGCCAGGCAGGCGCTGGACGACGTGATGGCCTTCCTGGAGAAGGTCGCGCCCTGGGGCGTCAAGGTCTCCTTCGGCGACTTCGTCACCGGTTCCGGGTTCCAGATCGAACCGGGCGGCCCGGCCATGAACGCCGCCGAGCGGGCGCTGGAGCGGGCGTTCGGGCGGCCGCCGCGGCAGGTCGGCCAGGGCGGGTCGATCCCGCTGGTCGCGGCCCTCGCCCGGCAGTTCCCCCAGGCCGAGATCCTGCTGTACGGCGCGGAGGACGACGGCGCCTCGATCCACGCCCCGAACGAGCGGCTGGTGCTGGAGGAACTGCGGCGGACCATCGTCACCGAGGCCCTCTTCCTCGCCGACTACGGCGGCTGGCACGGCGCTTCCTGACCACGGCGCTTTCTGACCACGGTCGGTAGCGCGGGTGCGGGAAGGCCCGGCGGCTGAGGGGGGCCGCCGGGCCTTCCGTTTCCCTCGCATTCCCTCGCACGTGCCTCCTCGCATGTGCCGGAACGTCCTACTGGTAGTGGATGTCTGAGGCGCTGTAGAGGCAGTTCGTCCCGTCGGCGCCGCTGCCGATCTCCGTGGGCTCGCTGCCCTTGGGCACGCCCTTGTACTTCAGGCAGACGATCATCTTGTGGTTCGGGTCGTTCTTGATCGTGATGTTCGAGAAGCGCGCGGTGTCGCCCCAGTTGGTGTTGATGCCCGCGAGCGCCTTGCCGGGGTAGGTCGCCACGATGTTCGACATCTGCACGTGCCGCTGGTAGGAGTTCGTGCAGTTGCCGCAGGCGCGGTAGAGCTTGCCGAAGTTGTCCACCTGGAAGTTCCTGATGACCATGGTGCCCGGCCCGTTGTGCTGGAACACCTTGTCGGATGCGCTCCTCGCCCCACCGCCGTCGATGGTCATGACCTGCGACGACGAGCTGCCCAGCAGGGTCGCGGCGTCCTCGCCGACGTCCTCCCACCAGACGTTCTGCAGGGTGCAGCTGCCCAGGCAGTGGACGCCGTCGGCGCCGGGAGAACCGATGATCACGTTCTTGAGCGTCGCGCCGTTGGCCAGCTCGAAGATGGGCTTCTGGCTCTCGCTCTGCCCGCCGTCACCCATGGCGCCACTCGCGTAGTAGCGCCTCAGGTTGCCGTCCATCGTGCCGGAGACGCTGATCGTGCTGGTGACCGCCTGCGATCCGTTCGCGCTCGGCCAGCCGGACGGCGGCGTCGGGTTGCTCGTGGGGGTCCCCGTGGGGGTGGAGGTCGGGGTGCTGGTGGGGGTCCCGCTCGGGGTGGAGCCGGTGGGCTGGAGGGTCCATTGTTTGGTGGCGACCGAGTCGCAGGAGTTCTGCTGGACGAGGGCGCCGGAGGTGGTGGAGTTGTCGGCGGTGTTGAGGCATTTGTCGCTGTTGGCGTTGATGATGCGGTAGGTGGATCCGGAGGCGGTGAGTTCCCAGGTTTGGGAGGTGGCGCCGGTGCAGGTTTCCTGTTGGACGGCTTTGCCGGCGGAGGTGGAGGCGCCGGTGACGCCGGCGCATTTGCCGCTGTTGCCGGCGGTGAGGCGGACGCCGCTGCCTTGGGCGGACAGGGTCCAGGTCTGGTTGGTCGTGCCGGTGCAGGCGGAGACGGTGAGTTGTACGCCGTCGGAGCCGCTGTCGCCGGGGACGGTGAGGCACAGGCCGCTGGCGCCGTTGACGATGCGGTAGGCGCCGGTGGTGGGTGCGGCGTTGGAGACGCCGGTGAAGACGCCGCTGACCAGGGCGACGATCCCGGTGACGGCGCCGGCCATCCCGGCTGCGTTTCTGGTGCTCCTTCTCAAGGCCGAGCTCCTTGCGTGTCGTGCAGGACCCCTGACCGAGGGGATGAATCCTGGTCCCACGAGGAATTCATGAGTGTGAACGACATTCATGAATCGGAACTGACTTCAAGTTACGGAGCACGCGGGTACGGGTCAATGCACCGCACCGGGCATCTCACCGCCCGCTCCGGCCGCCCGCGGGTCTGACCAGGTGAGAGCCGAAGTGCCGCGGCCATCGCGGTGAAAGTTTCATGAAACACACGTGTGACGCTAGCGGCGGGCGCGCTCCCGCAACGACCACCGGCCGCCGTCGTGGACACGACGGCGGCCGGTGTGCGGGAGGGCTCAGCGCGCGCCGGCGCCGGCCGTGACGACGGACTTGACGCTCGACGGGGTGTCGAGGGAGTAGGAGTAGGGGATGGAGGCCACGCTGCCGCCGGCGTCCCCGCTTCCCGAGCCGACCAGGTAGTTGTTGCGCGCCACGAGGTTGCCCGGGGCCGACGACCCCTCACCGCGGTGGTAGGGATCCTGCACGTTCTCGAAGTAGTTGCCCTCGACCAGCACACCCGCCCCCTCGGTGGAGGCGACGCCGTACCCGCTGTTGCGGTTGTAGTAGTTGTTGAAGACATGCACCGGGTTGCCGAAACGCACGCGCGGATGCCGCTGGGTGGTCCCGTCGAACCAGTTGTGGTGGTAGGTCACCCGAAGGTGCCCGCGGTCCTCCGCGCCGTTGTCGTCGCTGTGACCGAGCAGCATCGTCTTGTCGTGGTTGAAGAGGCGGTTCCACGACACGGTCACAAAGTCGCTGGCCCGCTTGACGTCGATGGCGCCGTCGTAGCCGTGTGACAGCGTGTTGTGGTCGATCCACACGTTGGTCGAGTACTGCACGTTGATCGCGTCGTCGCTCCAGTCCCGGAAGATCAGGTTCCGGATGATCACGTTCTTGGCCTCCGACACGTTCAGGCCGCAGCCGACGATCGTGGCCCCGGAGGCGCCGACGATCGTCTTGTTCGACCCCACCCTGAGCATGCCCGAGCACGAGATCGTGCCGGACACCCGGACCACGGAGGCGGTGGTCCCCTGGATCGCGCTCGTCAGGGCCGAGGCGCTGCTGACCGTGACCGTGCCCGCGTTCCCGCCGCCGGTGGTTCCGCCGTTCTGAGTGGCCCAGCCGACCAGGCCGCCGCCGTTGCCGCCCGGGGTCTGGGACGGGCTTGGCGACGGACTGGGCGACGGACTGGGCGATGGACTGGGTGACGGGGTACGCGACGGGGAGGGCTGGCCGGACGGCGATCCGGTGACCCCGCCGGTGCAGGACACTCCGTTGAGGGTGAACGCGGTGGGCACGGGGTTGGACGAGCCCGACGTCCCCTGGAAGCCGATCGAGGTGCTGCCACCGGTGCCGATCGACCCGTTGTAGGAGAGGTTCGTCGCGGTGACACCGGCGCCGCTCTGCGCGTATGTGGCGCCCCAGCCGCTGCTCACCGTCTGGCCGGCCCCGAAAGACCAGCCGAGGGTCCAGTTGGACAGCGGGTCGCCGAGGTTGGTGATCGCGATGTCCGCGACGAACCCGCCGTCCCACTGCGAGGCGACCTTGTAGTCGACCCGGCAGCCCGAGGCGGCGTTCGCCGCCGAGGAGGTCACCCCGAGGAGCCCGGCGGCGGCCGCGGCCACCGCGGTGACCGCTCCAAGCAACGCCGCGTGATGTCTGCGTACGGACATCTTCCTGTCCCCTTTCGACCCAAGGATGATGAGGACACCGGTCCAGCCGACCGGCGTTCGAGCAGGCAGCGCCGAGAGGAGGCGCGCGGATCCCAGGCGGCGACCTCGTTCGGCTACATGGATGCGGTTTACATACGGGTGGTGGTGGCGTGAACGTAACCACGAGGACGGGACGGGTCAACGAAGCGCTTCGACAGCGCGGCCGCATCCCGCGAACTGCCTGACAGGGGGCCTCATCGGCCGGAGCGCGCACCTGAAAGTTGCAGGTTCGAGACGCGAAGCCGCGCCCGGCCGCGTACGGGAACATGACCGCGGTGTTAGCGGGGCGAGATGATCGGCAACTAAGGTGATCCGCCGTTCGTCGGGATTAGTACCGGTATCCCGTTGACATGAAGGAGATCCGTGTATCCCCCACCGCAGCAGAAGCGCCGCCGCAGCGTGGCCCCGTTCATCGTCGCGGTCATCGTGGCGGGAGCGCTCATCGTCGGCCTGAAGACGGTGTTCGGCGGGATGCCCGACGTCGGGAAAGCCTTCCGCGGCGACGCGGGCGGCGACTCGGCCGGACGCGCCTGCGGGGACGACGGGATCACCCTGACCGTCTCCGCCTCCAGCGACAAGGCCGAACTGCTCCGCACGATGGCCAAAAGCTACAGCGGCCACGAGGTGGACGGCCGGTGCGTGGATGTCGTGGTGAGCTCCAAGGCGTCCGGTGACGCGATGCAGGCGCTGGCGCGCGGCTGGAACGCGCGGCAGGACGGGCCGAAGCCGGACGTGTGGGCGCCCGCGTCCGCCGGGTGGGTCGCCCTCCTGCGGCACCGCGTCGAGGGCGGCGACCGGCAGTCGCCGGCCTCCGCCGACAACCCCACGATCGCCAAGTCGCCGCTGGTCATCGCGATGCCCAAGCCGATGGCGCAGGCGCTCGGCTGGCCGTCGAAGAAGATCGGCTGGTCGGACGTCCTCGATCTCGCCGACGACCCGAAGGGCTGGGCGAAGTACGACCATCCCGAGTGGGGCCGGTTCCGCCTCGGCAAGACGAACCCGAACTTCTCCACCTCGGGCCTCAACGCGACCGTCGGGGCCTACTTCGCCGCCACCGGGCTGTCGGGCGACCTCACGGAGCGGGACGTCACCGGGGCGAAGGCCCGCGACTTCGTCAAGGGCGTCGAGCGGTCCATCGTGCACTACGGCGACACCACGCTGACCTTCCTGACGAACCTCCAGCGCGCCGACGACGCGGGAACGGCCATGTCCTACATCTCCGCGGTGACCGTGGAGGAGAAGTCGGTGTGGGACTACAACCAGGGCAACCCGACCGGCGACCCGAAGACGCTCGGCGACCACGCGAAGCCGAAGGTCCCGCTGGTGGCGATCTATCCCAAGGAGGGCACGCTCTTCTCCGACCATCCGTACGCCGTGCTGTCCTGGGCGGACGCGGCGAAGAAGGCCGCGGCGGCCGACTTCCTGAAGTACCTGAAGGCGTCCGACCAGCAGAAGGAGTTCGCGAAGTACGCGTTCCGGTCGTTCGACGGCAAGCCGACCGGCCACATCACGGCCGCCGACGGCCTCGACCCCAAGCAGCCGGCGACCACGCTGAGCACTCCGACCCCGCAGGTGCTCGACCGGATGCTGCGAAGCTGGGCGGAGCTGCGCAAGCCCGCCAACGTGCTGATGGTGATGGACGTCTCCGGCTCGATGGGCGCCGACGTCTCCGGCACCGGCAAGACCAAGCTCGACCTCGCGAAGCAGGCCGCGGTCAACGCGCTGCCCCAGTTCGGCCCGAACGACCGCGTCGGCCTGTGGATGTTCTCCCTCAAGCAGGACGGCGAGAAGGACTACCGCGAGCTCGTCCCCATGGGCAGGAACAACCAGTCGCGCCTCAAGAGCCGCATCCAGGGTCTGATCCCCAGCGGCGGCACGGGCCTGTACGACACCGCCCTCGCGTCGTACCAGGAGGTGCTGCGGCACCAGAGCGGCGACGCCATCAACGCGGTCGTGTTCCTGACCGACGGCAAGAACGAGGACAATAACTCGATCTCCCTCGACGACCTGCTGCCGCAGCTGCGTCAGGAGACCGGCCAGGACACGGTGCGCATGTTCACCATCGCGTACGGCGGCGACGCCGACCTCGACGTGCTGCGGCGCATCTCGCAGAGCACCGACGCGGCGGCCTACGATTCCCGCAAGCCCGTGAGCATCGACCAGGTGTTCACCGCCGTCATCTCCAACTTCTGACGATCTCCGACTTCTGACCGGGAGCCCCCTTGTCCCGCTTCACCGAGGAACTGCGCGACCCCTGGGCGCTGCTCCTGGGCGCCACGGCCGCCGGCGCGGCCTGGGCGGTCGACGTCCATCCGGCGGGGGCGGCCGTCGCCGGCGTGGCGGTGTGGCTCACCAAGGCCTTCGCCTCCGCGTGGCAGTCCACGGGAGACGAGAGCCGCCCCGAACCGCAGGAGCCGCCGGTCGCACGCGGCAGCGTGGAGGAGGCCTGGCTGCGGCGGGCCGAGCGCGCCGCCGGGTCGTTCGCCGACCTGGCCGGCTCGATGCGCGGGCAGATCCTGCTCGACCGGATCGCGGACATGCGCCCGCAGGTGGACGACACGGTCGGCACGTTGCGGCGGCTGGCCGGGCACGCCTCCGTCACCGGGTCCGCCCTCGCCCGTTTCGACCCCCGTTTCCTCGACCAGGAACGCGCCCGGCTCACGCAGGCCCGCCGTACGGCACGTCAGGAGGTCGCGGGCGAGCTCGACCGGTCGATCGCCGCGCTGGACGCGCAGCGTGAGGTGTACGGCCGGCTGTCGGGCGCGCGGGAGCGGGTGCTGGCCCGGCTGGAGTCCGGCGCCATCAGCCTGGAGGGCCTGGTCGCGCGGGCCGTCGAGATCTCCGCCATGACCGCGACCTCCGGCGGCGCGGACGGCGGCGGCCAGGCGCTGCACGACCTGACGACCGAGCTCGAACTCACCCGGCAGAGCCTGCACGAGGTCGAGGAGGCGACCCGCCGCGACCTCGGCCCCTGACGAAGGCTCAAAGGGCGGCGCGAAGGGCGGCTCAGAGGGCGGCGCGAAGGGCGGCTCAGAGGGCGGCGAGGAGGCGGGCGAGTTCCTTCGGGCCCGCGTTGCCGCCCGTGCAGACGACGGCGACCCGCCGCCCGGCGAACTCCTCACGCCGGGCCAGCAGCCCGGCCAGGGCGGCCGCTCCCGCTCCCTCGGCGAGCGTGTGGGCCTCGCCGAGCAGCATCCGCTGGGCCCGCAGGATCTCGTCGTCGCCGACCAGGACGAAATCGTCCAGCCGGTCCCGCATCACGGCCTGGGGCGTCGCGAACGCCGAGCCCGTGGCAAGGCCCTCCACGACGGTCTTGACCGGCCGGTTCACCAGGGCGTTCAGCCGCCACGAGTCGTGCGCGGCGGGGGCCTGCGCCGACTGGACGGCGATCACCCGGCAGCCGGGCGCGAGCGCGGCCGCGGCCAGGCACGCCGCCGCGGCTCCGGTGCCGCTGCCCACGGGCACGAACACCGCGTCCAGGTCCGGCCGGGCGGCGAACATCTCGGCGTAGAGCGTGCCGACCCCGGCGATGATGTCCGGCTCGTCGGCCGGGCCGATCAGCCTGCGCCCGGTGCGCTCGGCGAGATCGCGGGCGTGCCCGGCGGTCTCCACCATCGTCGCGCCCCGGACCTCGACGGTCGCTCCGAGCGCCTCGACCGCCGCCACCTTGGCCGGGTTCGGGTTGTCCGGCATCAGCACCGCGCAGGGCACGCCGTACAGGCGGGACGCGTACGCGATCGACTGGGCGTGGTTGCCGGTGGAGTACGTGACGACCCCGCGACCGCGGTCGGCCATCCGGGCCAGCAGCGTGATGCCGCCGCGCACCTTGAACGCTCCCGTGGGCTGCACGTTCTCGTGCTTGACGTACACCTCCGCGCCGACCGCCGCGTTGAGCACCGGATAGGACCACATGGGCGTCTCGGGGAGTTGGTGGGCGATGAGCCGCCTGGCGTCCAAAATGTCGCGAATGCCTGTCATGCGTACCAGCGTGGCCCACGGCCCGATGTCAGGTCCAACTCATGTTCCGCGATGATTCCATCGACGGGATCGATGGGTTCAGATCCCGGCGAGGTAGCCGGTGAGCTCGGCGACGGACGACGTGTCGATCCCGATGTACCCGTCGGGCCGCACCAGGACGTACCCGGTCTCGCCGTAGGCGGCGCGGATGTGCCCGCCCTCGTCGAGGAGGTCCCGGCCGATCCGGTAGGCGGGCACTCCTCCGGGTACGGGTCCGGCGCCCAGGCACAGCAGGGTGGGCTGAGGGCCGCGGAACACGTCGAAGAGGCGGATCCGCCGGCCGTCTGCGGTCGCGCATGCCGCGTCCGGAGCGCGGTCACCGCCCCGCGCGCCCGCCGCCAGCGGACCGCCGCGGTAGGACAGGTCCAGCTGGCTCGTCCGCTCGTCGTGCTCGATCTTCCTGCCGTCCAGCAGTTCCGTGCTCAGCCCGAGGGCCCGGCGCGCGACCGGCCGCCGTTCCGCCTCGTAGGTGCCGAGGAGCGACTCGGGAGCTCCGGACAGTACGCGGGCCAGCTTCCAGCCCAGGTTGTAGGCGTCCTGCACGCTGGTGTTCAGCCCCTGGCTGCCCGCCGGGGAGTGCACGTGCGCGGCGTCTCCGGCGATGAACACGCGACCGGAGCGATAGCGCTCGGCGAGCCTGATGGCCACCCGGTACACCGAGGGGGCGGCGAGCCCGGTGACGGTGAGACCACGGCGGCCGGTCCGCTCTCTGAGCAGGCGCTGGAACCCCGCGAGCGTCAGATCCGGCGTCTCGTCCCGGGTGATCGGCGCGCTGAACCGGAAGCAGGCCGAATGGGGCACCGGCCACACGCTGGCCCTCACCTGCTTCCTGATCGGGTTGACCCAGACCTGCCAGGCGTCGCGGCGCAGCCCGCCGACCTCGACGTCGCCCAGTACGAGGCGGGTGTCCTCGCGCGTCTCCCCGGCGAAGCCGATGCGCAGCGTCTTCCTGACGACGCTGCGTCCGCCGTCCGCGCCCACGAGATAACGGGACCGGATCGTCTCGCCGGAGCCCGTGACGGCGGTGACCTCGCCGGCGTTCTGGGTGAGCGCCGTCACCTCGGTCCCGTAGTCCACCTTCCCGCCGAGCTCGGTCAGCCGGTCGCGCAGGATCCGCTCCGTACGCCACTGCGGCTGGATGACGACCGACGGGTACGGCACGGCGGGAGACGGGGCCACGGGCTTGTGCGCGTGCTTCCTGAACACCGGCACCCTGCCGACGTACACGAGAAGGGGCGGATGCGCCCCGGCGGTCTCCAGGATCGGGCCGATGACGCCGAGGTCGTCGAAGACCTCCAGGGTGCGTGGCTGCAGTCCGTTGCCGCGGGTGCCGACGGAGAAGCCCTCCGGCCTCTTGTCCAGGACCCGGACGGCCACACCGCGGCGGACCAGGTCGATGGCGAGCGTCAGTCCCGTCGGGCCGGCGCCCACGACGACGACGTCCGTGGTACTCGCGCCCGGAGCGGAGGACGGCCGGTTCACCGGCGGCCCGCCGTCACGGCGGGCGCTGCCGGCTGCTCGTCCTGCCAGGTGAAGGAGTGCGTGCCGGAGCCGGTCCGCTCGCGGCGGCCGTCCCCCAGGCGCACCCGGGCGGTCGCGCCCGCGGGAATCGTGACCTCCAGCGTGACCGTCCCGCCGTCCCGCCGCCAGGAACTGGACGCGGCGCCGTACGGCGTCTCCACCGTCGCGGAAGCATGGGTGAGGCCGCCTCCGGCCAGCGGGCGGACGCCGATGACGCGGTATCCGGGCTCGTCGGGTGTCAGGCCTGCGATGTGTTCGGTGAGGAAACCCGCCACCGCGCCGTGGGCGTAGTGATTGTGGGACAGGGTGCCCCTGCCGTGCCTGTCGTATCCCTCCCAGGTCTCCCACACGGTGGTCGCGCCGCGTTCGACCTGTGCCAGCCACGAGGGGGGCGTGTCCTGCAGGAGCAGGGCGTAGGCCAGGTCGGGGCGGCCGCCGTCGGCGAGCACGGGAAGCAGCATGGACGTGCTGAGGAGGCCGGTGCCGGGATGCGCCCCGGCCCGCTGGACGAGCTCCACCAGACGGGCGAAGGCGGCCGGGCGCCGCTCCTCCTCCAGCAGGTCGAACGCCAGGGCGCGGACGTAGTCGTCCTGCCCGTCGGCGCCGACGCGGCCGTCGGGACGGACGAAGGCGGCCTGCCAGGCCGTGCGCACCCGCCGCGACAGCTCGGCGTAGTGCGCGGCGTCGGTGTCGTGGCCCAGCACCTCGGCGATCCGCGCCATCAGCCGCGTGGAGTGGGCGAAGTAGGCCGTGGCCACGACCGGGCGGTCGAACAGGAGGCGGCGGAGCTGAGTGGCCGTCCTGTGCTTCGGCCTGAACCACTCTCCCAGGTGGACACCCGAATCGAGAACGAACCTCTCGTGGCGCCCCACCCGCCTGCCGAACCAGCGCGCCCAGCCCGCCCTGGTGCGGGCGGTGCGTTCCAGGTGGCCGATCCAGCGGCGCATGGAGCCGTACTGGCGTTCGAGGACGCGCTCGTCGCCGTAGTAGCGATAGAGGGTCCAGGGGAGCAGGACGCTCGCGTCGCCCCAGCCGACGGACCCGCGGACGACCCGGGCGAAGGCGGGAGGGCCACCGCTGAAGACGGACGTCTCGCTGGGGATCATCGGCGGGATCCGCCCGTCCTCGAACTGCTCCAGTGCGAGGTTGCGCAGGTAACGGCGCAGGTAGGCGTGCGCGTCGACCAGGGTGGCGGCGGTGGGGGCGAACACCTGGGCGTCGCCGGTGTATCCGGATCGCTCCCGCGTGGGGCAGTCGGTGGCGGTGTCGGCGAAGTTGGCGCGCACGCTCCACAGGACGTTGCGGTGGAGCCGGTTCAGGCGTTCGTCCGAGGCGTGGAAGACGCCGGTCTGGGGCACCGCCGTGGACAGCACGAGGGCTTCGACGTCGTCCGGCGCCACGTCGTGGTCCAGGCCGTCGATCTCCAGGTAGCGGAAGCCCCGGGTGGTGAACCACGGCTGGTACCAGCTCCGCCCGCCGCCGAGCGTCACCTCGTCGCGCTGCTCCCTGACGGTGCCGTAGAGCACCACGTAGCCGGTGTCGAGTTCGCCGTCGGGAGCGAGCAGTTCGCTGTACGTCAGCCGCACCCGGACGCCGGAGGGCCCGGCCAGCCGGACGCGGGCGACACCGGCGAGGTTCTGGCCGAAGTCCACCAGTTGCCGGCCCGAGGGAGAGCGCCAGATCCGCCGGGGAGGGAGCCGGTCGATCAGCCGGACCCGCTCGACCTCCTCGGCCACCAGCCCGCGCGCCGCCGTGGGGAGCACCCGGGCCGGCCCCATCCGCACCGGCGGCCGCTCGCCCGTCAGCCAGTCGGCATCGGGGACGCGCAGGTCGACGCGCTCGCCCGATTTCGGATCCGAACCCAGGATGCGCCCCGGTCCGGCGTGCCAGCTCCGGTCGGTGACGACGACCACGCTGCTGCCGTCCGCCAGTTCCAGCTCGATCTGCGCGAAGCCGGCCAGTTGGTCGCCGTAGACCGCGCGGCGCTCGGCGACACCCAGATGACCGCGGTAACGCCCGTCCCCGACGGCCATCGCCACGATGTTGGTGCCGGCCCGGAAGTGCGCGGTGACGTCGTACGTCTGGTATTCGACGATGTGGTCGAGCGGTGTCCAGCGGGGCACGAGGGCGTCACCCGTGACGTCCTGGCCGTTGACGAAGAAGCGATACCAGCCCAGCGCGCTCACGTACGCCCGGCCCCTCACCACCTCCGCGGGCAGTTCCGCCCTTCCTCGCAGGTAAAGCACGGCGTCGTCGCCACGCGGAGCCGGTGGGCCGCTGATCCAACCGGCTCGCCACCCGGACGGATCCAGCATGGCCGTCTCGAACCAGGCCGGCTCACTCCACGCGCCGCGGGCGCCCGAGTCGTCGGTCACCCGCACCCGCCAGAAGTAGCGGCGGCCCGACTCCAGCGCGGGCCCCGCGTAGACCGCGCCGAACGGCCGGTCATCGGCGATCCGGCCGGAGTCCCAGAGCACCCCGTCGTCGAATCCGTCGCGGGTGGCGACCTGGATCAGGTAGCCGGTCTGCCGGACATCCGCCCGAGCGGCGCTCAGCCGCCAGGAGAACTCCGGGGCAGGGGTGCCGAGGCCCAGCGGCAGGGTGCGGGCGTCGGTCTTCAGGTCATGGATCCGGAGCGGCACGATGCTCCCAAAGAATGCACAGCGGTCACGGGCAGGCACTTGCTGAAACGAACCGTCCACGAGCCTGGAAATCGGGTTCCGCACGGAAGCTAGCACAGGCCGCCCCCATTCCCAATACGCAGGCCTCGCCAATTGGATTCTGCAGGTATTTCAGCAGGAGATTCTGCGGATATTTCTGCGGGAAACGGCCGCCGGCCGATAAGCGAGCCGTTGACGACCTGGCAGGACACACCTAACATGCCGCGGATGAACAGGTATCTGCAGGACATGGAGCGGCCGGCGGACAGTCGCGAACACCCGGACCCCCCGCCCGTTCGAATTTCGAATGCAATTGCTCTCCGTATCGCGGACCGCACCTGGTATGCGGCCTGCGTACGCGACTATGATCCGGACCAGGGGCACACCGGAACCGATCACCTTCTGCTGCTCTACACGGAGGCCCCGCCACCGCCGAAAGGAATGCTGCCCGCCCTCCCGCCCGGCGACCTGCCTTTCCGGATTCATTCGGAATGCCTTTTCGGGGATGTCTTCTCGGGCGACCGGTGCGACTGCGGCGGGCAACTGGACGCCGCGAGGCGGGACATCGTCGCGCACGGGCATGGAATGATCTTCTACCTGCGTCAGGAAGGCCGGGGCATCGGCCTTTTCGACAAGGTACGGAGCCTGCTGCAGGACGGCGACACCTATCAGCGGAACCTCGCGGTGGGCGCCCAGGAGGACGCCCGGCGCTACGATCTGGCCGCCCGGGTCCTGCTCCACCTCGGCGTCGGGCGAGTCCGCCTGATGTCCGGGAATCCGGAGAAGGGCTCGGCCCTGACGCGGGCCGGAATCGAGGTGTCGCTGTACACCGAAATCGATCGGCCGCTCTCCCATGAGGCCGCGGGGGAGGTCAGCGCGAAGATGGCACGGGGATATTCGTACAGTTTCAGGGGCACGTTCGGCGGCACGGCGGAGACCTCGTGACAATCGCGCGTCACCCGCTTCCGGCCGTGACGTCCGGGGACGCGCGCCGTGACAGGAGCCGCGTCGCCGTCCTGCCGGTCGGCAGCTTCGAACAGCACGGGCCGTGCCTGCCCCTGTCGACCGACACCGTGATCGCCCAGGCGATCGCCGACCGGATCTGCCTGGACTACGACCTGTTTCCTCTCCCTCCCGTCACCATCTCGTGCTCGCACGAACACTCCGCTTTCCCGGGGACGCTCAGTCTCCAGGCGACGACCCTGCACTCCGTGGTCTCGGACATCTGGAAATCGCTGGACCGGGACGGATGGACGGGACTCGTCATCGTGAACGGGCACGGCGGGAATCACGTTCTCTCGAATCTCGCCCAGGAACTGAACGCGGACGCCCCTCGTGTCGTGCTCTTCCCGACCGGCCCGGACCTGGAGGCCGCCGGCCGTGCGGCCGCACTGCAGGCGGAGGTGGGGAGGACCGACATGCACGCCGGGGAGTTCGAGGTCTCGCTCCTTCTGCACGTCGCGCCTCATCTCGTGCGCCCCGGCTACGAGGCCGCCGACTGGGAGACCGAGGAGTGGCGGTCCGGGCTGCACCTACGCGGGATCGAGCCCTACGCGCCGCAAGGGGTGATCGGCCGACCCTCCGCGGCGTCCGCCGAGAAGGGCAGGGTGATCCTCGACAGTCTCAGCTCGTCATGCGGGCGCCTGCTGGCGTACCTTTCCGGCAACCCCGTCGGAAGGCGTTCGAGGAGACCGACAGACATGGCCGACAGATGACGATCGACGTCGTACGACTGCGTGTCCTCGTCGCGCTGGCCCGGGCGGGCACGGTGACGGCGGCGGCCCACGAGCTGCATTACTCGCAGTCGTCGGTGAGCCACCACCTCGCCCGGCTGGAGGCGGAGACCGGCGCCAAGCTGGTGCAGCGGGTGGGGCGCGGCGTCCGGCTGACGGAGGCGGGCCGCCTGCTCGCCGAACGCGGCGCCGAGATCCTCGGCCGCCTCGACGCGGCGTCCGCCGAGCTGTCCGCGCACGTCGGGCTGCGGGCCGGGCGCGTACGGCTGGCCGCCTTCCCCTCGGCCCTGGGCACGTTCGTCCCCGCCGCCGCCCAGCGGCTCGCCAGGGAGCATCCCGGGCTGGACCTCCGCCTGATGGAGGCCGAGCCGCCCGAGGCGCTGCGCCTGCTGCGGGCGGGCGAGGTCGACGTGGCCGTCGTCTTCCGGTACGGCGGGACCGGCCCCGAGGACGACGGCGTCCGGCTGGTCCACCTGCTCGACGATCCGAGCCTGCTCGTCACTCCCGGCCTTGTCTCTTCAGGGGCCGCCACGGGAAGCGAACTGGGCGCGGACCTGGCGGCGTACGCCGACGCCCCCTGGATCGCAGGCTGCGAGCGGTGCCGCGCCCATCTGCTCGCGCTGTGCGGCGAGGCGGGCTTCGAGCCGCGCGTCTCGTTCACGACGGACGACTACGTGGCCGTGCAGGCGATGGTCGCCGCCGGGCTGGGCGTGGCGGTCCTCCCCCGGTTGGCGCTGTCGGCCCATCGTCATCCGGACGTGCTGACCTCCGAGCTGCCGGGCCCGGCCCGCCGGGTCCACGCCGCCACGTACGGCGAGCCGCCCGACCCGCCCGCCACGGCGGCCCTGGTCGCCGCCCTGCTCCGGGCTCAGCTCGGCGCGGGCGACGGCGCCGGGGACGGCGTGGGGCCGTCGTTGTCCAGCTCCGTGGCGCTCCAGACGGCGGTCCCGGTGCCGGGCAGCTGACTGATCTTGGACAGGAACGTGGCGGTGCCGTTCGACGAGTCGGCGTCCTCCTCCGCGAAGACGAGGAGCGTCTGCCAGGTGCTCCACGTGTCCGCGGGGAAGAGCAGCCGGGGGCCGATCAGCAGATCGGAGTCACCGGACAGCCGCTCGCTGTCGACGGTCACCCAGCCGTACGACGGCCGGCCGCTGAGCCGTACGTGGATGACGGCCGAGCCGCCCTCGGGCACGGCGATGTGCGACGGCGAGACGATGACGCCCGGCGTGGGGGTGACGGTGGGGGTCGGCGACGGGCTCCACGAGGAACTGGAGATTGTTCCCTGAGCGGCGACGGCCGCACCCGGACCGGCGAGCCCGGCCGCGGCGGACGCCGTGGCCACGACGGCCGCGAGAACGGCCGCACGACGCAGGCGGGCGGGGGCGAGTCGCATCGACACCTCCACGAGGAAGACGCAGGACCATCCGGCGATCACCGGCGGTGCTCCCAGCGTCGTTTCTTCTCCGCGGCCTGTACAGGAACCGCGGCCTGGCGCTCTCGTCCCACCGGCCGCCCAGCGCGCCGCCGGGCCGGTCCACCTGGGCGAACGCCGCCCGAGACGGTCGCAGGCGGCCGGGCGACGCGGCCGCGGGCCGGTGAAAGATTCAGCCGGCCCGGCGAAACTCCGCCGCGGCGTTCGGGCCTTCCGCACAGGCGGTGGCGAGTTCGTCCAGGGACAGGCCCAGCGCGGCGGCGAGCGCGGCGACCGTGAAGAAGGCCGGGGTCGGCGCGCGGCCGGTCTCGATCTTGCGCAGCGTCTCCGCCGACAGCCCGGCCGCCGCGGCGACCTCGATCATGCTGCGTTCGCCACGCGCCTGCCGGAGCAGGGCGCCGAACCGCTCCCCCCGCTGCCGCTCCTCGGGGGTCAGGGGCACTCTCACCATGACTGTGATACTAATACCGGGATACTTATACCGGTATAGTTATTGGTGTCACTTGGAGGAGTGCGTCATGGTGGAGATCAAGACCGACGCCGCGCTGGACGCGATGCGGGAGGCGGGGCGCGTCGTCGCCCGCGCGCTCGACGCCGCGCGCCGGACGGCGGCCGTCGGGATGCGGCTCAGGGAACTGGACGAGACGGCTCGGGAGGTGCTGCGCGAGGCGGGGGCGCGTTCGCCCTTCCTCGGCTACCGGCCGCACTTCGCGCCGAGCCCGTTCCCCGCGGTGATCTGCGTGTCCGTCAACGACGCCATCGTGCACGGCGTCCCGGGCGACTACCGGCTGCGTGACGGGGACGTCGTGGGCGTGGACTGCGGGGCGGAACTGGACGGCTGGACGGCCGACGCCGCCGTCACCTTCGTCGTCGGCACTCCCCGCACCGGTGACGTGGAGCTGATCGACACGACACGGCGGGCGCTCGACGCGGGGATCGCCGCCGCGACCGTCGGCAACCGCATCGGGGACATCTCCGCGGCGATCGACGCGGTCGCCCGCGACGCCGGGTACGGCATGCCGAGGGACTTCGGCGGCCACGGCATCGGCCGCCGGATGCACGAGGACCCGCCGGTGCCCAACCACGGCCGCCCCGGGCGGGGTTATCCGCTGCGGCACGGCCTGGCGCTGGCCATCGAGCCGATGTTCATCGCCGGCGGCCGGGACGGCTACCTCACGGCGGCGGACGGCTGGACGTTGCACACCACCGACGGCAGCCGGGCCGCCCACATGGAGCACACGATCGCGATCACCGAGGACGGCCCCCGGGTGCTCACCCTGCTCTGACGGGGCGCCCTGGCCGGGCACTCTGACCGGGCACTCTGACCGGGCGCTCGCGAAAAATCGGGATGCCCGCACGAGGGCGGCGTCCGTACGATCCGGACATGCCTACGCTGCCCGCACTCGCCCTCTTCGCCGCCGCCACGCTCGCCCTGCTCGTGGTGCCGGGACCCGCCGTGCTCTACATCGTCACCCGCAGCGTCGCGCAGGGCCGTACGGCGGGGCTGGTGTCCGTCCTCGGCGTCCACGCGGGCTCACTGGTGCACATCGCCGCCGCCGCGCTGGGGATCACCGCGCTGCTCGCCGCGTCGGCCACGGCGTTCGCCGTCGTCAAGTATCTCGGCGCCGCCTACCTCGTCTACCTGGGCGTACGCAAGCTGCTGCGGCGGCCGGAGACGGAGGCCGCCGAGGTCATGGTCGCCTCGCGCAGCCGCCTGTTCGGCGAGGGGTTCGTGGTCAACGTGCTCAACCCGAAGACCGCGATGTTCTTCCTTGCGTTCCTGCCGCAGTTCGTCGATCCCGCGCGCGGGCCGGTGGCGCTGCAGGTGCTGGTGCTCGGGGCCGTCTGGGTGGCGCTCGGCATGGCCAGCGACGGCACGTACGCGCTGCTGGCCTCGGTGCTGGCCGGGCGGCTGCGGTCGTCGGCGCGGGCCCGGCGGCGGCTCGACCGGGGCAGCGGCGTCGTCTACCTCGGTCTCGGCGTCGTCGCCGCCCTGGCCCGCGAGGGCGGCGCGAAGGCCTGACCCGCAGGTCGTACGACCCGGGACATTTGTACTGCCGGAGTCGGGATCGGCGAATCTGTCCGGCGGAACCGGGTTCCGGGAGGCTTGAGGCGCAGGAAGACACCAGCGCCCACCCCCGGAGGAGCCGCGCCGATGACGCAGACCCTGACCTCCCCTGACCTCCCGGCCGCTTCGGCCGTTTCGGCCGCTTCGCCGGACGCCGCCCAGCCGCGAAGGGGCGGCCTCCGCCGGATGCTCGTCCCGCTGGCGCTGGACATCGCCGCGCCGCTCGCCTGCTACTACGTCCTGCACGGCGCGTTCGGGCTGAGCGAGGTCGCCGCGCTCGCCGTGAGCGGGGTGATCCCGGCCGTCCGGGTGATCGCCGGGATCGTCCGCGAACGGACCCTGAACGGCATGGCCGCGCTGACGCTCGTGGTCAACGTGGCGGGCATCGCGCTGAGCTTCCTCACCGGCGACGCCCGGATGATGATCGCCAAGGACTCCGGTCTCAGCGGAGTGCTCAGACTGGCGATCCTGCTCTCGGCGTTCACGCGGCGGCCGGTGATGACCGCGGGCATGCGCCCGTTCGTCACGAAGGGGAACGCGGCGAAGGAGGCGGCCTGGGAGCGGCTCGCGGAGGGCTCGGCCCGGTTCCGCCGGGCCGAGCGGAGGTTCAGCGCGATCTGGGGCGGCGTGCTGCTCGCCGAGTGCGTGGTCCGGCTGGCCGGCGCGTTCACGCTGCCGGTCGCCACGATGATCTGGCTGTCCAACGTGCTGCTGATCGCCGCCATCGCGCTGGGGCTTGTGCTCGCGGGCGCGTTCGGTTCCGGGCCGATCATGGGGATGGTCGGCATCGAGGCCAGGAGTGGGCGATGAGAGGCAGAGGCATCAACTACGACACCGGTTTCCTCCCGGGCGGGCGCACGGGCACCTACCGCGAGGATCTCCGCTCCCGGTTCCGGCACGGCAGGCCGGTGGCCGTCACCGAGTTCGGCACGTGCGCCTACACAGGGGCAGGCGCACGTGGCGGCATGGCGTGGGCCATCGTCGACGACACGGCCCAGCCGCCCCGGCTGAACGGCGACTACCTCCGCGACGAGGGCGAGCAGGTCCGCTACCTGCGCGAACTTCTCACGGTGTTCGAGGAGGAGGGCGTGGACACCGCCTTCTGGTTCACCTTCGCCGGCTACGACCTGCCGCACCACCCGGATCCGCGCCGGGACCTCGACCTGGCCTCCTACGGGGTGGTCCGCGTGCTGGAGGACGGCCGCCGGGAGCCCAAGGAGGTCTTCGGGGCGCTCGCCGCCGCCTACGCCGCCTCCTGACCCACCTTGTGAGCGCGGCGGCCCTGGATCATGGCGTGGGTGCCGCTGGTACGCCAGGAGCGGCCGGTCGCGTCCAGCTCGGCCACGGTGTGCTCGGGCACGCCGACGAGCGCGTCCGACTTCAGCGTGCGGAGCGCGACGACCGGACCGGGGAAGTAGCCGGTGACCGCGGCAAACGGGGTGGCCGGGGGCCACATCCGGTCACCGGTGAGCCTGCGGTAGTTCAGGTCGCCCTTCATGATCGTGAGGTCGGCCGCCGCGAACTCGCCGCGCAGGTCGTCCGGCATGTCCGCGTACGGCAGCGGGGCGCACGCGAACGGATGCGCCCGCAGCGTGAGCCGCCCGTCCTCCGTCGCCGCCCAGAGCCGGGCGCCGGCCTCCCCCGCCCGGCCGGGGGCCGCGGCGAGCCGCCGCAGGCACGCGAGCACGTCGGACGGCGTGGCGTCGGACACGAAGTAGGGGACCGGCTTGACGTGCAGCGTGACCTCGCTCGCCCGCCCGTGGGCGAGGAGATGGTCGGCCAGCACGAGATCGGGCAGCAGCTCCCGCCCCGCGTTGTCGGCGACCAGGCAGATCCTCGCCGGGGCCAGGTCGCCGAGCAGCGCGCGGAGCAGGGGGCCGTCGTCCACGACCAGGCCGGTGGCCCGCTCGCCGCCGCCGGCGCCTGTGGCGCCGTGGGAGAGGTCCGCGCGGTTGCCCCAGAGTGAGCCGAGCAGGAGCGCCTCGGCCCGCTTGTCCGGGGACAGCGCGGCGGTCTCGTCGAGCGCGGCGAGCTCTCCGTCCACGTCCGGCCCGTCGAGCTCGGCCTGCTTCAGGGGGCCGAACGGGTCGACCCCCCGCCACGGGCCGTCGCCGAAGTATCCGGTGGCCTCAAGCAGCTTCCGGTAGAAGTAGCTCTCGGCCCACAGGAACGGCGCGTCGACCCAGCGGCCGCCGATCTTGCCGCGGCCCCACTCGGCCCAGGCGGCGCCGTCGTGCGCGGACGGCTCCAGCGGCTCCATGACGTCGCGCTCGACCTCGCCGAGGAGCCGGTCGAGCGCGCGCCGCCGGTCCGGTGTGTACGGCAACGCCTCCCTGACCTGCTTGATCAGGACGGGATGCCGCTCCCGGAACACGCTCAGCGCGTACGACCCCGGGACGTTGCCGAGGATCGGCGCGGCGTCCGGCGTCTCGTCCCGGGCATCGTCTCGGGCATCGTCCAGGGCACGGCTCATCCGGCGTCCTCCCCCGCTCGTGACACTCCACCGTCAGTAAAGCGCAGGGCGCCGCACGAGCCGCACCGCCCCCTCTGCTCACGCGTTAAAGTCAAATTTCATGACAATGTGGGATTGCGGCCATACCACTGTCGCCGTAGTTTCCCGGTATGGATCTGGAGATCCGCCACCTCAGGATCGTGCACGCGGTAGCCGAAGCCGGGAGCGTCACGAAGGCGGCCACCCGGCTAGGCCTCGCCCAACCATCCCTCACCGCCCAGCTCAAACGCATCGAACGCTCACTCGGAGGGCCGCTGTTCGAACGCGACCGCAACGGCGCCCGCCCCACTCCCCTCGGTGAGATGGTGCTGGCCCGCGCGCGGGTGCTGCTGCCCGCCGTACGCGACCTCCAGGAGGACGCCGTACGGTTCGCCAACACCTCGGTCAAACTGCCCGGCTACCGGCTCGGCGCCACGCACGGCCCCATACTCGGCGGGCTCGTCGAACGGCTGACCGCGGCGCAGCCCGGGATCCCGATCACCACCCGCACCTCCTGGTCGGCCGACGAGCTGACCGGGCTGGCCGCGGCCGGCCGGCTCGACTTCGTGCTCCTCGGCAGGTGCGGCGACAGCCCTCCGCCTCAGGCCGACGCGATGAGCTGGACCACGGTGGGCATGGACCCGGTCTTCGTGCTCCTGGGCGAGGAGCACCCCCTCGCCGGGGAGAAGGAACTGGAGCTGTCCCGCCTCGCCGACGAGCGCTGGGTGGTGGCCCCGGGGGACGGGTGCTTCTCCGACTGCTTCGCCACCGCCTGCGCGCGTGCCGGGTTCGTGCCCGAGTCCATCTACGAGACGGACGTGGGCACCTGCCTGCACCTGGTCGGCGTCGGCAAGGCCGTCGCCCTGTGCCAGGCCACGTTCCAGCTCACGTCCGGACTCGTGATGATGCCGCTGGCGGGGGCTCCGCTGGGCTGGCGGCACCTGCTCGGCTGGCACTCGGGATCGATCGGCGCGCGGGCCGCGCCGGTGGTGGCGGCCCAGGCACGAGCCGCGTACGCTGACGCCGTCAGGCGCAGCTCACGCTACGCGGACTGGCTCGTCACCAATCCTGACTATGGTGCCGTGCCGTGACATCCTTCGCGGAGGAGCTTTCCATAACGCCGTGATAGGGGCGAACTGATAGATCCGCGTGACGCGGATGGTCGGTTACGTTGACGGCACCCCCCGAAGACAAGGAGAGCCCCACATGCTCCGCAGACGCACGGTAACCGCCGCATGCGCCCTGGCCGTCACGGCCCTCGCCACGGTCGCCACCCCGGCCCTGGCCGAGCCGAGCAACTCCTCCGCCTCTTCCATCGGCACTCCGTCGCCCGGCATGATCGAGGCGATGCAGCGCGACCTCGGGCTCAGCGCCGACCAGGCCAACGCCCGCCTGGCCAACGAGGCCAAGGCCATGAACACCGACGCCAAGGTCCGGGCCACGCTCGGCGACGCCTACGCCGGATCCTGGGTCTCCGGCGTCACCTCCGACAGTCTGATCGTCGCCACCACCGACGCCTCGAAGGCGGGCGCCATCCTGTCCGCCGGCGCGCAGCCGACGGTCGTCTCCCGCAACCTGGGCGCCCTCGACGCCACCGCGGCCGCGCTGGACAAGGCCGCCGCCGGCGCGCCCGCCTCCGCCGCCTCCCTCTGGTACGTCGACGTGCGCACCAACAGCGTGGTCGTGCTGGCCTCCGACACCGCCGCGGCCGAGAAGCTCGTCGCGGCCAGCGGCGCCGACAAGTCGGCCGTACGCGTCGAGCGGTCGGGCGAGGCGCCGCAGACCTTCTACGACGTCCGCGGCGGCGACGCCTACTACATCGGCAGCTCGGCCCGCTGCTCGATCGGCTTCTCCGTGCGCAAGGGCAGCACGCCCGGGTTCGTCGACGCCGGGCACTGCGCCACCGCCGGCAGCACCGTGTACGGCTACAACCACGTCCTCATGGGCACCTTCCAGGGCTACTCGTTCCCCGGCAACGACTACTCCTGGGCCGCGGTCAACAGCAACTGGACCGTCAGGCCCTGGGTGAACAACTACAGCGGCGGCAACGTCGTCGTGAAGGGCTCGTCCGTGGCCGCCGTCGGCTCCTCGATCTGCCGGTCCGGCTCGACCACCGGCTGGCACTGCGGCACCGTGCAGCAGCTCAACGCCAGCGTCCGCTACTCGCAGGGCACGGTCAGCGGGCTGACCCGCACCAACGTCTGCGCCGAGCCCGGCGACTCCGGCGGCTCGTTCATCTCCGGCAGCCAGGCCCAGGGCGTGACCTCCGGCGGCTCCGGCAACTGCTCCAGCGGCGGCACCACCTACTTCCAGCCCGTCAACGAGATCCTCTCCGTCTACGGCCTCACCCTGGTCACCGGCTGATCACCAGCTCAGGAAGGCTCCCCCGCCCGACCGGCGGGGAAGCCTTCCCGCGTTCCGCCGCCGCGCCAGACGGGCATCGGCCGCTCGCCGACGGCGACCTCGTAGGCCACGCGGGCCAGCAGACGGGTCGAGTCCAGGGTCGGCAGGGCGGAGACCTCGGGCGTGATCAGCAACGGGATCTCGGTGCAGACGAGGGCGACCGCGTCGCAGCCGCGGGCGGCCAGCCGTTCGATGACCCGGAGGTACTCCCGGCGCGACGCCTCGCTGATCACGCCGTTCACCAGTTCCGTGAAGATGACCTTGTCGACCAGGTCGCGGTCACCGGCGTCCGGCAGTTCGGCGGCGATCCCGCGGGCGGCGAGCGCACGGGGATACAGCGGGCCGTCCATCGTGAACCTGGTGCCCAGGACGCCCACGCGCGTGCGCCCCTCGGCCGCCGCCTGGTCCGCGACGACCTCGGCGATGTGCAGGCCCGGCAGCGGCAGGTCCGGTCCCGGCGCCTCCAGAGCCAGGTGGGCGGTGTTGTCCGGGCAGACGAAGAAGTCGGCGCCGGCCCGCGCGAGCCGATCGGCGCTCCTGGCCAGGGTGGCGCGGACGGTCGCGTGGTCCCCCGCCTCCCAGGCGGGCATGCTGTAGCCGAAGGCGATGTAGTCCAGGGTGATGTCTGGATGCTCGTTGCGGCCGGTCCGGTGGAAGCCCTCCTCGCAGAACGTGAGGAAGCAGAGGGCGGCTCCTCCCGTGCTGTGCGCGAGAACGCCGAGATGCCTCACGACGGCTGCTCCGAATACTCGAACCGCTCCGGCCGCTCGGGCCGCATGAGCCAGCCTCCGACGAGGAGGAACGCGAGACCGACGATCAGCGAGACCAGCGGGATCGTGGTCTTCAGCAGCGCGATCTGGTTCATGTTGTCCCTGGCCGTGCGGACGAGCGAGCCGACCGTCTCCGGGGTGTAGGTCGCGGTGCCGACGAGGGCGGGGGTGCGCTCGACGCCGTCGCCGGTCTTCAGCACCTCGTGGCGCCGCTGCTCCTGCTTCACCGGCAGGCCGGTCTCGGGCTCGACCCAGAAGGTGGTCGTGCCGTCGTACACGCGCTCGGCCTGCTTGTCCCCCTTCCCCTTCATCCCGAGCACGGTGGCGGGCACCTTGAGCGTGTCGGTGACCGTCGGGGGGATCTTCTGCACGAACCGGTAGACCCGCAGCCCGTCCAGCACCTCCTCCCCGGCGAACTCCGCCGGGAAGGCCTGCTTGGCGGCAGGGTTGTAGACCGGGTAGGTCTTCTTCTCGACCCCGAAGGGGAACAGGAAGATCTGCCCCTGCAGCCGCACCGGCGTCTTGTCCACGTTGACCTGGCAGCAGTTGACCCCGGTGCCGTCGTACTTGTTGAAGGCGCTGCGGAACAGGCTGAAGGAGATGCCGCGGCGTTCGTTGGTGACGTCGTTGACGTTGGTGAACTGGTCCCACACGACGTGGTCGCCGGCCGACTCCGCCGTGTCCCCGCGGGTGGTCACGGTGATGGCGAGGTTCCCGGTGAGGACCTTCATGTCGGCGACGCTGAAGTAACGGGCGTTCGGCGCGCTCAGTTCCGTCGTGCTGTCCTGGTCCGCGGGCGCGTGCACGAGCCGGTCCGCCGCCCAGAAGCGGAGCAGCGGAGCCAGCACGACGAAGAACACCCCCAGCGCGAGGAGAACGAGTCCACCGGTCCGTCTCATCAAGTCCTCCGGGATCTCCCCAGTACGGCCTGGAACCTGTTATGCCGAATTTGTCTGGTTGGCCCGCGTATCGTAGTGCGGGCTCGTGACCGCCGCCAGCGACGGCCGCCAAATCGATAAGAACACGTTCTATTTACGGACGTCTGCGGCGCCGGGCCTGAGATACAGTGTGCCGATCGTACGCCTATGTGCCGGAGTGATCAGTTTTGACCGCCACGCAGGTCGACCTCGACACGCCCGCGGGACCGGTCCCCGGCGACGGCGGTCATCTGAACTCCCTCGACGGAATCCGGGCGGTCGCCGCGCTGCTCGTGCTGACGCTGCACGTCGCCTCGGTCACCGGGGAGATGTACGGGGACACGCAGTTCTCCTGGCTCGTCGCCCACGGCGACGTGGGCGTCGCGATCTTCTTCGTGCTCTCCGGCCTGCTTCTCTACCGCCCCTGGGCGGCCGCCCTCCTCGGCTCGGGGCGACGCCCCGACGTACGCGTCTACCTGTGGCGGCGTGCGCTCCGCGTGCTTCCGGCCTACTGGGTGGCCGTGATCGCCGGGCTGGTCGCGTTCCACTCCGCGCGGCTGGGCTCGGTGCGGACGTGGGTCGAATGGCTCGGCCTGCTCTCGATCTACGATCCCGACCCGTGGTGGACCGGGACCGGCCCCGAGGGGCTCTACCAGATGTGGACCCTCCCGGTGGAGGCGACCTTCTACCTGGCGCTCCCGCTGTTCGGCGCGGGGGTCGCGTACCTCGCGACGCGCCGGGACGGTGACGTGGACCGGAGAGGTTCCCGCGCCCTGGTGGCGCTCGCCCTCCTCGGCTCGGTCTCGTTCGCCTACATCGCCCTGACCTTCTGGCCTGCCTGGAAGCCGACGATGGGCATGCACCTGCCGCGCTACCTGCTGTGGTTCTCCCTGGGCATGGCCGTCTCCCTGCTCGCCGCCTGGGCGCAGGCGCGGCCGAGCGGCCGGGTGAGCGTGCTGTGCCGCGCGCTCGGCTCCTCCGCCGGCGCCTGCTGGCTGATCTCCGCGCTGACCTTCGTCGTCGCCAGCACCGAGCTGACCGGCCCCAGGACCCTGAGCGGGGACACGTTCTGGGCCTCGTGCTTCAAAACCGCGCTCTACGGGATCACGGCGGTCTTTCTCGTCGCGCCCCTGGCGCTCTCGGACGGACGGGCGAGCTTCGCCGACCGGGCCCTGGGCAACCCGGTGATGCGCTTCCTCGGCCGTGTCTCCTACAGCCTGTTCCTGTGGCACGTGCTGGTGATCGCCGCTCTCTACCGGCTCGCGGACATGAAGCCCCTAACGGGCGGGTTCTGGCCGGTGCTGCTCGTGGTCGTGCCCGTCTCGGTCCTGGTCGCCGTCCTGAGCCACTTCCTCGTCGAGCAGCCCGCCCGCCGACTCGGTCTTCGGCTCGGCCGCCGCGGGCGCCGCGAGCGCGACCAGTAGCGCCGCGACGACGGGAAGGCAGAGCAGTTGCGCGGCCCGCTGCTGCCAGGAGTCGCCCCACGAGAGGGTCGCCAGCACTCCGGCGGGCACGAGCAGTGACGCCACCGACAGCGACACCACAGGCAGCGACACCGCCGGCAGCGGCGACCGCAGGAGACGGCCGAGCGCCGGTCTTCCCCACAGGGCGGCGAGAACGCAGCCGGTGACCACCGCGAGGCCCGCGGGACCGGCGATCCACCACCCCGCCGCGGCCGCCGCCGCGGGCAGCAGCCGCCGGTCCACGGCCCCCGCCCGGGTCCGTACGGCCCGGGGGACGCGCAGCCGGATCGGACGCGTCGCGAGGCACACCACCAGGAGCAGACCGGCGAGGCCCGCGACCAGCACGACGCGGTAGACCCGGTCGGGCGTGTAGTCGAGCCGGACGACCCCCGACGTGCCCGCGGGGACCCGCCACGCCTGCCGCCAGCCGTCGATCCGCACGGCCGTCAGGGCGCGCCCCGCCACGGTCGCGGTCCAGCCCGGGTTGAAGTTCTCCCCCACCACCAGGTAGGCATCGGCCTCCGCCGCGACGGACACCGTGCGGCGCGAGGCGCCCCAGGACTCGACCGAGACCCTTCCGGAGGGCTTCGAAACGGTGGCGGGTGTTGAGTCCAGTACGGCGGGGTCCAGCACGACGGAGTCCACCCGGAACGGGTCCAGCGGCACGGCCCGGATCCGGTTGGCGCCCGCGGCGACGCGCACCTCGCCGCAGGAGGTGAAGCGCAGCGGGCGCCCGGTCAGCACATCACCGTAGACGCCCTCGACCCGGGTCGCCACCCGCTCGCCGCCGATCGTCAGAGCGGGCCCGAAGCCGCAGTCGAGCGTGAACGGAACCCCGGCGATGTCCGGCAGCGGCCGGACCCCGTCGACCAGCACGTCGGTGACCTGCAGCGGCGGGGCCGCCGGGGAGAACTGGATGCGCAGGCGGTCGGTCTTCACCGGGCGGAACCGCACCTCGCCCTCGTCGTCGAGCCAGCCGCCGCGCACGCTGCCGTCGCCCGCCGTGAGCAGCACCGACGTCCACGGGCGCGCTCCCCTGGGGCGCTGGACGACGATCCGGCCGACCGTCCTGGCCTTCGCCCACCGGATCGACAGCTCCGGATGGCGGTCGTTCTCGCCGCTGATCCAGGTGGTGCGCGCGTCGCCGTCGAAGGCCGACCTGGCCGCCGCCACCGGCTGGTCGACGGCCACACTCGACCCGCTCACCCGCGGAAATTCAGTCAGTCGCGCGTACCGGTCGACGGCGGCGGCGTCCCGCAGCACGGCCCGGCCGGTCAACGTCGGAGAGCCCGCGGCGGGGACGGTGACGGTGTGGTCGAAGGTGTAGCCCTCCTCTCCCTGCCGCTCCGCCGACGGCTGACACAGCCACCGCACCGGCCCGAGCACGCAGGGCGGCTCCTCTCCCGCCGCCCGCGTCATGACGTACGTCGTGGACGTCCCGGCGGTCCGCCCGGACACGTCGGGCGACCGGTACGTCCGGCCGGGGGCGAGGCCGGGAACGGTGATCTCCGCGATGCCGACCGAGCTGCCGAAGGGGGTGCCGGACGCGTCCTCCGGCTGGTCGGCCAGCCGCAGGACGCGTAGCCGCAGCCAGGACGACGGCCCGCCGGGCACCCGCAGGCTCTGGGCGTCACCGGTCCCCGACACATCCGTGAGGTCCTGCTCGACGCGGCCGGCCGCGGTCTCCACGGCGACCCGGACGGGCGGCGGCCCGAGGACCGGATCGGCGACGAACCGCACCCCGATCCGGGTGAGCCGCAGCGGCCGCTCGAAGTCGATCCTGATCCACTGGCCGAGCGGCCCGTCCGTGCCGCCCGACCGCCACATCGTCCAGGGGTTCCCGTCGAGTGCGGCGTACGGGAGACGGCCGGGCGACTGCGGCATGGCGATCGTTCCCGGGTCGGAGGCCGACGAGGAGGCCGACACTCCCGCTATGCCGGTGTAGGCGGCGGTGGCGGAGAACGGCGCCCAGCCCGGCTCCAGGTAGTCGTCCACGACCCCGGTCCTCGGCGGCGACTCCCCGTCGGCGAGCGTCGGCGAGACGCCCCTCCGGATGGTGCCGAAGTGCCGCTGCCTGCGGCGCAGCGAGTCGGTGACGACGGCCTCACGGGCGTCGCCGGGGTCCGCGTTCAACACGGTGGGCCGCCCGCTCAGCAGGCCGTGGTCGGCCAGGTCGAGCAACCCCTCCGGAGCGCCGTACACGCGCATCAGGTCACCGGCCGGGAGCAGCGAGACGACGCCGGCGGCGCCGCCGACCTCGTACACCTCCAGCGCGGGGTAGGCCGGGTCCTGGCCCAGCACGGCGTCGTCCATGTCCCAGCTCGACCCGACGTCGGGACCGAACGAGGCGACCCTGGAGATGCCGCCGGTGTCGGCGAGCGCCTGGTGCACGCGGGCGGGAAGGGTGCCCTCCATGGCGCGGCGGTCCAGGTCGTTGCGCACCAGGAGGAACCGGACGCCGAGGCGGGCCAGCACCTCGCGCAGGCCCGGAGACCCGCGCCCGGCGGCCACCTGCCGGTCCACCGCGTCGAGCACCCTCGTGAGCCCGGTCGAGCCCGCCGCCCCGATCTGCCGCTCGGCCCAGCGCACTGTGAACAGCTGCTGCATGGGCTCGTCGAGCGGCCGTCCCCAGGTGTACTCCCCGAACGCGGACCCGGGCAGCGCCAGCACCGCCTGGTCGCCGGCCCGGCCGTTCAGCCATCGGGCGGCCTCGTGCCAGTAGCCGGGGATCTCCCGGAACGTCCCCGGCCCGGCCAGCCCGAGCTGGAGGACGGGCAGCGTGATCCCCGCCAGCGCGGCCACCACTCCGGCCATGAGGAGCCGCGCCCTGAACTGTTCCCTGAATTCGGGACGCCGTACGGCGGCGAGCGCGTGGGCGACGCCGAGGGCGAGCGGCAGACGCACCACGGGGTCGAACTTGCGCAGGTTCCGCAGCGGCGCGAGGGGACCGTCGATCAGCTCGCGGACCGCCGGGGCGAGCGGCGACTCCAGCGCGCCCAGGTGACCCGCCGACATGACGAGCAGGCCCGCGAGCAGCGTCAGCGTCAGGAACAGCCGGTGCGGGACGTCGGCCCGCAGCACGCCGGCCAGCCCGATCGCGGCCAGCAGGCACGTCGCCACGGCCGCCCAGGTCGCGTGCGTGAGCTCGAAGCCGACCGGCATTCCCGGGCCCGCACCGCCCGTGATCGAGGCCACCCAGTCCGCGGTGCCGCGCAGGATGTTCGGCAGCGAGGTCACCTGGGTGGTCGTCGCCGCGCTCTCGGTGTAGGGCAGGAACGAGAACGCGTACCTGCCCATGAGCAGCAGCGGGACGGTCCACCACAGGGTCGCCGCGGCCACCCCCGCCAGCCACCAGGCCAGCAGCCGCACCCGCCGGACCTTCCGGTCGCGGGTGGCGACGAACAGCACCGGGACGACGAGGACCGCGCCCACCGCGACCGCGTTGACCCCGCCGCACAACGCCACCGCGAACGCCGAGCGGGCCGCGCAGACCACCCGGTTGCCGCCCCGCGCGGCGGTGACCAGAGGCAGCAGGATCCAGGGCAGCAGCGCCATCGGCTGCACCTCGGCCGACAGGACCCCGAGGTCGGACACCGCGCGGGGCGCCAGCGCGAAGGCGAGCGCGGCGACGAGGCGGGTCTCCGGCGTCCCGATCCCGAGCCGGGCCGCGAGCCGGTTCATCCCGGTGAGGGCCGTCACGGCGAGCAACGCCATCCACAGCCGCTGGACCACCCACCCGTCGAGCTCGAGCAGCTTCCCGCCCAGGAAGAACTGGCCCATCGGGAAGAGATAGCCGGAGACCTGGTTCTGCAACTGGCCGAACTGCGCCGGGTCCCACAGGCCGAGCGCCCGCCCGAGGAACGCCGCGGGCGCGACCGTCAGGTCGATCTTCGTATCTGCCAGCAGCTCACCGGGCCTGGTGCGGAACACGAGCGCGACGAGCAGGAGCGAGGCGGCCAGCAGACGCAGCCGGTTCCGCATCCGGGCGGCGCTCATGGGGCTGTCCGGGGGGCCGTCCGGAGGGCTGCTCGGGGGGCTGCTCGGGGGGCTGTCCGGGGGGCTGTCCGGGGGGCTGCTCGGGTGGCTGCTCGGGTGGCTGCTCATCGGCCCTTCCGTGGCGCGTCCGGCAGGAGCCCGGCGAACATCGCGGCGCTGCGGTCCCAGGTGAACCCGGCCGCCCAGGCGCGGCACTCCCGCGCGACGTCGGCCGCCCGCGCGGGGTCGGACAGCAGCGCGAGCGCCTCCGACGTCACCTTCGCCAGCGACCGGCCCTCTCCCGCCAGCCAGCCCGTACGCCCGTCGCGTACGGCGTCGCGCAGGCCGTCGACGTCGAAGGCGACCGTCGGCACGCCGAGCGCCGCCGCCTCCAGCACGCTCAGCCCCCAGCCCTCGCCCTGGGACGCGGACAGATGCGCCCAGGCCCGGCCGACCAGCCGCTCCTTCTCCTCCTCCGGGACGTGCCCGTGCAGCCGTACGACGTGGGTGAGCCCGCGCTCGGCCACCAGGGCGGTGAGGCGCCCGAGTTCGGGACCCCGGCCGACCAGGTCGACGGTGAGATCCGGCCACTCCGCGCGCAGCGTCTCGGCGAGGCCGACGACGAGCTCCATCCGCTTGTGGGGCACCATCCTCCCCACGCAGACGAGGGAGGGCCACTCGGTCCGTTCGTGGCGGGCCTGCCGGGGCGGGTGCCCGCCGTTGGGCACGACGGTGATCGGCCCCGTCCAGGCGAGCCTGCGCCGCATGGCCTCGACGGTGGACGGGGAGACCGCCACGCAGAGGTGCCGCCGGTAGACCCGGCGGGCCGCCGGGCCTTCGAGGAACCGTCCCAGCCGGGCGAGCCAGCCGGGGAAGTGCACGCCGAACTGCGCGTCGTGGACGTGGTGCACGACGCACAGCACCCGCACCGACCGCGGCACGAACAGCGGGGTGAAGAACGGGATCCCGTTCTGGCAGTCGATCACCACGTCGAACTCGCGGCGGTGACGCCACAGCCACGCCGCCGCGCGGGCGTACACGGTGTAGGTGCCGCCACCGCGGACGATCCTGATCCCCGCCACGCTCTCGGCGGCCGCCTGCCCGGGGCCGCGCGCGGTGCGGAACGTGAGGTCCGCCCCCCGCTCCGCGAGCCGCCTGCCGATCTCCCAGGCGTACGCCTCGGCGCCCCCAGCCCGCTCGTGCCAGGGATCGCGCCAGTTGACGAGGGCGACACGCAGGCCGGCGCGGCAGGGGTCAGGCGGTGACGGAGGAAGCATGATCGGATGACGCGTGATCGGAGGCTGTGTGATCAAAGGACAGGGAGAGACGGGGGCGGGCCGCGCGGCCGCCGGGCCGCGTCCTGACCCAGATGACCGCGATCTGCAGGAAGACCCCCCAGCTGTGCCGCCAGCACGAGAACGTCGAGCCGCCGACGTCCCTCCAGGCCACCGGGATCTCCCGGACGCCGGCCCCGAGCAGGTGCACGTGGGCCAGCAGTTCAACGTCGAAGGCGAATCCGGTCGTGCGCAGCCGCCGGGCGGCCCGGCGGCCGAGGTCGCCGTGGAAGAACTTGAACCCGCACTGGGTGTCCCCGATGGGGCCGGTGACCCGGCGGGCCAGAGCCCGGAAGACCCAGGCGCCCAGCCTGCGCACCCGGCTGTGCCGCGCCTCGACGACCGAGCCCGGCGCGGCGCGGGAGCCGATGACCGCGGGCTGCCCGGCGCCGAGCAGCCGGACCACCGTGTCGAGGGCGGCGAGGTCGGTGGCCATGTCCACGTCGCAGAACCCGATGAGAGGTGCGGTGGTGGCGAGCAGCCCGGCCCGGACCGCCGCGCCCTTGCCGCGCGTCTCACAGCGGATCAGCCGGATCGGCGTCGTACGCGGGGGCAGTGCGCGCACGACGTCCGGCGTCGCGTCGGTGCTGGCGTTGTCCACGACGACGATCCGCGCGGGGTACGGCAGCGCGGCGAGTCTCTCGCACAGCTCCGTCAGTCCCCTGGCGATCCGCGCCTCCTCGTTGCGGGCGGGGACCACGATCTCCAGCAGGGGACGGGCCTCCTGCCGAGGCTGGGAAGCGGGCACGGCGGGGCGGTCAGCGGCTGCCGTAGTTGTACAGGGGTTTGTTCACCGGGCTCGGAGCCGTGTCGGCCACGTTGACCAGGCCCACCGTGGCACCCACGGCGAGCAGACCGCCGACGGCCACCGCCAGAAGCACGCGCATGGAAGGGCTCCTCACTCGACCGTTTCACCGACGTCTGACGATCGACGCCTGACGACACTAGAACCAGATTCTCTTACCATAAGGTAGATATACGAAAAAGAGACAAACCAGCCCAGGATAACGACGAAGGCCGGCGGGCCCGTATCCGGCGCCTGCTCAGGGGCGTCGACTGCGTACAGCGCGGCGTATCTGCCGGTGTAGACGGGCCGGGCGCCCCGGAGCCGCGAGTGGAACTCGTTCCAGTTCGATCGGTCGCCGTCGAGCACGACGAAGCGGAATCCGGCCCGCCGCAACCCCTCGGTCAGCGGAGCCCCCGAGCGCACCAGCGGCGTCAGCGCCTGGGCACGCGGGTCCTCGGCGCCGACCACCCCGCCTCCCGCGCCGTCTCTCCTTCCGTCCCCCACCCGCACCATGTCGTTCCACACCACCCGCCGGGTCAGATATCGGGGCAGCGGGTCGAGCACCGAGCGCCGCGCGTTCCAGTCGTAGGCGCGGTACGCCTCCCACGGCAGCAGCAGCACGTCCCCCGGGACGGGGTCGGCGGCGACCCGGGCACGCACCTCGTCGAAATCCCGCGGGTACGGCACCGCCGCGAGCCTGCCCAGACCACCCAAAGCCAGCGTGGGGAGCAGCAGCAGCGGCGCTCCCGCCGCCACCACACTCGTCGCCACACCTGCCACCGAACTCACCGGTGTCCCACGTAAGCGGGCCGCGACCGCCCCGAGGCCGAGCGCCTGCGCCAGCGCGAGCGGAGCCACGTACTGCTGGGCGTCCCGGAGAACGGCGAACCCCGCCCAGTGCGTCACCAGCACGCGCAGGGCCGCCCGCCCCGCCTCGGTGACGCCCAGCGCGGCCACTGCGAACCCCGCCACCGCCGCCACCGCCAGACCCGGCCGCGCCGGAACCCCTCTCCCCAGGGCGAAACCGGTCAGCGTCACGACGACCGCCGCCAGGCGCAGGATCTGCGGCAGCGTCGCGCCGTACCCCGGCGGCACGGCCTCGGCGTTCCAGATCCCGGACAGCACGAGGAGGCTGCCGAGCGCCCCGAACGGCGTGTCCGCGCGGGCCGCGAACGCGTCGACGCCCGCCGGGTCGCCGGGCACCCCTCCCGGCCGCACCAGGCTCGGCACCAGCCAGGGCAGGCTCAGCACGACCCACGACACCGCGAACACGCGCAGTGGTCTCCAGGGTGTTCCGTTGCGGGCCCTGTCACGCGCGTAGGCCGCCACGGGCGCGGCGGTCACGAGCGTGACGATCATCGCCATGAAGCCGCCGGCCGCCGCCGGCAGCAGCGCCACCACGATCGCCCGCCGCCCTCCGCCGGACACGGCGCGTACGACCCAGGGCAGCCCCGCGTACCCCAGCAGCAGCGCCCAGTGCCCGAGCAGCAGCCGTTCGGCGACGAAGGGGTTCCAGGTGTAGAACACGGCGGCGGCCACCCGCGCGGTGGGCGGCCACCGCTCGGTCAGGGCCGCCATGCCGCAGCAGGCCAGCACGAAGATCCCCAGCAGGACGGCCTTCTGGACCAGCGCTCCGGGCAGGACGAGGCCGAGCGCCGCGACCAGCGCGTCGCTGGGGACGGCGCGGGGCAGCGTGCCGGACAGCCCGAAGGCCGCCGCGCCGAACCCCGGCTCCGGGACGAACACGAGGTCGTAGGCCAGCGTGAACCCGGGCCCGAGCGCCGGGCCGAGAGCGAGCACGCCGACCAGCAACCCGCCCCAGATCGGCCAGCGGCGTCCGGCCGCGTCCCAGAAAGACATGTCTCCCAGTTCCAGTAGCGGCCGGACGACGGGGACTACTTGCCCGGCTCGGGGTCGCGGGGCAGGCCCAGCAGGCGCTCGGCGATGATGTTCAGCTGCACCTCGGTCGTGCCACCGTAGATCGTCATCGCGCGGGTGGCGAGCACGGCCCGGTTCCAGTAGCCGGCGTCGCCGAGCCTCCAGTCGGCGGCGGTGACGGCGGCCGGGCCGATCAGCGACACCGCCGCCTCCGACACGTGCTGGGCGTGCGCGGTGGACAGCAGCTTGCGCACCGAGGCGTCGGCGCCCGGCTCGTCGCCCGCGAGCTGCCTGAGGGTCACCCGCAACGACAACGCGTTGATGGAGTGCGCCTCGCAGACGACCCCGGCGAGGTCCTGCCGTTCGGCGGGGGTGAGCTCGCGGCCGAGCCGGCCCGCCAGGCCGAGCAGGTCGGGCACCGACGCCCCGGTGCCGCCCGAGCCGGACGACAGGCTGACCCGCTCGTTCGACAACGTGTTCCGGGCCACCCGCCAGCCGTCGTTCACCTCTCCGACGACCATCTCGTCCGGCACGAAGACGTCGTCGAGGAACACCTCGTTGAACAGGTTCTCCCCGGTCATCTCGGTCAGCGGCCGTACGGTGACTCCGGGCGCCTTCATGTCCACCAGGAAGTAGGTGATGCCGTCGTGCTTGGGCCTGGAGGTGTCGGACCTCGCGATGCAGATGGCCCACTCGGCGACGTGCGCGACCGAGGTCCAGATCTTCTGGCCGGTGAGCCGCCAGCCACCCTCGGCCCGCTCCGCCTTCATCTGCAGCGAGGCGAGGTCGGACCCCGCCTCGGGCTCGGAGAACAGCTGGCACCAGACCAGCTCACCGCTCAGTGTGGCGGGCAGGAAGCGCTCCTGCTGCTCCGGCGTGCCGTACGTGACCAGCGACGGCACCACCCACGCACCGATGATCATCTGGGGTGGCCTGATCCCGGCCGCCCTGACCTCCTGGTGGATGAGCACCTGCTCCAGCGGTGAGGCCGCGCGGCCCCAGGGGCGGGGCAGGTGCGGCATGACGAACCCGGCCCTCGCGAGGGCCCGCCTCTGCTCGGCGCCCTCCAGGGCGGCGATCCCGGCCAGTTCCGCCCGGATCGCCTCGCGCAACGGCCGCGACTCCTCGGGCAGGTCGATCTCCATCTCCCGGGTGACGCCCTTCAGCGCCAGCGCGGCCACCCGATCGGACCATTCGGAGGACGCGCCGAGCAGCGCGCGGATCGTCAGCGCGCGACGGTAGTACAGGTGCGCGTCGTGCTCGAAGGTGTAGCCGATGCCCCCGAAGATCTGGATCGCGTCCCTGGCGCACTGCACGGCGGCGTCGGGCGCCATGACCGCGGCGATCGCGGCGGCGTAGTCGCGCTCCGCGCCCTCGGCCCGGGTGGCGTCCCAGACCGTGGCGCGGGCCTGCTCCAACGCCACCAGCATGCGGGAGATCTTGTGCTTGACGCCCTGGAACTGGCCGATCGGCCGGCCGAACTGCACCCGCACCTTGGCGTAGTCGGCCGCGGCGGCGACGCACCAGGCGGCCACCCCCGCCGCGTCCGCGCCGAGGACGATCGCGGCCGCCGTGAGCACCTCGTTCCTGGTCAGACCGGTCAGCACACGCTCGGCGGGCACCTCGAGCCCGGACACCTCGACCATGGCCACGCCGCGGGTGAGGTCGAGCGGCCGGACCACTGTGATCTTCGCCTGGGCGGCGTCGATCGCCACCCACTCCTCCCCGGTGTTCGTGGTCACCGGGAGCACCAGCACGTCGGCCACCCCCGCGCCGAGGACGTGCGCGGCGGTTCCGCTGATCGTGAGCCCGCCCCCCTCGCTCTCACCGGTCGCCTCACCGGTGATCTCTCCGGTGATCTCGCTGTCGAGGGCCAGCGCGCCGGTCAGCGACCCGTCGGCGAGCCCGGGCAGCACATCCGCCCGCGCCTTTGCCTCGGAGGCGAGGATCGCGGCGCCGGCGAGGATGGTCGGCACCATCGGGCCAGGCGTCATCCGCTCCGACAGCGCCTCGATCGCCACCGCCGCCTCCAGCAGGCCGTAGCCGGAGCCGCCGTACTCCTCGGGCAGGTGCAGCCCGAGCAGCCCCTGGCCGGCGAGGGCGGGCCAGAAGGCGGGACGCTCCTCCGCTCCCGGCTCGGCGCCCGGCTCCGCGCCCTGCTGGGCTCCAGGCCGAACTCCAGGCCGGGCTCCCGGCTGGGCGAGGACGCCGACCACGTTCCGTACGACGTCGGCGGGCACGGCCCGCTCGGCCCATCCGGTCACCGACTCGCGGAGCGCCTCATGCTCCTCGTTCAGCCCGATCGCCATGTGATCCTCCAGCTTCGACTCCGCGTAGAACCATATTCTAGAGGAATATTCGCCAACGGGTCCGGGGCCGGTCATGACCCGCCCGCACGGCGGCGCGCCGCCTTGCGGCCACGATCACCGCAGGTAGACAGGGGCTATGCAGCTCTCACGGAAGGTCCTCCGTACGGCCGCCGGCACGGCCGTGGCGGCGCTGGTCGTCGGAGGGTGCGCGCCGCGGACCCCCGGCGTCGAGACCACCCCGCCCCCGGCGGGGACGGCGCCGAGCACCCCACTCGCGCCCACGCGGGCGGTGGAGCTCGAGTCGGCCTACGAGCAGGTCATCAAGAAGGTCCTTCCGTCGACCGTGCAGATCACCACCGGGCAGGCGCTGGGCTCCGGCATCGTCTACGACACGGAGGGACACATCCTGACGAACGCCCACGTCGTGGGTAACGCCACGGAGTTCCGGGTGACGCTGGCGACCGGCGGCAAGTCCAGAAAGGCCCGGCTCGTGAGCAGCTATCCGGCGGGCGACCTCGCGATGATCCGCGTGGAGGACGCCCACGGGCTGACACCCGCGACGTTCGGCCGCTCCGCGAACCTCAAGGTCGGGCAGATCGTGCTGGCCATGGGCAACCCCCTCGGCTTCTCCGGCAGCGTGACCGACGGCATCGTGTCGGCACTCGGCCGCACCGTGACAGGCGAACGGCACGCCGGCGGCGGAGCCGCGACCATCACCAACGCCGTGCAGACCTCCGCGCCCATCAACCCCGGCAACAGCGGTGGCGCCCTGGTCGACCTGTCCGGGCAGGTCATCGGCATCCCCACGCTGGCCGCCGTCGACCCTCAGCAGGGCACCGCGCCCGGCCTCGGCTTCGCGATCCCGAGCGACACCGCGACCGACGTCGCCCGCCAGATCATCAGGTACGGCCGGGTCGTCAACACCCGCCGGGCCGCCCTCGGCGTACGGGTCGGCACCGCGGTCGACGCGAACGGCGACCCGATCGGCGTGGTGGTCGGCTCGGTGACCCCAGGAGGCGGCGCGGAGAAGGCGGGCATCCGCCCCGGCGACGTGATCGTGCGGGTCAACGGCACCGCGACCCCCACCGCCACCGCGCTGTCGCAGATCATGGCCACGCTCCGGCCGGGAGACAGCACGCGGGTCGAGATCCTGCACCCGGACGGCACCAGAAGCACGGTCTCGGCCGTGCTCAGCGAACTGCCCGCGGGGCAGTAAGCCGCAATCCTGACAAAGTGGTGTGAGATACCGGAAAATCCCTTGGAGCGAGCCTCCACGCGGTTGTTACGGTCGGGGGCGTGATCTCCCCCGAACTGACCCGGTTCATCGCCGGGCTGCCCAAGGCAGAGCTGCACGTTCACCACGTCGGCGCGGCGTCACCCCACATCGTGGCCGACCTCGCGGCGCGCTACGAAGGCTCGACGCCCGTGCCCGCCGATCCCGCCCTGGTCGAGAAGTTCTACGACTTCCGCGACTTCGCTCATTTCCTCCAGGTCTATCTGCAGGTCGCGGACCTCATCAGGAAGCCCGAGGACCTGTGGACGCTCATCCACGGCGTCGGCGGCGACCTGGCCGCCCAGCGGGTGCGATATGCCGAGCTCACGATCACCCCGTATCCCCATCTGGCCCGCGGCTTCGCACCCGAGGAGTTCTGCGAGGTGATCGAGGACGCCAGACGCCGGGCCGAGACGGACTTCGGCACCGTGCTGCGCTGGTGCTTCGACATTCCCGGCGACTTCGGGATCCCGGCCGCCGACCAGACGCTCTCCCTCGCACTGGACCAGCGGCCGGACGGGCTGGTGAGCTTCGGGCTCGGCGGTGGGGAGAACGGCGTGCCCAGGGCGCTGTTCGCACCGCACTTCGCCGCGGCCCGCGCCGCCGGGCTCCATTCGGTGCCGCACGCCGGTGAGGTCACCGACGCACAGTGCGTCTGGGACGCCGTACGGGATCTCGGTGCGGAGCGGATCGAGCACGGCATCCACAGCGTGCAGGACCCGGCGCTGCTGGAGCACCTGGCCGAGCACCAGATCACGCTGGACGTCTGCCTCACCTCCAACGTCCGGACGGGGGCCGTACCGGACCTGGCGCGGCACCCGCTGCCCGCGCTGGTCGCGGCCGGGGTGCCGGTCACGGTCAACACCGACGACCCGCCCATGTTCGGCACCGATCTCAACCAGGAGTACGCCGTCGCGGCGGAACTGCTCTCGCTGGACGCCGACGGGGTGGCCGACCTGGCGCGCACAGCCGTCCGGGCGTCCTTCCTCGACGACGTAGGCAAGCACGCCCTGCTCAGGGACATCGACGCCTACGTCGCTCAGAACTCGTCGGCGCCGCTCACCTGAGTGATCTCGAAGATGTGTCGCGAGGCCGCGCAGACGGTCTCCAGCACGTGGATCGGGAGATCGTCGGCCGAGTAGGCGGCGCGCACGATCCGGACCACCCATTCACCGGGGCCGAGATCGAGCGTGACCGCCTCCTCCCCTTCCGCGGGCCGGGCGATCAGATGCTCCTCCGCCCGGCCGAAGCGGTGTCCCAGGCCCTCGATCGCCGCCTGAAGGCTGGGGCGCAGGAAGCCGGGCTCCACCAGTGGCGTCCCCTCGAACAGGTCGAGCCGCAGGAAACTGGTGGCCACCCGCACCGGCACCTCGTCGGCGAGCAGCAGCTTGCGCCGGGCCAGCACCGGCGTCCCGGGCTCGACCCGCAGGCCCGCCGCCACATGCGCCGGCGCGGGCTCCGGCCCGACGTACAGCATCGTGCGGCCGGCCCGCACCCCCTGCCGCTCGGCCTCGGTCAGGAACAGCGAGGCCGAGGCCCGTACGGCGGGCTGCGACGGCAGTGACCTGCGCACCACCACCCGCGGCTCCCCCGCACGCTCCGCGCCCGGCTCTGCCAACCGCTCCCCCACCTGCTTCCCCTCCTGGCTCCTGACGTGGGACTCCTCCCACGCACGCCACGACTCTAGGCCCCTCCGCGCGGCCGCGCGGGCACCCGGGTGCCGGCGGCGAGGTGGTCCTGCAGGTCGGCGTGGCGGAACTGGTAGACCGGGCCGACCACCCGCAGCAGCCCCAGCCGGTGCGCGTCGTCCAGGAAGTCCATCAGGTCTTTCGGGCACTTCCCCTGTTCGGCCAGGTGCCGGGTAGTGATCAGGTAGGCGGGCCACGCGCTGTGGCGGAGCATGGTGAGCCCGAGCCCGAGCGCCAGGAAGGCTCCGGACAGGACGCCGAGCCTGAGCCCGAACCAGGGTCCGTTCGCCAGCCCGCTCACCAGGCCGGTGACCACCCCGCCCCCGACTCCCGGCACCGCGGCGCACAGGACGGCGAGAGTACGGCTCGCCCGCCAGGCGTGGTACGGCGTGGTCGCCGCCGTGAGAGGGGTGGGCTGCTGCATCCACTGGATGAGCACGAGGCCCGGGCCGAGCGCGAGGCCCGCCCAGATCCCGGCCTGCAACGCGAGTCCGGGCTGCGTCTCCGCCACGAGCGCCGCGCCGGTGACGCTGACCATCCCGATCAGGATCCTGAGCAGGAGCACGATCGTGATCTGCCGGGCCAGATCCCGCACCCTGCCGCGGAACTCTACGCTGACGTGACCGGGTGTCCCGGTGAATCCGCGCAGGGTGGTGGTCATCACCCCCAGTCCCGCGCTGAAGCCCACCGGAAGGGTGACCAGCGGATGGAGCCGGCCCGCGTACGCGGCGACCATGCCGAAGACCACGCCGACGACCAGGCAGGTGGTGGTGGCCGCCCGCCTGCGCTCGTCGGCGTCGAGCACCAGCCCGCCCAGCCGCCACCAGGCCAGGTCGCGGGTGCCGTTCTTGCCGAGCACACGGGCCAGGTAGCTCAGGTGGCGGCGCATCTGGCCGGCGTCCCACACATGCCTCGGCGTCAGTTCGGGCGGCCCGGCGCGGCCGGTCGGCGACGCACCGGGCGAACGCGCGGCGAGAAGCACCGGGATCAGGCCGTCCCACAGATGGCCCCGCAGTTCGTCGGGATCCTGCCCCAGCCGCCCGGTCAGCGGGGCCGGATCGGCCTGGGGGTCGATGTAGACGGCGCGCAGGAGCCACAGACCGAGAGGGGCTGCCGTCAGTTGCGACAACCCCTTCAGCTCTCCGGTACGCAGGCCGTCCAGGACGTTCTCCCAGACCGGGCCGGGCGCCGGCGGCAGGCAGGTGCGCAGGTACCCTTCGGCGTCGGCCGGGGTGAGCGGCGCCGGCGCGATGACGGCCGCGGACGGCAACGGCTGCTTCGCGTCCTCGACGGCCTCGGCCAGTTCCTCCGTACGGCTGGTGAGGATGTACGACTCGGCCGCGTCCAGTGAGGCGTTGAGCGCCCTGACGATCGCGGCCCGGTGCGGGCGGGGCAACTCGTCCAGGCCGTCCATGACGGGCAGGATGTGGCCGCCCCTGACGAGTTCGAGGGCGACCCCGGAGCCGAACTCCGCCGAGCCCAGGGCCTCGTAGTCGCGCTCCAGGCTCCTGGTCAGCCAGGAGTGCAGGTCCTCGGCCGCGGGATCCCAGCTCGACAGCGAGAGCAGCACCGGCACGGGGTCGGCCGGGTCGCGCCCCTTCCCCGTCAGTTCCAGCAGGAGCTGGATGGCCAGGGTGGTCTTGCCGGCGCCGGGACCGCCGGTGATGACCAGACGACGCCGCCGGAGCTTCAGGAAGTCATCGGCCAGTTCCGCGACCGCGTTGCCGACGCCTTCGAGGCTTCCCTCGCCGATCAGGTGCCGGTGGTGCAGCAGGCCGGTGTCGTCGGTGAGCCGCCAGACCACCGGAATCGGGTCGGGCTCCAGTCCGCGGATCATCGATTCGGCCCGCCACGCGTTGCGCACCAGGGCGACGAGGGTGTCCTTGGCCGCGGACACCTGATCGGGACGGGCCGCACGGGGCGCGGCCCGGTTCCGCGCCCATCCCAGCACCGCCACCCCCGAGGTCACGGCGGCCAGCGCGACCGCCACCGCGTCGGCGACGTTCGGCGACTCCTTCGAGGACACGGCCCTGACCACGACGACGACGGCCGCGCCCAGGGCGGCCACGCTGAGCGCGGCGGCCGGGAGCACGATCCACGATCTGCGCCGGTTCACCCGCACATGATGGCGATCCCCTGGTGGACGGATCCGCCGATCGGCACTAACCGTTACCATCCGGATACTCCGGGCGGCAATTCGGCTGCCCGAAACACGGCCGGCCATCGCAGAAGACGCCCGGACAACGCGAAGGCCCACGGGAGCGAGCATCCGCTCGCGGCCGTGGGCCCTCGTGTCCGGGTGGAGGTGGCGGGAATCGAACCCGCGTCCTTCAACACCAAGACAGGACTTCTCCGGGTGCAGCCTGTTGTGCTTTTCTCAGCCCCGGCGATCACACAGGCGAGTCGCCGACGGGCTCAGTCACTGTTTGTTTTCCCGTACGGCCCCGTGACCGGGTCGGACGGTTGAGCCTCCTAGCGATGTCAGTTCCGGGCCGGAGGCACTCCCGGGCTGACAGAGGTTTTTCGCTGCTTAGGCGGCGAGAGCCAGGGAAGCCTGGCTCACCTCAGTGCTCTTCTTATTGGCACTTAATTGTCGCGGTCACAGTGTTGACGGGGTTATGTCCGCAGTCCCCGACCCGCTTCTCCTGACTTGCAATGCCGAAGTCGAAACCGGTCACCCCCTGGTCGTACAGCTGGACGGTCGTCCAGCCGCCTGGTTGTCGTGCCGGACCCGAGGGCCCGGCGCCACAAGCTTACTCATGACAACAGCCGCGACGCGACTTCGATTCCTCCCGCCGGAACCCGCCGCGCATCACCGGGACCCACCGGGACGCCGAGGCCCCCGGGGCGCGGCGTGACGCGGCGCCCCGGGGGCCGACCGGCAGGGTCGAGCCGGTCCGGATGGCAGGGCTCCCCCCGAGATGGAGCCCTGTCCTCATCACGACGACTGGGCCCGCAACCCCCCGAGCGGGTCCCAGTCACCTTGAAAGACGCCGGTCAGGCCCCCAATGGTTGCTCGCGCTCCCCGGTTTTTCTCAGGTCGGCACTGTCTCAGGCTGGCACTGTCTCAGGTCTGCGGCTGGGCGCCCCGGAAGAAGCCTCCCGCGACCGCCGGAGCGGCCTGAAGGTCACCGCTTTCCACCAGGACGGCGAGCGCCACGTCCCCCTGCCAGCCGACGAACCACGACAGCCTCGTCCGCTCCTTCTTCTCCGCCTGGGTCACCTGGGCCGCCACTCCGTACACGGGTTCGCCGGGGGCGGTGGCGGGGGCCGCCGCGCCCGAGGTGACGCCGGCCCGCATCAGCGTGCGCAGTTTGGCCGTGACCGCCGGGTCGAGCGTGGCCGGCGTGACCGCGGCGGACCCGCCCGCCTCCTCCACCGCCGGGTCGGGGGCGGCGGGCGAGGTGACCAGTGTCGGGGGGCGCCAGGTGCCGGACTTGACGGCTCCCGCGACCAGGGCCATCGCGAGCGGGCTCACCTTGGCGCCCTGCCCGGCGATGATCTTCGCGACCGCCGCGTCGCCCTGGGCGGCGGGCACCGAGCCGCTGAAGGTCCGCAGCGGCAGCTTCCAGCCGGAGCCGATCCCGAACTGCTGCGCGCTGCGGCTGATCGCCTGGCCGTTGATCCGCCGGGCCAGCGACGCGAGCGCGGTGACGCAGCCCTGGGCGAAGTCGGTCTGGAAGCTGGGGACCGTCACTCCGTCCACACCGGGCTGCTGGAAGCGCGCCCCGCCCACCGTCCGGTCGGCGCTGCACGGCACCTTCTGCTTGGGGTCGAGGCCCGACCTGAGCAGTCCTTCGGCCACGACGATCGAGAAGGCGGTGCCGGCCGCGTACCTGCCCGCGAGCGCGTCCCGCTCCTGGTGAAGCTGGTTGGTGGAGACGGCGAGCACCTCGCCGGTGGACGCCTTGACGGCAACGAGAGCGGCCGGGCGGGACCCCGCGACGGCGGCGTCGCCGGCGCTCTGCAGGCGGCTGTCGATCGTGGTGCGGACCGGCTCGTTCTCCCGCCCGGGCCACGCCTTGAGCTCCTTGACCTGCCGCCCGGTGGCGTTGTCCAGGATGACGACCCGGGTCTCGGTGGAGCCGGTGAGCTGGTCCTGGTAGGCCTTCTGCAGGCCGTCCCTCCCGAGGGTGTCGCCGGCCCGCTGCGGCCCGCCGAGCCGCTGCTCCGCCTCCGGGGTGATGGCCGTCACGACCCCGACGATCTGCGTCGGCGACTTGGGCGCCACCGGCGCGTTGTCGATCTCGAACCGCAGCCCGCCGATGGCCTCCAGCTTGGACTTGAGCTGGGCGAACTTCGTCCGGCCGAACGTCGCGAGCGGGACGAAGTCCTGCGGCGGCGACGACAGGATGCGGCTCAGCAGCCGGTCCTGGGCGAACCCGGTGATCTTCGACAACTGCTCGCACAGGTGGGCTGGGTCCTTGACCTCGGCCGGGGTGACCCCCGCGACGTGCAGCATCGTCTCGTCCTGCAGGGGCTCGCCCGCGCGGTCGAGGATGGGCCTGCGGCCCTTGGGGACCGTGGCGACGGCGAGACGCTGCCCGGCGTGCAGGTCCGGGTGGATGACGCTCGGCGACCACCGCACCTTCCACTGGCCGCCGGCCAGGTGCAGGGGCAGGGTGCCGTCGTACTGCCAGAGGGGGTTGTTCTCCCCGAGGTCCACCTCGGCGTGGTAGGCGGCCTGCGCGGCCTCGCCGTCCTGGCTGATCCCCTTGAGGGAGAAGCGGACCGAGGCGGCGTCCAGCTGGAGGCGGGCGTCCTCCAGCGCCTTCCGTACGGCCGCCTGGTCTCCGTCGGCCCGCCGTGCGGCGGCCGCGTAGTCCCCGGTCTGCCAGCCGACGAGGAAGTCGCGCACCGCCTCGTGGGGCGACGGCTCCTCGAAACAGCCGGTGAGCAAGGGCGCGGTCAACCCCAGGGCGAGCGCGGCCCGTACCACTCTGGCGCGCACGGTCTAGCGGCCCCCCCGCCGGCGGACGGCGTTGGACATCGCCCGCGACATCTCCCGGCTGGCCTGCTTCTCCATCAGCGTCTGGCGCTTGTCGTAGTCCTTCTTGCCCCGGGCGATACCGATCTCGATCTTCGCCCGGCCGTCCTTGAAGTACATCGACAGCGGGATCAGGGTGAGGCCCTTCTCCTTGAGCGTCGCGTCGATCTTGCCGATCTCCTTGCGGTTCAGCAGGAGCTTGCGGGTGCGCCGGGCGGCGTGGTTGGTCCAGGTCCCCTGGCTGTACTCCGGGATGTACACGTTGATCAGCCAGGCCTCGCCGCCCTCGACCGAGGCGTAGCCGTCGGTCAGATTGGCCTTGCCCGCCCGCAGGGACTTGACCTCGGTGCCGGTCAGCACGAGCCCGGCCTCGTAGGTGTCCTCGATGAAGAAGTCGTGCCTGGCACGCTTGTTCTGGGCGATGAGCTTGCGCCCGGTCTCACGTGGCATAAGGGGAGCCTACCGTCGCCGAGAAGGGCGAAAACGAGCTACGGGAAGCTACGCGGTCCGCGGAACTCACACCCGCAGGTAGCGGCGCAGCGTGACGAACGACGCGAAGACACAGATCAGCACGCCGATGGCCATGGTGCCGGTGATCACACCGGCGACGGTGTCCCAGCCGAGGGGCGCCACCATGTACGTCTGGATCTCCTCGAAGATGAAGATCTTGACGAGGATCAGCAGGACGCCGGACAGGACGCCGCCGATCAGGCCCGCGATCAACCCCTCCATCACGAAGGGAAGCTGGATGTAGATGTTGGACGCGCCGACCAGCCGCATGATCCCGGTCTCCCTGCGGCGGTTGTACGCCGACAGCCGCACGGTGTTGCCGATCAGCAGGGTGGCCGCGAAGACCATCAGGATCGCGATGCCGAGCGCCATGTTGCGCAGGGTGTCCATGAAGCCGAAGACCGACTGGAGCAGGTCGCGTTCGTTGACGACGTTGGAGACGCCGGGCTGCCCCTTGAGGTTGCTCGCGACGACCGCCGCCTTCTCCGGGTCCTTGAGCTTCACCCGGAAGGACTCCGGCATGTCCTCGACCTTGGTCACCGACAGCAGCAGCGTGTTGTTCTCGGTGTTCTGCCAGTTCTTGTACGCCTCGGCCTGAGTCTCGAACTTCACCGACTCGACCTCGGGCAGGCCCCGGATCGTCTGCTCCAGGCTGCCCTTCTCCTCCTGCGTGACCGCGCCCTTGTTCTTGCACGCGTCGAAGGGCGAGCCCTTCACACACAGGTAGACCGACAGCTCGACCTTGTCGCTCCAGAAGCCGGTGAGCTTCGAGACCTGAGAGTTGATCATCAGTCCGACGCCCAGCAGCGCCATGCCGACGGCCACGGTCACGATCACCGCGATGGTCATCGTGAGATTGCGCCGAAGGCCGATCCAGACCTCGGAGAAGATGAAGTTGGCCCGCATGGTCCCAGTTACTCCTAATACGCCTGGCCGTACACGCCGCGCGACTGGTCGCGGACGATCTTGCCGTCCTCGAGCTCGACCACGCGCTTGCGCATGGAGTCGACGATCGCCGCGTCGTGTGTCGCCATGAGGACGGTCGTGCCGGTCCTGTTGATTCGGTCGAGCACCTTCATGATGCCGATGCTCGTGGCGGGGTCGATGTTTCCGGTGGGCTCGTCCGCGAGCAGGATCATCGGCCGGTTGACGAACGCGCGGGCCATCGCGACCCGCTGCTGCTCGCCGCCGGACAGCTCCTCGGGCATCCGGTGGGCCTTGCCCTCCAGGCCGACGAGCTCGATGACCTCCGGCACGACCTTGCGGATGAACCGGCGCGGCTTGCCGATGACCTCCAGGGCGAACGCCACGTTCTCGTAGACGTTCTTGTTCGGCAGCAGCCGGAAGTCCTGGAACACGCAGCCGATGCGGCGGCGCAGGTGCGGCACCTTGAAGTTGGACAACTTCGCGAGATCCTTGCCGGCCACGTGGATCGAGCCGGAGTTGGGCCGCTCCTCCTTCAGGACCAGCCGGAGGAAGGTGGACTTCCCCGACCCTGACGGACCGACCAGGAACACGAACTCGCCCTTGTCGACATCCACGCTCACGTGGTCGAGGGCGGGCCGGTTTTGGTTCGCGTAGACCTTGGTGACATTATCGAAATGGATCACGGGCGCATCACGGCTAGCCAGTCTAGGGGGTGGGACGGCCGGTACGGGGGTCGCCGGTCACTTTGCTGTCGATCGACGTTCCGTTTGGCCGAAGGCCAGTCTAGGGGTAACACTGGCATGGAACGTCCATAACGGAAACAAAACGATTAGCCCTCGAGCGATGGGCCGGTAAAGCTGCTATGAGCTGCGAACATCTGATCTGCGCCGCCTGCGCGGGCCCCGTGGTGGAGGGCCGCTGCCCCGTCTGCCGCGAAGGCCGCGCCAAGCTGCACAACCACGGATTCCTGGGGCTGACGCCCCTGACCATCACGTTGATCGTGCTCCTCGTCCTCGCCCTGGTCGCGACGGTCGGACACGTCAGCGGTTATTAGAACCGCCGTCTCTACTGGGCGTCGCCGGCTTCCTGGCGGCGCATCCAGCGGATCTCGCCCTCGATGAACTCGTCGAGGTCGCCGTCCAGCACGGCGGAGGGGTTGCCCGCCTCCACCCCCGTGCGCAGGTCCTTCACGATCTGGTACGGGTGCAGCACGTAGTTGCGGATCTGCGTGCCCCATGACGTCGTCGACTCGCCGCGCAGCTCGTTCATCGCCGCGGCCTCCTCCTGGCGCTTGCGCTCCAGCAGCTTGGCCGAGAGGACGGCCATCGCCGTCGCGCGGTTCTGCAGCTGGGACCGCTCGTTCTGGCAGGAGACCACGATCCCGGTCGGGAGGTGGGTGATCCGCACGGCCGAGTCGGTCGTGTTGACGCCCTGGCCGCCCGGCCCGGACGACCGGTAGACGTCGATGCGCAGGTCGTCCTCGTTGATGTCGATGTGGTCGGTCTGCTCGACCACCGGGACGACGTCCACGCCCGCGAAGGAGGTCTGCCGGCGGCCCTGGTTGTCGAACGGGCTGATCCGGACCAGCCGGTGGGTGCCGTGCTCGCCCCTGAGCGTGCCGTACGCGTAGGGGGCCTTGACCGTGAAGGTCGCCGACTTGATGCCGGCCTCCTCGGCGTAGGAGGTCTCGTAGACCTCCGCCGGGTAGCCCTTGCGCTCGGCCCACCGCAGGTACATCCGCAGCAGCATCTGCGCCCAGTCGGCCGCGTCGACGCCGCCCGCCTGGGAGTTGATGGTCACCAGGGCCTCGCGGGCGTCGTACTCGCCCGCCAGGAGCGTGCGCACCTCCAGCGCGCCGACCTCGGCCCTGAGCGCGGCGAGTTCCTTGTCGGCCTCGGCCAGCGCGTCCTCGTCGCCCTCCTCGGCCGCGAGCTCGAACAGGACCGGGAGGTCCTCCAGACGGCGGCTCAGGCCGTCCACGCGGTTCACCTCGGCCTGGATGTGGGAGAGCCGGCTGGTGACGCGCTGGGCCTGGTCGGGGTCGTTCCACAGGTCGGGCGCGGCAGCCTGCTCCTCCAACTCGGCGATCTGCTTGCGCAGGGCGTCGAGGTCGAGCACGTCCTGGATGCCTCTCAGCGTGCCGCCAAGCTCGTTGATCTCTTCGGCTGGATCGATGACTGCCACGTCTGTAAAGGGTACGCGAACCGGAGACCCTGTCAGGCAGCGCGCCTCGGTAGCATGTGCATCGATCGCATCGGGAGGCTGGCGTGAACGGGGTCGTTCGGAGTGCGCTGGCCCTCGCCCTCCTGGCGTCCACGGTCCTCGCCTGCTCGGGCGGGGAGCCGCCGCGGGCCCCTGCCGCGGCCGTCTCCACCGTTCCGGGCGACGGGCACGACGGGCGTGGCGCGAGCCCCGCGCCGTCCCCCTCGCCCTCGGCGTCGCCGAGCCCGCCCACGGTGACGCTGAAGGACGCCTCACGGGCGCTCGACACGTTCCTGGAGACCGACGAGGTGCTCAGGGCGGCCCACGCCGACCGCTGGGCGTACCAGCTCACCCAGGACGGCCAGCGCCCGATCACGATCGCCGAGATCCGTACGCAGGGCGGCAGGCGGCCCGCCAGCTACCACTGGGACCACCGCACGGTGCTCGTGCCCCGGCAGAGCGGCGCGGCCCAGTGGTTCGCGGCCACCGCCGAACGGCACGGCGGGCCGGGCGGCGCCCGCACCGGCGTGTTCACCTTCGTCCGGCAGGGCCAGGACGGCCCGTGGCGCAACAGCTTCACGTCGCTGCTCAATCCCGGCGAGAAACCGCCCGCGGTCGAACTCGACGCGGAGGGGTACGCCATCGCCCTGGGGTCGCGCGACTCGTCGGTGGCGATCAGTCCCAACCTGATGGGCCCGCTGCACGCGACGGTCGCCGAGGAGGGCCCCAAGGGATACGCCTCCGGGCTGATCGCCCCCGGCCCGCAGACCACCGGCTTCTACGAAGAGATCGGCAGGACCAAGGCGAAGGCGAAGGCCGACGACTGCATGGCGTACGAGTCGATCTTCGCCTCCGCGCCGAACTACCCGATCTTCGCGCTGCGCACCCGGGACGGCGGCGCGCTGACGATGTACACGCTGATCCGGACGTCCTCGTGGATCACCAGCGCGCAGGGGCCGGGCCAGGGCCAGGGGGTGAAGTGCAGCGAGGGCCGCCCGGTGGCGGTCCCCGCCGCGGCCCGCTGGTTGCTGAGCCCCACGAAGGACCTCATGATCCACCAGAAGCGGCAGATCGTCGAGACCCAGCAGTACGTGAGCGCGGTGCCGCCCAAGGCGTCCACCGCGCCCGTGCACGTCGTCGGTTACCAGGGCGTCGTCACCGGCGGCTTCAACCGCTGACCCGGGACCGGGAGGCTACGCCTCCGCGTGCGGCAGGTTGCTGGTGGAGACCAGCGTCCGCACCGCGCGCAGCGCGACCGACAGCGTCGCCAGGTCGAACGTGTCGCTCTCCCAGATCTCCGACAGCGTCTGCCGCGACCGGGTCACCGCGGCCTGGTTGGCCTCCGTCCAGCTCGCCAGCCGTTCCTCCGGCGACAGGCCCGGCCGGCTGTGGATCAGCACGTCCCGGGTCAGCGTGGCGTGGGCGGCGTACAGGTCGTCGCGCAGCGCCGACCTGGCCATCGAGTTCCACCGGCTGTCGCGCGGCAGCGCGATCACCCGCTCCCGCAGCCGGGCGAGCTGGAGCCGGTCGGCCAGGTCGAAGTAGACCTCGGCCACCTCGCTCACCGGCCTGCCGGTGTACGTCGCGATCTCCACGAGGTCGAAGGTGGAGTAGGCCGGCACCATCGCCGCGACCCGCTCGGCCAGCTCCCCGGGCACGCCCCTGGCCGTGAAGGAGTCCCTGCGCTCCTCGTACGCCGCCAGGTCGGGGCCGGTCAGCAGCTTCGGCAGGTGCGGCAGCAGGCCGCCCGCGCCGTCGATGAAGTGCCGCGCCGTGGAGGCGAGGTCGAGCGGGGGGCGGCGGTTGCCGAGCAGCCAGCGGGTGCCGCGCTCGGACAGCTTGCGGCCCTCCAGCAGCATGGCGAGCTGGGTCGCGGTGTCGACCTCGTTGTCCAGCGCCTCGACCTGCCGGACGAACGACGGCAGGTCGAAGACCTCGCGGGTGACCAGGTAGGCCCGCACGATGTCGGGCGCGGAGGCGCCGGTCTCCTCGCCGAACCGGAAGACGAAGCTGGTGCCGCCGAAGTTCACCACGTCGTTCACGATCCGGGTCGTGATGATCTCCCGGCGGAGCGGGTGGGAGTCCATGTACGGCCGGAGCCGGTCGCGCAGCGCCGAGGGGAAGTACGACACCAGCCACGACGCGAGCGACGGGTCGTCGGGGATGTCCGACTGCAGCAGTTCCGCGTCCACGACGAGCTTGGTGTAGGCCAGCAGCACGGCGAACTCGGGGTTGGCCAGCCCAAGCCCGGCCTGGCGCCGCTCGGCGAGCACCTTGTCCGACGGCAGGAACTCCAGCTCCCGGTTGACCAGCCCGGCGCGCTCCAGCCTCCGCAGGTAGCGGGAGTGGATGTGCAGCATCTCCGGCGCCTGGGCGCGGGCCGCCGCGAGCACCACGTTCTGGGCGTAGTTGTCCTCCAGCACCAACCGGCCGACCTCGTCGGTCATGTCGAGGAAGAGCAGGTTGCGCTGCTTGTCGGTCATCTCGCCGTCGCGGACGACCTGATCGAGCAGGATCTTGATGTTGACCTCGTGGTCGGAGGTGTCCACGCCGGCCGAGTTGTCGATGAAGTCGGTGTTGATCAGGCCGCCGTTCAGCGCGAACTCGATCCGGGCGCGCTGGGTGAAGCCGAGGTTGCCGCCCTCGCCCACGACCTTGCAGCGCAGGTCGGCCGCGTTGATCCGGAGCCCGTCGTTGGCCTTGTCCCCGGCGTCCGCGTGGGTCTCCGACGACGCCTTGACGTACGTGCCGATGCCGCCGTTCCACAGCAGGTCGACCGGGGCCCGCAGGATCGCGTTGATCAGGTCGTTGGGGGCGAGCGCGGTGACGCCGTGGGGCAGGCCGAGCGCGGCGCGCGTCTGCGGGGAGAGGGGGATCGACTTGGCGGTGCGCGGCCACACGCCGCCGCCCGCCGAGATCAGCGACCTGTCGTAGTCGGCCCACGAGCTCCGAGGCAGCCCGAACAGGCGCAGCCGCTCGGCGAAGCTCCGCGCCGGGTCGGGGTCGGGGTCGACGAAGACGTGCCGGTGGTCGAAGGCCGCCACGAGGCGGATGTGCTCCGACAGCAGCATGCCGTTGCCGAACACGTCGCCGGACATGTCGCCGATGCCGGCCACGGTGAAGTCGGTGGTCTGCACGTCCACCCCGAGCGTGCGGAAGTGGTACTTCACCGACTCCCAGGCGCCCTTGGCGGTGATGCCCATGGCCTTGTGGTCGTAGCCGACCGAGCCGCCGGAGGCGAAGGCGTCGCCGAGCCAGAAGCCGTACTCCTTGGCCACCCCGTTGGCGATGTCGGAGAACGTCGCGGTGCCCTTGTCGGCGGCCACCACGAGATAGGTGTCGTCGCCGTCGTGCCGCACCACGTCGGGCGGCGGCACGACCTCCCCCGCGACCAGGTTGTCGGTCAGGTCGAGCAGGCCGGAGATGAACTGGCGGTAGCAGGCCACCCCCTCGGCCATCATCTCGTCCCGGCCGCCCCCGCCGTTTTTGAGCTGGGGCGGGTTCTTGACGACGAATCCGCCCTTGGACCCGGTCGGCACGATCACGGTGTTCTTCACCATCTGCGCCTTGACCAGGCCGAGGATCTCCGTGCGGAAGTCCTCCATGCGGTCCGACCAGCGCAGGCCGCCGCGGGCGACCTTGCCGAAGCGCAGGTGCACGCCCTCGACCCGGGGCGAGTACACGAAGATCTCGTACTTCGGCCGCGGCAGCGGCAGCACGCTGATCGCCTGCGGGTCGAACTTCAGCGAGATGTACGGCTTGCGCCTGCCGGTGACGAACTGGCTGCCGGCCGCCCCGGCGTCCCGCCCGTCCGTACGGTCCGCCTGGAAGACGTTGGTGCGCAGCGTCGCCTGGATCATCTCCAGGTACGCCCGCAGGATGCGGTCCTCGTCGAGGGAGGCCACCTCGTCCAGCGAGGCGAGGATCTCCTCGGTCAGCGCGTCGCAGACCTCCGGCCTGGCGTCGTCCGGCCGCCGGGGGTCGAGCCTGGCCTCGAAGAGCCGCACCAGCAGCCGGGCCAGCCGCACGTTGCCGCGCAGCACCCGCTCGATGTACGACTGGCTGAACGTGCTCCCGGCCTGCCGCAGATACTTGGCGTACGCCCGCAGGATCTCGGCCTGCTCCCAGGTCAGCCCGCCGGCCAGCACGAGCGCGTTGAAGCCGTCGTTCTCCACCTCGCCGCGCCACAGCACGCCGAACGCGTCCTGGAACAACCGCTTGAACTCGTCGCGGTGCACCTCGTCCGAAGGGGTGTAACGCAGGCCGAAGTCGTAGATCCAGGCGTCCTTGGTGGCGGGGTCGTGGTCGCGGTCGATCTCGTACGGCCGCTCGTCCACCACCTCGACGCCCATGCGCTGGAGCAGCGGCAGCACCCGCGACAGGGAGATCGGCGCGCCCAGCCGGTACACCTTGAACCGGCGCTCCCCCTCCGCCGCGCCGTACGGCTCGTAGAGGTTCATGCCGATGGCGTTCGGCTCGTCGCCGAGCGCCTCCAGCCGCTTGAGGTCGGCGACCGCCGTACGGGCCGGGAAGTCGGCCTTGTACCCCTCGGGGAAGGCGACGCCGTACCGGCGCAGCAGCGCGGGCGCGTCCTCCTCCGGGCACAGCTCGTTGATCGCGTCGGTGAGGTCGTCCTCCCAGGAGCGGGTGGTGGCGGCCAGCCGCGCCTCCAGCTCCTCCAGGTCGACCGGCGTCTCGCCCAGCGGCCTGCCCCGCTCGCCGCGGATCACCACGTGCAGCCGGGCCAGCGCCGACTCGCCGATCGAGGTGCTGTAGTCGAGCGAGGTGCCGCCGAGGGCCTTGAGCAGGATCCGCTGCATGTCCAGGCGGACCTTGGTGGTGTAGCGGTCGCGCGGCAGGAAGATCATGCAGGAGATGTAGCGGCCGTAGTCGTCGCGGCGCAGGAACAGCTTGACCTGCTTGCGCTCGCGCAGCCGCAGCACGCCGAGCGCGATCGGCAGCAGCTCGTCCACGGGGATCTGGAAGAGCTCGGCGCGGGGGTAGGTCTCCAGGATCTCGATGAGGTCCTTGCCGTCGTGGCTGTCGGGCGACAGCCCGGCCCGCTCCAGCACCTCCGCGAGCTTGCGCCGCAGGACGGGGATGCGGGAGATCGACTCGTTGTACGCCACATGGGTGAATAGCCCGAGGAACCGGCGCTCGCCGATCACCTCGCCCTCGGGGGAGAACTGCTTGACCCCGATGTAGTCGAGGTAGTGGGGCCGGTAGACGGTCGCCCGGCTGTTGGCCTTGGTGATGATCAGCGCCTGTTTCTCCCGCGCCTTCGCGCGGACCTCCGGCGGCAGGGCCGCGAAGCTGTCCGACCCGGCCTTGTCGGCCCGCAGGATGCCGAGCCCGGTGCCGGGCAGGGCGCGCAGCGCCGCGCCGCCGTCGGTGTCCTCAAGCCGGTACTCCCGGTAGCCGAGGAACGTGAAGTGGCCGTCGGCGAGCCAGCGCAGCAGCTCCATGCTGTCCTCGACCTGCGCGGTGTCGAGCGGCGGCGGCTCGGCCGAAAGATCGTCGGCGGTCCGCACAGCGAGCGCCCGCATCTTGGCGAAGTCCTCGACCGCGCAGCGCACGTCCTGCAGGACCCGCTGCAGGTCGCTTTCCAGCTCCTTGAGCACGGCGGGATCGGACTGCCGGTCGATCTCGACGTGTATCCACGACTCGCGGATGATCTGCCCGGTCACGTGCTCCTGGTCCGGGCCGAGCAGCTTGCCGGTCATGTCCCGGCGCACCCGAATCTGCGGGTGGATGAGCAGGTGCGTGCCGATCTCGTGCCGGTCCAGCTCGGTCGTCACCGAGTCGACCAGGAACGGCATGTCGTCGGTGACGATCTGGATCACCGTACGGCCCGGATCCCAGCCGTACTCTTCGAGGGTGGGGGTGTAGACGCGCACCAGGGGGCGGCCCTGCGGGCGGTTCTGCGCGAGGTGGCGGTGGGCCGTCGCGGGCCCGTACACGTCCACCGGGTCGCGGTCGGCCAGGTCCTCGGGGGGAACGTTCCGGTAGTACCGCCGCAGGAAGGTCAGGGGGTCCTCCCCGTCCACGTGCGGCGCTCCCGGCGCGTGTGCGCAGGTGTCGGCGGCGGTGCGGAGAAGCGCGTCCAGCGCTTCATCCGATTCCTGCCGGTTCAGCGCCATCTCGAGCGGCATGTCGCTAACTCACTCCCTTGTGAGGATTTCAAAGCCAGGCCCGTAGTTCCCATAGAAGGGGGAAGAAGTGCAAACGCGTCCGCCCCCGGAGATAAGGTGCCCCAGACGAGCCGCCGGTACCGGATTTCGTCCCGATTTGGCGCTCGACCATCTGTACGTGTCGCATCCGCCACAGGGCGGTCGTCTCGTCGTGGGTGAGGAGATCCTCGGCCAGGTCCCACAGATCGTCATGCGATCCCCGGTCGCGGGCCACGGCCAGCAGGGAGTCCATGATCTCCTCGTCGGAGACCGGCAGGCCACGCTGGGAGAGGGCGGTGAGATAAGCATCCCACAGCGTGGGCTCGGCGAGCCGACGCCGCAGCCTGGCGATTTCCGCGTCGCCCGCGCCCCGCAGCCTACCGAGGTACGAGGGGTCCTTGGCCCCCGACAGGAACTCGAGCTCCCGGAACTGCACCGACTGGAAGCCGCTCGCGGGAGCGAGCACCGACCGGAACTCCAGGAAGTCCTGCGGCGTCATGGTCTCCATCACCTGGACCTGGTCGACCAGGACCTTCTCGACCGCGTGCACCCGGCGGAACAGGTGCCTCGCCCGCCACAGGGCGCCCTCGGTCATCGCGTCCCTGATCCGCTCCAGCTCGTGCAGCAGGAGCTTGAACCACAGCTCGTAGACCTGGTGGACGGTGATGAACAGCAGTTCGTCGCTGGCCCCGGACCGCTGCTCCTGCTGGGCGAGCAGCTCGGGCAGCCGGAGGTAGCCGCCGTAGGACAGGCGCCCGCCCTCCTCGCCGAAGCTGCGCGGAGGGGGCAGCACGTCCCCGGACCCGGCCCGGCCGTACGGCGTCGCAGGCATGCGCCACTCCTCCACGATGGGCGCGTCCCTTTTTCCGATCCCCATTGACCGAAAGCCCGGCACCACCGCACCCGATATCACCCCATGACATCACAGACGTCAACTCGGCGCGCACCGGACCTAGCTGGAGGTCCGTGCCCGGCCGGGGCGGCGGGAGACGGCCACCCCCACCAGGCAGAGGGCCCCGCCGACCAGCGTGAGCGGGCCGGGAACCTCGTCGAGCAGCAGCCACGACATGAGCACCACCAGGGCGGGCACGAGGTAGGTGGTCGCGCCCATCCGGCCGGCCGTCGTACGGGCCAGGGCGAACGCCCAGGTGGTGAAGGCGACGGCGGTCGGGCCGACGCCGAGATAGAGCATGTTCAGCGTCGCCGGCAGCGGGGCGCGCGCCGCCTCGGAGACGAGGACCCCCGCGAAGGGCAGGCAGGCCGCCGCCCCGATCAGGCAGCCGAACGTGGTCACCTGCAGCGCCCCCGCGTGCCGGAGCGCCGGCTTCTGGACGACCACCCCGCCCGCGTACGCCGCCGCGGCCAGCAGGCACAGCACCACACCGAGCAGGGAGGAACGGCCGCCGCCGGACATGGAGAGCCCGACGACCGCCGCGCCGGCGAACGACACCGCCATGCCGACGATCAGCGGGCGCGGCAGACCCTCGCCGAGCAGTCTGCCGCCGAGGAGCGCGATGAGGATCGGCCCGATGTTGACCAGCAGCGCCGCCGTGCCCGCGTCCACCTCCCGCTCGCCCCAGTTCAGCAGGACCATGTAGCCGCCGAACCAGAGGATTCCCGAGCAGACGATCCCCGGCCAGGCGGCACGGGCCGGCCACCCCGGCCGGCGGACCAGCGTGATCACGCCCAGCACGAGGGCCCCGGCGAGGAGCCGCCCCAGGGCCAGGGCTCCGGGAGAGTAGGCCTCTCCGGCGCTGCGGATGGAGACGAAGGCCGAAGCCCACAACAGGACCGTGACCCCCGCGGCCGCGAGGGCGGCGCGAGCCGCGGGACGGTGGAGCTCTTGGCCGCGGTCGACGCGCGTTTCGGTTCTCACCCGGCCAACGTTAGGACCAGGACGTTTCGCCCCATAACGAATTATCCGCGAGCCGGACGGCCCGGCGTTCCGCCCAGTCGCGTCGCCGCGGGCTCTGTCGCCACGGACTCTTCGGTCGCGACCGCAACGTGGGTGCCGCATCCTGGGGCCATGCCGTCCACGCCGTCCACGCCGTCCACGCCGATCATGCCGTCCACGCCGTCTTCCGGGCGGGTCACCTCCGGTCTGGCCGCGCTTGCCGCGCTCCTCGCCGACGAGACGCGGGCGCGGTTCTGCCTGGCGCTGCTCGACGGCCGGGCCTGGACGGCGGGCGAGCTGGCCCGGCACGCCGGAGTGGCCCCCTCCACCGCCAGCGCGCACATCGACCGGCTCGTCGAGGGCGGGCTGCTCACCGCGGAACGGCAGGGCCGGCACCGCTACGTACGGCTGGCGGACGCCCAGGTGGCCCACCTGATCGAGGACCTCGCGGCGCAGGCCGCACCCGGGCACGGGCGGCCGGACCGGCCGCGTACGCTGCGGGCCGCGAGCGCGGCCGGGGCGCTGGCGCGCGGCCGCACCTGCTACGACCACCTGGCGGGCCGGCTCGGCATCGCCGTCACGGAGGCGTTGACCGAACGCGGGTTGTTGCGCCAGGACACCGGCTTCGCGCTCACGGACGCCGGTCTGCGCTGGTTCGCCGACCTGGGAACGCCCCTCGCCCCGTCGGGCCGGCGCCCGCTGGCGCGCGGGTGCCTCGACTGGACCGAGCGCAGGCCGCACCTGGCGGGACTCGCCGGAGCGGCGCTGTGCCGCCACGCGCTGGAGACGGGGTGGTGCGTGCGGATCGGCTCGACCCGCGCCGTCCAGGTCACCCCCGAAGGCGAACGCGCGCTGGCGGAACTGCTCGGCCTCCCGGCGGCGGCTCTGCGCTGACCGGGAGCTGACGAGGGCTGACAGGGGTAGGCGCTAACGGGGGAGGCGCCGACCGGGGCGGGCGGAACGCCAGGAGCCGGCCGGTCAGGGAATGGTGCGTTCCGAGGGGATGGAGCCGTCCTTGAAGGCGTCGAGCATGCCGGGCAGGTCCTGTGTCTCCAGCAGTTCCGCCCGGCACGGCGCGCAGTCGTCGAGGTGCCGCTCGAACTCCTCGGCCTCGTCGTCGTCCAGCACTCCCAGGGCGTACGCTGCCACGTCGAAGTGCGGCGACGACGCGGACATCAGCTGGCCACCCCCCTCTCCTTCAGGGCCGTACGAAGTGCGCGCAGGGCGTAAAAGAGCCTCGACTTCACGGTACCCGGTGGGATGCCCAGAACTTCGGCCGCTTGGCTTACTGTCCGGTCGCGTAAGTATGTCTCTTCGATAACTTCCCGGTGCTGGGCGGACAGGTTCCGCAGCGCGTCCGCGACCACGATGGCCGCCAGCGTGCGGTCCGCGCCGTCCGGCACGGCAAGGCTGTCCTCCTCGGGAGCCTCCACCTCCCTGGGCCGGACGCCGCGCCGGCGGCGTCCGTCGATCACGATGCGGCGGGCGACGGTGAGGAGCCACGCCCACAGCAAGTGGGGCTCCCATGTCAGCTTCGCCGAGTTGCGCCAGGCACGCACCAGCGTCTCCTGGACGACATCCTCAGCCCATTGCAGGTCGTTGCCGGTCGTCTTGCGCACCTGACGCAGCAGCGGACCGCCGAACTCGCGGTAAAGCTCCCTGATCAGGAGTTCCTCTCGATCGGGGTCGTCGTAGTCATTGGAATCCAGACGCACGAACCGGCTGTCGAGTTGTCGACGCACGGCCACATATTTGCACCAGCGTTAGTTGTTCGTACACCACATCCGTAACTCCAGTTATTTCTGACTACGTCCTGAACCGCCCCCGGCGACGCCGCGTACCTCCGACCGAAGGTCACGAAAGGAGGCACGATGCGGTTCCGTTTCGGGGAACTCCTGGTGCTCGGCGTCTTCCTCTTCGCGGCGGCCGTCACGGTGATCGTGGTCGTCCCCAGGAGCGCGTCGTCGGCCCAGGCGGGCTGGACGCAGACCCCCTACGGCCCGCTGAGCCCGGCCGACCGCGACCTGCTGGTCAGGGTGCGCTGGGCGGGGCTCTGGGAGATCCCCGCCGGGCGCTGGGCCCAGGACCGGGCCGGCAGCGAGAAGGTCAAGGACGTCGGCAGGCACCTTGTGGAGGACCACACCAAACTCGATGCGCAGGTCCGAGAGCTCGCCGCCAAGCTCGGCGTCCCGCTGCCGGACCAGCCGAACCCGGATCAGCGGGGGTGGCTGGACGAGATGGCCGCCGCACGCGGCCCCGAGTTCGACCGCGTCTTCGCGGACCGCTTGCGTAACGCCCACGGCAAGGTGTTCACCTTCGTCTCCGCGGTCCGCGCGGGCACCCGCAACAGCCTGGTCCGCGACTTCGCCGGGCAGGCCGTCGACGTCGTGATGAAGCACATGACCCTGCTCGAAGGCACGGGTCTCGTCGACTACTCCTCCCTCCCCACCCCCACCGTCTAGAAGGTGCATCCATGCGAAAACGGCTCATTCTCGCCATGGCGGGCGTGCTGCTCGGAGGCTCGCTGAGCCCGCTGAACCCGCTGATCGGTGGGGTCCGGCCCGCCCTCGCCGACCACTGCGATCCGTCCGTCCAGGGCGCGGGGTGCGAGGACGTCGGCCCGGCTCTGGAGGACTTCGCCGACATCCGGCGGGTGCCGCCGGGCGACGGCGGCGTACGTGCCGGGCGCGGCTCGTTCACCTCCCGCTGCGGACGCAACGAGAACGGCCACCGCAACTCCGACAACCACATCGTCGCGCCCGGGGTGTCGAACGGCGCGCACCACGTCCACGACTACGTCGGCAACCTCACGACCAACGGGTCCTCCACCGACGAGAGCCTCGCCGCGGGCGGCACGACCTGCCGGCTCGGCGACAGGTCCACGTACTTCTGGCCGGTGCTGCGCAGCCGGCAGGGCCTCGGCGCCCAGCCGTCCGCCTCTCCCTCCCCCTCCGACGTCCAGGACGGGACGGCAGAGGACGTGACGGCCGAGAACGCGACGGCACAGGACGTGACAGCGGAGGACGCGACGGCACAGGACGTGACAGCGGAGGACGCGACGGCACAGGACGTGACAGCGGAGGACTCGACGGCGGAGGACGTGACGGCGCGGCACACGGAGGAGCCGGGCGGCGCGGCCGAGGGCAACGTCGGCACGATCCTCCTCGCCCGGTCGGTCACGCTGCAGTTCCGCGGCAACCCGGTCAGCAGGGTCGTGGCGATGCCCCGGTTCCTCCGGCTCATCACCGGGGACGCGAAGGCGGCCACCAACGGCGGCGCCAACGCCCGCGCCCAATGGACCTGCACCGGCTTCACGAACCGGCTGACCGGAAAGTATCCGCTCTGTCCCCGGGGCAGCCTGGTGCTGCGCGTGCTCGACTTCCCCAGCTGCTGGGACGGCCAGAACACCGACAGCGCCAACCACCGGACGCACGTCGTCTTCCCCGCCCGGAACGGCACCTGCCCGGCGGGCACCCGGGCGATCCCGCAACTGCGCATGACCCTGGCCTACTCGGTGCCGGGCGGGCCGTCGTTCGCGGTGGACAGCTTCCCCGAGCAGCGGCACAACCCGATCACCGACCACGCCGACTTCGAGAACGTGATGCCCGACCGGCTGATGCGGTCGGTGGTCACCTGCATCAACCGCGGCCTGCGCTGCTGAGCCGCGCCCCGATCGTGCCGTTCCCCGCCCGGTCCTCACGCAGGCCACCCCCACCCGAGGGCCCCACCCAAGTGGGCGGGGAACGGCGCCTCCACACCCCCCAGGCAGTACGACGGAGGAAATCAGTGCCCAACAGAGGGGCTTCCCGGCACACCCGGCCGAATCCCGGCCTCGACCTCGAACGGCGCGGCGTACGCGTGGGCCTCGGCGTCGTGGGCGCCGTGGTCATCACCGGCGGGCTGGCCGCCACCCGGACGTCCGGCGGTTCGGCGTTCCTGGCCGAGGCCCAGTCGTTCCTCACGTTCTACGCCGGCGTCTTCTCGCTGGTCGGCCTCACCACCACGGTCGCCCTGGGCCTGGCGGCGACCGACCGCGTGATCCTGCCCATCGCGCAGCGGGTGCGCGTGCAGCTCGTCCATCGGGCCATGGCCCTGCTCGGCATCGGCTTCCTCATCGTGCACATCGGCATGAAGATCGCCGCCGGGCTGGTGCCGCCGTACGGGTCGGTGGTGCCGTCCACCAACGTGTACGTCTCGCTGGGGGTCGTGGCCTCCGACCTGTTCATCGTGATCGTCGCGACCGGCGTCATGCGGGGCAGGTTCGCCCAGGCGGAGCGGCCCTGGCTGTGGCGGGGGCTGCACGACCTGGCCTACCTCGCGTGGCCGGTGGCGATCCTGCACGGCCTGACCGCCGGCCGGGCCGCCGCGCCGTGGGTCACCTTCAGCTACGTGGCCTGCCTGGCGGCGGTCGGCGCCGCCCTGCTGATCCGCCTCGCGGCCGCCACCCGGCCGGCCCGGCAGGCCGCGACCGACGAATGGAGCGCCGCCCCCGCCGCCGTCACCACCACCGGCACCGGGCGCCGTACGGTCCGCGAGGAGGACAGCCGGCGCCCTGGCGAGCGAACCGCGCGGCCGGTCAGGCCGCAGACGCGGCCCGAGGTGGCCGTCCTCGCCCGCACCGGCACCGATCCCGCCGCCCCCGACGTCCCCCGCTACATCCTGCGGGACGTCTCAGGCGGTCTCCCGCACGACGTCCTGAACGACGTCCTGAGTGATGCTCCGCCCACCCCCCAGGAACCCCGCCTCCGGAGGATCGTGTGATTCCCTACCGCGTCTCCAACGTCCGGCGGCTCGGCCCGTCCCGGCTGACCGCCGGGCTCGACGAGCATCGCAGGCTCGACCTCAACGCCCATCACAAGTACCACGACCGGCTGCCGGGCCAGACGGTCGACGCGCTCATCTCGATGGCCGAGGAGGTGGACCTGCGGGGCCGGGGCGGGGCCGCGTTCCCGTTCGCGCGCAAGCTGCGCGCCGTGTCCGCCCGTGACGGCGAGACCGTCGTGCTGGTGAACGCCGCCGAGGGCGAGCCCGCGAGCCTGAAGGACAAGACCCTGCTCACCCGGGCGCCGCACCTGGTGCTGGAGGGCGCCCTGCTCGCGGCCAGCGCGCTCGGCTCCCGCGAGGTGGTGGTCGCGGTCGGCGCGGGCGAGCTGGCCGAGGCCTCGGTCACCGCCGCCGTGGCCGAGCGCGGCCTGACCGGGCTTGTACGCGTCGTGGCGATCGAGGAGCGGTTCATCTCCGGCGAGGGCGGCGCGCTCGTCCGCGCCGTCAACGGCGAGATGGGGCTGCCGCCGGGCCGCAAGGTCCGCTCCAGTGACAGCGGCGTGTACGGCCTGCCGACCCTGCTGTCGAACACCGAGACCTTCGCCCAGCTCGCCGTGCTGGCCGAGCTGGGCCCGGAGGAGTACGCCGCGGTGGGCACGGTGCAGGAGCCGGGGACCATCCTGCTGACGGTCGGCGGCTCGGTGGGCGCCCCGGCGGTGGTCGAGGTCCCGCCCGGAGTGCCGCTGGCCGACGTGCTGGCCCTGTGCGAAGCGAAGATCGGTGACGGCCTGCTGCTCGGCGGATACCACGGCACCTGGATGTCCGCCGAGGCGGCGTACGGCACGGTCCTGTCCCGGCGCGGCGCGAAGGAGGCGGGCGGCGAACTGGGCGCGGGAATCGTGGTCGTGCTGGGCGAGGACACCTGCCCGCTCGGCGAGACCGCACGCGTGGCGGGCTACCTCGCCGCGCAGTCGGCCGGGCAGTGCGGCCCGTGCCGTCTCGGCCTGCCCGACCTCGCGCGGGCCTTCCGGCAGCTCCAGGACGGCGACCCGGACGGCCCCGAGGCGGTCCGCCGGGCGGCCGCCGCGGTGAAGGGCCGGGGCGCCTGCTTCCACCCGGACGGCTCGGCCCGGTTCGTGCTGTCGGCCCTGGACGCGTTCGCCGACGACGTGGAGGAGCACCGCTTCCACGGCGGCTGCGGACGGGAGACGAAGGGCGTGCTCCCCCTGCCCGTGGAGGAGGCGCGGGACGTCCGGCTCATGGTCGACTGGACCCGCTGCCAGGGCCACGGCCTGTGCGCGCATCTCGTGCCGGAGCTGGTCAAGCTGGACCACCACGGCTTTCCGGTGTTCATGGACACCGGCGTCCCCTCGTGGCTGCTCGGCGACGCGCAGAAGGCGGTGGAGATGTGCCCCGCGCTGGCCCTGCGGATCGGCGCGAAGTGAGACCCGACACGAGGGACGAAGTGATGACACTGTAACCAACCAGACCGGATCAGCACGCGTCTCACGAGGTAGATCACCACCTCGGGAGTACGACCATGATCGACAGACGGAGCTTTCTTCGCGTCTCGGCCCTCGCCGGAACCGCCGCCTTCTCCGGCGCCTTCTCGGGCACGGCGTTCGCCGCCGCCGGTCCCCGTCCCGCCGACTGGTCCGCGCTCGGCCGGGGACTGGACGGCAAGCTGATCCGGCCGGGCGACGCGTCGTACGACAACGCGCGCCACGTGTTCAACGCGGCCTTCGACTCCGTACGGCCGGCCGGGGTGGCGTACTGCGCGACGGCGGCCGACGTGTCGGAGTGCCTGGCGTTCGCGCGGCGGTTCGGCGTGCCGGTGACCTCCCGGTCGGGGGGCCACAGCTACGCGGGCTGGTCCACGGGCGCCGGGCTGGTCGTCGACGTGTCGCGGATGAGCGGCGTGTCGTACGCGGGCGGCCACGCCACGGTCGGCGCCGGCGCTCGGCTCGTGGACGTGTACGCGAAGCTGGCCCCCCACGGGGTGAGCATCCCGGCTGGCTCCTGCCCGACCGTCGGCGTGGCGGGTCTCACGCTGGGCGGCGGCATCGGGGTGGTGTCGCGGCAGTACGGCCTGACCTGCGACGTGCTGGAGTCCCTGAAAATCGTCACAGCCGACGGGAAGACGCTGACCTGCTCGGAGACCGCGCACCCGGACCTGTTCTGGGCCTCCCGGGGTGGCGGCGGCGGCAACTTCGGCGTCGCGACGTCGTTCACGTTCCGCACGCACGCCACCCGTCAGGTGACGCTGTTCTTCCTGCACTGGCCCTGGTCGAAGGCGGCCGCCGTGCTCAAGGCGTGGCAGGCGTGGGCGCCGTCCGCGCCCGACGCGCTGTGGTCCAACTGCCACCTGAACCACGACCCGTCCCCGGACGTGATGGTCGGCGGCCTCTACCTCGGCGGCAAGGCGGCGTGCGAGAACCTGCTGCAGAAGCTCGTCGACCGCGTCGGCTCCGGGCCCAAGACCCGTTATGTCGCGGTCTCGGCGTACGACCACGCGATGATGGTGGAGGCGGGCTGCTCGTCGCTGACGGTGGCGCAGTGCCACCGTCCCGGCACGCTCCCCGGCCAGAACCCGAGCGGAAGGCTCGTCCGCGACTCGTTCACCGCGAAGTCGCACTTCGCCTACACGCCGCTGTCGTCCGCCGGGATCAAGGCGCTGCTGGCCCAGGTCGCCGCGCCGGGACGGCACTCGGTGCTGCTCGACGCGCTCGGCGGCGCCGTCGCCCGGGTCCGCCCGGACGCGACCGCCTTCCCGCACCGCAAAGCGCTGTTCAGCGTGCAGTACTACGCCCACAAGTCCGGCGCCGCCGCCTGGACCCGCGCCGCCCACGCCGCCATGCGGCCACACTTCGGCGACCACGCGTACGTCAACTACGTCGACCCGGAACTCACCAACTGGCGGCAGCAGTACTACGGCGCGAACGCCGCGCGCCTCGCCGAGGTAAAGGCGGCCTACGACCCCGGCCGCCTCTTCCGCCTCCCCCAGGGCATCTGACGACGGGCTACGGAATGCGGAAGGGCTCGATGCCGGCGGTCACGAACGTGGCCAGGGCGCGTACGTCCTCGTCGAGCACGCCGGGCGGGTGGTGGGCGAACCGCTGCGACGCCTGCCCGGCCGCCATGCCGAGCACCGTGGTGGTGACGATGCGTTCGAGCCGCTCGACGTGGTCACCGCCGACGCCCGCCTGACGGAGCAGGTCGTGGATGTGCGCGCGGACCTCGCGCGCGGCCGCGGAGGCCGCCGGCCTGCTCAGCAGCAGGGTGAACGCCTCCGGGTGCCGGGACGCCACCGCCCGCGCACGGCCGGCCGTCCGGACGAGCGCGTCCAGCCAGGCGTCACGTCCGGCGGCCGGACCCGGCGCCGGCACGTCCCGCACGATCTCAGCCATCAGCAGTTCGACGATGCCGTCCAGCAGATCGGCCTTGTTGGCGACGTGCCGGTAGAGCGCCATCGGTGTCACCGCCAGTCGTCTGGCGACCGCGTGCATGCTCACGGCCGCGACTCCGTCGGCGTCGGCCACGTCGAGCGCGGCACCCAGGATCGCCGCCCGGTCGATCGTCTTCGGGCGTGGCACCCGGCACCTCCCCTCGCTTGAATGTATACGACATATACTTACCCTGTGCTACCGCATGGCCGCCGCGTGCCGCGGCACACCGCCTGGGTCCTCCCCCTGTCCGTCGTCACACTCGTCGCGGTCTTCCTGCTGATCATGGCCCACGGCGACGCCGCATACGCCGTGCGGGTGCTGGCGCACCAGGACTCCGGCATCACCGACGTCGAATGGAAACAGCACACCTCGGTGCACGCGGCCGCCGTGCCCCGGCCGTGGCCGGCGACCGGCGACTGCCCGATCCGCGACGCGCTGCCCACCGAGAAGGCGCAGAGCATCGTCGTCGTACACGACGGCCGGCTGGTGTGCGAGTGGTACGGCAACGGCGGGGCGCCCGATCGCCCTGCCGCCGCGTTCTCGGTGTCCAAGACGGTGATCTCGTTGCTCGTGTCGCGGGCCGTCGCGGACGGCACGATCAGAGGTCTCGGCATGCCTGTCACCCAGGCCGTTCCCGAACTGCGCGCCAGGGACGCCCGGTTCTCCTCCGTCACGCTGGGCGATCTCGTCGACATGCGCTCGGGCATCGCCTTCTCCGACGACATCTCGTTCCCCTGGGTCAACCGGGACTATCCGTCGGTCTACTACGCGACCGACCTGGCCGGGACCGTCGTCCGGCGGCCGGAGATCGCGAGCGCGCCGGGACCGTTCACCTACAACGACTACGCGCCCAACCTCGTCGGCCTGGCGTACCGGCGGCTGACCGGGACGTTCCTCACGCGACAGCCGCTGCAGCGCCTGTGGGACGATCTGGGCGCGGAGTATCCCGCCGAATGGTGCGTCGACGACCACGGTTTCCCCTACCACGAGAGCGGTCTCGTGGTGACCGCCCGTGATCTCGCCAGGATCGGCGGGCTCCTGCTCGACGGTGGCCGGGTCGCCGGACAGCAGGTGGCGCCCCGGGCGTTCCTGGACCGCAGCCTCGACCCGGGCAATCGTGAACCGGTGACCACTTTCGCCGGCGTCGCCGTCGGATACCGCAACGGCTGGTGGATCCTCCCGCGAAGCGACGGCGGACGGGACCTCGCCGCGATGGGCGCGCACGGTCAGATCATGGTGGTGTCACCGGCCACCCGGACGGTGATCGTCCGCATGGGCGACGACTACCAGACCAACATCCAGATCGCCGCCACGCTCCAGAAACTCACCGGCCGGCCGGCGTCCGGCTGATCGTTCCCGGCCTCGACACCCCGGAGGTCGCGCGGAAGGCACGTTCCCGGCGGCTCTTCCGCCACGCGAGGCTCCGCCCGGAAATCACGCCGGTCCAGCGTGAGCAGGGCCACGGACCGGGTATCTCTCGTGTCATCGAGCGCCTGCTCCGTGAGTCACCCGCCGCGCGGATCGGCGCCAGCATGCGTGAATCCGGGAAAGCCAAGAACCTCGCGGATCGCGGAACGATCATGACGCAGCTCAGATTGTTTGATATCCGACCGATATCGGCCATGAGCTGCTGCTGCATCTGGCATTTGATTTGACGGAATTGGCAACCCAAGGGCCGTAAACCGTGGTGTAGCCACCGCTACTGTCTTGACAGAAGAGCACGACCCGTGTCTGAGTCACTCCGGTCCCGCTGCACGTCGCCCAGCCGGTGCCGCCGACAACGCCAATCTGCGCGCTGGTGCTGCAGGTGGGCGCCGCCAGGGCGGGAGCAGTCGGCGACATTAGCGCTGTCGCGGCGGCGATCGCGGTCATCGCGGCCGCCGAAACGCCGAACTTCTTGATACGGCCCATTAGTTGCCTCCCTCGGTGCCGTGTTTGCTTCTTGATGGTAAGCACAGCTTTTGAGGGATATCCATAGGGGCTGGTATGCGATTTGAATGAGCGGTTTACGGGCTGGCTGCAGGGCCGAAGATTGAAGTCCGCAACGGGGAATCAATTCGTCGGTGGCCCGGCGGCGAGGCGGTCGAGCCATTCGCCGAGCACGTGGCGTTCTCCGTCCGTGAGGGCCGTGGCGTCCGGCAGGGTGGCGCGCAGCGCCATCGCCGCCGCCGCGGGCCCGGGGGTCTCGACGGCGGGGGCGTCGGTGGTGATGGCGGCTATCGCCGCGTCGCGGGCCACCTCGGACAGGCGCATGTCACGCCGTTCCTCCGGCATGGCGAGCAACGTGAAGACGACGCCGGTTCCGGCGGAGTGCACGAGGTCGGCCGCCAGGCGCTCGGCGACCTTCAGTCGTCCGGCGGCGGCGATCGCGCGGATGCGCTCTCCCAGCATGCGGAAGGCGACGACTGAGGCGGGCGACCGACGCCCCGGCTGGGGATCGCCGTACATGAGCGAGAACAGTGCGGGGTTGGCCAGCCCGAAGCCGACGTGCAGGTCCCACCCGGCCCGGAACTCCTCGACCGGATCACCGGCGGGCGGCCGGGCCTTCTTGTCCCGCAGATATGAGGTGAAGCCGAACTCGGCGACCGCGTCGAGAAGGCCCTCCTTGTCGCCGAACAGGCGGTAGATCGTCGGAGCCTGGGTGCCCGCCGCGGCGGCCACCGCCCTGGTCGAGAGGGCGTCACGGCCACCACTCGCGAGCAGTCCCGCCGCGACCGACACGATGTGCGTCCGCGTCCTGTCGCGGCCGGCCGTCTCGCTCCCAGGATCACTCATGCTTCCAACGATAGCAAGGAGTTGCTATCGATGTTTTTCCAGTGTTAGCCTCCTGGCGATATCGCCGATAACACGGGAGTATGTCGTGATCATCGTCACCGGAGCGACCGGTCAGCTTGGCCGCCTTGTCGTCGAGCACCTGCTCACGCGGGTCCCCGCCGAACGGATCGGCGTCAGCGTGCGCGAACCCGGTAAAGCCGAAGACCTCGCGGATCGAGGCGTACGCGTCCGGCAGGGCGACTTCGACGACCCCGGGAGCCTGGCGTACGCGTTCGAGGGCGCGGCGCGGGTGCTTATCGTCTCCGGCCCGGCGGACGCCGCCCCGCACCGTACGGCGATCGAGGCCGCCATGGCCGCGGGCGCCAAGCGGATCGTCTACACCAGCCACATGGGGGCGAACCCGGCCTCTCCCTTCCTCCCGATGCCGGCCCACGCCGAGACGGAGCGGGACCTGAGCGCGTCCGGGGTTCCGTTCACCGCGTTGCGCAACGGCTTCTACGCGGACACCATCGTCCAGGTCATCGGCCAGGGGCTCCGGGACGGTCAGATCGTCGCACCCGCCGACGGGCCGGTCTCCTGGACGGCCCACGCCGACCTGGCCGAGGCGGCCGCCGTCGCGCTGACCGAGGAGGGCGGGCTCGACGGGATCACGCCGCCGCTGACCGGCCCCGAGGCGCTCGATCTCACGGACATCGCCGCCGTCGCCTCCGAACTGACCGGACGCGAGATCACCCGCGTCACCGTCCCCGACGACGAGTGGATCACCGGCGTGGTGTCGCGCGGCGTCCCCGAGGGGCAGGCACGGTTCCTGCTCGGCATGTACGAGGCCAGCCGTCAGGGGGAGTTCGCCGAGGTCGGCACGGCCCTCGGTGAGGTGCTCGGCCGTAAGCCGACGGCGTTCCGCGACGTGCTCGCGGCCACGCTCACGCCCTGACCGGCCGCCGTATTCGGCCCGTTTCCGCCCGTTCGATTCGCGTGATCATTAGATTACGTCGGACCGAGCGTTTCCAGGGAGTGCGGACATGGGCAGGCGCAAGTACCGGGACGAACGTCGTCACTACAAGTACGTCGAGGCCGTGGTGCTCGACCGCGTTCTCGACGAGAACACGCAGTCGGTGCTGCGGATGCTGCCCGGGCAGCCCCTCGTGACCGCGACCTCGTTCTCCGCGTCCGTGGATTGGGAGGACTACACGCGGGAGATGGAGCAGTTCGTCGAGCGGACCTTCGACGCCTGGCTCTTCTTCGAAAACGTCGGTCCCCGTTCGGTCGCCTTCCGGATCCCCGGCACGGCGCTGTCCGCGGAGGCGGTCGCGCCGTACGCGCACGGGAACATACTCGAAGGCTTGAGCGTGGAGACGAGCGACGACGACCTGCTCCTGCGGTTGCGCATGTACGCCGAGGACTCCGAGTTGTTCAACCTGCACGAGACCGGCGCGGGATGGCTCAAGGACATCCTCCCGGTCCGTGCGGAACTGATGTCGGGCACTCTCGACGCCCTGGAGCTGGCACCGGTGGTCGGCACCCACTGGGACGAGATCGAGCGCGACGTGTCCGCCGAGTATGGGCTGTCGAAGGCGTCCCGCACCCTGGCCGCGTACCTCCAGGTCGCCCCGGAGGAGCTGAAGCGCCTGGCCGCCAGGCGGACCCAAGCCCGGCAGACGGAGTTGCCCCCAGGTTGGCTGTCCAGCTGTTCCGATCTCGAACCGGTGGCCCGGTGGGAGTTCGCCGCCGCGGAACCACCCAAGTCGTTCCAGATCACCCTGGGCCGGCTGCCGAGCGGCTGCGAGTACGGCGACTGGTACGTGACGGCGACCGAGCCGCGTGGCAAGGATCTGGCCTTCCGCGCCGAAGACGACGCGCGCAAGGGTTATCACGACGAGGCGCTGCGGCTGCAACGGCTCAACGACCCCGGTCGCTGGCGGCAGCTCGACCAGACCGGGTGAGCCGTTCCGGGCCCGGAATACGCGGACCGTATCGGGAAACTTTCACCGGCCGGGGCCGCCCACCAGCGCGTCGATAGGGCCTGCGCCGCCGGAGCATGGTCAGCGGAGAACGGCGAATCTACGATGACCTCGCGCCCCAAGATCGTGCCCGTAAGCGGGGATCGCTTCCCGCCCTGTCGCTATTCACCAGGCCCTCACAGGAGGCGCGGATGGCTCAGCACGATGAACCGTACGGACGATCCCGACGTGGTTCGCTCGCCGGCCGACTGCTGATACCGGTGGCGCTCGTCGCCATCGGGATCGGCCTCAGCCCGGCGGCGGCCCACGCCGACACCTGGCGGACGGCGACCGGCTCGGCATGGGGCCAGACGCAGTCGTCGGCTTCGGCGGCGGCCCAGGCGAGCGCGCGTACCGCCCTCACCCAGACGGCCGCCCAGCTCGGGGAGGTCTGCACGAACGTGACCTCCTCGGCGACCCTCTCGTACACCGTGCCCAGCGGGGGCGGCTACGTGTACGGCGGGACCGCGACCGGCCTGTGCGCTCCCGCGCCGCCACCGCCGTCCTACACCGTGCCGCGCACCGCGACGGCGCGCGGTGAGGCGAGCACCTACTCGGCGGCCGTGCAGAACGGCGCGGCGGCCGCCCGAGCCGCCATCCTCGCGGCCGGAGGCGACTGCACCGGCTACCAGACGACCGGCGCGACCAACGTGTACACGGCTCCCACCGGAAGCTGGTACATCTACGACGTCACCGTGTCCGCTCTCTGCGTGCACTGACACCTCTCGGCGATCGCGGGGCGCGATCAGCCGGAGTTGCCGCTCGGCGGTGGTCAATAGGATCCTTGATGATCTGATCCGACCGAGGCATCCCAGCGGGGGCGAGCGATGTCGCATTCCGGTACGAACGACGGCAGCGAGGCGGGGGGCTTACCCGGCCCCGGCTCGCCCGGCCCTGGCTTATCCGGTTCCGGCTTACCCGCTCCGGGCTTACTCGGTTCCGGCTTGCCCGGTTCGGGTGGACACGCTTCCGGGGACGGGCATGGCGATGGGCACGGCTCGGGCCTGGGGTGGCCGTCCGGCCCGCGGCACCCCGCCGACCTGCGTACGGGCGATCCGCGCGAGGTCGGGCCGTACCGGCTGGTGCGCAGGCTGGGCGAGGGCGGCATGGGCGTCGTCTACCTCGGCGAGGCGCCGGACGGCACGCGGGTGGCGGTCAAACTGCTCCACCACACGATCGCCGCCGACCCCGGCTTCCGCCGCCGGTTCCGCCGCGAGGTCGAGGCGGCCAAGCGGGTGGCCCGCTTCTGCACCGCCGCCGTGCTGGACGCGGAGGTCGACGGCGAGACCGTCTACCTGGTCACCGAGTACGTCCCCGGGCCGACCCTCCGGGAGGCCGTCGAACGGGACGGGCCGCTGCGCGGCTCCAGCCTGGACGGGCTCGCGGTCAGCGTCGCGACGGCGCTGCGGGCCGTCCACGCGGCGGGCATCATCCACCGCGACCTGAAGCCGGGCAACGTCCTGCTCTCCCCCATCGGGCCGAAGGTCATCGACTTCGGCGTGGCCCACGTGACCGACACCGGCACGCACAGCAGCGCGGTCGTGGGCACGCCCGCGTTCATGTCGCCCGAGCAGTTCGACGGCCGCGCGCTCACTCCCGCGTCGGACGTCTTCGCCTGGGCGGGCACGGTCACGTACGCGGGCACCGGCCGGGCGCCGTTCGGCAACGGGCCGCTCCCGGTCGTGCTCAACCAGGTCATCAACGGGGAGCCGAGACTGGACGGCTTAGACGGGCCGCTGCGTCCGCTGGTCGAGCGCGCCCTGGCCAAGGACCCGGCCGTACGGCCGACCGTGCAGGAGATCCTGGACGCCCTCACCGGCTCCCGGGCGGAGCCGGAGGCGTGGGTCACCACCCAGCCGGGCGGGCGGAGGAGCCGTCGCGGGCTGGTGGCCGGGGCCGCGGCCGGGATCGCCGGGCTGGCGGTGATCGCGACGGTGGCCGCCGTACGGCTCACCGGGGACGACCCGCCCTCCCCGGGGACCTCGGTGACGTCCACGCGCTCCGCCGCGGTGGCCGGAGACGACTCCGCACCTCGGACCGGCGGTTCCTCCACCCCGGCCGCGTCACAGGCGCCACAGGCGGACGGCGGCGGCGACCCCGGCAAGGGAAACCCGCTGCGCGAGCCCGGCGTACGGTTCGCGTACCAGGCGGACCCGGACGCGCGGCGCCAGGCGAACATCTGGAGCGCGCAGGGCAGGAAGGCCGACGCCGCACTGATGCGCGCCCTGGCGGCGGTGCCGCACCCCGTGAACCTGAACATGCCCGCCGACGAGGCCGGCCGTACGGTCGCATCCGCCATGCGGGCGGCCACCGCGCGTCACGCCGTCGCGGTGATCGTGACCGACCAGGTGCCGAGGAAGGACTGCTCCCAGTGGGGAGAAGCGGACGAGCGGGCGTACCGCGCCTGGATCGACGTGGTGGCGAAGGCGATCGGCTCGGGCCGGGCGGTGGTCGTGCTGGAGCCGAACAGCCTGACCAGGATTCCGGGATCCGACAGTTGCCCGGCCGGGGGCAGGGCGGCGGCGGCCGAGCGCTATCGCGAGCTCGGTTTCGCGGTGAACCGCCTGCGGAGGCTTCCGCACACGGCCGTGTATCTCGACGGCGGCATCGAGGGCTGGCCGGGCATGGCCGACATCGCCGACCGGCTGCTGAAGGCCGGGGTGGGGCGAGCGGACGGCTTCTACCTGAACACCTCGGACTACCAGGAGACCGATCGGCTCCTGCGGTATGGGGAGAACCTGTCCCTGTGCCTTTATGTGAAGACGAAGGACCCCGGGAGCGCCTGCACCGGCGCGGAGCTCGGCGCGGTGCCGGCCGGAGCGCCGCTGACCCACTTCGTCCTCGACACCAGCCGGAACGGCAGGGGCGGGTGGAAACCGCCGAAGGGCAGGTACGCCGACCCGGAGAAGTGGTGCAATCCACCGGGGGTGGGCGTGGGACCCCGCCCGACCACCGAGACCGGCGGCGAACTGGCCGACGCGTTCCTGTGGCTCCGCGCCCCCGAGCGGTCGAACGGCCAGTGCACCCGAGGCGGCCCGGGCCCCGAGGACCCCGAGTGGCACCAGGTGGACCCGGTCGGCGGCACCTGGTGGCCCGCCCTCGCCCTCGACCGCGCCAAGAACGCCGTCCCCCCGCTGCGCTGACTCACTTCTCGGTGCTGTTGACCTTGCGCAGCCGGGCCCGGACCGTACGGCGGACCAGCGGGCCCATGTCGTCCAGCGCCGCGACCAGGCCGGCCAGCTGCTCCAGGCTGTCGAACGCGCGCTTCGCGCCGTCCTCGTCGACCCCCTCGTACAGTTCGAGACCGACGAACGCGGCGGCGGTGGCGCGGGCGAGCCCGGCGACGTCCACGAACTCGGCGAGCGGCGTGCCGGTCAGCACCCTCTGGAGCACCTCTTCGACCTCGGTGACCCACATGCCGAGGCCGGCGGCGGTGGCGGGGGCGAGCTTGCCGTCCATCTGGCTGCCCGCGAGCATCTGGGCGAGCACGGCGAGGTTCCCCGCTTCACGCTCCTCGGCGTGCAGCGAGCGGCCGAGGTCGAGCAGTTCGCGGAGCGAGGTCACGGCCGCGAACCGCTCGCGGTAGACCGTCACCCGCTGCTCCGAGCCGTACCGCAGGGCCGCGGCGAGGAGGTCGTCGACGGTGCCGAAGTGGTAGAAGACCAGCGCCTGGTTGACCCCGGCGGCGGTGGCGACGGCCCGCGCGGAGGCGCCCGCGATGCCCTGCGTACGCAGGGTCTCCAGCGCTCCTTCGAGCAGCCTCGTGCGGGTGTCGCCCATCGTCACTCCCTCAGCGGCGTACCTCTTCGCGCCGCGGCTTCACCGTAGCGGGTACACCGTGCTCCACGACGTCGACGTAGCGCGCCCGGAACGTCCCCCAATAGCCGAACAGCGGGCCGAGCTTCGCGTTGGAGACGGTGACGCCGACGCGGAACAGCCCGGCGTCGTCGTCGTACGACTCCCTGACGACGGCGGTCCCGGTCACGGAGCCGGGGAGGCGGCAGGAGACGAGCCCCTCGTGCAGGCGGAACTCGCCGGACCGGATGACGAGGCCCCCGTGCTCGTCCACCGACATGTCCAGGTCGACCGCCAGGTGCTGGTGCGAGCCGAGATAGTCGACGATGCCGCGCCGCTCGTGGTCGTACACCATCGTGGCGTCGAACCGCCGCCGACGGCGGGGCAGGTCGAAGGTGCGGACGAAGGTGACGGTCTCGCGTCCGTGGGAGTCGACGTACGGGTAGTTCTCGATGGTGAACGGCACCCGCCGGCCCTGCTCGGGGACCAGGATGTTGCGCCTGGTGCCCAGGGCCAGGAACGGCCGGGTGAACGCGGCGTGCCAGATGTGGTCCATCGTTCCGGTGCCGACGCAGGCCCGCCCGCCGGTCACGCTGACGCCGAAGCGGCGGCGTAACTGCGGGTGCAGGCGGGCGAAGTCGGCGCCGAGGGTACGTTCGAAGATCGAGGTCATCGCGTCTCCAGTTCGGGCAGCGGGGCTTTGGCCGCCATTGGTTCGGGCGGGCGGCTGGTTGAGCCGGTTGGGCGGCTTGTTGGGCGACGTAGGCAGCGGCGGGCCGCGGGGGTTCCGGGCAGCGGCGGCAGGAGGACCGCCAGCGCCGCGACCAGTACGGCTGCTGCGGGCGGAGCCAGTGCTGTGGCCGTGGCGGTGACGAGCACGCGTACGCACACCTCGGCGAGGGCCTGCCACAGGGTGCGCTCGGGCGTTCTTCCTGTCTCCAGCCAGAGGCGGAGCCGGTCGAAGGACCATGCCGTCGCCCAGCCGATGAGCGGCCGGAAGACGAGGTCCACGGTCCGTCCCCAGCCGGGGCGATAGCCGTACCGGGTGAGGAAGCGGACACCGTCGGGGGTCTGGACGTATCGCCAGTAGCCGGAGCCCGAGCGGATCGGCGACAGCGGATGCGCCGAGGCGAAGCGCAGCGCGGACGTCCTGTCGTCGGGGTCGAGGCGGTCCCCGGCCGTGACGCCGGCACCGGTGATAACGAGGCCCGGCAGCAGCCGTACGGCGTACCGGAACCACTGCGACTCGCCGTCGGCACGCGGCAGGTAGTCGATCTCGCTGAACCGCAGATCCCACCTCTGATGCTGGTCAGGGGTCTGCGTCAGCTCCCAGAGAGCACCCATGTCCGCCCGGACCCGGCACTCCACATACACGAAGCGACCCACACGCCACCTCCACAGTTTTGAGCAGTCGCTCAAATGCGAGAGTAGGCCGATTTGAGCAATCGCTCAAGTTCCCTGGTCAAGGCGCCCTTACGCCAGGGCGAAGGCGGCAGGGTCGTCGGCCTTGCCGCCGCGCCCAGCTCCGAAGGCACCTACCCGATCACGTTCGCCGGGGAGTCGAGCCAGACGTATTGACCTTCCGGCGTGACGGTCAGGCCGAACCGCTCACGGCCCGGGGAACCGGAGGAGACCCACCACAGGAACGCGGCCTCAAGTTCGTTCCAGAGATCGCGTGGCCCCCTCTGGAGAACGGCCACGCGCTTGTACTCAGGCGAGTAGTGCACCTGAGCATCGGAGTCGGCCGACCACAGCCACAGGTGGAAGTCGCCGTTGTCCTCGTCGGCGTGCCGGCCGTTCAGGTCGGGAATCATGCCCGCGACCACCACATCGGCACCGACCGAGGAGCGCACGATCCGGCGGGGGTCCAGGTAGGTCGACGACTCGCGATAGTCGCCCGCCGCCTTTGGTACGCCCCGTCGTTGCGACCGCAGCATCATGAAGGAACAGCCGCGGTAGAACCTCCCCACAGCCGTGCCGTCCCCGGTCACGGTCAGTCTGGTCAGGTGACCGGCCTCCCACCGAGGCATCCAGGGGAAAACGATCAGGCCCGCCGGACGCGTCTGCTCGACCCAGGCATGGGGCACCTCATCGACGCCGCAAGTGACGTGAACGCGGTCATAGGGCTTGCCATCCGGCCACCCGGCACTCCCATCCCCCAGAACGAGCCGGGGAAGACGCCCGGCGTTCTTGAGGTTCGAGGTCGCTGCGGTGAGGACGGCCTGATCTATCTCGACACTGGTGACGTTGCCGTCGCCGAGGCGATGGGCCAGCAGGCCCGCCGTCCAGCCGGTTCCCGTACCGATCTCCAGGACTTCGTCACCGTCGTAGGGATCGAGCAGGTCCAGGCCCGCCGCGACGATGCTGGGCATGGAGCATGACGAGGTGTAGTCCCCGCTTCCCGCACTCAGGTCGGTCGTCCCGTCGTCAAGCTGGGTGACGATCGCCGTGTTCGAGTAGACGGCGTCCAACCACCCGTCCGGGTCGGCGGTCCGGTCGATCAGATAGCCCGGCTTGGCGTCAGGCGAGCACCACGCCTGGTCGGGGATGAAGAGGTGACGCGGCACCGCCCGCATGGCGTCCGCCCATCGCGAGTCGAGGCCCTGGAGTTGTGCGATCAGATGCGCGCTGTTCGTCACTTGCCCTGGGGCTTCTCGTGCTGACCGCCGCCGGGGTTGGGGCGGTCGCCGTCCGGCGTCGGCTTCTCGGGCGTGAAGGGCTTGCTCGACGGTTTCTGCCCCTCATGCTTCGGCATGCTGTGAACTCCTTCGTTCAGGGGGACCTCGTCGTCTGCCTGTCCGGAGCGCTCGGCCGACAGGTGGCGTACGTACATCTGAATGCGCTCGCGGTCCTCGGGGAAGACGCTCTCCCACTCGTCACCGAGCCCGAACCACTTCGGCGGCTGGCCGGTCTGCCCTCGGAGAGGTACGTCACAGTCGGTGATCGCGACATACGACAGGCCCAGCGTCGGCGACCAGTCCGCACGGTAGGAACGTACGGACACTGCTGCCGGCGTCGGCAGCAGCTCGTTCCGCAGGCCGGTCTCCTCGGCGAGCTCACGAGACGCGGCGGCTCGGGGCATCTCCCCCGGCTCGACCTTGCCTCCGGGAGGCACCCATCCCCGCCAGCGATGTCTCACAAGCAGAACGTGCTTGAGGGAAGGATCGGTCACCCAGACTTCCGCCGCGAGGGGCCCCATTGGCCCATGGCGGGCCCGATCCAGCCAGGCCCGAGCGTCGTCGAACTCCAGCACGGCGAGGCGAGCATCGGCGATCGCCGCGTCCAAGGTCACTTGTCCAGGCACGCCTTGAATCACTGGCCACACTCCGTGGTGCGCGCGAGCTGGGGAGTGCCGGTTTCCCGAGCGAGCACGCGCGCCGCTTCCTCGAAGCGGTTGCAGAACACCGCCCAATCGTCCCAGTGACGTTCCTGGACGAGAAGTCGCAACGACGTTGGGCGAGGCATCGCGCCAATTCCCCTTAGACGAAGGCCGGACATGGATCATGAGCATCGAGCGACGCGCACAGTAACGGGTCGCACACACTTGGTGCTCCTGGCCAGGATGCTCCCCTATCGACGCCGTCAGCAACATGGTTGAGCAAACTGCTCGACCAGGGTTACAACCCCCTGCGGCGACTCGTCATGCCACGCCGGAAGCGAAGATCAACGGTGCCGACGTGTCAGGGTGAGGGAGTTCTCACATCGCGAGGCTGAGGGCGAGCACGGCGGCGGCGAAGGCGGTGACGGTGACGGTGACGGTGACGAGCACGCGTACGCACACCTCGGCGAGGGCCTGCCACAGGGAGCGCTCGGGAGGCGCCCCGGTTGCCAGCCAGAGGCGGAGCCGGTCGAAGGACTATGCCGCCCCCAGCCTATGAGCGGCCGGACGCCACCTCCACGGTTTTGAGCAGTCGCTCGAACCCGAGAGTAGGCCGATATAAGCGACCGCCCAAGTTCCCTGATCAGGGTTCTTCTGTACCGATTCGTTCACCCTCTCGCTCTCCTGATAGATGGCGATGCCGGCATCTCACACGCGCACTCGCGACGCCGCTGGAGCATGATCTGGATCGAACGACATGCGGTCGTTCCGACTCAACACATCTCAGTAGCGACGTACCGGAGGGGCGATGGCGACCGAACTCGTGGAAGAGCGGCCTTATGACGCAAGGCTGCACAAGGGTGAACGCGCCGCCCAGGGCGGCTGCTCCTGGCACGGTCGCACCTGCGACGAGCCGGTAATCGCGAGCGTGCTGACCCGGGACAGAGGGGGCGAGGTGTGGCACGCCACATGCCAACGTGCTCTCGACGCCCTCCGCCACGGTTAGATTCAGGGGCCCATGCGGTCAGCGAGGCTGTGGCCTGGGCTATCCCGCGATGGCAGCCCGGCGGAATAGGTCCGCCGGCATTTCCTCATCGAGTTTCCAGGTGATAGCCATCGGACGCTCGCCTCGATGTTCCACGTATCGCGCAGTGCCGTGGAAGACAAAGGGTTCGGGGTGGCCGCTCTCGTTCTCCTTGCGCTCCCTGGTGAACAGGAGCACGTGGCTGCCCTCAGCCTCATGGTTCCGGTAGCGCAGACCTGTCGCGGAGTGCGAACTGGTCCGGTTCTGCGACTCCCAGTGGAAAAGACGCGGGGTGAGCGCGTAGTCCCGGTACATGGTCTGAGGGGAGAACTCCTTTTCGTTCTTGTGTAGCGTAACGAATAGTGCGTCGCACTGGGTGGCAGGGCTCCAGGCAACACCCTCGCGCATTGTGGACGGCACCAGCCCACCAAGCGATGCCCATCCGATCGCGGCGAGCACTTCCTCCGTGGAGTAACGGGCGTTGACCGCGAGTGGCACCGCGCCAACACTCGGATCGAGCGGTCGGGCCACATGCCTCGGGCGGTGCATGCCGTAGGTCAGAACCTGCCGGATCTCCTCGCACAGAACGGGCTCTGCGCGCAGCCGGTCCAGCGCCTCATCGTAGGAAGAGAAGTCCCCGCCGTCACGCCAGAAGGAAAAGCACAGCATTCGCGCAAAGGCCTGGTCCGTAGACGAGCAGTCCGCGTAGCGCAGGCCGTCGGCGCTTAGGAGTCGGGCGTATGCTTCGCCACGGCGACGGTCGTCCACGTGCAGAAGCGCCCGGACCCGCCGGCCAAGGGCCTCTTCTAGCGGCGAGCCAGACTCGGGCAACAGGCCGGCCCGACGAAGGAGCGATGTCCAGTACCTTCGGTTGCGGTACAGGTCGCCGATGTCCCGCCCCATCTCTTCGAGATATGCGATAAGCGACGTCTCCGCACAGGAACGGATCTCCTGCGTCAGTGTGCTCACCGTCGCGCCGAGATGAATCTTGAGCTCGGCGAGAAGCCGATCCTTGGTCACCCGGTCCAGCACAATCTGACTGCCCGACGGCAGCAGCGGGAACTCGTCTTTGACCTGCTTGTCTAGCCTGCCACGAGTGAACCCGGTCAATGCCTGGAACCGGTTAGCGAAACGGTACTCCTTCCGGTGCTGGCCGACGAAGTCCAGCACTGTCAGCACCTCTTTGTCCGGAGTACGACGAAGCCCTCGGCCAAGCTGCTGGAGGAAGATGGTTGCACTCTCGGTCGGCCGTAGAAGCAGCAGAGTATCTACATCCGGTACGTCCAGACCCTCGTTGAACAGGTCGACCGCGAAGAGGAACCGGACCTCGCCATCCCGCAGCGCCCTCAGTGCCGCCTTCCGGGAAGCATCATCGGTGGAGCCGTCCACCGCAAGAGAGGGCAACCCTGCCCTCGTGAAGAAGTCAGCCATGAAGCGGGCATGCCGTACTGACACGCAGAAGCCCAAGCCACGCACAGTAGCGAGATTGCTAACCTTGTCGTTCAGAGCATTGAAGACCAGGCGGGCTCGGACATCATCACCAGTGAACAAGTTGTCGAGCGCATTGCTGTCGTAGGAGCCGCGCGACCATTTGATGCTGGTGAGGTCGGTTTCATCAGCGATACCGAAGTAGTGGAACGGGCAGAGCAAGTCGGCATCCAGTGCGTCCCACAGACGCAACTCTGAGGCAATCCGACCCTCGAAGAACTCGTCCTGAACCCAGGTGCCATCGGCACGTTCAGGGGTTGCGGTGAGACCCAACAGTTCCTTGGGCTTGAGGTAATCGATGATCCGTCGATAGGTACGAGCGGCGGCGTGGTGGAACTCGTCGATGACGACTACGTCGAAATGCTCAGGGTCGAACGACTCGATCCCCATGGCGGTGAGCGACTGTACGCTGGCGAAGACGTGCCGCCAGTCTCGCGAGCGCTCATCGCCCACATGCAACTCACCGAAATCTGGCACAGCCAGCACCTGCCGGTACGTGCGCAATGCCTGAGCCAGGATCTCGCGCCGGTGCGCAACGAACAGCAGTGACGGCTGGCGGCCCAACCGCTGCTGCAAGTTACGGTAGTCGAAAGCCGCTACTACCGTCTTGCCGGTGCCGGTAGCCGCGACGAGGAGGTTTCGATGCCGACCGTGCACACTGCGCTCGACGTCCAGGTCTTCCAGCATCTCCCGCTGGTGATGAAAAGGATGCGGCACCAAGGCGGGGATGTCGAAAAGCTGCTGACCCACCTTTGATCGGGACAGCGCCTCATCCAACCGGTCGCCGTGAACTGCCGGGTCGTAAGACTCGAACTCTGGCCGGTTCCAGTAGGAGTCGAAGGTCGCCTCGAACTTGTCCAGCAGCCGAGGCGTCGTCACGGACGAGAGCCGTACGTTCCATTCGAGCCCGTCCAGCAGTGCCGCCCGGGAGAGATTGGAACTGCCGACGTAGGCGGTGTCGAAGCCGGTCTGCCGGCGCAGCAGCCATGCCTTGGCGTGCAGGCGGGTGGAGTTCTGCTCGTAACTGATCCGCACCTCGGCACCAAAGTCGCGCACCAGTCGGTCCAGCGCACGCCGCTCAGTCGCACCCATGTACGTCGTCGTGATCACTCTGAGAGGGACACCCCTGCGCTGCAGGTCCGCGAGGGAGCGTTCCAGGATTCGCAGTCCCGACCACTTGACGAAGGCACACAGGAGGTCCACGCGGGTGGCACTGACTAACTCAGCCGCCAACTCATGCGCCAGGTTGGGATCCTCGCGAGCGTTAGTCAGCAAGGCCGCTTCGGACAGCGAGGTCAACGGTCGTACTGGACTACTCGCGCCTGGACTGGCTCGCACGATCGACAACAGCCTGTTCGGCCCATCTGCTACGGTCTCGGGCTCCGTCAACTGGTTCAGTAGCCGGTTGACCAAATCAACCTGCTCTTGAGGCTCTTTCAGCATGGCCAAAGCTCGGGCTGCCGTTTCGCCAACGAAACGGCCCAGCAGGTGGGCCACCTCTTCTTTGTCAACTTCGGACACCTCCACGAGGTGCCCCATCTGCCGCGTCGCCTCGACGCTTTTGGTGAGCTTGTCAGTGAGCAGCGAGTCGTACAGGCCAGGGATCAGGGCGTCGTCCACTACATGTCCTTGTGGCTAGGTCTGCGCTACAGGCGCACCGCAAGCGATCATCGTATTGAAACGCCGGCCCAGATTTCGCCACAACGGTCACAAAGCTGCCGCTCATCCCGATTCAGCGAAGTCGCACCTCACGGCCGGTGTCACTCCGCACTTGCTGCTGACCAGATGTCTCGGCCTGCCGACCACAGCTCGTCCACGTGGTATGCAAATCGGTCGTAGAGGCCGTCGTCCTGGTAGCGCTTCAGGTGCAGCATCGGCGAGTCGTGGCCGACCAGCTTGGCCAAGTGCGGGGTGACGAGCATCTCGTCGTCAAACTGGAACACCGACATGGCGATGTGCTCGTCTCCGAAACGCGCCTCGATTCCGGAGACACCCTTGAGTTGCTCCAGTTCGGCAAGGGTGATGCGGATGCGGGTGGACACCGTTAGGGGCACCGCTTCGATGTCCTCACGGCGGCGGGTCACGTCACTGTCGGGATCCCCGATCAGGAATCGGATCTTGCAGCCCTGCTCGGCCTTGCGCTTGAGAACTTTGGCCAGGTTGGGGTGTTCCAGCCAGAGAAAGTAGTTCGTGTACCCGGCAATGGTGATGTGCGACTGTGCTTCAGCAATCAGCGTCCGCCACACGCTCTTAGGACAGGCGGAACGGTAGGGGTAGACCGTGACGATCTCCCGATCAGGTCCGATCTTGACTGTGTTCCGTATCGTCTCGGGCCATAACACGGACTCATCCACCCCCAGAGCATCGGCCGCCGCCCACCGGTGACGCGGGTGCGGGACACGCGCTTCGTCAGCCAGCCAGCGGGACACCGTCTTGATGTCCACCTCGCACCGCAATGCGAGGTCCCTTTCGGTAAGTCTCGCATCGGTCATTGCTTGCCGTAGAGAGTCGTTTGACACGCGCGACCTCGAATCGGGAGGACGTTGAGGACGTATCTGAGCGGCAACGTAAAACGTCCCGCACGTCCCAAGAACGGAGTGTAAACGATCCAATACCAAACGTCACGCTGTGGCCATGCGTACGACGACGACATTGAAGGAACTGCAGGCCGCGTTCCCCGGCTGGACAATCTGGCGAAGCTCCGCAGATCGCCTCTGGGCGACACGCAATCGGCAGCTCACTGACGTGGAGTTGGACCACGGGCTGAGCCACACGATCGACGGGGACGACACGCACCAACTCGGTGAACAACTCCGCGACCAAGAGCAACTCGCTTCGGAGCTGCCGCCCCAATGAGCGCCCCGCCGTCTGCCCTACGAGCATCCGCCGTCAAGGCGCTCAAAGCCCTCAGCCAGTTCGAGGACGCCTGTCCAGGGCTGCACGTGGCTCCCGAGCAGCCCGGCCATGTCGCGATCCCGTGGATGCGCGAGACCCGGCGCAGTGTCTCGGTCCGGGTCGTCGCCCATACCTGCGACGAATGCTCGCCGCTGGCGTACGAACTGTGCGCCTCCGGCGGGCTGCTGTTCGTCCGCCGTAGGGACCGGAGCGGTGACCGGCCGAAGATCTGCGAGACCGAACGCCTGCCGTACGCGCGGATGCGCCCGCTGTGGACAGAGCTGCTGCTCGGCCGCGCTCGTTAAAACCATCGCTGGGTCGGTCAGTCCAGGACGAGGAACTGCTTGCCGTCGATCAGTTCGCGGACCGCGTCAAGGTGGCCGGCGTGGGTTGCCGTCTCGACGAGGACGTGGAGGATCGCGTCACGCAGGTCGCTTGGCGGCTGGTCGTCGCGGTAGTCCGGCCACCAGCGCGGCGCCTGGTCCGGAGCGCTGGAGGCGATCACCTCGTCGGCGTGCGCGATCTCCTTGCGATAGAGGTCGAACACCTCCGAGGCGGGCCGGTCGCCGGGCACCTGCCATGCGTCCGCTGGGGTGGCGAGCGAGGCCACCGCGTCGGGGTCGCCGCCGAAGACCGCACGGAACCAGAAACGCTCGACGTCGACGGCGAGATGGCGGACGAGGCCGGCCGGGGTCCAGGCGGACGGAAGGACCGGGCGCCGGAGGTCGGCCTCGCCCAGGCCGTCCACCATGTCGAGGACGTGCCGCCGCTTCCAGTTGAGGTATCCCAGGAGGGACGAAATCTCACTCGACGCGCTCACGTGTGATCTCCCGGGTGCAGGGCGTCCAGCAGTCGCTGGAGGGCCGCGCAGTCGCCGGTGATCTCCGCCCCGGCCTGGCCGGGCGGCGCCCCGTCGATGACCAGGGTCTTGAGGGCGGCGGGATCGGCTCGCAGGGCCGCGTCCCATCGGTCCGGCTCGCCCCGGCGGATCGCGAGTTCGCCGCCGGACACGCGGAGGGTGAAGACATCTTCCCCGACGTCGACAAGGAACGTGGCGTCGAGGTCGCCCAACCGGGCGGCATCGAGGTGGCTCTTCATCGCGAGCATCAGGGAATCGGTCCCCAGGGGTGCCGTCGTCTCCTTCGGGGGAGAGTGACGGCCCCATCGGCCCAGGTGGACGAGGATCGGCTCCAGGTCATGGCCCCACTCGGTGAGCTCGTAGACCCATGCGCGCGCCGGCGGGCCCAGCTTGCGCCGCCGGATCACCCCGCCCTCCTCCAGATCGCGCAGCCGCTGCGAGAGCACGGTGGGACTGGCGTTGGGCAGGCCGCTCTGCAGGTCGCTGTAGCGCTTGGGGCCGAAAAGCAGGTCCCGGACGATCATCAGCGCCCAGCGCTCACCGAGCAGGTCGAGAGCGCGCGCGGCGGCACAGGGGTCGCCGTACGTGCGTGCCGTAGTCACGTCGCTCATCCTACTCATCCCGGAGCGGACGCTTGCTTTCCCGTAGTTCAGTACAGCGTCAGCCGGGCGAGCTGTGGTACGCCTCGACCAACCATTCGCCGCCGTGCCGCATGAGCGTCCAGGTCGCCAGTTCCCACCGGTCGGCCGGGGGCTCCTCCTCCCCCGCGAACGCGGTGGCGCTCCGCGTGACCACGAGGGCCACGTCCGGGCCGAGGAACCGGATGCTCTCCGGGGTGTGGACGCGCCTCGACCCCTTCAGCGGCCCCGCGAAGGCGGCGCCCATGGCCGACCGGATGCCGTCCCTACCTTGCAGGTGGACCCCGGGCAGGATCACGCTGGCGTCCGGCGCGTACCGGCCGGCGAACGCGTCACCGTCGCCGTCCGACCACGCGGCCGACGTCGCCGCGAACAGGGCCCGTACGGCGCGCTCCTCGGCGTGCAGGTCCGAACTCATCTCATCCTCCAACAGTCCCGAGGAAGGCCGCCGCGTGGTCGCGGGCGAACTCGGCGAAGCTCGTGGGCCGCACCCCGAAGGCCCGATGGGTCTCCAGCCGCACGTGGGACTCGGGACGCCGCTTCCGTTCGGCCAGCAACTCGCGCAGGATCTGTACGGACGGCTCGGGCGTCCCCGCCTCCCTCCACTCGCGCACCTTGTCGTCCAGGGGCAGCTCCACATGGCGGAAGGCGGTTCCCGTCGCCTCTGTGATGTGCTCGACGATCTCCTTCATCGTCAGCGCCTCCGGGCCGGTCATGTCGTACGCCCTGCCCTCGTGGCCGGCGGAGGTCATCAGCGCGACCGCGACCCTGGCGACGTCCTCGATGGCGACGGGCGACAGCCTGCTGTCGCCGATGGACATACGCAGCTCCCGCCGGTGCGGATCCACTCCGGTGGAGGTGCCGGGCAGGTAGAACTCCATGAACTGGCTCGGGCGCAGGTGGGTCCAGACCAGGCCGGACGCCTCAAGGTAACGCTCGATCTCCAGGTGCTCGCGCGTCCCCGTGAAGCTGCCGGGGTCGAACCCGACGCCGGACTCCTTGCCGGAGTACTTCACGATGTGCGGCACGCCCGCGGCCCTGGCCGCGTCGATGAACGCGCACTGCGTCTCCACCATCCGCTCCCTCGGCGAGGAGATCAGGAGCACGCGCTCCACGCCGCGCAGAGCGGCCGTGAGGGTCTCCGGGCGCAACATGTCGCCCTCGACCACTTCCACCCCTGGCAGCCCGTGGAGCTTCCGGGCCTTGTCCGGGTCCCTGACCAGCGCTCGGACGGGAATGCCCTGCCGAGCGAACTCCCTGACGACGATCGACCCGCTGAGCCCGGTCGCTCCGGTGACAAGCATCATGACTACGAAGGTAGTACTTATAACTACAGAAAAGCAAGTAATTCATACCAGGCGCATAGCGTCACGGGCCGGTAGTGCTCGTGATCCTCATGGGCTGGCTATGGCTATGTCAGGGAGACACCCCGACCAGCCACTGCCGTAGCTGCGCGTCGCTGCTCAGGCAGATCATCTGCATCAGGCCCCAGTTGTCCCGGTGGTCGGGGGCATCGGACAGGTGATCCTGCCAGTCCTCGGCGTACTCCCGAAGTACGTCGAGCAGTTCGCCGATCGCCTCGTCGAACGTCGATCCGTCCGCCGCGACCGGGAGGCCGGGGATGAAGGCCGACCATCCACTTTCCTCGGCCACTACCTGGACCTTGGACGGGTAGATGCGAGCGAGGGCGTGTCGCAGGCGCTCACCGTCCACCACGGCGACGGTCCGATCACCACAGCGCACGGTCGCGCTCCGGCCCCGCTCGGCCGCGTCAAGAAGCTCCCCGAGCCTGGCCAGGGCCTCCCTGTAGCCAGCGAGATGCACTCCCATGCCAGTCCCCTCTTCAGCGTCAGCATCAAGCACTTGCCTATCCGACGAAAGCCCACGCCGGAGTGGGTTCCAGGCTCATGAGGACTCTCCAAAATGGTTTGCCGGTGGGTGGGGCGCGTTGCGATGCTCGGCCGGGCAGGTTCGGAGAGGAGGCCGCGAAGTGGCCGTCACCGCGTCTGGCACGCCGTACGAGTCCGAGCCGGAAGTCCGCACGGCGGCCGGCGTCCTGCGCGGCGGCCGGGAGGCGGGGCTGGCGGTCTTCCGCGGCATCCCGTACGCCGAACCGCCGGCCGGGGCCCTGCGTTTCGCCGCGCCGCAGCCCGTGCGCGGCTGGGACGGGGCGCGCCCAGCACTCGCGTACGGCCCGCCGCCCCCGCAGTCCGGCCTGTTCGGCGGGTCCCAGGACACCGCCGGTGACGACTGGCTGACGGTCAACGTGTGGACGCCGGAACCGGACCCGGCGGCGGGGCTCCCGGTGATGGTGTGGATCCCCGGCGGTGGTTATGTATCGGGCAACGCCGCCCTCCCGGGGTACGACGCCGGGCGCCTGGCCGCGAGCGGAGTCGTGGTCGTCACCCTCAACTACCGCCTCGGCATCGAGGGTTTCGCCCTGATCGACGGCGCTCCGGCCAACCGGGGGCTGCTCGACCAGGTCGTGGCCCTGAGGTGGGTGCGGGACAACATCCGGGCGTTCGGCGGCGATCCGGACCGGGTCACGGTCTTCGGGGAGTCGGCGGGCGGCGGATCGGTCGCCGCGCTGCTCGCCATGCCGCGCGCCGCCGGGCTCTTCCGCCGGGCGGTCGCGCAGAGTGTGCCGGGCACGTTCTTCTCCCCCGAGCTGGCCGCCGACATCGCCGCCGCCTGCGCCGCCGAGCTGGGCGTACGGCCCACGGTGTCCGGCATGTCGGCGGTGGACCCGGCCCGGCTGCCCGCCGCGGGCGACGCGATCTCGGCGAAGATAACTCGGTGGCGGGAGCGCTGGGGGCAGATCACCCACCGGCCGATCCCGTTCGCACCGGTCGTCGACGGCGACGTCCTGCCGATGACCCCCTGGCAGGCGCTGGCCGGCGGCACGGCCCGGGACGTCGATCTTCTCGTCGGGCACACGCGTGACGAGCACCGGTTGTTCAGCCTGATCGACGGCGTGCTCGGCCAGGTCACATCCGAGCAGACCGAGACCGCCCTGCGCATGCTCGCCCCCGGCCCGGACGGCGCGCGCCGCTACCGGGAGGCGTTCCCCGCCGCTACCGACGAGGAGCTGTACGAACTGGTCAACGGGGACTGGCTGTTCCGCATGCCGAGCCTTCGCCTCGCCGACGCGCAGATCGCCGGGGGCGGGCGGGCCCACCTCTACGAGCTGACGTGGCCCGCCCCGGGGCTGGGCGGCGCCCTCGGTGCCTGCCACGGCCTGGACGTGCCGCTCGTGTTCGGCAACCTGAGCAGCGGACAGCCCGCCATGCTGATCGGCACCCCGCCCTCCCCGGCGGCGGAGGAGCTGTCCGCGCGGTTCCGTACGGCGTGGACGGCCTTCGCCGCGCACGGCGACCCCGGCTGGCCTCCGTACGACGCCGAGCGCCGCCTCGCGCAGCTCTTCGACACGCCGTCGACGGTCGCCGCCTATCCGGAGGAGGCCTCGCGGCTGCTGTGGCAGGATCACGCCTTCGCGGCGCTCCCGCTGCTCACGCCGTAGGAGACGAGCTGCCGCGCTCACGCTCCGCCGGTGACCTTGACGGCTTGTCCGGTGATGCCGGTGTTGGCGGCGGAGCCCAGGTAGACGACGGCGCTCGCGACCTCGGCGGCGTCGAGCAGGCGGCCGATCGGAGCCAGCGCGCTGTAGTGCCCGCCCGCCTGCTCGACGATCGCGCCGTTGGTCTCCGTCCTGGTCAGGCCGGGCATGACGACGTTGGACAGGATGTCGCCGTCCTTGCCGAGCCCGAACGCGGCGGACCTGCTGAAACCGTGCAGTGCCGCCTTGGCCGCGCCGTAGTACTCACCACCGGGCATCCCGTCGACCGCGATAGCAGAGGAGATGTGCACCAGCCGGCCCCAGCCGCGCTCTCGCATCGACGGGACGACCGCCCGGGTGAGCCGGAGCGCGCCCTCGACGTTGGCCCTGATCGTCTTCTGCCACCTCTCGTCGGACACGGCCTCGAAGGAGTGGTCTCCGTCCGGCTCGGTGGCGCCCCAGTGCACCGCGTTGTTGACCAGCACGTCGATCCGGCCGGACCACTCGATCACGGTCTCGGCCAGAGTGCGGGCCGCTTCGTCGTCGTCCAGTTCGTACGGCGCGACGAGCGAGCGTCCGCCGATCTCCTTGGCGAGCCGCTCCGCGCCCGCCTGGGAGTGGTGATAGGTGAGCACGACGTCGGCCCCTTCCGCGGCGAACCCGCGGGCGATCTCGCGGCCGATACCGCCGGAGGCTCCCGTCACGATGACCGTACGGCCGGTGAGTCCCAGATCCATTTCGACGCTCCTCATCACAGTGGAAACCCAAGGATTCGGCGGCGGCGACCGTCGGAGGGAGGCCGGGCCGAGGCTGGCCCCGGCAGGGCCACGATCGGAGCCGAGGTCACTCGGTAGCCTGCGAATCGTGAGCGACAACAGTTTGGGCGAGTTCCTGCGGGCCCGCCGCGAGGCCGTCACCCCCGCCGAGGTCGGGTTACCCGGCGGCGGCCGGCGCCGTACTCCGGGCCTGCGCCGTTCCGAACTGGCCGCGCTCGCCGGGATCAGCGTCGAATACCTGACCAGGCTTGAGCAGGGGCGTGATCGTCACCCCTCGATGCCCGTGCTCGCCGCTCTCGCCGACGCGTTGCGCCTGTCCGCCGACGAGCGCCTCCGCCTGCTGAACCACTACAAGGCGGCCGACGGCGCGGGCCGGCTGGTCGGCGTGTGCCAGAGGCCGCCCGCGCAGTCGGTGCGCCCCACCGTCCGGGCGCTGCTCGACCGGCTCGAACCCGCCCCCGCGCTGGTGATCAACCGGCTCGGTGACGTGCTCGCCCACACGGACGGCTACGAGCGGCTCACCGGTCCCATCGGGCTGCTGGACCATCGACCGGCCAATCTACTGCGCTACCTGTTCGCCGACCCGAGGGCCAGGGCCGCCTATCCGGAGTGGGAACGGGTGGCCGACGAGCGGATCGCCAACCTCGGCCTGGGCCTTCGCCGGGAGGACCCACACGTCGGCCATCTCGTCGACGAGCTGACCCTCGCGGTGGGCGCCCCCTTCACCGACCGGTTGAAGGCTCCATCCAGCCCGAGCCGCACCGGCGTCGAACGGCTGACGCATCCGCAGGAGGGCGAACTGCGGCTGTCCTACGAGACCCTCGGCCTGTCCGACGACGACAGCCAGCTCCTGATCGCCTATCTCCCCGCCGACGACGCCACCGCCGCGAGGCTCGACCGGCTCACCGGCCGCCACCCCGGAGCCCTTCGCGCCGTCGGCGGCTGATGATCTCAGCGCTAGTGTCGGAGAGCATCGAGGGAAGGCGGCAGGGTGAGCGCGCTTGAGGTACGACTGCGGCCCGTGACAGAAGACGATCTCGACATGTTCCGGCGCTTCCTCACGGAGCCGGGGTTGATCGGCCTGGACTGGACGGGGTTCCGCGACGCGCAGGCCCCGGCACGGCGCTACGCCAAGGACGGGTACCTGGGCGAGGATGACAGCAGGCTCGTCGTCGAAGCCGGCGACACGGCCGCGGGCTTGGTGAGCTGGTCGGCGCGAGGCTTCGGCGTTTCCCGATACTGGGAGATAGGGATCGCCTTGCTTCCGGACTGGCGCGGGCGTGGAATCGGCTGGCGCGCTCAGGCGATGCTGTGCGACTACCTGTTCACTCACACCCCTGCCGAGCGCATCGAGGCGACCACCCATCCGGAGAACATCGCGGAGCGGAAGTCGCTCGAGAAGGCCGGCTTCACGCTGGAGGGGGTCCTGCGCGCGGTGGAGTTCCGTGCCGGTCAGTGGCGTGACGGCTGGATGTACAGCAGGCTGCGAAGCGATCCGTATCCGCCTGATCCATGAGCGGAGCGTCGGCGCACTCAGGCCGCGCGATGCTCGTCCACCCGGTCGAGCCATTCCGTGACGAGGGCGGTGAACAGGCCGAGCTGCTCGTGCGGCAGCGCGTGACCGGCGCGGTCCAGGACGGCGAACGTGGCCCGCGGATACCGCTCCACCAGCTCCCACGGACCGGCGTACCCCACCGTGGAGTCCTGGCGCCCGGCGAGGATCAGCGCCGGGCCGGTGTACGGGGGCGTCTCCGCGGGAGCGTCGCTCAGCCGCCATCGGTCGGAGATCCGCTCCAGGCCGTCGCCGTCGACGAGGGGCAGGGCCGGGGCCACGTACTCCCGGAACCGCTCCACCATGGCGGGCGTCCGCACCACGAAGTAGTCGCGGAACTGGGCCTGCTCGTCCGGGCTCAGCGCGTCGGCCACGCCGGCCGAGCCGTGCAGCACCGCGTGCGCGGGCACGTCGCGTGCCTCCTCACCGATGGGACAGATCAGCGCCAGTCCGGCGACCCGCTCCGGTCGGCGGTCGGCGACGGCCCTCGCGAGGTGCGCGCCGAAGGAGTGACCCACGACCGCGATCGGCTCGTCGCCGAAAAGAGCGTCGATCAAGCCGAGCACGACATCGAGGGTGTCGTCGGAGCCACGGAACCAGTCCGGCAACGGGGTGCGCCCCATTCCCGGCAGGTCCGGATAAATGCGCCGATAACCGGGCCGGTCGCGGAACACGGGCTCCAGCGCGCCGGCCATCTCCCGATGGTCCACGCCCGCACCGTGCAACGCCAGAACCGGCATTCCGTCGCCGTGCTCCACGACGTGCACCGGAACACCGCTGATCTTCACGTCCATGACCACACCCTAAGGAGCCCGCCAGAACCCGACCGAGAGAGGTGATCACGAAATGGAAATTCAGGTGATCACGTTCGTACGGCGGTGAATGATGATTCCTCATCCCTCTTGAGGAGTCTTCCGTGTACCCCGGACGAACGCCGAGACGCTGAGCCCGTGGCCGCACCGGCGCGCCAGGCCCTGGCTGATCTTCGGATGGGGCTTCCCGATCCTCTGCTGGTGGTATCCCAAGCAGATCGTCGACGACATCTGGACGGCGTCGAAGCCCGGCGCCGTCGAGGAGACCGGAAACCTCGCGACCGCCCGCCGTTCCGGACTGGTCTGGGCCTGGTGGCTGACGTGGCTGGTCAGCATGTGGGTCGCCAAGGGAGCGGGCCGCAGATATCTGAACGCCGAGGAACTGCCGGAGATGCGCGAGGCCGCGCTGTTCGACATCGCCGTCAACGCCGCGTACGTCGTCACGGCCGCCCTCGCAGTCGCGGTCGTCCTGTCGATCACGCGCTTCCAGGAGGAGCGCAGGACCGCCCCGGCGCCAATGCCGTCCACCGTCTAGAAGCCTGATCACTCGGTGTTCGCGTGGGCCTGCCTCGCCTGCTCGTCCGTGACGTGGTGCCGCCGGGCGAGCTCCAGGCAGACACAGTCGAGCAGCAGGTGCGTGCACTGGTCGAACAGGCTCGACAGGGGCTGCACGGTGGCCGCCTCGCCCTCGCGCCGGTGCTTGGTGGCGGCGGGCACGTGCAGGACGTGCCGCGCGCCGGTGGCGAGGGGCGACGACGGCGCGGTGGTGACCGCGAGGACCTCCCCGCCGCCGTCGGTCACCGCCCGCGCCGCGCGTACGGTGGCGGCCGTCGTGCCGGACCCGGAGACGGCGACCAGCAGGTCGCCCGGCCCGGTCGACGGCGTGCAGGTGTCGCCGACGAAGTACGCCGTACGGCCGAGGTGCACGAGGCGCATGGCGAACGCCCTGGCCATGTAGCCCGACCTGCCCTCCCCCGCCACGAAGATCCGCGGCGCGTGGTCCAGCAGGTCGGCGGCCGTTTCCAGCGTGGCCGGGTCGACCTCGGCCAGGACGCCGGCCACCTCCGTCTGGACGACGTCGAGAAGAGTGCGGGCGGTCATCGCGTTCCTTCCACCGGTCGGTCCGCCGCGAGGAGGGCGTCCAGTTCCACACGGGTGGGCATGCCTTCGTTGTCGCCCTTGTTGCTGGTGGCGAGCGCCCCCACGGCGCACGCGCGCCGGAGCCGCTGCTCCTCGTCGAGACCGTCGAGCAGACCGCTGACGAACCCGGCCGCGAACCCGTCGCCCGCCCCGATGGTGTCCACCGTGGTGACCCGGAACGGCGGGCAGGTCCACGACCCCTCAGGCGTGAACAGCATGGCCCCCGCCGCGCCGAGCTTGACGGCGACCCCGCGCGCCCCCCGCGACAGGTAGTGACCGGCGATGGCCTCCGGCTCGCGCCGCCCGGTCAGCGCCTCGCCCTCCGCGACGCCGGGCAGCACCCAGTGGGCCCGCGTGGCCAGGTCGTCCACGAGGCGCGTCATCTCGCCGTGGTCCGGCCAGAGGGTGGGACGCAGGTTCGGATCGAAGGTGACGCTCGCCCCGGCGTCCCGCGCCGCCTCCATCGCCTCGTACGCGAACCGGCGGGCCGTCGCGGACAGCGCGGGCGGGATGCCGGTCGCGTGCAGGTGCCGGGCCGACGCCACGTAGGCCAGCGTCTCGGGGGACGGCGCGAGCAGCGACCCGGCCGACCCGCGGCGGTAGTACACGTAGCGGGGATCCCCGACGAGCACGCGTTGCTTCAACTGGATGCCGGTGACCGCGTGGTCCTCGGCGCGCACGTGCGTGTCGTCGATGCCCTCCTCGCGCAGGCGGGCGCGGGCCGCGTCCCCGAGCGGGTCGTCGCCCACACGGCCGACGTATCCGGTCCGGTGGCCGAGCCGCGCCAGCGCGACCGCGACGTTCAGCTCGGAGCCCGCGAGCCGCCGTTCGAACAGCGTCGCCTTCTCCAGCGGGCCCACCTCGGTGGCCACGAAGTTGCCCATGATCTCGCCGTACGTGACGACGTCGGGGGCGCTCACGGCCGCGCCATCGGCGCGCGGGCAAGAAACCGTCCGGCGCCCCTCTCCCCCGCGAAGTTCCCGTCCTCGACCACCAGCCGGCCTCCGGCGACGACGTGCCGGGCGAGCCCGGTGCCGCTCGACCGCTCGTACAGGGAGAAGGTGGCGGGCGAGACGGGCCGCAGGTCGGCGCCGGTCCAGGCGCGGGCCGGGTCCCACAGGACGAGGTCGGCGTCGGCGCCGACCGCCACGCGGCCCTTGCGCGGGAACAGCCCGAGCGCCCGCGCGGCGCGCTCCGCCGAGACCTGGACGAACTGGCACGGATCCAGCTGGCGCACGTTCACGGCCTCGTTCCACAGCACCGGCGTACGGGCCTCGATGCCGGGGGCGCCCGCCGGGATGTGGCGGTGGTCGTGCTCCCAGCCCCGCTTCGCGGAGGTGTCGTACGCGCAGTGGTCGGAGCCGACGGAGACGACCGTGCCGTCCGCGATACCCGACCACAGGTCGAGCCGGTCGGCCGCGCCGCGGATCGGCGGGGAGATGACGAAGCGCCACGCGTCCTCGCCGGTGAACACGCTCTCGTCGTGCGCGAGGTAGTGCGTGCAGGTCTCGGCGTGGACGACCGTCCCGGCGCGGCGCGCGAAGCGTACGGCGTCGAGCGCGTCGGAGCCGGAGACGTGGAAGATGTAGACCGGCGTGTTCAGCCGCCGGGCGTACATCGACACCATGTGGATGGTCTCGGCCTCGGCCAGCCCGGGCCGGCTGTGGGGATAGTCCGCCAGGCCGAGGTGGCCGGAGCGGACCTGGTCGTCCAGCGCGCTGGTGAGGATCTCGTGGTTCTCGGCGTGGAAGCCGGGCAGCCCGCCGTTCGCGGCGATGGCCCGCATCAGCGTCCAGGCGGCTCCGTCGTCGACGCGCCGGTCCTCGTACGTCGTGTACATCTTGAACGACGTGAAGCCCTCGGCGATGACCTTGCCGATGTCCTCGACGTTCCGGGCGTCGGACCCCGTGAGGATCGGGTGGAACCCGAAGTCGATCACCGCGTCGGCGGCGGCCTCCTCGACCCGGGCGCGGCAGCGCGCGGCCAGGCCGCCCTCGGCGGGCGGGACGAAGTCCATGATCGTGGTCGTCCCGCCGAGCACCGCGGCCCGGGTCGCCGAGTGCCAGTCGTCCACCGTGACGGTGTCGTCGTACGGCCAGGCGACGTGGGTGTGGGTGTCGATACCGCCGGGCATGACGAGCAGCCCGGTCGCGTCGATCTCCCGCTCGGCGGCGGCCGATGAACCCGGCGCCAGGAGGGCGGCGATCCGCCCTCCGGCCACGCCGACGTCCAGTGCCGCCCGGGCGTCGCCGTTGACGACCTCACCCCCGCGGATGAGCAGGTCGAAACCGGGCTTCATGCCACTTCCTCGGGCTTGACGGCCAACGCCTCGATCTCGAACAGCAGGTCGCCGGCCAGCACGACGCCCACCGTGCTGCGCGCGGGCAGCGGGTCGGAGAAGTGCTTGCGGTAGATGGCGTCGAACTCCGGGAAGTCCTCGATCCGGGTGAGGAAGCAGGTCGTCTTCACCACGTGCGACAGGTCGAGCCCGGCCGCCGCGAGCACGGCCTTGAGGTTGGCGATGGCCGACTCCACCTGCCCGGCCAGCGTGGCCGGCAGTTCACCGGTCACCGCGTCGCGGCCGACCTGTCCCGCCGTCACGACGAGGCGCCCGGCCACGATGCCCTGGGAGTAGGACGCGCTCGGCGCCGCCGCGGCGTCGGTGATGATCGGGGTGATAGTGGTCACGGTTTCCTCCAGGGTCATGTGCCGCCGCCGATGACGGGGCTGTGGTTCTTGAGCAGCAGTTCGATCGCCAGGCGCGTGGACGGGGCGACCACGGCACTGGCGTCGGCGATGAGGCGGTTGATGTGGCGGACCATGGCCGCCTCCGCCGCGTCCGGGTCGCCGGCCCGGATGGCGCGCATGATCTCCTCGTGCTCGTGCACGGAGTGCATGGTCGTGCCGCGCCCGGCGGTGACCATGTCGAGGACGTGCTCCAGCATGTCGAAGCGGGGATCGAAGATGACCATGGCGACGGCGCGGAGCATCGTGTTCTCCACCGTCGACGCGAGCGCCTTGTGGAAGTTGGTGGAGACGTCGCGGCGCCGCTCCTCGGTGTGGACGGACCGCTCGTACTCCTCCATGACCGACTGCAGGCGTTCGACGTCCTCGCCCGAGACCGACGTCGCCGCCTCCCGGACGATCTCGCGTTCCACGCCGCGCCGGGCGACCAGCAGGTCGCGCACGTCCTGCACCGTACGGATCTCCAGGGAGCCGATCTGCTGGTGCCAGGTGACCTCGGCCGCCGCCCGCTGCGCGAGCGCCCGCCCGGCCTCCGACACGACCCGTCCCCTGCCGTCCATGGAACGGGTGAGGCCCTGCTCGTCCAGCCGCCGCAGCAGCCGGTTCACCGTCGACTCGCTCAGCGGCCGGTTGCCGGCCTCGATGCGGCGGCCGAGCTCCCGCGCGCCGAGCGGTTCCGGCGAGTTCGCGATGGCCCGGAGCAGCTCCAGGGCCCTCGGCTCCAGCGAGGCGTGGACGGAGGCGTGGGGGCCGGCCTGCAGGGGGTCGCCGGCCTCGGCGTTACTGCGCTGTGTAGCCACCGTCGACCGTCCATGCCGTGCCGGTGACGAAGGCCGCCGCGTCGGACAGCAGGAAGCAGATCGTGGCGCTGATCTCCTCCGGCCGGGCGACGCGGCCCAGCGGCACCCGCGACGCCGCCAGGTCGTACCCCTCCCCGGTCTGCGCGAAGCCCTCGCGCAGCATCGGGGTGTCGACGGGCCCGGGGCAGACCGCCACGGCGCGGACGCCGCTGTCGCGCGCGTCGACGCTCATCGCGCGGACCAGGTTGATCACCCCGGCCTTCGCCGCGCAGTAGGCGACGTTCTCCGGGTAACCCACGAGCCCCACCTGCGAGGCGACCGCGACCAGCGCGCCGCCGCCCGCCCGGCGCATCGCGGGGACGGCGGCCTTCGCGAGCAGGAAGACCGAGGTCAGGTTGACCCGCAGCACCTCGTTCCAGGTGTCCAGGCTCATGGAGTCGACCGTCCCGGCGCGGGTGATCCCCGCGCAGGCGACCGCGCCGTTCACCAGGCCGAAGGTGTCCTCCCCCGCGCGTACGGCGTCCAGCACCTGGCTCTCGTCGGCGGCGTCGGCGACGACGGGCAGCACCCCGTCTCCCGCGAGCGCCTTGACGTCCTGCGCCCGGTCCACGGCGACCACCCGCCCGCCGTGTTCCAGGACGTCGCGGACGGTCGCGGCGCCCAGCCCGGAGGCCGCGCCCGTCACCACCACCACCTTCCCGGCAAGGTCGGCCGTCATCTCGATCCCCTCGTTGAATTCGCGTTGATGATGTTCGACAGCGACAGTGCCACGATCAAGAGCAGCTTGTGGGGTAGAGCAGCTTCTTGATCTCCGGCGAGTCGACGTTGTCGGCGGTGACGATCGCGTTCGGCACCACGTTGTCGAAGGCGGCCCCCTGCGGCACCTCGCCGCGGATGTCCTGGACGAGCCGGGTCAGCGCGTCGTACCCCTGGGTGTAGGAGCCCTGCGCGACGAGCGCGTCGAGCGTCCCGGCGCGCAGCGCCGAGACCAGCGTCGGGCCCGCGTCGTACGCGATGACGGTCATCTTGTCGTTGTCGACCTTGGCGGCCTGGAGCCCGGAGACGGCTCCCATCGCACCCGACTCGGAGGTCGCGAAGATCCCGACGATGTCCGGGTTGGCGCCCAGCGAGCTCTGCACGATGGTCGCCGCCTTGGTCGGGTCGTCCTCGTAGTACTGCGTGCCGAGGATCTGCAGGTTCGAGCCGGAGTCCTTGAGCGCCTTGACGAACCCCTCGGCGCGCTCGTTGGTCACCGGCAGGCCGGGCCGGGTGTCCAGCACGAGCACCTTCCCGCTCTGCCCCTTGGCCCGCTTGAGCAGTTCCTCCGCCGCCAGCGCGCCGCCCGCGTTGTTGTCCCCGCGGAACTGCGCCTTGGCCACCTTCTCGTTCAGCGTCGCGTCGGTGGTGACGACCGGGATCCCAGCGTTCACCGCGAGCCTGATCGGCGCGACCATCGCGGCCGGGTCGGCCGGTACGAAGATCATGCCGTCGGGGCGCCGGTTGACCACCCCTTCGAGGACCGGGGTCTGGTCGGCGGCGTTCATGCCCCGCGACGGCCCGTCGGCCTTCACCGTGATGTCGCCGCCCAGCTTCTTGGCCGCGTCCTGCGCGCCGCACTGCATCGCCGTGTAGAAGGGCAGGCCGTTGTACGTCGTGAGAAGGGAGATCTGCAGGGGGCCGGACTTCTGCTCGGCGGTGGCGCCGCTCGTGCCGCCCGCCGCGCCGGTGTCACCGGACGAGCCGCAGGCGGCGGAGGTCAGGGCTATCGCCGTCAGCGCGGCGGCGGCCAGCACACTGGTGCGTACGTTCATGGTGGTTCTCCGTGTTTCGGCGCGTATCTCGGCAGGGGAATCTCGGTGGGGGGTTACTTGCCGCGCAGCTGGTCGAGCCAGACAGCGATGATCAGAACGGCGCCGATGGCGATGTTCTGGTAGAAGGACGAGACGCCGACCATGACGAACCCGGCGAGCAGCATGGTCGGGATGAAGGTGGCGAGGACCGAGCCCAGCACCGAGGCGCGTCCGCCGAACAGGCTCGTCCCGCCGATGATCACGGCGGACAGCGCCTGCAGCATGGTCGTCTCGTGCCCGGAGATGGCCGTCGTGCCGAACCGGGTGATGTCGAGGAAGCCGGCGATCCCGGCCATCAGCCCGGAGATGACGAAGACCGCGGTCGTGCTGCGCTGCACGTTGACGCCCGCCCGCATGGCCCCGTCGGAGGAGGAGCCGATGGCGAGGGCGTGCCGGCCCGCGCTGGTCTGCGACAGGACGACGCCGGCCACCAGGGCGACCACCACCGCCAGCACCAGTGGGAGCGGGATCCCGGCGATCGAGTTGAGCCCGAAGGACGTCTGGACGTCCGACGGAATCCCGGCGACGTTCGACCCGTTCGTGAGGACCTGTGCGGCGCCGGTGGCCACGCCCATCGTGCCCAGCGTGACGACGAAGGAGTTGACCTTCAGTTTGGTCACCAGGAGCCCGTTGACCAGCCCCGCTATCCCTCCCACGACGACCGCGGCGAGCGCCGCGACGGCGATGGCGGGCCCGGCACCGGGAAAGGTCCCCGAGGCCGACGGTGGGCCGGCGATGTCCACGGCCACGGTGCCCGCGACCACCGACGACAGCACGAGCGTGGCGCCGACGCTGAGGTCGATGTGCCCGGCGCCGAGGACGAAGGTCAGGCCGACGGCCAGCAGGACGAGCCCGGCGCTGTTGCGCCCGACCGCCTGCAGGTTGGTGGCGTCCAGGAAGCGCCCTTCGGGCGAGATGATCGTGAAGACCACGACGAGCGCGACCAGCGCGACCACGATGTAGGCGGGGGTGGACCGCATCAGCGCGCCGGCGCGGGCGCGGTTCGACGGGGCCCGGAGTGTCGGTTGCGTCGCGGTCATGCCGGCAGGCTCTCCTCACGTGGGTCGTTCTGCTCGCCGAGCATCAGCGCGACGATCTGGCCGATCTTCAGCTCCCGCGCGGGAAGGTCGGCCACCACCCGGCCCAGCCGCATGACCACGATCCGGTCCGCGACCTCCAGCACCCTCGGCAGGTCGTGCGAGATGAGGACCACGCCGAGGCCGCGGTCGCGGGTCGCCCTGATGGTCTCGATCACCATCTGCGACTGCCGGGCGCCGAGCGCCGCCGTCGGCTCGTCCATGATCACCAGACGCCCCGCGCGGGAGACGGCGCGGGCGACCGCGACAACCTGGCGCTGTCCTCCGGACAGGTCGCCGACGGGCAGGGTCACGTCCTGGAGGGTGGTGATGCCGAGACTGTCCATGAGCTCCCAGGCGCGCTCGCGCATCGCCTTCTTGTCCAGGAGGCCGAGCCGTCCCAGCAGGCCGGGACGGCGCAGCTCACAGGAGAGGAACAGGTTCTCGGCCACCGACAGGTCGGGGGCCATCGCCAGGCCCTGGTAGACCGTGGCGATGCCGTGCTCCATCGCGGCCTTGATCGACCCGAGCGGCATCGGGCGGTCGTCCACCCTCACCTCGCCGGCGTCCGGCAGATGGGCGCCGGAGATGCAGGAGATCAGCGTGCTCTTGCCGGCGCCGTTGTCGCCGACGAGCGCGACCACCTCCCCGGCGTGCACGGTGAGCTCACCGTGCCGCAGCGCCTGCACGTGGCCGAAGGACTTGGCGAGCCCGGTGGCCCGCAGCACCGGAGGTTGCCGGTCGGTCATCGGTCATTCCTCCGCGGCGCGGGGATGGGTCTGGGGCAGCGACCGCAGGTGGTCCAGCACCTCGGCCTCGGGCAGCACGTCGCCGTAGCGGGCGTCGATGTCGAAGAGGTTGGCGGCGTGCGCGGAGGGGCTCCGGTCGCCGACCGCCTCACGCGGGACGATGACGTGGAATCCCCGGTTGAACGCGCTCTCGGCGGTCGCCCGGATGCAGCCGCTGGTGCTGCATCCCACCACGATCACCGTGTCGGCCTTGGCGGAGATCAGCATCGCGTCCACGTACGTGCCGAAGAACGCCGAGGCGCGCGGCTTGACGACGAGCGGCTCCTCGGGACGGCGGCCCATCTCCGGCCGGAGCGTGACCCGCTCGGTGCCGTGCAGCATCAGTTCGCTGTGCGGCGTCTTGCGGCGGACCACCTCGCCGATCTCGGCCAGGCTCGGGTCCCACGCCATGGTGGTGAAGATGATCGGCAGGCCCGCGCGGCGGCCCTCCTCCAGGATGCGGACGATGCTGTCGGACACCGCCGACAGGTCCGAGCCGATCCGCTCTTCGGGATCGGCCCAGGCCCCGGCCATGTCGATCACGAGGATCGCCGGCCGCTCGCCCCATCCGACGCGCCCGGCGAAGCCGGCGGCCTCGTAGAAGGCGCGCAGGTCCGCGTTCTCCAGGCTGTGCGCGTACGTCTCGTTGACAGTGGTCACTCGAACCTCCTCGCGGGCGGCTCTCGCCCGTGGGCCCCGACCCTGCCACCCACGGGAAGCGTGTGTCAATAGCGACACATCAAATGACCTGTTCTGCGGTTTCATGGTCAGGAAGGTGATTTGTGTGTCACAGTTGACACACTTGCGGTGTGAGGGAAAGGATCGGCGATGGACGTCCTGCTGACCGGTGGAGGGGGATTCGCGATGGCCGTCCTGGCCGCCGCTCGGCCGCCGAGACGGCTGGTCTACGTCAGCAGTTGCGCGGTCTACGGCGACGGCACGCCCGGCCTGGACCCCCAGCCCGAGTCGGGCCCTATCGCGCCGGGCGAGCTCTACGGCCTGAGCAAGGCGGCCGCCGAACGCGTGGTCGCCCGCTACGGCGAACTGTCGGGTCTGCCGCACGTGACGGTGCGCCCGGCGAAGCTGTTCGGGCCGATGGAGCGCCCGACCGGCACCCGCGCCCTGATGTCGGCGCCGTTCCTGCTGGCCTCCGCCCTGGTCCGCGGCCGGCCCCTCCGCGTCACCGGGCGCACGCTGGGGGCGTCCTTCGACTGGCTGAACGCCGAGGACGCCGCCGAGGCGCTCGCGCTCCTCGTCCACGGAGCGGGCCCCGACGGCGCCGTCTACAACCTCGGCACCGGCCGCCGCGTCCCGTTCGGCGAGCTGCTGCGGATCGCCGAGGACCACGCGGGGCACGGGCTCGTGCGGGTCGTCCCCCCGGACGCCGCCGACCTGGAGCTCGATCTCGATCCGGACGCGCGCCTCGGCAGGGACGCGGCGAGCGACGTCTCCCTGGCCCGGCGGACGCTGTCCTGGCGGCCCCGGCCCTTCCGCGAGCAGGCGTCGTCCTACTTCGCCTGGGCGTCGCGCAACCCCGCGATGTTCCGGCCCGCGAGCACGCCTCTCCCGCGGTGACCGCGGGCCGCCCGAAGCCGGATCAGAGCGAAATCAGAGCCAGCCGTGCTCGTCGGCGATGAGCGCGGCCTCGGCGCGGGTGCTCGCTCCCGTCTTGCCGATGGCCGCGGACAGGTGGTTGCGTACGGTCCCGGCGGACAGGTGCAGGCTCCGGGCGATCTCCGCCACGGTGCCGCCCTGCCGGGCCGCGCGCAGGACGTCGCGTTCCCGCGCGGTCAGCGGGCTCGACCCGCTGGCGAGCGACTCGGCGGCCAGGGCGGGATCGACCACCCGCAGGCCCGCGTGGACCCGCCGCACCGTGTCGACCAGGTGCTCGGGCGGCGCGTCCTTCACGACGAAGCCCGAGGCGCCGTTCTCCATCGCACGGGCGAAGTAGCCCGGCCGCCCGAACGTCGTGCAGATCACCACCCGGCAGGACGGGAGCGCGGCGCGCAGGTCGGCGGTGACCGCCAGCCCGTCCCTGCCGGGCATCTGCACGTCCAGCAACGCCACGTCGGGCCGGCTGCGGCGGGCCGCGTCGACGACCTCCTCACCCGAGCCGACCTGCGCCACCACCTCGATGTCGGGCTCCAGCGCCAGCATCGCCGCTAGCGCGCCGCGCACGAGCGCCTGGTCGTCGGCGAGCAACACCCTGATCATGCGCTCACCCGGATCACACGCCCACCCGGATCACGCGCGGCTCGCCCGCAGCCGGAAGCCGCCCGCGGGCAGCGGGCCCGCCTCGATCCGCCCGCCGACGGCACGCAGCCGTTCGGCCAGGCCGGAGAGCCCGTTGCCCGGCTCCGCCGCGTTCCGCCCGGGGCCGTCGTCGCGCACCTCCAGCCAGTCGTCTCCGAGCAGCACCTCGCACCGGGTCGCGCCGCTGTGCCGGATCACGTTGGTGACCCCCTCCCTCAGGACGTACGCGAAGGGCCCGGCCAGTTCGGCCCTGACGTGGTCGGCGGACGGCGGGAGGACGGCGCCGATCCCGGCGGCCCGCAGCGCGGCGCGAGCCCCCGCCAGCTCGGCCGCGAGGGACGGCCGGCGGCGGCCCGACACGGTCAGGCGCACCTCGCCGTGCGCCTGCCGGGACAGCCGCTCGACGTCGCGCAACTCGGCCAGCGCGCGTTCCGGATCGCCGCCGCTCTCCAGCACCCGGCGGGCCAGGCCGCTCTTCACGGTTATCGTGGTGAGGCTGTGGCCGAGCACGTCATGGAGGTCCCTGGCCAGCCGGTCGCGCTCCGCCGCGGCGGCCAGCGCCGCGATCTCCTCGTGGGCCTGGCCTAGCTGGACGACGAGCCGGATCAGCAGCGTCACGGCCACCGGGATCACGATCCCGGGGACGAGCCCGCCCACGTGCCCCCAGTCGACGGGACCGAGGGACACCTGGAGAGCCAGGGTCACCAGCCCGAGCAGCACGCTCCAGCGCGCCGGGAGCAGCCAGACCGCCACGACGAGCGCGAAGCCGAACACGCCCGTGTGGCCGAGGCGGAGCGGGCCGTCGCGCAGCAGGGCCGCCACGACCGCCAGCGCGAACAGCGTTCCGACGAGCGGGATCCGCCGTCGGGGCGGCAGGCGGACCCCGCCGACCATGGCGCCGAGCCAGCCCACCGCGTACAGGAGCGTGACGGCTCCGAGCGCGACGCGCACCGCCGGGGCCTCCGGCCAGACCCGGCCCGACCCCAGCGACTCCCACAGCAGCCAGAGCAGGACGAGCGACAGCACGGCGACGCCACGGATGCGGGCCGCACGGGAGACCGGCCGGGCCGGGGTCCACATCGGCCAGGCCGAACGCCCCCATACGCCCTGATCATCCTGATCGCCCACGTCGGTCCACCCTAGGCCTGAGCGGTGCCGTGGCGATACCGGAGGGCCACGGCGGCGCCGAGCACGAGCGCGTACGACGTCAGGACCAGCGCGGCCCGCCAGGTGTCACCGCCCAGGGTGGTGGCGTGCCCGACCTGCGCGAGCCAGTAACTCGGCAGGACCCTGGCCACCGTCGCGAGCGCCCGCGGGAACGTGCTCACCGGGATGAACAGCCCGCCGACGAAGCTGAGCAGCAGCACCACCGCCCCCTGGTACGCCTGCAGGTTCCGGGCGGTCGCGAGCTGGCCGATCAGCAGGCCGAGCAGGGCGAACGGCACCGTGCCCGCCCACACGCCGAGCACGGCCGACACCCACCCGCCGGGAGACAGGTGCACCCCGCCGGCCAGCGCGGCGACGAGCGACACGCCCGCCACCGGCGGCAGCGCCACGACCATCGCGACCGACCCCTTGGCCAGCAGATAGCCGCTGCCACTGAGCGGGGTCAGCCGCAACTGGCGCTGCCAGCCGATGTCGCGCTCCACCGCCGTGCGAGCACCCGTGTCGAGTGCCGCCTTCATCGCCCCGAACGCCGCGACACCGCCCATGACGTACGACGCGGGAGCCCCGCGGTCGGCGAAACGGCCGGCCATCAGCAGGTACAGCCCCACCGGCAGGGCGACCGCGAACAACAGGAACTTCGCGTCCCGCAGCGTCCGCCTGATCTCGAACGCGAGATACCCGGTCATCGCGCGGCCTCCGTCTCCTCGGCCCGTGCCTCGATCGGCGTTCCGGTCGGCGCTCCGGTGAGGCGCAGGAACGCGTCCTCCAGGCCCAGCGCGCCGACCTCGACGTCCCGGGCGTCCGGATGGCGGGCCAGCAGTTCCCGCACGACCAGGTCGGAGTCGACGCAGCGCAGTTCGGCCCTGCCCTCGCGGACGTGCACCGCCGTCACGCCGGGGAGCGTGCCCAGGTCCTCGGCGTTGGCGCCGGGCACGACGGCCGTCACCGTACGGCCGGACACCTCGGCCATGACCGCCGGCACCGGGCCGTCCGCCACGATCCGGCCCGCGTTCATCAGCACGACCCGGTCCGCGTACGCCTCGGCCTCCTCCAGGTAGTGCGTGGAGAACAGCACGGTGCGGCCGGTTCCGGTGAACGCGTGCATCGACCGCCAGAACTCCCGCCGGGCCGTGACGTCCATCGCCGCCGTCGGCTCGTCGAGCACCAGCAGGTCCGGGCCGGACACCAGCGCCATGGCGAACCGGACCCGCTGCCGCTGACCGCCGGACAGCCGCGCGGCCCGCCGGTCGGCGAGGTCCGCCACCCCGGCACGGCGCAGCGCTTCCTCGACGGGTGGCGGTGTCCGGTGGAGGGACGCGATCAGCGTCACGGTCTCCCCCACGGTCACGTCGTCGAGCAGCGCACCCTCCTGCGACATCACGCCGATCACGCCGCTTCGCACCGCCTCGCGGGGAGAGGCGCCGAACACGGCGATCTGCCCGGCGTCCGGACGGACCAGCCCGACGATCATGTCGATCGTGGTGGACTTGCCCGCGCCGTTGGGGCCGAGCAGGGCCACCACCTCTCCTGGGCCCACGACCAGGTCGATCCCGTCGACCGCGCGGGTCCCGCCGTACGCCTTGCGCAGCCCCGCGACCGACAGGGCGGGGGCGCCGTGATGAAGGTTCATACGGCGAGCCTCCACCGCCGCCCCGGCGCGTACCTCCGCCGTCTGTCACGACCCGGCCACGACAGATGTCACGGCCGGCCGCGCCTGCCCCGGACGTCGCACCGTCCGATCGCTAGATCGGATCTAGCGGCCGGGTGACCGGGATCTGGCGCCTCCTCCGTGAAGGACTGAACGGAACGGAGACGACAGACCATGCGGGACCGCACGACGGACCTGGCGATAGAGACATCGGGCCTGGTCAAGATATTCGGCAAGAACCGAGCCGTGGACGGGCTCGACCTGAGGGTGCCCGCGGGCACCGTGTACGGCGTGCTCGGCCCCAACGGGGCTGGCAAGACGACCGCGGTCAAGATGCTGGCGACCCTGCTGCGCCCGGACGGCGGTGAAGCGAGGGTCTTCGGCCACGACGTGCTGCGCGAACCCGACGCCGTGCGCGCCCGGGTGAGCCTGACCGGCCAGTACGCCTCGGTGGACGAGGAGATGACCGGCACGGAGAACCTCGTCCTGCTCGGCCGGCTGCTCGGTCACCGGAAGGCCGCGGCCAGGGACCGGGCCGCGCTGCTGCTGGAGGCCTTCGGGCTGACCGACGCGGCGGCCCGGCAGGTCAAGACCTACTCGGGCGGCATGCGCAGGAGGCTGGACATCGCGGCCAGCATCCTCAACACGCCCGACCTGCTGTTCCTGGACGAGCCCACGACCGGCCTGGACCCACGCAGCCGCAACCAGGTCTGGGACATCGTCCGGATCGTGGTCGCCCACGGCACGACCGTGCTGCTCACCACGCAGTACCTCGACGAGGCCGACCGGCTGGCCGGGCGCATCGCGGTCGTCGACCACGGCCGGGTCATCGCCGAGGGCACCCCCGGCGAGCTGAAGTCGTCCGTCGGCGCGGGCATGGTCCACGTACGGCTGCGCGACCCCGCGCAGCGGCCGACGGCCGAGCGCGTGCTGGCCGGGGAACTGGGCACCGCCGTCCATCTGGAGGCCGATCCCGTGGCGCTGACCGCCCGCGTCGCGGCGGGGGACGCGGACGCGGGCGCCGAGCGGGCCTCCCGCGCCCTCGGGTCGCTGGCCGCGGCCGGGATCGTCGTCGACGACTTCTCCCTCGGCCAGCCCAGCCTCGACGAGGCGTTCCTCGCGCTGACCGGCGCGCCCGCCGGGGAACGCGCCGAGGGGCACGGCGGAGAACGCGGCGGGGGAAGCGGTGGGGCAGGCGCCGGGGACCACGGCTCCGCTCCGGCGGACCGGCCCGCCGCCGGACCCGGCAGGCCCGCCGGGCACAGGTCGCACGAGATCCACGAGACGCACCACGACACGCACGAGACGCGGGAGACGACGGTATGAGCGCCACGACCACCGAGACCGGCACGTCCTTCGTTCCCGCGGCCGAGACGCTGGGCGCGGTCCTGGCCCCCGGGGCACGCCCACCGCGCCCCGGCGCCCTGTCGGCCTCGATGACCTTCGGCTGGCGGGCGATGCTGAAGATCAAGCACGTGCCCGAGCAGCTCTTCGACGTCACCGCGTTTCCGATCATGATGACGCTGATGTTCACCTACCTGTTCGGCGGCGCGCTCGCGGGCTCGCCGACCGAGTACCTGCAGTTCCTGCTGCCGGGCATCATGGTGACGAGCGTCGTGATGATCACGATGTACACCGGGGTCGAGGTCAACAAGGACATCGAGAAGGGCGTCTTCGACCGCTTCCGCACGCTGCCGATCTGGCGGCCGTCCACGATGGTCGGCTACCTGCTGGGCGACATGTTCCGCTACACCATGGCGGCGACGGTCATCCTCGTGGTCGGCCTGGTGCTGGGCTTCCGCCCGCAGGGCGGCGTCGTCGGGGTCGTGGCCGCGATCGCCCTGCTGGTGGCCTTCTCGTTCGCGTTCTCGTGGGTCTGGACGATGTTCGGCCTGCTGCTGCGCAGCGAGAAGTCGGTGATGGGCATCAGCATGCTGGTGCTCTTCCCGCTCACCTTCCTCAGCAACGTCTACGTCGACCCGGAGACGATGCCGGGCTGGCTGCAGGCGTTCGTGGGCGTCAATCCCATCTCGCACCTGGTCACCGCGGCCCGCTCGCTGATGGCGGGCGGCGCCGACACCGGGGAGATCACCTGGGTGCTGGTCAGCGGCGCGGTGTGTGTCGCGGTCTTCGGCGCGCTGACCATGCGCCTGTACAACCGCAGGTGAGACGGAGGGTCACAGCCGCCAGGCGATCTCGTGATCGGGCTGGTACCGGCAGGTCGCTCCGGTGGAGACGGCGCCGCGCAGATGGGCGGCCAGGGCGGGGTGGAGCCCGTCGAGTTTGCGCAGGACGTCGCGGATCCGGGCGGTGACGGCCTTGCGGGCGCGTTCGGCCTCGTCGCCGAGGCGGCGGTCGCGCCCGCCGAGCCCCGAGGCGGCGCGCAGTTCCGCCAGCAGCGCCGCCCGCTCCCGGTCGAACTCCGCCGCCCTGCCGTCGTCGCCCCGCTCGACGGCCTGGTCGATCTCCTCGTCGAGCAGGGTGAGCCGGTGCCGGTAACGGGCCTTGGCCTCCTCGTCGAGGACAGCGTCGCCGCCCAGCCGCCGGGCGGCGACGACGATCCGGCCGCCCTCCGGGGCGAGGAGCAGTACGGCGGGCAGGTCGGCCCCCGGGTGGCTCAGCAGCCTGTGGAGGTCGCGCAGGCCCTTGGCATCGGGCACGCGCACGGTGCGGCCGGCGAACGTCAGCGTCCAGACCGCGCCGTCCCGCCGGAACTCGTCGCCCACGCCGGGCACGGGGCCGGGCGTGCCGTCCCGCGCACCGCCCGACGTACGGCCGGGTGAGCGGGCGGACGGGGACGCGCGCCGTCTCGCCCGGCGGGCGCGCTCCACGACGTGCCGCATGCCGAGCCGGTCCGCTTCGTTCTCCACGTCGGCCAGCAGCTTGCCGGCCGACTCCGCGTCGTCCGGACGGCCCCGGGCCAGCAGCGCCTCCGCGAGATGCGCCCGCGCCTCGACCGACCAGGGGCGGGCGAGGAGGAGGTCGGCGGACCGCCGGGCGGCGGTGAACCCCTCGATCGCCTCGTCCCACCGCTCCTGCGCCGCGTCGACGAGGGCGCGCCAGAAGACCATCGGGCCGCCGATGTCCCAGCCGTACATCGAGACCGCCCAGATGCCGGCGTACGGGTCGAGATCGGCCCGGGCCTTGTCGCACAGCCGCGGATCGCGCGACCACGCCGCGATCATGGCCTGGAACCGCAGCCACAGGGGCCGGGCCGAGCGCGGGCACGGCTCTCCCCCGGCCGTCGCGTCGCGATAGTGACGCAGCGCGGCGCCGCCGTCGCCGCGCAGCAGCGCGGTCATCCCCTCCAGCAGCCCCGGACAGGGATGCCGGCTCCGGCGCAGCACGCGGTGCACCTCGTCGAGGTCGTCGAACCTGCCCTGGAGCAGCCGTACGGCCCAGCGGTGGTGATGCAGCATGTAACCGAACTGGTCGTGCCCGTGCTGCCAGGTGAACCCGGTGAGCTCGTCGAGCACGCTCTCCGCCTCGCCGAAGTCGCCGGTGAGCGCGGCGATGATGCTCCGGTCGGCGAGCGTGGCCATGTCCATGCGGGGCAGGTCGCTCCGGCGGCCGAGCACGACGAACTCCCGGAACTGGGCGAGATATCCCGGGTCGCCCTGTTCGAGGAGCGCCACCCAGCGCAGGGCGGCGGCGACGCTCTCCATCTCCACGTCGGCCGTGCGCCGGGCCAGCGCCTGCACCTCGCCGGTGAGCTCCGCCCGCTGCGCCGCCGTGCCCGGGCCCCAGATCGCGGCGTGATAGGCCCACAGGCCGAAGGTCAGCGCCTCGTCGTCCTGGCCGCGCTTGGCCAGCACCACGACCCGCACGGCCAGTTCCCGCGCGAGACGCTCGGGGGAGAGCTCCTCGCCGGGCGCACGGCCTTCCCCGAGCAGCGCGCCGTGCGCCTCCCGCAGCAGGCCGGCGGCGAACCGGTGGCCGTCGCCGCCGGACAGGTCGCCGGCCTCGCCGCAGGCGCCGTGGACGGCCAGCGCCACGCGGGCCAGCAACTCGGGGTCGCCGGCCTCCCGGGCGACGGCGGCCGCCTCCTCGAAGGCCCGCCGCCCGCCCTCGTGGTCGTCGACCTGGACGAGCTCGCGGCCCAGGTCGATCGCGATCACGACCCGCCTGCGCGGCTCACCGGCCGCCGCGAGCTCCAGCGCCCTGCGGTAGTGCCCGATCGCCTCCTCGACCGCCAGACGGCCCGCGGCGCCCCGGGCGGCGGCGAGCAGCCGGTCCACCGCGACGGACACCTCGATCCGCTCTCCCGCGAGGTAGGCGTGCCGGGCCAGGTCCGCGGGCAGGACGTGCTCGGCCAGGCCGGGCGACCCGTCGACGGCCCGGACGACCGCGGCGTGCAGGCGGGGCGCCTCTCCCCCCTCCGGCGACCCGCCCGGCGATCCGTCCGGCGGCTCGTACAGCGATTCGTACAGCGTCTGCCGGACCAGGTCGTGGGCGAACGCGAACGTGTCTCCCCCGCGCTCAACGACGAGGCGGGCGGCCACGGCCTGGTCGAGCAGCCGTTCCAGGTGGGGAACGGGGGTCTCGGCGACGGCGGCCAGCACCTGGCGGTGGAACTCCCGGCCGAGCACCGCGGCGGTGGTGAGCAGGTCGATGACCGGCCGGGGCAGCAGGGACAGCCGGCGCAGCAGGGTGTCGCGGACGCCGGGGGCGATGGCGGTCACGGAGCCGCCGCCGCTCCACAGCCGCGCCGTCTGCTCGACGAAGAACGGGTTGCCGCCGGTGCGCAGGTGCACCTCGGCGACCAGATCGGCGGACGGCTCCCGGCCGGCGGCGCGGGTCATCAGCGCGCCGACCTCCTCCCGTCCCAGCCCGGTGAGCGTGATCGTCGCCGCCCGCGCCGTCAGCGGCAGCACGAGAGGGCGCAGCGGGTGATCCGGCGACTCCACCTCGACGTCACGGTAGGTGCCGACCAGCAGCACCCGCTCGAACCAGGTGTGCTGCGCCGCGAACTCCAGCAGCCGGAGCGTCGCGGGATCGGCCCAGTGCAGGTCTTCGAGGACGACCACGAGGGGACGGCTCTGCGAGACCGACACCAGGGCGCTGGTCACCGCGTCGTACAGCCGGAAGCCGTCGGCCGCGTCGGCCCCCGGCGACTCTCCCAGCAGGGCGGACAGGCCGGTGCCCCCCGCCTCCTCGGCCGCCGCCCACTCCCCCGGCGCGGCGCAGCGCCGCAGCCCGCGAAGGACCTGCACCCAGGGCCAGTAGCCCGGCGCGCTGTCGGAGTCCCAGCACGACCCGCCGAGCACGAGCGCGCCCAGGCGCCTGGCCTCCTCCGCCACGCTGGCGACGAGCGTGGTCTTGCCGATGCCGGCCTCACCGGCGACCAGCACCAGGCCGCCGTGGCTGGCGACCGCACGTCCGATCTCGGCACGCAGCAGCGCGGCAGGATGCTCCCTGCCGAGCAGTCCGGTGATCGCGCCATCGATTCGCATGCCGCTCCGAAGGTATCCGCCCGCTCCGACAATTCACGGCCGCCGGGGATCTCTCGCCGTACGGTACCGCGTCTCCTCGGCCGTACGGCGCCGCGGACGCTCAGGCGAAGAACTCCGTCAGGATGCGCGCCAGTGCGGCCGGCCGCTGCAGCACCGCGTGGTCCTCCCCGGGCATCACCCGCAGTTCGGCGCCCGGGAGGGCCGCCGCGACCGCCTCCGTCGCCTTCGCGAGGCCGGGCGAGGGCTGGTCGCCGTAGACCGCCAGCACCGGCACGCCGACCCCGGCGACCCGCTCGTGCGGCCTCCCCTGCCAGGGCGCGGTGACCAGCACGTCGTACGGCAGGCTGGGGGCCTTGTCCGCCATGAACGCCCACCCCTCGCCGGCCTTCATCCCGGCGACCGCCTCGGCCGGGACGCCGACCGCCTCACGGAGGAACAGTTCGGTCGCGCCGTCGCGGTCCCCGGCCGCGACCAGCTCCCTGAGCCGGTCGTATACGCCGACCGCCGGGCCCGGCTGGTCCTCGTCGGCGTGGTACGGCGGTTCGTAGACGGCGACCCGGTCGATCGGCAGCCCGCGCCCGGCCGCCTCAAGCACAAGGATGGCGCCGGAGGAGTGGCCGAACACCGAGGCCCGGCCGCCCGCGTGCGCGATGACGGCCGCCAGGTCGGCGACCTCGTTCGCCACCTGGTAGTCCTCGCTCCTGTCGTCACTGGCCCCCCGGCCGCGCCGGTCGTAGGTCAGCACGGTGAACGCCGGTGCGAGTTCGGCGGCGAGCGCGGCCACGGTCGAGCGGTCGTTGAACGCGCCGCCGACCAGGATGACCGGCGCGCCCTCGCCGATCGTGTCGACGGCGAGGGTTGTGCCGTCCTCGGAGGTGATGGTCTGGGTCATGTCTGCCGGCCTTTCGGGTTGGCTCACGGTCGGGTTCAGGAGTGGGGCTTACGGCCGGGTGAAGGTGACGTGCGTGACGCCGCTGGGAGTGGACACCGACTCGACGCGGAAGCGCTTCTCGAGTTCCTCCAGCCCGTCCCACAGGCGCTCGCCGCGGCCCAGGACGATCGGGACGACGGCGACGTGCATGTGGTCGACCAGGTCCGCGGCCAGGAACTGGCGGACGGTGCTCGGCCCGCCGCCGATGCGCACGTCGAGGCCGCCCGCCGCCTCGCGGGCCTGACGCAGCGCCTCCTCGGGGGTGGCGTCGACGAAGTGGAAGGTGGTGCCCCCTTCCATCTCCACGGAGGGCCGGGGGTGGTGGGTCAGGACGAAGACCGGCGTGTGGAACGGCGGGTTCGGCCCCCACCAGCCGTTCCAGTCGTGGTTCTCCCACGGGCCCCGCTGCGGCCCGAACTTGTTGCGGCCCATGATCTCCGCCCCGATGCCCGTGTCCCACGTGCGGACTATGGCGTCCTCGACCCCGGTGCTCCCGCCGGTCTTCCCCTGCATGGCCTGGAAGGTCCGCGTCTCGAAGAACCACTCGTGCAGGCGTTCGCCCGCGTGGCCGAACGGCTCGTCGAGGCTCTGCCCCTCGCCGGTGGCGAAGCCGTCCAGGGAGACGGCGAAGTTGTGCACCCTGACACGTGACATGGTTGATCTCCCGATCTCCAAAGGTGATTGCGGATTGCAATCACTAAGAAGGAGCGTAGACTGGGTGATTGTAAAACGCAACCAGTTGGAGGTCGGCGATGCGAGACGAGCCCCGGTCGGGCTGCCCGATCAACGGATCGGTGGAGGCGCTCGGAGACAGGTGGAGCCTCATCGTGCTGCGCGACGTGATCTTCGGTGGGCGCCGGCACTTCCGCGACCTGCTCGCCAACTCCATGGAGGGGATCGCGTCGAACATCCTCAGCAGCCGCCTCAAGGCCCTCGTCGCCAAGGGGCTCCTGACCCACGAGGAGGCGGGGCGCGGACGACGGGGGACCTACAGTCTCACCGAGGCGGGCATCCAGACGGTCCCGATCATGGTCGCGCTCGGCTCCTGGGGCCTGCGCCATCTCCCGACGACACCGGCGCTGGCCATCCGGGCGCGGTTGCTGGAGGAAGGCGGCCCGCCCCTCTGGGAGGACCTGATGGACGAGCTACGCGAGGCGCACCTCGGCGTCCCCCGCCCGGACCCCGGCCGCCCCCGCGCGTCCCAACTACTCCAGGACGCGTACGAACGGGTCCTGGCGACGTCATCGACAATGGAAACATGACATCCGAAGTCGTCGAACTCAGTCATGTGGTCCGGCACGGCATGATCACCTATCCGGGCCTGCCCGCACCGGAGATCACCGATCACCTGGCGCGCGAGGACTCCCGGGGCCGTTACGCCCCGGGCGTCGAGTTCCAGATCGGCCGCATCGCGATGGTGGCGAACACCGGCACGTACCTCGACACTCCGTTCCACCGGCTCGCGGAGGGCGAGGACCTGGCCCAGATCGACCTGTCCCGGCTGGTCGACGTCCCCGGTCTGCTGATCGACGTCTCCGGATCCCACCGGCGCGGCATCGGCGTCGACGCGTTCGAGGGCCACGACGTCAGGGGGCGCGCGGTCCTGCTGCGTACGGGCTGGGACAGGCACTGGGGCAGCCCGGCGTACGGCGACCCGGAGCATCCCTTCCTGACGGCGGACGCGGCCGCCCTGCTCGCCGACCGGCAACCGGCCGTCGTCGGCATCGACAGTGTCAACATCGACGACATGGCCGACGGGCTCCGCCCGGCCCATACCGCCCTGCTCACCGCGGGCGTTCCGATCATCGAGCACCTGCGCGGACTGGAACGGCTGCCGCAGACCGGGTTCCGGCTCCACGCGGCGCCCGTCGCCGTGTCCGGCATGGGCACGTTTCCCGTCCGCGCGTACGCCCTCGTCCCCTGACCTCCTTATCCTCAGGCGTACAGCATGGGCAGGTCGACCAGGAGGACGCGGGGGTCGCGGGCGGCGGCCTCGGTGAGCGCGGGATCGAAACCGGCGCCGCTGTAGAGCGCGAGCACCGTGTCGCGCGTGTCGAGCCCTCGCATGTGCAGCTGGTCCCTGGCCTGCGCCAGGCGCTTCAGGTGGCCGACGTTCATGGTCTGTGACCACTTCGCCTCGCCGACCGACAGGAGCCGGCGCGGGTGGTCGTCCTGCGGCGCGAGGGCGATCACGTCGACCTCGATGTTCTGCCCCCTGCCGCCGCCGGGGGCGATCCCCGCGGCGACCTCGGTGGCGTACTCGCCGTCCCAGTCGTGGGCGAGCGCGAACTCCCGGCAGACGTGCTCGAAGTGCGGGCCCACCACCTGCGCCGCGAACCTGGCTCCGGCGCCCCGCCACACCCGGTCGGCCCATCCCCGCTCCAGCAGGCTCCAGGCCGGACGCATGATCGCCTCGTAGAACGTGACGAGCGGCTCGGCGACCCGGTAGAGCGAGCGCTTGCGGATGGAGTCGATCTCCTTGCGGATGAGCCGGCAGTCCTCCAGCACGGCGAGCGGATGGGCGATGTCGGTCGCCTTCCGCTCCATGTGCCCCGCGATGCCGCCCCGCGTGTTGTTCCCGGCCGCGATCGCGCCCAGGACAGCGTGGTAGAGCGCCTCGTCGCGGATCTCCATCTCGTTCGTCAGCAGGTATCGGGCCTCGCGGAAGAGCGGCACCGCGGGGTCGAGCACCCGTCTGACCACCCAGTCGTCGAGATCCTCGCCCGGTGCCTCGTGGTCGACGAAGCCGGTCCGGTACGCCGGCGTCCCGCCCACGATGGCGTTCACCTGGAGCGCGAGCCGGGGGTCGTCGATTCCCCAGAACCGCCGGGCGAGCCGATGGTCGAAGGGCTGCACCACCAGGTCGAGCGACGCCCGCCCGCGCAGCGGCGCCTGCCCGGCGAGCAGCCTCCCCATCACCGACATCGCGGACCCGGCGAGCACCAGGCGCACCCGGCTCCCGGTTCTCCGATGCGCGCCCCGCCCGTCGATCTCCCGCTGGAGGATCGAGGGGATCGAGGGATCGGCCTTCGTCAGGTACGGGAACTCGTCGAGGACGATCAGCCGGTCACCGCAGTGATCCAGCAGGTGGACGACGGCCTCGTCCCAGTTGGCGAACGCCAGCGTGCCCGGCACCCCCAGGTAGGCCGCGACGGCCGTGCCGAACTGCCGGAGCGCGTCAGCCGACGTGGACTCGACGGCCACGAAGTAGAAGCCGCCGTAGACGTCGGCGAGCGCCTGCAGGAGGAACGTCTTGCCCTGGCGGCGGCGGCCGCTCACCACCGCCAGCCGCATCTCCGGGCTCGGCGACTCGGCGAAGGCGGTGAGGGCGGCCCATTCGCGATCACGGTCGAAGATGTGGGCGGGCTTCATGGCCCCTCTCGGTATAAGTGCGCTTCTTATAAGTGGACTTCTTAGAAGTGTACTTATACAGATGGCGATCTCAGTGGTCCGGCGCGAAGTGGGAGAGGACCTCGGGGTTGGCCATGGCGTCGCGGTTGGCCGCCCGGTCGACGGGCGTGCCGAGCAGGATCTTCCGTACGGGGACCTCCAGCTTCTTGCCCGACAGCGTGCGGGGAATGCCGGGGACCTCGTGGATCTCGTCGGGCACGTGCCGGGGCGACAGTTCGGTGCGCAGGGCCGTACGCAGCCGGGAGACCAGGTCGTCGGACAGCGCCGTGTCGTCGGCGAGCGTGACGAAGAGCAGCAGCCTGCCCTCCTGGCCGAGTTGCCCGGTGTCGATGACCAGGCTGTCGGCGATCTCCTCGAACCGCTCCACGACCCGGTAGAACTCGCTGGTGCCCATGCGCACCCCGCCGCGGTTCAGGGTGGAGTCGGACCGGCCGTAGATGACGCAGCCGCCGTCGGGGAGGATCTTGATCCAGTCGCCGTGCCGCCAGACGCCCGGATAGTCGGCGAAGTACGACTCCCGGTACCGGTCGCCGGAGGGGTCGTTCCAGAACATGACCGGCATGGACGGCATGGGCCGGGTGATGACGAGTTCGCCCACCTCACCGACGATCGAGGCCCCGGAGGGGTCGAACGACTCGACGGACGCGCCCAGGCAGCGGCACGGGATGACGCCGGCCCGGATCGGCAGCAGCGGGACCGGGCCGACGAACCCGGTGCACACGTCGGTGCCGCCGGAGAACGAGCCGAGTTGCACGCCGGGCCCGACCTCGGAGTAGACCCAGGCGAACCCCTCCGGCGGCAGCGGCGAGCCGGTCGAGCCGATGCCGCGCAGCCGGTCGAGGCCCTCCGGCTTCAGCCCGGCCTTCATGGACGCGACGATGTACGGCGCGCCGGTGCCGAAGTAGGTCACGCCCTCCTCGGCGGCGAGCCGCCACAGGGCCTCGGTGCCGGGATGGGCCGCGCTGCCGTCGTACAGCAGGACGGTGGCGCCGGCCAGCAGGCCGCCGATGAGGTAGTTCCACATCATCCAGCCGGTGGTGGTGTACCAGAAGAACACGTCCCCCTCGCCGAGGTCCTGGTGGAAGGACAGCGACTTGAGGTGCTCCAGGACGATCCCGCCGTGGCCGTGGACGATCGGCTTGGGCAGGCCGGTGGTGCCCGAGGAGTAGAGCACCCACAGCGGATGACCGAACGGCACCCGCTCGAACTCCAGCGGCGCGAACTCGGCGCGCAGGTCGTCCCAGCTCGGCGCGCCGTCGGGCGCCTCCGCGCCGAGCCGCGGGATCCAGACGGTCGCCCGCAGCGTCGGCAGCTTCCCGGCGATCTCGCGCACCACCTCCGACCGGTCGTACGCCTTGCCGCCGTAGCGGTAGCCGTCCACCGCGATCAGCACCTTCGGCTCGATCTGCGCGAAGCGGTCGGTCACGCTGGGCGCGCCGAAGTCCGGCGAGCAGGAGGACCAGATCGCCCCGAGCGAGGCGGTGGCGAGGAAGGCGATGAGCGCCTCGGGGATGTTCGGGACGTAGGCCGCGACCCGGTCGCCGAGCCCGACGCCGAGCCGCACCAGCCCCGCCCGGACCCGGGCGACCTCCTCGCGGATCTCGCCCAGCGAGTACTGCCAGCGGCTGCCCGACTCGTCGCGGAAGACCACCGCCGTACGGCCGGGGTGGCCGCGCAGCGCGTTCTCGGCGTAGTTGAGGGCCGAGCCGGCGAACCATTCGGCGTCCGGCATCGTTCCACGGATGACGGGCCCGTCGCCACGCGTGCCGATCACGCCGAAGTAGTCCCAGATGGACGTCCAGAAGTCGGCCGGAGACTCGACCGACCACTTCCACACGTCCTCGTACGTACCGGTGTGGCCCAGCCGTTCCATGTACCGGGTGATCCGGGCGGCACGCACGACGTCGGGCGTGGGTTCCCAGAGCAGAGCGCCTTCCTCGACCATGCCCCCCATCTTCGCCATGCCCGGGCCAGGTGTCACCCTCGCGGCCCACACAGAACACCCCTGTCATATGTGGGTTCTGAGCTGGTCGATCGCGATGCGGGCGGCGGCCCCGATCGCGGCGTCGGCCCGCGGCTGGTTCTGCGCCGTGCTGAGCGACCGGGTGAAGACCGCCACGGCGTAGCGCCCGCCGTCGGGATACTCGACCACCCCGACCTCGTTGCGGAGCGTGGGCAGCGTGCCCGTCTTGCCGCTCACCGCGACGTCGTCGAACGGGAAGCCCGAGGCCAGCCGGTGCGGCCACACCTGCAGCGCCATGAGGCGGCGGACCGCCGCGCAGGAGGCGGCGCCCGCCGCCTCGTCCCGCCAGATCATGGCCAGCAGCCGGGTCATCTCGCGTGGCGTGCTCCGGTTGCTCCGCTCCGGATGGAGCGCGCGCAGCCGTGCCACCACCTCGGGGTCCGCGCACGCCTGCATCAGGGCGGCCTGGTCCGCCACACCCGCGTCCTCCCACAGGCTGGTCAGCATGTCGCGGCAGTCGTGCACCACCCGCGTCTCCGTGAGCCCGAGACCGTCGAGCAGCGTGTTGACCGCCTCCCGGCCCACCCGGGCCAGCAGCACGTCGGCCGCGGCGTTGTCGCTCACCGTCATCATCAGGTACGCCAGGTCGCGCAGCGACAGCGTGGCGTCGTCCAGCATCGCCGCCAGCCCGGTGCCCCCGCGCGTACGGCCCTCCGCCGGCACGCGGACGAGCCCGGCGAGGTCGAGCAGCCCGCGCTCGGCCTGGCGGTGCAGTTCCACCAGCAGGGGCAATTTGAAGACCGACGAGAGCACCACCGGCTCGCCGGCCCGCAGGCCCACCTCGCGCCCGCCGTCGACGTCGACGGCGTGCAGCCATCCGGTGACGCCGGCGTTGCGGAAGACGCGCTCCAGCGGATCCACGCCGGGGCTCACGCGAGGAACCCGGTCGCCGGGCGCGGCGCCACACGGGGCGTGGGCGGCGCTCCCTCGTCCACCATGCCCGCGCTCTCCTTCAGCACCCGTACGGCCACGGCCGTGAAGTCTCGCACGTACGGCCCCGGCTCGGCCCGCCAGGCCGGGAGGCAGCGCCAGGCCAGCGGCGTGCCCGCGAGCGGCCGCCACACCACCCCCGGCGTCTCCGCGGGGGCGCCGAACGCGACGGCCGTGCCGGACAGGACCAGGCCGAGGGCGAACTCCGCGCGGTCGGTGCAGGTGATCGCGGCAGGAACGAATCCGCCGCGGCGGCAGGAGGCCAGCGTGTCGTCGTACAGGCCGGGCTCGGCGTCCCGGGGGAACAGCACCAGCTCCCGCCCGGCCAGGTCGCCGAGGTGCACGGTCGCCCAGGCGGTGAGCTCGTCGTCCTCGGCCAGCAGGACGCCCGGGTGCCGGACGAGCACGGGCCCGTAGGCGAGCCCGTCCGCGGCGACCGGATGCCGCAGCAGCCCGACGTCGAGCCTGCCCTCCAGCAACGCGGCGACCTGCGCGGCCGTGCCCATCTCGGCGGGCGACAGCCGTACGTCGGGGCGGCGGTCGCGGAACCCCGCGATGAGCGCGGCGAGCACGGGTGCGCCCAGGTCGGCGGGCACGCCCGCACGCACGACCGCCGCGTCGCCGCGCGCCAGGTCGGTCATCAGGTCGCGCATCCGCTCCACCCTGGCGACGATCTCACGGGCCTCGGGCACCAGCAGCCGGCCCGCTTCGGTCAGCGCGACCCGGCGGCTCGACCGCTCGAACAGGCGCATGCCCAGCTCCTCCTCCAGACGCCTGATGCGCTGGCTCAGCGGCGGCTGGGCCATGCCCAGCCGCGCGGCCGCGTTCCCGAAGTGCAGCTCTTCCGTCACGACGAGGAAGTAGCCGAGATGCCGGACAAGGTCCACGAGCTGGGAGCATATCCAAATCGCACATGAAGCGCGTTCATATCCATATTGGACATACTCCCGGCCGGTCTGCTGCCCTTGACGCGCACTCGACTCGAAGGGGGACGCATGAGAGAGCGAAGGCGGTGGCCGTACGTCACGGCGGGGGTGCTCGTTCCGGTGGTGGCCGCGGGGGCGACCATCTGGGCGCTGCGGACGAAGGGCTCACCCGAGGAGACCGCGCGGGACTTCCTCGCGGCCTGGTCACGCTCGGACTACGCGGCGATGCGCGCACTCACCGCCGGCCCGCCGGCCTCTTTCGAGAGCACCTACCGCCGCTTCCACGACGACCTCAAGCTGACCGGGCAGCGATTCCAGGTGAGGGACGTCCAGGAGGAGACCGTGCGGTTCCGGGCACGGCTCACCGGCCCGCTGCCCATCGCGTACGACGGCAGGCTGCGGCTGGTCGAGAGCGACCGCGCCTGGAAGGTGGCCTGGACCCCGGCGGCCGTCCACCCGCGGCTGACCGGTGGCGTGCGGGCCAGGCTCACCACGGTGCCCGCCGAGCGCGCCCCGACGACCGCCGCGGACGGCACCCGGATCGACACGCCGGACGCTCCGGGCTCCGTGCAGCAGCTCGTGGAGGCACTCCGCGCGCGGTACGGCTCCCGCCTGGACGGCACCGCGTCCGCGCGGGCCGACCTCGTCGACACGCGGACGGGCTCGAAGGTCGTCACCCTCGCCGAAGGCGGGGCGAAGCCCGGCGAGCCGCTGCGGACCACGCTCGACCTGCGGGTGCACCGGGCGGGGGCGCGGGCCCTGGACGGCGTGGACAAACCCGCCTCGCTCGTCGCGCTGCGCCCGTCCACGGGCGAGGTCCTCGCGGTGGTGAACAAGCCAGGCGGCTACAACCGCGCCCTGCTCGGCGCGTATCCGCCCGGCTCCACCTTCAAGGTGGTGACGGCCTCGGCCCTGGTCGCCGGTGGCGTCACGCCCGGCCAGACCGTCGAGTGCCCCGCCGAGAAGACGATCGGCGGCTTCCCGTTCCACAACGCCGAGCACCACGACTACGGCACGCTGCGCTTCGTCGACGCCTTCGCCCATTCGTGCAACACCACGTTCGGCGCCATGGCGGTGGACCGCCTCGGCGCGGACCGCCTGACCAAGGTGGCCGCCGACTTCGGGTTCGGCGCCACCATCAAGATCGGTGTGCCCGCCGTGGACGCCGCCTTCCCCGCGCCGCGCGACGAGACCGACCTCGCGTCCGCCGCCATCGGCCAGGGGCGCGTCCTGGCCAGCCCGCTGAACATGGCCGCGGTCGCGGGCGCCGTCGCCGCGGGCACCTGGCGCCAGCCCCGGCTGGTCCCGGCGTCGCTCGTCCCGGACGCCACTCCTCCCCGCCGGCTGGAGCCGGCGGTCGTGTCCGCGCTGCGGAGGCTGATGCCCGCCGTGGTCAGCGAGGGCACGGCGAGCGGTGTCTCCTTCCCGCCGGGCGCCGCGGGCAAGACCGGCACGGCCGAGTACGGCTCGGGCGGGGCCGGGTCGGGCGAGGCGGGGTCGAACGACGAGCCGCCCACCCACTCGTGGTTCATCGGATACAGGGGCGACCTGGCCTTCGCGGTGGTGGTCGAGGGCGGCGGCACCGGCGCGGAGGTCGCCGCCCCGGTCGCCGCCCGCTTCCTCAGGGCGCTCTGAGCGACGACCGTACGCTCGTCGACCTCCTCCGCAGCGGCCGGAAGGCCGGTTCCGATCGTCGGAACCGGCCTCTCGGCCCGGCAGGCGAGCCGGGGTGGTTCAGTACACCTCGCTCCTGTTGTTGTTGATCTCGTCCAGGATCCGGATCGCGTCGCCGTAGCGGTCCCCGTTGCCCGATACGGGAAGGGCGAGCGTTCCGGCGGCGAAGAGAGCCGCGTCACGTACGGTGTGGACGCCGTTCCGGAGGCCCGCCGCCGAGGAGACCGTCGTGTCGGCGTTGACGCGCCGGGTGGCCAGGTTGAAGTAGCCGGCGAGAAGCTGGGTGCGCAGGATGTTCACCTGCGGGCCGCCCGCCGTCAGGACGGCCGTGACCTCGGCCGGCGACAGAGCGCCGTCTGCGGTCGAGCCGTCCGCCCTCTCAAAACGCTGGTCGGTCGCCTGGATACGGGCGAGGATCTCGCCCGTCCACTGCTGCGAATGGTTCTTCCAGTACCCCTGGCTCAGCGGGTCGCGCGTCGCGGGCACCTGGGTGATCCTCGTCGTGGCCGACGCGGTCACAGGCGCGTACGTGCAGCCGTTGGCGTTGGTGAACGTCACCCGGGCCGTGTTCTCGACCGTGCTCCCCGGCGCGGCGAGCAGGCTCGGCCGGGCCGTGTACTCGATCGTCTTGCGGCCCGAGGCGCCGGCGACTCCGCCCACGTGCCAGACGAGGGTGCGGGTGCCGTCCCCGTTGAGGGTCACCTCGGGCGCGGGCCCGGCTCCCGTGTCCAGCGCCCTGCTGTAGTACACCCCGGCGGGGAGGACGTCGGTGACGACCACGTCGTCCGCGCCGCCGCTGCCCGTGTTCTCGTACGTGATCCGGTAGGTGATCGCCTCGCCCGCGTTGACCGACGGGGTGGCGGTCTTCGACACCGCGAGCACCGGCGCGTGCACGGTGGTCGTGACCGTGCCGGAGCCGGAGAAGGCATTGCCGAGCATGTCCTTGGCCGTGGCGGAGGCCCTGTTGGTCAGGACCGTGCCATCCTCGGCGGTGCACGGCACCTCCACGCTCACGTGGCGCGTCGCACCGGCTCCGACGGGGAGCAGGCCGATGTCGAAGACGGCGCGCGTACCGTCGGGTCGGACGTCGGTGAGCTCGGTGGAGAGCGCCGGGCCGCGGCCCGTGTTGGCGACCTTCGCGTCGTAGCCGACGGTGTCACCGGGGTTGGCGCCTGCCGGGCCGGTGGTGTCCACGGCCGGTTCCGGCCGGACCAGCGGGGCGAGGAACGCGCGGTTGTCGCGGACGGCGTCGGGGTCGGGCTCGCCCTCGGTGGGCCTGCCGGCCGTCGGGAAACCGTCGATGGTCCGGAACCCGTAGAAGATCCTGTTCCAATCCTCTGAGCCGTTCAGTGTTCCCAGGATGGCCGCCTCGCCGGGGTCCTGGGTGCCGTTGCCGTTCGCGTCGTTGAAGTCGCCGTTGATGTTCGCGGACACGTTGGCGGTCGGCAGCGGCGGCCCGCACGTCGCGCCGGACAGTCCACCGCCGTCCCAGTCGTTGCCGCCCGCGCCGGCGACGCCGATTCCCGCGCACTCGTCCAGGCCGGGCGGCAGCACCTCGTTGAGCGGCGAAAGGGCGACGCGGGAGTAGTCACAGCCTCCCGGGACCACTCCGGGGAACGCCGGGACGCTGCAGTCCTGGAAGGTGTAGTTCATGAGGCTCAGGTAGTTGGGCTTGTTGTTGACGCTGTCGCCGCCGCCGTGCTGCAGGCCGAGGGTGTGGCCGAACTCGTGCATGAGCGTGCCCGCCTGCTCGTTCTGCGTGCCGACCGAACGGCCGCCGGCGTCGGTGCCCCAGCAGGCGCCGCCCCCCGCGTTCGTGCCGCCCAGGGCGACGATGAAGTTCACGCCGGGGATGCCCTTCGCCCAGCCGCTGGTGCAGTCGTTGGCCGCGGACCGGTAGTTGGTCTGGTGGACGAACAGCGCGTAGCGGAAGAGGAGGTCGCGGGCCTTGTTCATGTTCTTCAGGGTGAAGAAGTTCGTCGCCGGCCTGCCGGCGGCTCCGTCCCAGTCGACCACCGTGTTGCCGGCCTCCGCGATCCGGTCGCCGCCGCCTCCGTAGTTGCCGAAGGTGCCCACCGGTGCCGCCGCCCCTGCACGCGGCACCGTGGTGGCGGTTCCCGGGGCCTGGCGGAACATGTTGCCGACGTCGACGTGCAGTTGGAGCCCCTTGGTGCCGTCGGCGTTGTCCACGGGAGCGTCGGCGAACGCCTGGACGACCGATTGGACCGCCCCCTGAGCCGGGCAGTGGTCGTGGTCGGCGGCGGCCAGGCAGTCGACCTCCAGGAACAGGTCCTTCCGCAGCGGGTCGGCGCCCATGCCGGGGAGGTCGACGTCCACGGTGCCGTCGCCGTCCGCGTTGTAGCCGTTGCGCTCCCATCCGTCGAGCAGGAAGTCGCCGTCGGAGTCGCCGCTGGTCGACTCGGTGCTGACGTCGAAGCACACCTTGACGCGGGGTTCGTCGTCGTCTCCGCCGTCCCCCGTCGAACACGACTGGGGCCAGTTGACCTGGTCTTCCTGGCCGGTGTGGTCGATCCACTTGCCGTTGTAGTAACTGACCCTGAAGTCGAGGTTGTTGTCGTCGTCGCGCGGGCTCGCGTCGCCGAGGTCGTCGCCGGAGCTGTCGTCCCTGTCCCAGATCTGGATGGTGACCGGCACGTTCACCACGCTGTCGGGAACCTGCGTCGACACCACCCAGAACGGGTCGATGCTTCCGTTGTTGTCGATGATGGGGGTGGACGGGTCGTCGTCGCTGCTACCCGGTGGCTGTTTTACCCCGTTTATCCACACTTTGGCGTAGAAATCGGCGTGGCCTTCCAGCGCGGCCTCCAGCCCTTCCTCGTCACAGTCGTCCACGCACTCCACATGGGTGATGGTGACGGAGAAGGGGCGCGTACCGGCGGCTTGGGCGGTTCCACCGGCAAGGTTCATCGCGAGCATCCCGAGGAGAAGCACCGCGACGGCTGAGATTCGACTGATCATCGCGAATCCTTGCGTAGGAGATTTGCGCTCAGGATCGATCGCGTGATCAGGCCTGCCAAGAGTATCCGTATACTCACCTAACTCCGCGGATCACCAACATTCCGCCGAGACAGGGTCGTGTCGGGGCACCGGCACAGGTCGACGTCTCAGCGGCCCGTACGGCCGGCCGGGGTGGTCAGGCGGGCGACGGCCGCGACGACCTCGGAGGAGTTGGCGAGGTCGGGCAGCACGATGTCGGCGCCCGCCTCGTGCAGCTCGGCCGGGGTGGACCGGCCCGAGGCCACGGCGATCATCGCCGCGCCGCCGATCCGCGCCGCCTGGACGTCGCGGGCGGAGTCGCCGACGAGCACGGTGTTGCCCGCGGTGAAGGCGGCGCCGTGCCGTTCCCTGGCCCGGCCCTGAGCGACCTGCAGCAGGGTGGCCTTCGGGTAGACCTCCTCGCCGTACCCGCCCACCTCGAAGTCGATCCACTTGTCCAGGCCGAAGGCCTTGAGCTTGTGGACGGCGTTGCTCTTGACGGTCCCGGTGAGCACCGACTGCACGACGCCGTCGAGACGGGAGACGGCCTTGAGCGCGTCCCGCGCCCCGGGCATCGCACGCCCCTCCCTGGTCAGACGGTCACGCCGTTCGGCGAAGCAGACGGCCAGCGCGTCGAGGAACCTCGGCAGGTGGTGGTCCTCGACGGCGATGCCGTTGACGGCCAGGGTCTCGAAGACGATCTCGGAGTCGGGGCGGCCCGCCGCCGGCGCGAGTTTCACCAGCGGCCGTCCCGTCACCATCCGGAAGGCGGCCGCGTAGGCGTCGCGGGTGACGATGGCGACGTCGACGAGCGTGAGGTCGACGTTCCAGAGAACGAGGCGGTTGATCGCGGCCTCCGTGGGGGGGGTGCGTCGGGGATCGTGCCCAGCGTACGGCCCACGGGCGGGGCAGACGATGCCGCAGGCCGTCACCGGCATACCGAATGTGCGATCCGGCGCCCGCGGGTACGCGACCCGGACCGGCCCGACGGGAGGCGGGCCGGGCTTCGACGGCTCCTCGACGTGGAGGAACGCCAGGCCCGCCGGGACGCGTGAGCCCGGGCGGCCGTCAGACGAAGTCGAGGGCGTCGGCCAGCGAGTCCACCACCGGGACGCCGACGCCCTCCAGGTCGGACCGCCGCGTCATGCCGCCCGTGTAGAGGACCGCGCGGGCGCCGACGTGCAGGGCGGCGTGGGCGTCGTCCACGCTGTCGCCGATGACGACGACCTTCGCCGAGTCGATGCCCAGCGCGCGCAGGTGCTCGACCATGTGCTCGGCCTTGTGACCCCCGGACGCGGAGCGCAGCCCGTCGACCCGCCGGAAGTGACCGTCGATGCCGAACTCGCCGACCTTCCGGACCAGCCGCTCGTGGCCCCACATGGACAGCAGCGACTGCGTGCGGCCCGACTCGTCCCAGGCGCGCAGGCTCGACAGCGCGCCCTCGGCGAGATTGCAGACCTCCATCAGCCGGTGGTAGTGCTCGTGGAAACCCGTGTCGAGCAGCTCCCACTCGCCCTCGCGCAGCGGCCGGCCGAGCATCCGCTCGTACGCCACCCAGATCGGGCGGGTGTAGACCTCGCGGAAGCCCTCCACGTCGTACGGACCGAGGCCGTACGACTGGAAGAGCTCGTTGGTCGCGCCGATGACGGCGTCGACGTCGTGGAAGAGCGTCCCGTTCCAGTCCCAAACAATGTGTGTCATCTCGTCTCAAGCTTAGACGGCGCCTGTGACGAAATCGTGAACGCCGCCGGTCAGCTCAGCAGATCGGGGATCTCCTGTGTGGCGTACCAGAGCAGCTCGTGGTCCTCCACTCCGTCGACGACGAACCGCGCGTCGTCGTCCCCGCCGTCGGCGGCGGGCAGCGCCGCGATCGCCGCCTCGACGTCCGGCACCGCGGCCGGGTCGTCCACGTGCACCGCGGCGAGCAGCTTCAGCGGGACCGGCTCGACCACCCGGACGCGGGCGCGTTCCTCCAGGGCGGCCCCGACCTTCACGGTCTCGTCCGGCACCTCGGCCGCGAGGACCACCCGCCGTGCGGCGCCCTCTCCGTCATCGGCCGCCGGGCCGGCGGCCAGCAGGCGCAGCGAGGCACGGGCGGCCTCGGTGAGCGCGACGTACTCCAGTTCCTCGGTGTCCCCCGAGGCGTACCACTCGATCAACGCGGGGGTGACCGCGAAGCCGGTCAGCGGAGCCGGACCCAGCTCACCGGCGGCGACGACGCGCGCCAGCGCGGGCAGCGTGGACGGCAGATACACGCGCATGCGTTCCTCGACTCGATATCGGTGCGGCCGGGACACCCCCGGCCCGTCCCTGCGGCTGAATCTACAGACCGGGCGGCTGCTCCGCGGAGCGTGCCGCGCGCAGCGGCACGCCGAACAGGCGCTCCATCTCGGCGATGGTCGCCGTGGGATCGGTGTGGTGGACGCCGACCAGCCCGAGGGCCCGCGCCGCCGTGATGTTCGCCTCGATGTCGTCGACGAACACACACTGCCCCGCCTCCAGCGCGAGCAGGCCGAGCGCGTGGTGGAAGATGCGCTCCTCCGGCTTGCGCATGCCGACCTCGCCGGAGATGACGACCGCGTCGAAGATGGCCTCCCAGCCCTCGCGCGTGTAGTGGTCGCCCCACGAGTTCGACACCAGGCAGGTGCTCAGCCCCGCGACGCGGGCCAGGCGCAGCATCTCGTTCATCTCCTCGACCGGCCGGAACCCGGCGAACATCCGGGTCAGCAGGCCGTCGGCCTCGGGCGGGCCGCCGTCGAGGGTGACCAGGCGGGCGGCCAGCTCGCGCTCGAAGTCGAAGATGGGGATCTCGCCGCGCTCCAGCGCGTGGATCGGGTTCTCTCCGCCTGACTGGACACCGGCCTGGTAGGCCTGGGTGACCAGCGCGCGCATGACCTCCCGGTAGTGCCGGGGGTCGATCCGGTCGGCCTCGATCCACTCCACGATGGACTCGGTCAGGCTCGTCGTCAGAACCCCGCCCCAGTCGATCAGCACACCCTTGAGCACCGCGCCTCCCAGCCGACGTGCCTCTCAAATATAGGTCTCCCCCGGCGACCGCCCCGCCCAAGCCCACGCGGGACCAGGCGGCCAGGGGCACAGGCGGGCAGGGATCAGGCGGCAGGGCTCAGCGGGACTGGGCGAAGACGCGCGCGGCGACCTTGAGGTGCTCGGGGGACCGCAACGCGCCGGGGTCGGTGCGGATCGGCCCGAAGAGGCCGCGCCTCTCCTTCAGCCGCAGGATCCGCAGCACCGACTCGTCGATCCTGCTTTCGGAGATCCGCCCCGACCTGACCGCCTTGAGGATGGCGTCGTACGCCTTCGGGAGGTTCGGCGGCATGAGGAGCATGTCGGCCCCGGCGAGGACCGCCCGCACGACCACCTCGCTGTCGCCGTACTTCTTGCGCACCCCGGCCATGTCCAGCGCGTCCGTGCTGATCACGCCGCCGAAGCCGAGTTCGTCGCGGAGCAGGCCGGTGAGGATGCGGTGCGACAGCGTCGCCGGGTCGCCCGAGGGGTCCAGCTGCGGCATCACCACGTGCGCCGACATGACGACGTCCACGCCGTGGGCGATGGCCGTGCGGAACGGCGGCGCGTCCAGCGTCCGCCACTTGGACATCGTGTGCTTGATGACCGGGAGGCCGGTGTGGCTGTCGACGGAGGTGTCGCCGTGGCCGGGGAAGTGCTTGGCGACGGAGGCCACCTTCGCCGCGTGGAAGCCGTCGACGGCCGCGCCGACCATCGGCGCCACCTTCTTCGGGTCCGAGCCGTAGGCGCGCGGCCCGATGACCGGGTTGCGGGGGTTGACGTTGACGTCGGCGACCGGGGCGAAGTCGAGGGAGATGCCGAGGGCGCGGAGTTCCTCACCGGTGACCCGGGCGACGTCCCGCGCGTTGGCGGTCTGGCCGGTCGCGCCGATCTGCGCCGCGCCGGGAAGCTTGGTGACCAGGGCGCGGAGCCGGGAGACGATGCCGTTCTCCTGGTCCACGCCGATCATGAGCGGCGCGCCGCCGTCCTCGCGGGCCGCCTCGCGCAGGCCGGTCGTGAGCGCCGCCACCTGCCCGGCCCCCGACACGTTGCCCGCCCAGTCGAACAGGATCACCCCGCCGGGCCGGAACTTCTCCACGACCTCCGCCGGCGTCGCCACGCCGTACCGCGCCTGGTTCTCCTTGCTCGGCCCTCCGGCCTTCGGGCCCCACACCACGACGGTGAACAGCTGCGCGACCTTGTCCCGCAGGTTCATCGAGGCGAGCGTCCGCTCGGCCAACCCCTTCGACGCCCCCTCCGCCGACGCCTCCGACGACGACGCGGCCGGGGTGGCGGCGACAGAGGCGGCGGAGGATGCCGCCGCGGACGCGGACACCGGCGCGGCCGCGCCCCGCGAGGCCTGCGCGCCCACGGCGCCGGTTCCGGACGAGCATCCGGCCACGAGGAGGGCGGCGAGCATGACCCCGCCTTGTCTGAGTCCTGGCACGCCTTTTACCGTAACCGCACCTCCGGCCTGCTCACCCACCGGCTCGCGGACCGGTATGGGCGGCGGGACGAGGCGCCCGCCGCCCACGCCGTACGGATCAGAGCCCGAGGTCCTCCAGGCCGGGCAGCACCGCACGGGCGGCGGCCTTGGCGTCCCGCGCGGAGGTGGCGGACCGGGCCGCGGCGGCGGCGGAACGGCACTCGCCGAGTGTGTGCCGGGCCAGTGCCGCACGCACCCACGGGAGCGCGGGAGCGCCCATCGACAGCGACGTCACCCCCATGCCGACGAGCACGCAGGCGAGCACCGGATCGGCCGCCGCCTCGCCGCAGACCCCGCACCCCTTGCCCGCCTCGGAGGCGGCCGAGGCGGCCATGGCGATCAGGTCGAGCACCGCCGGATGCCACGGGTCCTGCAGCCCGGCGACGGCGCTGACCTGGCGGTCGGCCGCGAGCGCGTACTGCGTGAGGTCGTTGGTGCCGATCGAGAAGAAGTCGGCGGCCCGGATGAGGTCCGTCGCGCGCAGCGCCGCCGACGGCACCTCGATCATGATTCCCGCGCTGTCCAGCCCCGCCGTACGGCAGGCCTCGGCGAACCACTCGGCCTCCTCGGCCGTGGCCACCATCGGCGCCATGACCTGGACCTTGGCGGACGTGCCCGCCGCGGCGGCGGCCAGCGCGCCGAGCTGGGCGGCCATGATCTCGGGGTAGCGGCGGAACATGCGCAGGCCGCGTTCCCCGAGCGCCGGGTTCGGCTCCTCCTCCGGCGGCGGCAGGAACGCGAGCGGCTTGTCGGCCCCGGAGTCGAGCGTGCGCACCACCACCCGGCCGCGGGGGAACGCCTCGAACACCGCGCGGTAGGCCTCCTCCTGCTCGTTCGCGGACGGCGCCGACGCGCGGTCGAGGAAGAGGAACTCGGTGCGGTAGAGACCGACGCCCTCGGCGCCGTGTTCGAGAGCGCCGGGCAGGTCGCGCGGGCCGCCGATGTTGGCGAGCAGCGGCACGGGGTGGCCGTCGGCGGTCGCGCCGGGGCCGTCGGCCGCCGACAGCGCCGCGCGCCGCGCCTCGACGGCCCGGCGGGCCGCCGCGACCCGGTCCGGGCCGGGGGCGAGCAGCACCTCACCCGAGCCGCCGTCCACCAGCACGGGGGTGCCGGGGGCGATCGCGGTGGCGCCCGCGCAGCCGACGACGGCGGGCACGCCCATCGCGCGGGCGAGGATCGCGGTGTGGCTGGTCGGCCCGCCCTGCTCGGTGACGAACGCGGCGACCACGTCCTTCGACAGCAGCGCGGTGTCGGCCGGGGCGAGGTCCCTGGCGACGAGCACGAACGGCTCGGCGGCGCTCGCCGGCACGCCGGGCATGGGCAGGCCGGTGAGCACGGCGATGGTCCGGTCGCGGATGTCGTCGAGGTCGGTCACCCGCTCGGCGAGGTAGCCTCCGGCCGCGGCGAGCAGGTCGCGGTACTTGCCGAAGGCGTCGAAGACGGCGCGCGGGGCGGCCACGCCCCGGTCGATCAGCGCGCCCACCTCCGCCGCCAGGCTGGGATCGCGGGCCATCAGCGCCTGCGCGCCGAGCACCTCCTGGGCCTCCCCGCCCGCCCTGGCGCCGCGCGCCTCGAGGTCGGCGGCCACCTCCTCGACCGCCCGCTCGGCGCGGGCCCGCTCGGCGGCGGCGTCGCCGCCGTGGCGCGACTCCTTGTCCGGCTCGGGGATCTCCCCCGCCAGCACGTGGGCCGGGCCGTATCCGGCGCCGGGGCTGACCGCCGTGCCGGTGAGCGACCCCGGGCCGGTCACCGTCCCTCCCCTGCCGGGCGCCTCCCGGCCCGTCTCCCCGCCCCCTGTGAGGGCCGCCGGACCGGTCACCCCGTCCCCCGCTCCCGAGCCGGTCGCCCTGTCGCCCGCTCCCCTGAGCGGCCCCGGGCCCGTCGCCTCGCCGCCCGACGGCGTCCGCCGTGTGCTCACCGCGCGTCCGCCGGCGTCAGGGGGCCGCGGCGATCTGGGCGAGTTCGTCGAGCAGCGCGTCGGCCCCCTCGCCCTCCGCGCTGATGACGATCGACTCCCCCTGCCGTACGTCGAGCGCCAGCACCGACAGGATGCTCTTCGCGCTCACCGGCGCGCCGCCCGCCTTGGCGATGGTGACGTCGAACGACGCCTTCGCCGCGGTCTGCACGAACGTCGCCGCCGGGCGGGCGTGCAGCCCGACCTCCGACGTGACACTGACTCTGCGCTCGGCCACGTTTTCTCCTCACTCCGCGCGGTGGTCTAGACCGCGGGTGGTTCCGTCAAAGGCCAGTCAATACCCGACATGTCTGGGATTACCAGATCAGCATGCGACAGTTCATCCGGGTGATGCGTGGTGGCCACCGCGACGCAGGTCATACCCGCCGCCTGGGCCGCCTCGATACCCGCGAGCGAGTCCTCGAACACCACGCACGCGGCGGGGTCCACCCCGAGGAGGTCCGCGGCCAGAAGATAGCCGGACGGATCGGGCTTGCCCACGGTCACGTCCTCGGCGGACACGATGGTCCGGACCACCTCCAGGACCCCGATCTCGGTCAGCCGTTCCACCGCCCAGTCCCGATCCGCCGAGGTCACCAGCGCGAGCGGCGACCCGTGCCCGGCGACCCGCAGGACCAGGTCGGCCGCCCCCGGCACGGGCACGATGCCGGGCAGGTCCGGATGGCCGTAGTAGGAGGAGATCTCGTCCATCAGCGCCCGCGCGTCCATGTCGGGGAACACCTCGGGGATGACGTCGGAGCCGCGGCGGCCCATGAAGCGCCGCAGCAGCGTCTCGTCGTGGGCGATCCCGTGGCTGTCCAGGAGCATCCGCCACAGGGCCCGGCTGCGAATCTCGGTGTTGATCAAAGTGCCGTCGAGATCGAAGAGCGCGGCCTTCACGACGGCCTCACGCCCACTCGAACAGCGCGTCGCCCGCGTTCACGCTGCCCTCGGCGATCCCGCCGACCGCGTCCCGCACCGCGTCGAGCGCCACCACCGGGCAGACCGGTGACCGGCCGCCCGCCTCCACGACCGCGGGGTCCCAGGCCACCACCGGCTGACCGGCCCGTACGCGGTCGCCCTCGGCGGCGAGCAGGCGGAAGCCCTCCCCCTTGAGCTGGACGGTGTCGATGCCGAGATGCACCAGCACGCCCCTGCCGTCGTCGCCCACGACGACGTACGCGTGGGGGTGCAGTTTCACGATCGTGCCGTCGATCGGGGCCAGGGCCTCGACGGGCTCCCTGCGGGGGTCGATCGCGGTGCCGGGGCCGACCATCGCCTGGGAGAACACCGGATCGGGCACGGCGGACAGCCCGATGGCCGCCCCCGCGACAGGGGCGAGAACAGTCGTCAATGAAGCGCCCTTCCCTGAGGTTCCGGGCAGGCGTCACGCAGGGGCCGCCGGAGACCCGTGAGGGACGGGCGAGGGACCGGCGGGCCCGTCGTGACCTGCCGGTTCAGCCGATGATGTCCTCGATGTCGCTGGCGATGGTGTCGGCCTCGGGGCCCACCACGACCTGAACGACGTTGCCCGCGGCCATCACTCCGTGGGCACCGGCCGCCTTGAGCGCGGCCTGGTTCACCTTCGACGCGTCGTGCACCTCGGTGCGCAGCCGCGTGATGCACGGCTCCACCTCGATGATGTTGTCGGCGCCACCGAGCCCGGCGATGATCGCCGCGGCGTCTGCAGCCATGGGGGTCCTCCTGGTATTCGGTCGGTCCGTCGTTCAGTCGGTCTGGGTGACCTTCTTCAGACCGCGGGGGGAATCGGGGTCGATACCGAGCCTGCGCGCGAGCGCCTCGGTGAGCAACTGCCCCGGGACGATGAGTCCCAACGGCGCCACCCACTCGGGCAGGTCCGGACCGTTCAGCGCGGCGGTCGAGGCCGCGGCGAGCCGCTCGCCGCCCCCGACGCCGTACGCGGCGGCGCCCGCGCCCGTGACCCGCTCGGCCAGCGCGACGGTGCCCGCGAGTGTGGGGCCCTGTCCGGACGCGACCAGGATCGCCGGGGTGTCGGCGTCCACGACCGCGATCGGGCCGTGCAGCAGGTCGGCGTACGAGAGGCCCATCGCGTGCAGGTAGCACGCCTCCTTGAGCTTGAGCGCGAGCTCCAGGGCGGTCGAGAACGCCAGGCCGCGGCCGGAGACGACGACGCCGGGCTTGTCGGCCAGGCCCTCGACCACGGCGTCTAGGTCGCCGGGGTCGGAGACGAGCTTCTCCACGGCGTCCGGCACCCGGCGCAGGTCGTCGGGGTCGACGTCGGCGCCGAGGCCGATGGCGAGCACGGCCAGCGCGGCGAGCTGGGTCGTGTAGGTCTTCGTGGCCGGGACGGCCTTCTCCTCGCCGGCGAGCGTGCACAGCGCGAGGTCGGCCGCCTGGGCCAGCGGCGAGTCCTCGCCGCCGTTGGTGACGGCGACGGTCCGCGCGCCGCAGTCCTTCGCCCACTGGAGGGTCTCGACGATCTCCTCCGTACGGCCGGACTGGGACAGGCCCACGGCCAGCACGCCGTCGAGGTCGAGTCTCCGGCGGTAGGTGGTGGCGATCGAGGGGGCGCCCAGCGCGGCCATCCGGCCCGTCCGCGCCTCGATCAGGTAGCGGCCGTACACCGCCGCGTTGTCCGAGGTCCCGCGGGCGACGAAGAGCAGGTGCCGGGTGCCGCGGGCGACGGCCTCGACCTCGCCGGTCCGCGGGAGCAGGGCGTCCAGCGTCGCCCGGATCGCCGCGGGCTGCTCGGCGATCTCACCGCGCATTCTGGTCGTCATCAGTGATCATCCCCTGCTTGGCGAGATTTGTCTGTTATGGATCCGTCGCCGGCCCATACATTGACACATATTTCCCGGCTGTGGTCTAGTCCGGACTAGACCAGTAAGAACCTTAACTTATCCACACGATCCGGAGCGAGAGGGGAGGGATCAGTGGCCGAGATCGATCCGGACAGCCCGGTGCCGAAGTATTTCCAGCTACGGGAGATCCTGCTCGACCTCATCGAGAACAACGAGCTGCCGATCGGCGCGGCGATCCCCTCCGAACGCGACCTGAGCCAGCGCTTCGACCTGTCTCGTATGACGGTACGGCAGGCCGTCGACCACCTGGTGTCCGAGGGGCGGCTGCACCGTGTGCCGGGCAAGGGCACGTTCGTGGCGCGGCCGAAGATCGAGCTGGCCCTCCAGCTCACCTCCTTCACCGACGACATGCGGGCGCGCGGCATGGAGCCGGGCTCCCGCGACCTGGACCGGCGGGTGGTCCGGGCCAGTGCCCACCTCGCGCGGCAGCTCGGCATCCAGCCGGGCGACGCCGTCCACTTCATCGAGCGGCTGCGTACGGCGGACGGGGAACCGCTGAGCATCGAACGGGCCCACATCCCGGTCAAGCTCGCGCCCGGACTCGATGAGTTCGACCTGACCGGACGATCCCTGTACGCCCTGCTCGAGTCGCGCTACGCGCTCGTGATGGACGCCGGGGAGCTGACCATCGACGGCGGCGTCGCCGATCCGAGCGACGCCGACCTGCTCAAACTGCCCCGGGGCGGGGCCGTGCTGCTGCTGCAGCGCCGGTCCTTCGCCGGCGGGGTCTGCGCCGAACTCGGCGTCTCGACCTACCGAGCCGACCGCTACCAACTCCGGACGCTCCTCGGAGCCCCGGCCAGACGCCTCTAGTGCCGTGACCGCCAAGATTTGCCCGAAAGGAGCGGTGTCCAGAGTGGTGCATCGCAAGGCGGAGGAGGAGCTCGTAGCGGAGCTACGAGCGACGACGACAACGCAGCGAGGTGCCGCTCTGGGCGACGCGACGGGCAAAGATTGGCGGGAGGGGCACCAGCTACCCCCATCCTGGAGGAACAGCCCATGAGTTCCACCTCCGCCGACGCGGGCCTGCCGGCCGCACCCTCGGGCCAGAACGCGGTGATGACCGCACTCTCCCGCATCGGCCGCTCCCTGATGCTTCCGATCGCGGCGCTGCCCGCCGCGGCGCTCCTCCTCCGGATCGGCCAGGACGACCTGCTCGGCCGTACGGACAACGCGACCCTGGACAAGATCGCACAGGTCATCGGCGGCGCGGGCGGCGCCCTCTTCGACGCGCTGCCGCTGCTGTTCGCGGTGGGTGTCGCGGTCGGCTTCGCCCGGCGGGCCGACGGCTCGACCGCCCTGGCGGCCGTGGTCGGCTACCTCGTCTGGGACCGGGTCACCCACCTGATGTTCTTCGACGCCGCCGCGGACGCGGCGGTGCACAAGAAGGTGGCGCAGTCCGTCCTGGGGGCGGACGGCAAGCCCGCCGAGGCGCTCAACCTGGCGTCGGCCAACCCGACCGGAGTGCTCGGCGGCATCCTCATGGGCCTCGTCACGGCCATCCTGTGGCAGCGGTACTACCGCACGAAGCTGCCCGCCTACCTGGCCTTCTTCGGCGGCCGCCGCTTCGTGCCGATCCTCACCGCGCTGGCCGGGCTCGTCCTCGGCGTCGTCTTCGGCTTGCTCTGGCCGCCGATCGGGCAGGGCCTGACCAACTTCGGCGACTGGCTGGCGACCCACTCCACGCTCGGCGCGGGCATCTACGGCGTCGTCAACCGCGGCCTCATCCCCTTCGGCCTGCACCACTTCGTCAACTCGATCGTCTGGTTCACCGTGCCGGAGTGCACCGTCGGGGCCACCCACGCCGCCGGCGACCTGAACTGCTACTTCGCCGGGCAGGACGGCGCCGGCGCGTTCATGGCGGGCTTCTTCCCGGTCATGATGTTCGGCCTGCCGGCCGCCGCCATCGCGATGTGGCGGGCCGCCCCGCCGCACCGCCGCGCCACCGTCGGCGGCATCATGATCTCCTCGGCGCTGATCTCCTTCGTCACCGGCATCACCGAGCCGATCGAGTTCGCGTTCATCTTCGTGGCGCCGGTGCTGTTCGCGGTGCACGCGCTGCTCACCGGCGTCTCGATGGCCCTGGTCGCGTTCCTGGACGGACGCCTCGGCTTCGGGTTCTCCGCGGGCTTGATCGACGCCGGCCTCAACGCGTCCAAGGACAACACGCACAACTTCTTGCTGATCATGCTGATCGGCGTCGTCTACTTCGTCCTCTACTACGTGATCTTCAGCTTCCTCATCAAGAAGCTGAACATCATGACGCCCGGCCGGGAACCCGAGCCCGATGTGGACTCCGGGGAGAGCGCCGAGACGGCGCGCGCCCGCGCCTGACGCGTCACGTCCCCCTCGCGGGGAAGCAGGGGCGCCCGGTGATCCCGGGCGCCCCTGTCGCGTTCTCCACGGATTCCGGATGACCTCAATGTTCTCCGTCATGTTCCGGTAACAGGGGATGTTCCCCCAGCTCGGCCGGATCTTCCTGGACGAATGGCAGCACACGGCGGCGACTCTCGGCAAAGTTGGCGACCCCGGTATCAGGCGGGATGACCGAAATCTCTATTAGGCGTCAGAACCCGGCGCGCGAGAGCGGAGTCCCGATGCCCAAGCCCGTCCCCCTGCCACGGCTCGCGTCCGTCCCCCCGGCCGATCCTCCGTACGACGAGCGGGACGGCGGCCCGGTCACCTACGGCGCGCTCGCCCTCGCCCCGGCGACCCTCCCGGCGCCGCCCGTGTCCTACCCGTACGGGCGGCCGGGGGGCTCCCTCACCGACGAGCGCCGCCTGCGCGGGCTCGGCCAGGCGCTGGCGGAGATCCTGGCGGGCCGCAGGCCGCCGGAGACGGTGGCCGGCCGGCTCACCGAGCGGGCCTACCGCGAGCTGGTCCGGGCGGGAAAGATGATCGACACCGAGCGGCCGCCGCTGACCGGTCTCCCGCACGTGCAACGGCCTCTGGAGGGGGTCATCGAGATGTGCCTGCTGGTCAACTGCGGGCCGCGCAGCCGCGTGCTCGCCGTGCGGCTGGAGCGGCAGGGCATGCAGTGGCTGGTCACCGACTTCGAGACCGCCTGACCCCCCTGCCCCCGGCCCCGACGCCCGGTCATGGGAGGACCCCGCCGGACATGTCCGGCGGGGTCCTCCTCAGCTCAGGTCACCCGGCGGTCAGGCCTGCTGGTTGCGCGGGTCGCCGTGGCAGCGCTTGAACTTCTTGCCCGAGCCGCAGGGGCAGGGCGCGTTGCGCTCGACGTCGCCGTACGCGGCACGCTGCTCGGGGGTCGACTTGACCCGGCTGACCTCCACGTCGCCGCTCTCGCCGGGCGCGGTGTAGACCATCTCGGTGGGCCGCGACGGCTGCCGCAGCGCCCTGGCGATGATCGACCCGGTCTCCGACAGCGCCGTGTCCTCCTCGGCGTTCTCCTCCACGATCGGGTTGGCCTGCACCTCGACCTCGAGGTTGAACAGGTAGCCGACCGACTCCTCCTTGATGCCGTCGAGCATCGCGGAGAACATCTCGAAGCCCTCGCGCTGGTACTCGATCAGCGGGTCCTTCTGGGCATAGGCGCGCATGCCGATGCCCTCCTGGAGGTAGTCCATCTCGTAGAGGTGCTCGCGCCACTTGCGGTCGAGCACCGAGAGGATGACCCGGCGCTCCAGCTCGCGCATCGCCTCGGGGCCGAGCTGCTCCTCGCGGCGGTCGTACGCCTGGAGCGCGTCTTCCTTGATCTTGTCGGCGATGAACTTGGCGTCGAGGTCCTCCTTGCCGCCACCGGCCTCCTCGACGAGCTGCTCAACCGTCACGGAGACGGGGTAGAGCTGCCCGAAGGCCTTCCACAGCTTGTCGAGGTCCCACTCCTCGGCGAAGCCCTCGCCGGTGGCGCCCTTGACGTAGTCGTCGACCACGTCGACGACGAAGGTCCGGACCTGCTCGTGCAGGTCGGCGCCTTCCAGCACCCGCCGCCGCTCGGCGTAGATGACCGTGCGCTGGCGGTTCATCACCTCGTCGTACTTCAGGACGTTCTTGCGGATCTCGAAGTTCTGCTGCTCGACCTGGTGCTGGGCCGACGCGATGGCCTTGGACACCATGCCCGACTCGATCGGCACGTCGTCCGGGATGTTCAGCCGCGTCATGATCATCTCGACCCGGGCGGCGTTGAACAGGCGCATCAGGTCGTCTTCGAGCGACAGGTAGAAGCGCGACTCACCGGGGTCGCCCTGACGGCCGGAACGGCCGCGCAGCTGGTTGTCGATGCGCCGCGACTCGTGCCGCTCGGTGCCCAGCACGTAGAGCCCGCCGGCTTCGACGACCTGCTCGTGCTCGGCCTTGACGGCCTCCTTGGCCTTCTCCAGCGCCTCGGGCCAGGCCTTCTCGTACTCGTCGGGCGTCTCCGACGGCGACAGGCCGCGCTGCTGAAGCTCCAGGTCGGCGCGGAACTCGGGGTTGCCGCCGAGCATGATGTCGGTGCCTCGACCGGCCATGTTGGTGGCCACGGTGACCGCGCCCTTGCGGCCCGCCTCCGCGACGATGGCGGCCTCACGGGCGTGGTTCTTGGCGTTCAGCACCTCGTGCGGCACGCCCTGGCGCTTGAGCATGCGCGACAGCTTCTCGGACTTCTCGACGCTCGTGGTGCCGACGAGGACCGGCTGGCCCTGCTCGTAGCGCGCCTTGATGTCGTCGACGCACGCCTGGAACTTGGCGTCCTCGGTCTTGTAGACGACGTCGGCCTGGTCCTGACGGATCATCGGCCGGTTGGTCGGGATGGGGACGACGCCCAGCTTGTACGTCTGGTGGAACTCGTTCGCCTCGGTCGCGGCCGTACCGGTCATGCCCGCGAGCTTCTCGTACAGGCGGAAGTAGTTCTGGAGGGTGATCGTGGCGAGAGTCTGGTTCTCGTCCTTGATCTTCACGCCTTCCTTGGCCTCGATGGCCTGGTGCATGCCCTCGTTGTAGCGGCGGCCGTGCAGCACGCGCCCGGTGAACTCGTCGACGATCAGGACCTCGCCGTCGACGACGATGTAGTCCTTGTCCTTCTTGAACAGTTCCTTCGCCTTGAGCGCGTTGTTCAGGAACTGCACGAGGTGGGTGTGCTCGGGCTTGTAGAGGTTGTCGATGCCGAGCCAGTCCTCGACCCGCTCCACGCCCGCTTCCAGGATGCCGACCGTGCGCTTCTTCTCGTCGACGACGTAGTCGCCGGTGCTCTCCTCGCCGTCCTTGCCCTCGGTGCCGCGGCGGAGCCTCGGCACGATCTTGGCGAACTCCTGGTACCACTTGCCCGACTGCTCACCGGGGCCGGAGATGATGAGCGGGGTGCGGGCCTCGTCGATCAGGATCGAGTCGACCTCGTCGACGATGGCGTAGTTGTGGCCGCGCTGGACGCACTCCTCCATGGACCACGCCATGTTGTCACGCAGGTAGTCGAAGCCGAACTCGTTGTTCGTGCCGTACGTGATGTCGGCGTTGTACTGCCTGCGGCGCTCGTCCGGCGACATGTTGGCCAGGATGACGCCGACCTCCAGGCCCAGGAAGCGGTGCACGCGGCCCATCGTCTCGGCGTCGCGCTTGGCCAGGTAGTCGTTGACCGTGACGACGTGGACGCCCTTGCCGGAGATCGCGTTGAGGTAGGCGGGGAGCGTACAGGTGAGCGTCTTGCCCTCACCGGTGCGCATCTCGGAGATGTTGCCCATGTGCAGGTTGGCGCCGCCCATGAGCTGCACGTCGAAGTGGCGCTGCCCGAGGACCCGGCGGGCGGCCTCGCGTACGGTCGCGAAGGCCTCCGGCATCAGGTCGTCGAGGGACTCGCCGTCGGCGTGCCGCTGCTTGTACTCGGCGGTCAGCGCGCGGAGCTCGGCGTCGGACAGGCTCTTGAAGTCCTCTTCGATGGAGTTGACCTGCTCGGCGATGCGCTTGAGCTTCCGCAGAGTCTTGCCTTCGCCGGCGCGAAGGATCTTGTCGAGAATGGCTGGCACTTTTAGTAAAGCTCCTCGCAGGTCTCACCCCGGTCGACCACCGGGGTGTGAGGACGAGACATACTTCCCCGCTAACCATCGTAGGCGGTTCCATCACCAGACACAGCCACCCTCAAACGACGGAGCGCCGCGCAACAATCCCCTATCCCATAAGGAGAAAACCGCCCAGAAGGTTCCCCCGATGTCCCGACCGCCCGGCCCATCAGGTAGAAAACGGGGTATGGCACAGAGCGGACACCAGGGCAGCCACGCGGGAAGCGCCAAATCATGGCTCGCCGTCAGCATCATCCTCATCGGCTTCACGATCGGGGGCGTGGCGCTGACCCTCGGCCCGAACTGGCTCTTCGTGTGGATCGGCGCGGGCGTCTGCGCCGTGGGCGGGCTGCTCGCCCTCGCGTTCGACATCTTCTCGGACGTGATCGTGGACGCGCCCCGGGAGATCAACGTGCAGGAGCACCACTCCCCGTTCGAGCACCGGTCCATCGGCTCCTGAAGCCGGAGAGGAGGCCGCTGAAGCTTTCAGCGGCCCGCCCGGCCCCGAACCGCCGTAGGCGTTTTGTCGGTCACCGCGTCTACCATCTCCTCCTGTGACCGACCTGACCGCCGACGAGGCCCGCAGGATCATCCTCCGGGCCCAGGGTTTCCTCGGCGCCGCCGCGCGCGCCGGCGGGGTTCCCGCCATGCTGCGGCGCGTCGGTGCCGTACAGCTCGACACCATCTCCGTCCTCGCCCGCTCCCACGAGCTCGTCGCGTACGCGAGGCTCGGCGCGGTCGGCCGGGACGCGGTCGAGCGCGCCTACTGGGACACCCCCGCCCGCGCCTTCGAGTACTGGTGCCACGCCGCCTGCGTCCTGCCCGTCGAGCAGTGGCCGCTGTACGACTTCCGCCGCCGCGCGTTCCGGGAGCGGCGGTTCCGGTGGCACGAGGTGCCGCCCGTGGTGGACAAGGTGCTGGAGCAGGTGCGCTCCGACGGCCCGCTGACCACCGCCGACATCGGCGGCGCCAAGAACGGTGGCCCCTGGTGGGACTGGTCGGACACCAAGATCGCCATTGAGTGGCTGCTCGACATCGGCGAGGTCGTCTGCACCCGCCGCGTGGGCTGGCGGCGGGTCTACGAGCTCGCCGAGCGCGCGATCCCGGCGGAGCTGCTCGGCCTGGACCTGTCGGACGCCGAGTGCGTGACCCGGCTGACCGGCATCGCCGGGCGCGCGCTGGGCGTGGCCACCCGGGCCGACCTCGCCGACTTCACCCGCGTCAGGGGCGCGCACGCCGCCCTGCTCGACGAGGCCCTGCTCAGCGGGGCGGCCGGTCTCGTGCCCGTACGGGTGTCGGGCTGGCCCGTCCGGCGCGGCGCGGGCGCGGACGGGCCCAACGCCTGGGCCGACCCCGCGGCGCTGGACGGCGAGCCGCGCGGGCGGCACCGCACGACGCCGCTGTCGCCGTTCGACTCGCTGATCTGGGAGCGGGCGCGGGCCGAGCGCGTCTTCGGCCTCAACCACCGGCTGGAGGCCTACGTGCCGAGGGACAAGCGGGTCCACGGCTACTTCGCGATGCCGGTGCTCGCGGGCGGCCGGATCATCGGCCGGGTCGACCCGGCCCGCGAGGGCACCACCCTGGTCGCCCGCCAGGTCGGCTTCGAGCCGGGCGCACGGGCCCGCGACGTGGAGGCGATGAGCGACGCCCTGTGGGAGGCCGCCAGCTGGGTCGGCTGCACCGGCGTGCGGGTGGAGCGCGTCGGCACGCCCGAACTGGAGGCCCCGCTGCGCGCCGCCGTGGCCCGCGACCCGCGCTGAACGGCCTGCCGGCCCGGCCACAGTGACCGAGGTCGGTGCCGGCGAGTACCGGCTCATGCGGCAGGACCAGGCCTCCTGGAGCCATGCCCGAATCCACCTGGCGGCCGCCCGCCGGATTCTCCGGCGCACTGCCTGCCCAAGCGGTGCAATAGGGGCATGTCCCGATCTTCCCGAGTGCCGCCGCGCGCGGTCATCGCCGTGGCCGCGGTCATCGGCGCGGCCATGGCCGTCCGCGTACGCCACCACGCCCGTCCCGCGCTCTCGGCAGCTCCTACCGGGCCGCAGCCGGCGGCAGCGCCGGAGAGCACATCGGGTCCCGCAGAGGATGCCCCGGCACCTCCTCGGCGCCGATTACTTCGGGTGCTCGGGCTGCTGCTGACCATGGCCGTGATCGGCGCCTGCTCCACCGCGGCCTTGGTGCTGCAGGGTCCGAACTGGGCGCGCTGGACCCTTGTCGGCCTGGCCTTGGCGGGCACGGCCAGCTTGGGGATCGCATTCATGATCGGCCCGCTGGCCCGCCGCCTGGCCGGCGAGACCGCCCCGTTGACGCCCGCCGAACGCCGGCAGATGAGCGTCGTCGAGCGCGTGGAGGCCGTCAACGCCGCCCGCAGCACCCTGATCCAGGCCGCCACCGGCCTGGTCGTCATCGGCGGCGTGGTCTTCACCGTTCAAGGCCTGCGGTACACCGCCGAGTCCCTGAAGACCTCCCGCCAGGCCCAGCTGACCGCGGAGCAGGGGCAGATCACCGACCGCTACACCAAGGCCGTCGAACAGCTCGGCTCATCCAAGCAGGACGTGCGCCTGGGCGGCATCTACGCCCTGCAGCGCCTTACGGTCGACTCCCCCCGCGACCGCGAAACCATCCGCAACGTCCTGGCCGCCTACGTCCGGGGCCACGACACCTGCACTCCACAGGACCGCAAGGGCAAACCACCTGAGCAGTGCACCGCGAAAACCCTCTCCGCCCTCGCCGAGATCCCGATCATGAGGCCCGGGGCCGACGTGCTCGCGGCACTGACCATCGCCCCCGCCTTGGCCGCCGGCCACAGCGAAGGCATCCCTCCCTCCACCGGCGATGGGACCACCGACTTCTCCCAGGTCCGTTTCCCTCGCACCTACCTGCGCGGCGCGTACCTGCGCAACGCGAACCTGAGCGACGCCAACCTGCGCGGCGCGGACCTGAGCGGCGCCTACCTGCGCGACGCGGACCTGGTCAACGCGAACCTGCGCGGCGCGAATCTGCGCGGCGCGGACCTGGTCAAAGTGAATCTGGGCAGCGCGTACCTGCGCGGCGCTGACCTCAGCGGCGCCCACCTGCGCGACGCGTACGTGGGCGGCGCGAATCTGCGCCGCGCGGACCTGAGCTCCGCGGACCTGCGCGGCGCGCTCGTCCAGGCGTACCTGAGCGGCGCTGACCTGAGTCACGCGGACCTGCGCGGCGCGTACCTGTTCGGCGCGGATCTGTGCGAGGCGGACCTGACCAAGGTGCGGCTGACCGGCGCGCAACTGCGTGGCGCAGACCTGAGGTTCGTGCGAGGGATGACCGAGAAGGAGATTCGGACCGTGGCCGTCGTCGATGCCACGACACGGTTCTGACCGCGGCCGAGGCTCAGGTGATCTCCAGCAGGCGCTCGCGCACGGCGTAGACCACGGCCTCCATGCGCGAGTGGAGCTGGAGCTTCTCCAGGATGTTGCGCACGTGGTTCTTCACGGTGTTCTCGGAGATGAACAGGTCCTTGGCGATCTCGCGGTTGTTCATGCCCTTCGCCACGAGGCGGAGGACCTCCATCTCGCGCTCGGTCAGGCGGGGAACGGGAAGCTGCGGGGGCCGCTCGGCCTCCTTGCGGCTCATGTTCGCGAACTCGGTGATCAGCTTGGCCGCCATGGCCGGGTTAATCAGCGACTGCCCCTCGTGCACCCCGCGCACCGCGTCGGGCACCTCGTCGATCTGGACGTCCTTGAGCAGATAGCCGGTCGCACCCGCCTTGATCGCCTCGAAGAGGTCCTCCTCCTCGTCGCTGACCGTCAGCATGATGATCCGGGTGCTCGGCACCGATTCCTTGATCTTCCGGGTCGCTCCGATGCCGTCCAGCTTCGGCATCCGGACGTCCATCAGCGCCACGTCCGGCATCAGCCGGTCGGCGAGCTCCACCGCCTCCTGGCCGTCGCTCGCCTCGCCCACCACCTCGATGTCCGCCTCCGCGGCCAGCGCGAGCTCCAGGCTGCGGCGGATCAGTGCGTGATCGTCGACGATCAGGACACGGATCGGCTCGCTTCTACCGGCTGCTCGAGCCGCCTCGTCGGGTCGGGACACGGAACCTCCTTGCGGGGGCCAAGGACGCTGGATCGCCATCATTACACGGGTTCCGGAGTGTTAGGGATCTTCGTCGCGCCGGCCCGGCCCTCGACAGGGGATCGCACGGCGCCCCGGCCCGCGTCCGTCCGGGCCGGGGCACCGCGGCCCCGCCGGCCGGAGCGGCCGGGGACCGCGCGACGACCAGTGTCAGGGCTCGACGAGCCTGAGGAGCCCGTAGTCGTAGCCGCGCCGCCGGTAGACGACGCTGGGCAGGCCCCCCTCCTTGTCACGGAAGAGGTAGAAGTCGTGACCCACCAGCTCCATTTCCAGGAGCGCCTGGTCGATCGTCATGGGGTCGGCCTTGTGGAACTTCTCGCGTACGATCAGCGGTCCGTCGCCGTCCATCTCGATGGGCACGATGGGCCCGGAATCCTCGACCCGCTCCGGCTCCGGCTCCCACTCGGCGACCGCCTGGACCTCCGCGACCGGCCCGGGCTCCTCCCGGGTGGTGCGGACCACCCCCTGCGCGTCCTCCATCACCGCCGTGAGCTCGGCCGTCGAGGGCGGGCAGTTCTTCCCGTGGTGGATCTTGCGGCGGTCGGCGAGCCGCCTCAGCCGCTCTTCGAGCTTGCCGATGGCGATGTCCAGCGCCGAGAAGCGGTCGTCCGCACACGCCTCGGCGCGGATGACGGGGCCACGTGAGTGGATGGTGAGCTCCACCCGTTCGCGTTGCCCGCTCTGCCGGTGGTTGGACTCCTTGGAGACCTCCACATCGGCCTGGATGAGCTTGTTGTCCAGTCGTTGGATTCTGGCCAGCTTGGACGTCACATGATCACGGAAACGGTCACTCACTGTGGTGTGCCGCCCCTTGACGATGATTTCCACGCAAAGCCTCCCTTCGCACATCGACTGCGGTGCACGGCTTACGGAGCACCCGTCCGGCCGACCTGGTCTTCGTCCCCACATCCGCCTGCTGAGGGGTTCGCGGCTCAGTCGCCACTACTGCCCTTCTCCTCTTGCGGGGGACATCTGGACCCCCGGGAGGGCAGGACTTACCTCTAAGCCGCACCGTGATCGGTCGACCAAGAGTCGCCTTACGTGGGCCGTTTCGCCTGCGGCTGGCATCGGCTTGCCAGGCCGGACCCCACGAGGGAGTCGGCCCGGCGCAACCACGGACCCGGACGGGTGCCATGTCTGAACGCTAGTCGCTGCCGACAGGAATGTCAGCCAAGAGGAGAGCCGGACGATCACTTTGCGTGATCCGGGTTGCCGTCTCACCCTTGTAAAACTCGCGGTCATATTCCTGGAATCCCCGCCGATCCGGGGTCCACACCTCTCTGGAGCAGGTGGGTCGCCGAATCCGCCGTCTCGTCCGCCTACGCGGCGGCGAGGAGCGATCCTGCCTCAGGATTTACCATCCGTGATTATCGCGAATGTGGTGCTTCCGGCGTGTCGCGACGTACGGGACGCGCCTGGGGGTGGCGGCGATCGTCACCGCCGCGGACGGCGTGACGCCCGCCGCGCGCAGCGCCCGCGCCGCCTCCGCCAGCGTCGCCCCGGTCGTGACGACGTCGTCCACCAGGACGACCCGGAACCCCACAGCACGCCCTGTGCCGCTGTGAGGCGGCCACAGCGCCCCCAGGGCGCGATGCCCGACCTCGAAGGCTCCGGAGAGGTTGGCGGCCCGCTCCAGCGAGCCCAGGCCCGCCTGGTCGGCCACCCGTCTGCGCTGCCGCAGCAGCGGCGCGAGCACGGCGGCGCGGCCCCGCCCGCGCAGCTCGCGGACGGCGGCCGTCGCGACGGCGCGCACCGGGTCGTGACCCCGGCGGCGGACGGCGGCCCGGGCGCTCGGCACCGGCACCAGCCATGTCACGGCCGCCTCCCCCTCACCTGCCCGATCCCCGCCTGCCCCGGCCCCGCCCCGGCCGCCACCGGACAGACCCGCGCCGGACAGGGCCGCGCCGGACAGGCCCGCCGCGCGCTCCCCCTCCGCCTCGGCTTCGTTCTGCCAGGCGGCGACGCAGGTCGCCACGCAGGCGGCCAGGGCCGGCACGAGAGCCGTACGGCCGCGTTCCTTGCAGGCGAGGATCATCCGGCGGGCCGCGCCCTCGTAGGCGGTGGCCGACCAGCAGTCCGGCAGCCCGGGAGGCGCCGGGTCCGGCGGCCGCGGGGCCGGCTCCCCGAGCAGCTTCGCCAGGCAGGAAGGGCAGGCCACCGCGCCCCACGCGCCGCATCCGGCGCAGCGGGGCGGGAGGATCAGATCGAGCAGCGCCGGCACCACGCGCCCAGCATCCCGCCCGCCACCGACATTCCGGCGGACGGGCCGGTCAGCCGAGGGGATAGACGGGAGTGGTGGCGCCGTCCTTGGCGAGCTGGTTCCAGGCCTGCTTGTCGGTGCTGTAGCTGATCACCTGGCCCTCGTCGGCTCCGGCGATGACGTGGTCGGGGGCGGCGGCGATCGAGTCGATCTTCGAATCCAGCTTGATCGGCCCGGCGTCCGGGTCCGTCCTGCCCTCCATCACCGACCACGGCGTCAGTTCCTGGCCGCTCTTGACCTTGGACAGCACGAGCAGATCGGTGGCGTCCCGCCAGGCGATGTCCTCGATCTGCTGGTCGTCGCGGGAGTCGATGAGCGTCCGCACGTCCTCGATCCGCACCTGCTCGCCGAGACGGAGAATCGTGCCGATCCGCACGGAGGTGCCGAGCCCGTCGTCGAGGATGGCGGCGACCCTGGCCCCGTCGCGGGAGACCCGCAGCTTGATGATGCGCCCGTACGACAGTTCCTCGGAGATCTCGACCCTGCGCGGCTGGCCGGCGACCGCCGTCCAGACCCGGCTCTCGTGCGCACTCACCTTCTCGGCCGACCAGACGGCGCCGTACCGGTCCCAGGAGGGCGGGCTCATGTTCTTGCCGGCGATCCACCGCTGCCACGCGCTGCCCGCGGTCATCGGCGCGACGTAGACGCCGTCACCGTTGACCAGGGCCGCCACCAGGATCGGATACTGGGTCAGGACGGCCGGCTCGGTGAACTTCCCGGGCTGCTCGCCCGCCGCGCCCGGCACGGGGGTGCCGGCGCCCTTCTCCTTGTACTGCAGCAGCCTGCCGCCCTGCATGTAGTAGGCCTGCGGCGAACCGGTCAGCACGTTCGGGTCGTAGGCGTCGTAGTCGGCGGGCCGGAACCGGACGCCGGAACCGCCGCCGTTGACGCGGATCTCCACCGTGCGGCCGGTGACCAGGTCGCCGAGCGTCCAGACGAGCTGCGCCTTCAGCGCGTCGAGGCGGTCGGACGGCACCGCGTCCACCTGCGAGGTGAAGTCGACCACGACGGTGTCGCCCTCGACGGAGATCCGGTTGAGATCGGTGCCGGCGGGGAAGGCGCTGCGCACCGCGCTCGCGATCGACGAGGTCGGCCCGGCGAGCAGCCGGCGGACCCGTGTCTCTGGCACCCCTCTGCTGGGCTCGATGGGCACCCACACCCGGTCGGCCACCAGCCCCGTCGCCGGGGTGGCCGGGGGGTAGTAGAGGTCCACCCGCCGGTAGGCCCGCCGCACGTCGTCGCTCGACAGCAGGCGGGCGTCCGGCGGGATGTCGATCCGCCACTCGGCGCCCACCTTGACCAGGGTGAACGGCTCGACCAGAGCGCCGGTCGCGGGGGTGTACCTGCCCTCGGAGTCGATCGTGGCGACCTTCGTCCCCTTCAGCGTCACCGTCGTCCGGGTGGCGTGTTCGAGGTCCTGCGTACGGTCCGGCTCGATCTTGCCCTCGTAGACGCGGGTCTGCCGCCTCGGGTTCCAGCGCTGGGACGCGCCCGGGGTGAGGTACTGCTTGGCGACCCGCAGCTCGGCGTCGTCGAAGGAGGCCATGGCGGCCTGGAAGCCCTTGACGATGTCGTCGGGCGGCGCGCCCGGCTTCGGCGGCTCCGCGATGATCCGCACGTACGGCTCGCTGAGCGTGTCCTTGCTCTTGTCCTCCTGGGCGACCCGGGGGCCTCCGCTCGTCGGCACGGTGGCACAGGCCGTCCCGCCGCCGGCCAGCACGAGAACCACGCCCGCGAACGCCGCGAGGCGGCGGGTCACCGCGGCGCGCCGCTCAGTCCGCATCGAAACCGCCCGCCTCGGCGCTCTCCCGTACACGGGGCCCGGCCTCGGAGATCGCCCCGATGGCGGGGGTGAGGACCGGCGTGGCGTGGCTGCGCCAGGTGCGCCGCATCTCCACCTCCGGCGGGACCAGCGGGAGCGGCGATCCGCGCAGCGGCGTCCCCGCGACGCGCGGCAGCGACAGGCGGAACTGGCTGCCCTCACCGGCCGCGCCCCACGCCTGGAGCCAGCCGCCGTGCAGCATCGCGTCCTCCCGCGAGATCGCCAGCCCGAGGCCCGTGCCGCCGATGGTGCGGGCACGTGAGGGATCGGCCCGCCAGAAGCGGTCGAAGACCAGGTTCTCCTCGCCCGGCTTCAGGCCGACCCCGTGGTCGCGTACGGCCACGGCCACGGCGTCGCGGTCGGCGCCGAGCGTGACGACGACGTCCCGGCCCTCGCCGTGCTCGATGGCGTTGAACAGCAGGTTGCGCAGGATGCGCTCGACCCTGCGGCTGTCCACCTCGGCCATGCACGGCTCGTTGGGCAGGCGCAGCTCGAACCGGGTGGCCTGCCGTTCCGCCAGCGTCTCGGAGTCGCCCACCGCGCGCAGCACCACGTCGCGCATGTCGACGGGGTCCAGGTCGAGGGTCGCGGCCCCGGCGTCGTAGCGGCTGATCTCCAGCAGGTCGGCGAGCATGGACTCGAAGCGTTCGAGCTGGTTCTGCATCAGCTCGGCCGCCCGCGCCGACGAGGGGTCGAAGTCCTCGCGGCCCTCGTACAGCAGGTCGGCGGCCATGCGGACGGTCGTCAGCGGCGTGCGCAGCTCGTGCGAGACGTCGGAGACGAACTGGCGCTGCACCTGGGAGAGCTCCTCCAGCTGGTGGATCTTGAGCGCCAGGTTGGAGGCCATCTCGTTGAACGAGGTGGCCAGCCGGGCGAGGTCGTCCTCGCCGCGCACCTTGAGCCGCTCCTCCAGGCGGCCGGCCGCCAGCCGTTCCGCCGCCTGGCGCGCGAGCCGTACGGGGATGACCACCTGGCGGGTGACGAGCGAGGCGACGCCCGCGAGCAGCAGCACGAGCGCGGCGCCCGCGCCGATCAGCATCCGCTGGACCGCCTGGAGCGTCTTCTCCTCGTCGCCCAGCGGGAAGACGTGGTAGATCTCGTAGCTCCCGTTGACCATGGCGCCGACCACCAGGGCGGGCCCGGGCTGCTTCGCGCCGATGTAGCGCACCGTCACGGTCTGGTGCCACAGAGGGTGGTCCTCGTCGCTGTTCCTGACGTCCGCCCGGAGGGAGGCGGGGATGCTCGACGGGTCGATCTGGCTGGAGACCCTGCCCTGCCCGACCATGCTCGTGTTGTAGATGACGACGTCGTAGCGGCCGCCGGAGCGGTCCGCCAGCGCCTGGGCCGCCGTGTCGACGGGATCGCCCACCGGGCCGGGCGCCGAGCCGTCCTGCCCGCCGTCGCCGATGTCGGAGAGCCGGCTCAGGTAACCGCTCGCGGTGGCGTTGTTGGCCTGCGACTCCGCGACCGCGGACACCTCGCTGGCGTTGTGCACCGACGCGTAGATCGACTGCATCAGGAACACGCCGAGGACGACCACGACGGCCATCGACAGCACCAGCGTGCTGGTGACGACGCGGAGCTGGAGCGAGCGCCGCCAGACGCCCCGCAGCCGGCCCGCGAGACGGCGCGCGCGTCTGCGGACCCCACGGGCGATCTGGCCAGGGGTCCGGCGGCGGGACTTTCTCGCGGGTACCGGCATGGTCGGAGCGGGCGCCTACGCGGGGCCGGCCTTGTAGCCCACCCCGCGCACCGTGACGACGATCTCCGGGCGCTCCGGGTCCTTCTCGATCTTCGCGCGGAGGCGCTGGACGTGCACGTTCACCAGGCGGGTGTCGGCGGCGTGCCGGTAGCCCCAGACCTGCTCCAGCAGCACCTCGCGGGTGAAGACCTGACGGGGCTTGCGCGCCAGCGCGACCAGCAGGTCGAACTCCAGCGGCGTGAGGTTGATGGTCTCCTCGCCGCGCTTGACCGAGTGACCGGCCACGTCGATCGTGATGTCGCCGATCTGGAGGATCTCGGGGGTGGGCTCGTCGGTGCGGCGCAGGCGGGCGCGCACCCGGGCGACGAGTTCCTTGGGCTTGAACGGCTTGACGATGTAGTCGTCGGCGCCGGACTCCAGGCCGAGGACCACGTCGATCGTGTCGCTCTTGGCCGTCAGCATGACGATGGGGACCCCGGACTCGGCGCGGATGCGGCGGCAGACGTCTATGCCGTCGGCGCCGGGGAGCATCAGGTCGAGCAGGACGAGGTCCGGCCGGGTGTCCCGGAAGGCGTCGAGTGCCTTGTCGCCGTCGGACACGAACGACGGTTCGAAACCCTCCCCGCGCAAGACGATGCCGAGCATCTCGGCGAGAGCGGCGTCGTCGTCGACGACCAGCACGCGACCTTTCATGGCCCCTCATTCGTACGCGTTTGGGAGATTTGGGCGTTTGTCACAGGTACCCCCGCAGGCTACCGGTGGCCGCCACTCGGGTGTTACACGACCATGACAGAGGTTGGAGTTTAGGCGGGATGGAGTTTAGGCGCAGCACACCAAGCGCGCGATTATCTGACCAGATGCGGTCACACCGGGGGGAATCCCGTGGTGCGGTCACGTTCCAAGTGTGCTCCCGCGCCCCGGTTTCGGCCATCCCCCGCCGGGGCTCGCTTCCGCCCGCGAGGGGACGCCGGTGCCCCGCCTGCCCGTCTCCGCCGGGCAACCCGGCGGTCGCGGCACTTGGTGATCGCGCGGCACACGCACGTACATCATGCCAGGATTGGGACATGACAGACGGCCCCGGCTCCTCCCCCGACGTGCCCTCCGGCTGGGCGGCCGAGCAACCTCCGCCGTACGGCGGAGCCGCCGGGACCGGCGGGACGGGCGAGTCCTGGGCCGCCCCCGGCGGCCAGGAAGGCCCGGCCGGTCCGCAACCCGGTCCGCAACCCGGTCCGCAACCCGGTCCGCAACCCGGCCCGTACGGCCAGCCCATGTCCCATGAGCAGCATGGCCAGCCCGGTCAGTATGGCCAGCCCGGCCCTTCCGGCCCGTACGGCCAGCCCGGCCCGTACGGCCAGCCCGGCCAGCCCGGTTACGGCCAGTACGGACCGTACGGTCAGGGCCCGCAGGCGGGCGGGCCGCACTACGGGTCTGGCCCCTACGGCCAGGGCCCCTACGGCCAGGGTCCCTACGCCCAGGGTCCCTATGCGCAAGGTCCATACGGACACCGGCCGCCTGACGCGCCGCGGCCGGGGATCATCCCGTTGCGCCCGCTGACGCTCGGCGACATCTTCGACGGCACGATCAAGCTGATCCGCTCGAACCCGAAGGCCACGCTCGGTCTGTCGGCGATCGTCGCGGCCGTCACCGCGATCCCCGGCGCGCTCGGCCAGGCGGTCGGCCTCGGCATGTTCGGGACGGCGCTGGACGGCTACGGCTCCGGCTCCTACGAGACGGCCGCCTCGCCCGCGCTCCCGGTCGTCGGCCTGGCCGCGCAGTACATCGGCGCGATCATCACCTATGTCATGACGTTCCTGGGCACCACGATCCTCACGGGTATCCTCACCCGGGTGCTCGGCCGCGCCGTGTTCGGCGGCCGGATCACGGTGGGCGAGGCGTGGCAGCTCGCGCGGTCGCGGGTGCTCGCCCTGCTGGGGCTGGCGCTGCTGCAGGCCCTCATCCTCATGGCGCCGGTGCTCGTACTCGCCGCGCTGCTCGTGGCCCTGGGGCTGGGCGACGCGACGGCGGGCGCCTTCGTGGCCGTCAGCCTGCTGTTCGTCCTGGCCTACATCCCGTACGCCGCCTTCTTCTACACCCGCTTCTCGCTGGCGGCCCCCGCGGTCGTGCTGGAGGGCCGCGGCGTCACCGACGCGATGGCCCGATCGTGGCGGCTGGTGAGGGGCGGCAGCTGGCGGGTGTTCGGCATCCTGGTGCTCACGGCCGTGCTCGTGGGCATCGCCTCCAGCGTGCTGGGAGTCCCGTTCACGATCGGCGGTTCCCTGCTCGGGATGTTCGGCGGCGGCACGGTCGCCGCCACGGTGCTCACCACGATCCTCCTGGCCGCGGGCAGCGTCGTCGCCTCCATGATCACCTATCCCTTCCAGGCGGGCGTGGCGGGGCTCCTCTACGCGGACAGGCGGATGCGGGCCGAGGCGTTCGACCTCGTGCTGCAGACGGCGGCCGCGCAGAACCAGTCGCAGGGCTGGGTCCACACCGGCGTCGACGACCTGTGGCACCCGAGTCACGCGGCCGCGACGGGATCGGCGCCCGGCCCCGGCTCTCCGCCTTACGGGACCCCGCCCGGAGCCTCGCCCTACTACGGAACCCCGCCGTACGGACCCCAGGCGTGACGGCGGTGCTGCTCGCGCCGCTCGCGTCGTCGCTCGCCTCCTTCTTCGCGTCGCCCGTCGACATCGGCCGCGACCAGGCCGCGGACGAGGCGGCACGCGAGCTGTCGAGGGCGGGCTACCAGCACGAGCCGTTGTTCGACCGGTTGCGGCGGGAGTTCTCCCAGTTCATCGGTGACCTGATGAGCGGCGACGGCACGGGCACAGGCGGCGCGCTGTCGCTCGTCGTGATCGTCGTCGTCCTGGTCGTCCTCGCCGTGCTGCTCCTGTGGGCCCTGCGCCGCTTCTCCGGCTCCGCGAGGACGGAGCCGGGAGCCGTGTTCGGGCGGAGCGAGCGGACGGCCGCCGAGCACAGGTCGGAGGCCGAACGTCTGGCGGCGGCGGAGGACTGGGCCGGGGCCATCCGGGAGCGGTTACGCGCCGTCGCCCGCGACCTGGAGGAACGCGCCGTCGTCGCCCCCCTGCCGGGGCGTACGGCGATGGAGCTCGCCGAGGCCGCCGGGCAGGCGCTGCCGTCCCACGCGGCGGACCTGCGGGCGGCGGCACGCCTGTTCGACGACGTCACGTACGGCGAGGCAGACGGCACCCGTGAGGGGTACCTGACGCTCGCCGCCCTGGACGAACGCCTGCGATCGGCCCGCACGGGCGTGACGGCATGACCGCGACCACAAGCCTCCGAGGCCGGGGGACGGCGAGGACGGCACCGATGACGCTCGCGCCGGACGTGACCCCGTGACCGCGCCCACGACCGCGACCGGGGCGCGGCGGGGGCGGGGGCGGGAGGCGGCCTGGATCTCGCTGGTGGTGCTGCTCGTGCTGGGCGCGGCGGCTCTGCCCGCGTTGCTCGCGCCGGACCGGCCCCCCGGGCGGCTCCTGGACCCGGCCGACACCTCGCTCGGCGGGAGCGCCGCCCTCGCCCGGCTGCTGGAGGCGCACGGGGTGGAGGTCGTCCGGGTGGAGACGCCCGGCGCGGCGGTGGCCGCCGCGGGGCCGGAAACCCTGCTGCTGGTCACCGAGGCGAGCATGGTCGACGACCACGACGCCGCCGTCCGGCTGGCCGAGGCGCCCGGCGACCGGCTCGTCGCCGGGCACGCGTCCTACCTCGACGTGCTCGCCGCGGGCCTGCACAGGAAGGGCGTCGAGCGCACCCGCTCCCGGCCGCCCCGGTGCGCGCTGCGGGAGGCCGTGCGGGCCGGCGACGTCTACACCGGCGGACTCTCCTTCTCCGGCCCGCCCGGGTCCACGGGCTGCTATCCGGCGGGCGACGGCCACACGCTGGTCCGTTACACCGAGGACGGCCACACCGTGACCGCGCTGGGCGACGCGTCGTTCCTGACCAACCTGCGGCTCGCGGACGACGGCAACGCGGCGCTCGCGCTGAACCTGGCCGGCGCGCGGCCGAAGCTCGTCTGGCTCACCTGGCCCGACGATCCCGCCGACGCCGCCGACGGCGGAGACGGCGCCACAGGGGCGGACGGCGAACCGGCCAGGTCGCTCGGCGACCTCATCCCGGGCGGCGTCAACTGGGCGGTCTTCCAGCTCGTCGTCGCGGTGGCCGTGACCGCCCTGTGGCGGGGGCGCCGCCTCGGTCCGGTCGTGACCGAGCGCCTCCCCGTGGTCGTACGGGCCTCGGAGACCGTGGAGGGGCGGGGCCTGCTCTACCGGTCGCGCCGGGCCAGGGACCGCGCCGCCCTCGCCATGCGGGCCGCCACCGCCGACCGGCTCGCCCCTCTCCTGGGCGTGCCGCGTACGGCGACGGCCGAGGAGGTCGCCGACGCCGCGGCGGCGCGAACCGGACAGGACCCGGGACCGGTGCGGGCGCTGCTGTGCGGCCCCGAACCGGCCGACGACGCCGCGCTGGTGGCCCTCGCCGCCCACCTGGACACACTGGAAAGGCAGGTTCGAGACTCGTGACCACCCCCGGACCGGGCGCCGCCCCCTCGGCGTCGTCCCCCGTACCCCCGGCCGGCTCGCCGCCGCCCCCGTCGGGCCCCTCGGCCCCGTCGCTTCCGCCGCTGCCGACGCCTCCCGGGGCCGACGCCGCGCGGGAGGCGCTGGCGGCGCTGCGCGCGGAGGTCGGCAAGGCGGTCGTGGGCCAGGACCCGGTCGTCACCGGCCTGGTCATCGCGCTGCTCTGCCGGGGTCACGTGCTGCTCGAAGGCGTGCCCGGAGTGGCCAAGACCCTGCTCGTCCGCACACTGTCGGCCACGCTCTCACTCGACTTCAAGCGCGTGCAGTTCACCCCCGACCTGATGCCGGGCGACGTGACGGGATCACTGGTCTACGACGCGCGGACGGCGGAGTTCGAGTTCCGTGAGGGGCCGATCTTCACCAACCTCCTGCTCGCCGACGAGATCAACCGCACGCCGCCGAAGACCCAGGCCGCCCTGCTGGAGGCGATGGAGGAACGGCAGGTGAGCGTCGAGGGAGCGGCCCGCGCGCTGCCCGATCCGTTCATCGTCGTGGCGACGCAGAACCCCGTCGAGTACGAGGGCACCTACCAGCTTCCCGAGGCGCAGCTCGACCGGTTCCTGCTCAAGCTCACCGTGCCGCTGCCGCCGCGCGAGCAGGAGATCGCCGTCCTCGAACGGCACGCGCTCGGCTTCGACCCGCGCGACCTGTCGGAGCTCAGGGCGGTGGCGTCCGCGGCCGACCTCGCGGCGGGACGGCGGGCGGTCGCCCAGGTCCACGTGGGCCCGGAGGTGCTCGGCTACATCGTGGACCTCGCCCGGGCCACCCGGCAGTCGCCCTCGCTCCAGCTCGGTGTCTCGCCGCGCGGGGCCACCGCGCTGCTCGCCGCCGCGCGGGCCTGGGCCTGGCTGTCGGGCCGGTCGTACGTGACTCCCGACGACGTGAAGGCCCTCGCGCGGCCCGCCCTGCGGCACCGCGTGGGGCTGCGCCCGGAGGCCGAACTGGAGGGCGCCACCCCGGACGGCATCCTGGAGGGCATCCTTTCGGCCGTACCGGTGCCCCGGTGAGGGCCGCGTGGCGCTGACCGGGCGCGCGGGACTGCTCGCCGCCCTCGCCGCGATCGTGGTGCTCCTCGCCCCCGAGCCCGGCCTGGTCGTGCTGGCCGCCGCGCTGGTGCTGACCGCGCTCGTGACGGCCGACCTGCTGCTCGCGGGCGGCGTGCGCGGGCTGCGGTTCCACCGGGACGGCGACCGGCGCGTACGGCTCGGCCAGTCGCTCGTGATCGGGCTGGTCGTGGACAACCCCGGCCCGCGCCGGCTGCGGGGCGTGCTGCGCGACGCCTGGCAGCCCTCGGCCGGGGCCGCCCCGCGGCGGCAGGCGCTCGACGTGCCGCCCGGCGAGCGTCGGCGGCTGGTCACGACGCTCACGCCCGTACGCAGGGGTGACCGGGAGGCGGTGGCCGTGACGGTGCGCTCGGTCGGGCCGCTGGGCCTGGCGGCGCGGCAGCGGACGTTCGAGGCGCCGTGGACCGTGCGGGTGCTGCCGCCGTTCCTCAGCCGCAGGCATCTGCCGGCGCGGCTGGCCCGCCTCCGCGAGCTGGACGGACGGCACCCCGCGCTGGTGCGCGGCCAGGGCACCGAGTTCGACTCGTTGCGCGAGTACGTGGTCGGCGACGACGTCCGCTCCATCGACTGGCGGGCGAGCGCCCGGCGCAGCGACGTCGTCGTGCGCACCTGGCGGCCGGAGCGCGACCGCCGCGTGCTGATCGTGCTCGACACCGGCCGCACCTCGGCCGGCCGGATCGGGACGGCGCCACCGGGCTTCGGGCCGGGCTTCGGGCCGGGCTTCGCGCCGGACTCCGGGGCGGACTCCGGGGCGCCAGGCTCGGAGGCGGACGCGGGGCCGGGCCCGGGACGAGGTCCGGAAACCCGTTCGGGGCCCGGTCCGGCACGAGGTCCGGGGGCCGGTTCGGGTGCCGGTTCGGGGGCCGCCGGATGGCCGCGGCTGGACTGGTCGATGGACGCCGCGCTGCTCCTCGCCGCCCTCGCCGCGCGGGCCGGCGACCGGGTGGACTTCCTCGCCTACGACCGGGCCGTACGGGCGCAGGTGTCCGGCGCGTCACGCACCGAACTGCTGTCGTCGATGGTGAACGCGATGGCGCCGATCGAGGCGGAGCTGGTCGAGTCCGACGCGGCCGGGATGGCGGCGGCCGTGCTGTCCCGGGCCCGGCGCCGCTGCCTGGTGGTGCTGCTGACCGACCTGAACACGGCGGCCATGGAAGAAGGGCTGCTGCCCGTGCTGCCGCGGTTGTCGGCGCGTCACCTGGTCCTGGTCGCCGCGGTGGCCGATCCGCGGGTGGCCGAGATGGCGGCGGGCCGGGGCACCGCCGAGGCGGTGTACGACGCCGCGGCGGCGGAGCGGCTGCGCGGCGAGCGGCGCGAGGTCACGGCGACGCTGCGCCGCCAGGGTGTGGAGGTCGTCGACGCCCTGCCCGAGGACATCGCCCCCGCGCTCGCCGACGCCTACCTCGCGCTCAAGGCCGCCGGCCGGCTGTGACCCGTCAGGCCGTGGGGGCCAGGTCGGGGGCGCGTTCGATGTCCCCCGTCTCGTTCCGGCGCTCCGCCCGGCGGCCGAAGACGACGACGTACGTGAGGAACAGCGCCTCCGCGAGCGCGCCGATGGCGATGCGCGCCCAGGTCGGCAGGCCCGAAGGGGTGACCCCCGCCTCGATGAGCCCGGAGACGAACAGCACCACGACCAGGCCGAGCGCGACGCTCATCACGGCCCTGCCCTGCTCGGCCAGCGCCTCCGCCCGCCGCCTCGGGCCGGGGTCGACGACCGTCCAGCCGAGCCGCATGCCCGCTCCCGCCGCCAGGAACACCGCGGTGAGTTCCAGCATGCCGTGCGGCAGGATCAGCCCCCAGAACACGTCGGCCCTGTCGTGGGCGTGCATCAGGCCGCCGAGCACCCCGACGTTGGCCGCGTTCTGCCACAGGATCCACGGGATGGGCAGGCCGAGCAGGATCGCCGACACCACCACCTGCATGGACAGCCAGGCGTTGTTGAGCCACACGTGGCCGGCGAAGGACGCCGCCGGGTTCTCGGAGTAGTAGTCGGCGAAGTCGTGCTCGACGATCTGCCGGATCTCCTCCGGCGTGCCGACGACGCCCTGCACCGCCGGGTCGGTCGCCACCCACACGCCCATGACGTACGCCACGACGAGAGAGGCGACCGTGGCGCCGATCCACCAGCGCCGGGCCCGGTAGGCGACGACCGGGAACGACACGGTGAAGAAGCGGACCACCTCCCGCCAGGCCGGGCTGTGGGCGCCGGTGACGGCCGAGCGCGCCCGCGCGACCAGCGACGACAGGCGACCGGCGAGCAGCGCGTCGGTCGACGCCGACCGGACGATGGACAGGTGCGTGGCCGCCTGCTGGTAGAGCTCCACCAGTTCGTCGATCTCCGCGCCGCGCAGCGTGCGCCGCCGCCGTACGAGGTCGTCCAGCCGGTCCCAGGACGGCTTGCTCGCGGCGACGAACGCATCGATGTCCACGGATCGGACCCTATCGACCACGGCGCAGTAGGGTGCGCAGTGTGTCCGAAGTCGTGACCGGTGAGGCCGTCGTCGTCGAGGTCCGCGTGGCCCAGCTGCCCAGCCGCGCCCTGGCCTTCCTGATCGACTTCGTCGTGCAGTGGACCGTGATCATCGTGGCGTCCGTGCTGGTCTCCCACGCCTCGTCGCTGACCGACGACTCGCTGTCCGTCGCGCTGCTCATCCTGTTCACGGTGCTCGTCACGGTGGGCTACCCGGTCGCGTCCGAGACGCTCACCCGGGGCCGCTCACTGGGCAAGCTCGCGCTGGGCCTGCGGGTGGTGAGCGACGACGGCGGGCCGGAACGCTTCCGGCAGGCGCTGTTCCGCGGGCTCGCCGGGTTCCTGGAGTTCTGGACGCCGTTGTTCGGCGCCCCGGCGCTCATCACCTCGCTGCTGAACCCGCGCGGCAAACGCCTGGGCGACGTGTTCGCCGGGACGATTGTCATCGGTGAGCGCGGGCCGGGCGAGACCCCGCCCCCCGAGATGCCGCCGGCTCTGGCGTCCTGGGCGGCCACGCTGGAGCTTTCCGGCCTGTCCGGCGAACTCGCCGCCACCGCCCGGCAGTACCTCGTCCGGTGGCACCAGCTCAGCCCGCCGATGCGGGAGGAGATGGGGATGCGGGTGGCCGGTCAGGTGAGCGCCCGCATCGCGCCGCCGCCCCCGCCCGGCGTCCCGCCGTACGCCTATCTGGCCGCTGTGCTGGCCGAGCGCAGGCGCCGCGAGGAGGCGCGGCTCGCCGCGATTCGCGAGAATCGCGCGCGGTACGGCGCGCAGAGGTACGGCCCGCGCGTGTACGGCACGCACGCGGAATCTCCCCTGGTCAGCCAGGGTGCGGGAGTGCGGCCGCCCGCGCCTGCCGCGCCTCTGGGAGAGGCGCCGGAAGGGTCTGCGACGACATCCGGTGGATTTGTTCCGCCGATTTAGGTGTAGACCCGCGATTGGGGGGCACCTGTGGCAATTGCAGGTCATGGGGCATCCTGCAGTGGGGTTGAGGCGGGCGCCGCCGGTGTGTTGAGGGAGAGGTCACACCGACGGTGCCCGCCTCCGTGTCGTCCCGGCCGCCACGGTCGCGGCGCCGGGCTGGTTCGGCGTTGTCGGCGATCAGGTATTCCCGCTCGGTTCTCCAGCCGCGCTGTCGGCGACCAGAAAGCCGGTGCCGTCGAGGCCCACTTCCAGATGCCACCCGTCCGGCCACACGTGGTCGCGCGTAGGCGTGGCCCTCGCACCGGTGAATGTGGCCTCGGAGAAGGCTTCGCCGCTCTGCCAGGTCGTGAAGAAGGTCTGATCGTCGGCCGCGGCGCCCCGGGAGAACGCCGCCCCGCCGAACCTGGCCTCCCCGGAGAAGATCGCCCGAGCGAAATCGGCATCCCCGGTGAAGGTCACCCTGTCGAATCCGGCGTCCCCGGAGAAGGTGACGAGATCGAATCCGGCCCTTCCGGAGAAGGTGACTCCGTCGAAACTGCCGGTTAAACGGGCACGGGTGAGCTCGAAATCGATCAGGGTGGCCCCGGTCAGGTCGAGTCGCATGCCCTCCCAGTACCGAGGGCTGGGCGGGGACTCGTCCCAGGTGCTGAGAGGGCGGTCGTCACGCAGGTGCTCGGCGAGGACGCGCTGAGCGGTGAGGCGGACCTGCAGTTCGCCTTCCCGGTCGGTCTCCTGCCGGGGTGCGTGATCAGGAACGGCGAGGGCGCCGAGACGGGCGGCCCGGTAGCGGCGTCGGGCCGCCAGCAACGCCGCCCTGCGTTCGTTCTCGCGAGCCGAGGCCGATTCCGGCGCGGCGTAGGGCATGCGTAGATAGGCGCAGATGACATTGACGATGGTCTGCCGGTGGAGGGGGTTGTCCTGCGCGAGACGCTCAAGGGCGTACAGGCCGGCCAGACGTACGGCGGCTCTGTCGTGACCGAGTTGTTCGGCGGCCTTGGTGTACAGGTCGGTGACCCGGCGTTCGGCGGCGTCGTGCTCGGTGGCGGTGGCCACCCGCTCGGCGTGCCGGGCGGTGATGAAGCTGTGCAGCTCCTGATGGTTCTGCCGCCGGAAGGCCAGCGCGAGGGTGATGGCGGCGCCGACTCCGGCGCCGGCGGCCAGCGCGGTACGCAGTATCTCCCCCCGTGCGCTACCGGCCCCGGGAACGGATTGCCCGGCGGACTGGTGGGCCAGGTCGGCCAGCAGCCACCACAAGGTGCCGCCGGCGGCGGCACCGACCAGGAGGACGGCCAGCACGATCCACCAGGCAGCAGCCCGCGGAGGACGCAACGCCGGAGGAACCGGCACGGGGTCGTCCAGCGGACGGGCTGCGCGGCGGTGCGGCAGTAACGGCATACCTCCCATTGCAGCCGCACCTGGCCCGTCCCTGCCCTGTGCAACGCCTGATCGTTACCGGCGCGGCCCCTGACCGGTCCCGGCCGTCCGGAACAGTCGTCCCGGCCGCGCGTCAGTACGTCACTGGTCGGTGGTGCGACGGCGCCGGGTGCGGCGCGGATAGGCCTTGGCCGTCTCGGCCAGCCGTGCGGCGTGCTCGGCCTGCTTGCGCCAGTGCCCGTAGGCGTCGCCGCGCTGCGCGAGCCGGTCCAGTTCGCGCATGGTGGCCAGCGGGATGAACGCGGGTTCGGCGTCCCGCCACGGCGTGCCGGGCAGCGGCATGAACGTGTGGGTGTGAATGCGCGCCCCGAGGTCGGCGAGGTCGGCGGCCAGCCGCAGAGACGCCTCCTGGTCCTCGGCCGACTCGCCGGGCAGCCCGAAGATGAAGTCGACGTTCGGCCGGAAGCCGAACTCGGCGGCGATGCGGACGGCGTCGCGGACCGGTTCTGCGCCGTGACCGCGACCGGCGGCGGCCAGCACCCGGTCGGAGCCCGACTGCGCGCCGATGATGATGTTGTCGTTCGCCACGTACCGCTTCAGCAGCCGCATCGCCTCCGGCGTGACGTGCTCGGGCCGGATCTCGGAGGGGAAGCTGCCGAAGAACACCCGGCCACCGGCGGGCAGTTCCTCCTTCACGCCCGCCAGCAGCTCCTCGACGGCGTCGAGCGCCGGATCCGGCCCCTGCGTGCCGTACGAGAGCGAGGTGGGGGTGATGAACCGGACGTCACGCAGGCCGTGCGCGGCCATCCGCCGGACGTGCTCCCGCACGCTCGCCACGCCGCGGTGCCGGAACCTGCCCCCGAACATGAAGGGCGTCTGGCAGAACCGGCAGGTGTACGCGCAGCCACGGGTGATCTCGATGGGCCCGAAGGCGCGGCGGCGGTCGGGGAAGGACGGGAAGGCGTCCAGCGGCAACTGCGGCGCCGGCGGCGTGCGCAGCGCCATGCCGTCCGCGTCGCGCACCGCCAGGCCGGGCACGGTGGTGAGCGGCGCGTCCGTGCGCAGCGCCTCGACCAGGGCGACGATCGTCGTCTCGCCCTCGCCGATCGCGGCGAGGTCCCAGCCTGCGTCGATGACCTGCTGGGGTTCCGCGGTCGCGTGGACGCCACCCGCGATGTGCAGCACGCGCGGGTCGTCGGCGAGAGCGCGTACGGCGGCCAGTTCGGCGGCCATCGCCTCGGCGTCCGGGGAGTAGAACGACCACAGCACCAGGACACGATCGGCGGTGCTCGCCGCGATGTGCGCGGCGGTCTCCTCGGCCGTGACGCCGAACCGCAGATCGCATTCCGCCCTGGCGGTCTCCAGCGCGCCGAGCAGCGCGTGTACGCCGTACGTGACGGCCTTGCGATAACGGACGACCACCGACACATCCACACTCACCCTGGCAGGGTAGTGCCGGCGCGCCCTGCGAGGGGCCCGGGAGGCACGCCCTAGGCGGCGCGGGCGGGGCGGGGAGCGGGTCAGGACCCGAGCCGCCAGGAGTGGAGATACTCCTCCTGCTCGGCGGTGAGCGCGTCGATCGAGATCCCGGCGGCGGCGAGCTTCAGGCGGGCCACCTCCACGTCGATGCCGGCCGGGACGTCGTGGACGCCGGGCGGCAGCCGGGACGGCTCCTCGACCAGCCAGGCGACGGTGAGGGCCTGGGCGGAGAACGACATGTCCATCACCGCCGCCGGGTGGCCCTCGGCGGCGGTCAGGTTCACCAGGCGGCCCTCGGCGAGCAGGAGCAGCCTGCGGCCGTCCTCCAGGACGTACTCGTCGGTGTTGGGCCTGATGCCGAAGCGCGCCTCCCGGGCCATCCCCTCCAGCGCCCGCACGTCGATCTCGACGTCGAAGTGGCCCGCGTTCGCGAGGATGGCGCCGTCCTTCATGGCGGCCAGGTGCTCGGCGCGGATGACGTCGCGGTTGCCGGTGACGGTCACGAACACGTCGCCGATCTCGGCGGCCAGGCTCATCGGCCGTACGTCGTAGCCCTGCAGGGCGGCGTCGAGGGCCTTGACCGGGTCGATCTCGGTGACGACGACCCGCGCGCCGAGGCCCTTGGCCCGCTCCGCGACTCCCCTGCCGCAGAAGCCGAAGCCCGCGACGACGACGGTGCGGCCCGCGAGCAGCACGTTGGTGGCCCGCATGATGCCGTCGAGCGTCGACTGGCCGGTGCCGTAGCGGTTGTCGAACATCCGCTTCGTCCGGGTGTCGTTGACCGCGACGACCGGGAAGCGCAGCGCGCCCTCCGAGGCCATCTGGCGCAGCCGGATGATCCCGGTGGTGGTCTCCTCGCAGCCGCCCATCACGCCGTCGAGAAGCCCGACCCGCTCGGTGTGCAGGATGTTGACGAGGTCGCAGCCGTCGTCGAGGACGACGTGCGGCTCGATGTCCAGCGCCTGGTTGATGTGCCGGTAGTAGGCCGCCCTGTCCACCCCGGCGCGGGCGTGCACGGCGATGCCGTACTCCCCCAGCGCCGCCGCGACGTCGTCCTGCGTGGACAGGGGGTTCGAGGCCGCCAGGGCGATCTCGGCGCCGCCCTGCCGCAGCGCGCCCATGAGCACGGCCGTCTCGGCCGTAACGTGCAGGCAGGCGGCGATACGCAGGCCGTCGAGCGGCCGGTCGGCGCCGAACCCGGCGCCGATGGCCTGGAGGACCGGCATCGACCGGGCCGCCCACTCGATGCGCCGCTCCCCGGCCTCGGCCATGTCCGGCTGGATCACGCCGGCCCTCCGTCTTTCTTGCAGGCTTCCGTGCGAGCCTTCGTGCGGGCTTTCTCAGGGGCCGTGGGGGCGCGGCGCCCCCACGGCCGTCCCGCCGTCAGTAGCGGTAGTGGTCCGGCTTGTACGGGCCCTCGACGTCGACGCCGATGTACTCCGCCTGCTTCTTGCTCAGCGTGGTCAGCTTCACGCCGAGCGCGTCGAGGTGGAGGCGGGCGACCTTCTCGTCGAGGTGCTTGGGCAGCACGTACACGCCGGTCGGGTACTCGTCGGTCTTCGTGAACAGCTCGATCTGCGCGATGACCTGGTTGGTGAACGAGTTCGACATGACGAACGAGGGGTGGCCGGTGGCGCACCCGAGGTTCATCAGCCTGCCCTCGGCGAGCACGATGATCGAGTGCCCGTCGGGGAACACCCACTCGTCGACCTGCGGCTTGATGTTGATCCTCTTGATGCCGTCGATGCGGCCCAGGCCGGCCATGTCGATCTCGTTGTCGAAGTGGCCGATGTTGGACACGATCGCCTGGTGCTTCATCCGCGACATGTGCTCGGCGGTGATGATGCCGTAGTTGCCGGTGCAGGTGACGAAGATGTCCGCGATGCCGACGACCTCCTCCAGGGTGGTGACCTGGAAGCCGTCCATCGCCGCCTGGAGCGCGCAGATCGGGTCGATCTCGGTGACGATGACCCGGGCGCCCTGGCCGCGCAGCGCGTCGGCGCAGCCCTTGCCCACGTCGCCGTACCCGCAGACCACGGCGACCTTGCCGCCGATCAGCACGTCGGTGGCGCGGTTGAGACCGTCGATCACCGAGTGGCGGCAGCCGTACTTGTTGTCGAACTTCGACTTGGTCACCGAGTCGTTGACGTTGATGGCCGGGAAGAGGAGCGCGCCGGTCTTGTGCATCTCGTACAGGCGGTGCACGCCGGTCGTGGTCTCCTCGGTGACGCCCTTGATGTCCTCGGCGACGCGGGTCCACCAGTTGTCCCCGGAGACCGTGCGGCGGAGGGTGTCGAGGATGACCGCCCACTCCTCGGGGTCGTCCTCACCGGCGACCGGGACCGCGCCGGCCTTCTCGAACTCCACGCCCTTGTGCACCAGCAGCGTGGCGTCGCCGCCGTCGTCGAGGATCATGTTGGGGCCGGAGCCGTCGGGCCAGCGGAGCGCCTGCTCGGTGCACCACCAGTACTCCTCCAGCGTCTCGCCCTTCCAGGCGAAGACCGGGACGCCGGAGGGGTTGTCGGCCGTGCCGTCCGGGCCGACGACCACCGCGGCGGCGGCGTGGTCCTGGGTGGAGAAGATGTTGCAGCTCACCCAGCGGACGTCGGCGCCCAGCGCGACCAGCGTCTCGATCAGCACGGCGGTCTGGATCGTCATGTGCAGCGAGCCCATGATCTTCGCACCCCGCAGCGGCTGCGCCGCGGCGTACTCCTCCCGGGTCGCCATGAGGCCCGGCATCTCGTGCTCCGCGAGGCGGATCTCTTTGCGGCCGAACTCCGCGAGCGCAAGGTCGGCGACCTTGAAGTCCATGAGTGTGTCCCTCTCCGTTGTCTGTCGGTGCGAGTTTAGGCGTCGCGGGACTCGGGACGCATACGCAAGAGCGCGAACCTGACACAAGAATGTGAGATTTGGCCGTCCGCGGGTGCCGGAAGGCTCCGGGACTGTCTAGCGTGGGAGACCGGGCACGTGGACCGGAGGCATGATGCGCATCACCGAGGCGGCACGGCGGCTCGGCATGTCCCCCCGCATGCTGCGCTACCGCGAGGCGCTCGGCCTGCTGCCGCCCGTACGCGACAGGGGCGCCCACCGGCGCTTCGGCCCGGACGAGATCGAGGCGGTGCGGCAGGCGGTGGACCTGGAACGCCGCTTCGACGTCTCGCCGGCGGAACTGGCCTTCGCGCTCCGGGCGCTGTCCGAGCCCGCGGTGGCCCAGGCCGTACGGGACCTCGGGGTGCGCATCGGCCGCATCCAGGCGCCGCGCCGGGCGCTGGACTTCGAGAAGGAGAAGGCCCTGCGGCTGCTGCGGCACCGTTGACTTCGGCGGCGGCGATCCCGGTTGCAGACGGCTCAGTGCCGGCGGCTCAGGCGCCGACCACCAGGTGCAGATCGTCCGCACGCAGGGAGTCGGCCGTGACGTACGGCTGCTCGCTGACGACGTCGGTCATCGTCAGCGGGACGTTCAGGGACGGCACCAGCTTGAGCGCCCGGACCAGGATGTTCGGGTGCTCGGCGGTGAACTGCTGGGGCACGCCGAGGAGTTTCGCGGTCATCTTCGTCGTGCAGATCACGACGTCGCCCTCGAAGGTGAAGGTGCTGCCGACCAGGGTCGTCGAGCCCATGGTCTGCACGGGCCGCTCCAGCACGGCCTTGTGCATGGTGAAGCGGAGCATCTTGACCGTGCCGGTCGCGGTGGGCATCTCCACCACCCCGGTGAACTTCATGCCGGTCATGGTGAGGGAGGGGGCGCGGACGGCGGCGGGCTCGACCGCCACCCTCGTCTGACCGCCCGCGGATCCGGCGGACGGGGCCTGGCCCTCCTGGTCGTCCTCGCCCGGGGACGGCGACGCGCCGGGCGAGCGGGACCGCCCCCCGGTGAGGGGGGCCAGCGGGTTCGCCGATCCCAGGGCTCCCGGCAGATCGGTGGGCACGACCGTGGGCACGACGTCCGGGACGACATCGGAGACGGCGCTGGGCACGGCACCGGGAAGCAGGCTCGGCACCGCGCGAGCAACCGCGTCGGACCCGCCCCGGGGTCCGGCATCGGACACCGTGCCCTGAGCGGCCGCGGGAGCGGCGCGGGACACGGCGCCGCGCTGGGCGGACACGCCGGGGTCCGCATGCGGCACGCCCGTCCCCGTCACCAGGAGGACGGGCAGCATCGCGATGGCCAGCGCCCTGCCCGCCGGACCCGGACCCGGCCCCGCATCCGGACCCCCGCTCCCTTCGTCACCCGCCCGCGCACCCCCGTCACCCCCGTCACCGCTGTCGCCGTCCAAGGCTCCGTCGCCCTGGCCGCCGTCCGGGCCCGCGTGCTCGGGGCCGGAGCGGGCCCTGGTCTCCTCCGCCCGCCCGTCATCGGTGGGAGCAGCGGCGGGAGAGGAGGAACCCGCGGAGGACCCGCTGCCCGCACCGGCCTCCGAGCCGGAGGTGGGGCGGACGCGGCCGACGAGGACCTGAGGGCCGTCTCCGGCGGGCGGCCCAGTGGGCGACGCAGCGGGCGGCTGAGGCTCGGTCCTCGTTTCGGCCTGCGTGTCGGTTCGCGGGTCGGGCTCGGCGACGGGCGGCTGGGGCTGGGTCCGCGGGCCGGTTTGGACGTCCGCCGGCCGCAGGTGCTCGTCGCGGCCGACCACCCGGCGGGTGGTGAAGGTGATCTCTCCGCCGGCGGACGCGGGCGGAGCGGCCGCGCCGGAGGGCTCGGCGTCCGTGCCGGAGACGCGGGGGGCCGTCTCCCCCGGAGCCCAGGCGACCGCGAGCGCGCCTCCCACGAGGCCGAGCAGCATGCCGATCAGGAAGCCGCCCAGGTTGGCGTACACGAACGACGCGATCGAGACCAGCACGGCGACCACGCCGAGGAAGGCCCGCTGGCCGGGCTGGAGCCAGATCATCAGGCCCAGGATGACCAGCACGAGCGCGACGAGGTAGGTGGCCCCGACCGTGCCCGACTGGATGACGAGCGGCAGGGCCTTCGTCACGAACGGGATGCTCAGCAGTTCCAGGCCCGCGGCCAGCACCAGCAGGCCGCCCCAGAACGGCCTGGACCTCCGCCAGGATCCGTTCATCGCCGCCCGCCGGGGAATTCGACCGGCCTCCGCATCAGAAGCACTCGTGCTCGCCGGGTTCGACGGTCAGCTTCAGCCCCGGCAGCTTGAAGGTCGCCGCGTTGACCGACCAGGAGACCTGCCGGAAGTTCTCGATGGAGACCGCGCTCGCCTGCTGGCCGAACATGCCCGCGGCGCCCTGCGCCTCCGGCACCTGGTCGAGCGTGCTGGCGTCACGACCGGCCTCGATCTCGGTGAAGACCGCGTTGCCCTGGATCTGTGAGGCGTCGACGATCATGTTCTCGGCGGTGACCGGGTCCTTGCCGGTCCCTGCGGTGATCCGGAGCGTCACGGCACCGACCGGCGACTTCATCAAGACGCTCTGGCACATGTTCGTCAGGGTGGCCTTCCGGATGCCGGAGACCGCGACGGGGATCTTCTGGCCCTTCTTGTTCTCGGTGACGCTGCCGTACTGCACGAAGCCCTGGCCCTGCAGCTTGTCGGCGGAGACCTTGAACGTGTCGCCCGAGACCACGAACGACGCGCCGATGGCGCCCTCGGCGGTCGCGCCGACGAGCACGGAGGCGACCGCGAGCGCGGGTACGAAGACGAGCGCGAACCGTTTCCAGCGCACGCGTCCCTGCTGAATCATGAGTCACCTCCGGAGGGGGGAACCGGTCGGATACCCAAGTAAAGTTACCGATCGGTACCACAGAGGTTGAAGTGACTCAGGATCACATTTCAATCACGGTGCGCAGTGGGAAAGTGGCCGGGCGAAAAGACGATCACGCGCCGGCGGGCTGCGCCGAGGCGGCGTCGGCCCGGTAGAGGTCCGGCTCCAGGTAGATCACGCGGGCCATCGGCACGGCCTCGCGGATGCGCCGTTCGGCCTCGTCGATACCCCGGGCCACCTCGCTCGCGGTGTCGTCGTGCTCCACCGCGATCTTGGCGGCGACCAGCAACTCCTCGGGGCCGAGGTGCAGGGTGCGCAGGTGGATCACCCGGCTGACCTCGGGAGCCGACTCGAGCGCCGCGCAGATCTTCTTCTCCACCTCGGGAGTCGCGCTCTCGCCGATCAGCAGCGACTTGGTCTCGACGGCCAGGATCACCGCGATCACCGCGAGCAGCAGGCCGATCACGAGGCTGCCCACGCCGTCCCACATGCCGTTGCCGGTGATCGCCGCCATCGCGACGCCGAACAGCGCGAAGACCAGGCCGAGCAGCGCGCCGAAGTCCTCCAGCAGCACGACGGGCAGCTCGGGCGCCTTGGCCCGCCGGATGAAGGACACCCAGGACTCCTTGCCCTTGTGCTCCCTCGACTCCCTGATCGCCGTACGGAACGAGAACCCCTCGGCGACGATCGCGAAGATCAGCACGCCGAACGCCCACTGCGGCGACTCCACCGGATGCGGGTCGGCGATCTTGTGCCAGCCCTCGTACAGCGAGAACAGCGCGCCGATCGTGAACAGCACCACCGCAACGACGAAGGCGTAGAAGTACCGCTCGCGCCCGTAGCCGAACGGGTGCTTGCGGGTACTCCGCTTGGCGGCCCGCTTGCCGCCCACTATCAGCAGCGCCTGGTTGCCGGAGTCGGCCACGGAGTGGACCGACTCGGCGAGCATGGACGACGACCCGGTGAAGAGGAACGCCACGAACTTCGCCACCGCGATCGCCAGATTGGCGCCGAGCGCCGCGAGGATCGCCTTGGTACCGCCACCCGCACTCACGTTGAACTCCTCATATCTACCGGCCGAAGCGATCCTAGTGCCCCTATTGGGAAATCCGGGCCCGGAGTTCCGTGGATACGGCCACCGACGCCGGGTCGATCCCGTACCCGAGAGCAAGGTAGACAGTCGCGTAGTCGACCAACCCGGCCAGGGCGGCGAGCCGCTCCAGCGGGCGCACGCCGTCGGCCGTGATCTCCGACACCGGAACCCCGCGGTCCTCGGCCATCCGTACGGCGGCGGTGCGGGACCTGGTCACCTGCGGGTGTTCCTCCACGTCACGCAGCAGGAACAGGCGGAGCCGCGGGCCGCCTCCCGGCTCGTCGGCGAACGGGTCGGCGAAGATGTCACGCCCGGCGAGGGGGCCGTCGAACGTCCCGATCTGGTTGTGCGCCGCCTCGGGCAGCTCACCCCAGATCGCGGGATATCCCGCGTACGCGCCGAGCCGGGCGGCCAGGAGGTGGGCCGCCACCGCGGCCACCGGAGAGGTGCCCCAGACGACCGGGACCGTGCCGGCCAGCTCCATGGCCAGCGTCTTGCCGGGGTTGATGAACGACTCGCTCGACGGGCGGCAGCGGTGCGCGAGGTCCTCCAGCCGCCTCGCGACCGACTCGAACTCGTCCTCGGCCACCGAGACCAGCCCGAACGCCGCCGCCGCGAGGATCGGCGGCACCATCAGCGACCACAGGGTCGCCTCGGGCTGCCCGGCCACCCCGCCGACCGGCACGTACGGCCCGCCGGCCCGCGCGACCAGGGCCGCCAGCGGCGTGTCCGGCGCGCCCACGCCGACGAGCCCGCAGCCGCGCCGTACGGCCTCGGCGGTCACGGCGACGGTCTCCTCGGTCGTCCCCGAGCGGGAGACGGCCACGACGAGATCGGCGGCGCCGACCCAGCCGGGCAGCCGGTAGCCGCGCACCGTCACGACCGGACCCGGGGCTCCGTACCGGCACAGCGCTTCGAGCACCTCGCCGGCGAGCCCGCTCGCGCCCATGCCCGCCACCACGATCGCCCGCGGACGTCCGTCGCGGCCGATCCGCGCGAGGCCGCTCTCCACGGCCGCCCGGTACGCCGTGCGCACCTCGGCGGCCGAGGAGGCCACCGTGCGGAGCACTCCGGAGGGGTCGCCCTCCACCAGGTACGCCTGGTCGTCGAGCCGGTCGGGCTCGAACCGGGCCCCACCGGCGCCGGTCATGCCCGGCGGGCCTCGTCGACGAGGAGGACCGGGATGTCGTCACGCACCGGATAGACCAGGCCGCACGACTCGGAGGAGCACGCCAGCTCGTCCGCCTCCGGCACCGCGCGGAGGGGGGACTTGCACGCCGGGCACGCGAGGATGTCCAGCAGCCAGTCGTCGATCTTCAACTCGTCAGCTCCTTACGACGGCGAGCACTTCGTCGCGGACGGCGGCGACCTTCTCCTCGTCCGAGGCCTCCGCGTTGAGCCGCAGCAGCGGCTCGGTGTTCGACGGACGCAGGTTGAACCACCAGTCCGGACCGCTGACGGTGAGTCCGTCCAGCTCGTCGAAGGTAACACCCTCCCGCGCCGCGAAGGTCTCCCGTACTCGGGCCAGGGCCGCCGCCTGGTCCTCGACCCTGCTGTTGATCTCTCCGGAGGCGGCGTAGCGCGAGTAGCGCGAGAGCACCTCCGAGAGCGGCCGGTCCTGCTCGCCCAGCGCGGCCAGCACGTGCAGCGCGGCCAGCATGCCGGAGTCGGCGAACCAGAAGTCGCGGAAGTAGTAGTGGGCCGAGTGCTCGCCGCCGAAGACCGCGCCGGTGCGGGCCATCTCGGCCTTGATGAACGAGTGGCCGACGCGGGTGCGGACCGGCCTGCCGCCGTGCTCGGCGACGATCTCCGGCACGCCCTTCGACGTGATCAGGTTGTGGATGACCGTGGCGCCGGGGTCCTTGGCCAGCTCGCGCACCGCGACCAGCGCCGTGATCGTGGACGGCGGCACCGACTCGCCCCGCTCGTCGATGACCCAGCAGCGGTCGGCGTCGCCGTCGAAGGCGATGCCGATGTCGGCGCCCTGCGCGACGACCGCCTTCTGCAGGTCGCGCAGGTTCTCCGGCTCGATCGGGTTGGCCTCGTGGTTGGGGAAGCTGCCGTCGAGCTCGAAGTAGAGCGGGGTCAGCTCGATCGGCAGGCCCTTGAAGACCTCGGGGACCGTGTAGCCGCCCATCCCGTTGCCGGCGTCTACGACCACCTTCAGCGGGCGGATGCCCGACAGGTCGACCAGGGTCTTGAGGTGGGCGGCGTAACCCTCCAGCAGGTTGCGTTCCGTCACCGTGCCCGCGCCGGGAGTGCCGCCCAGCCCGCTGTCGAGCAACTCGGCCGCGCGGTCGCGGATCTCCAGCAGCCCGGTGTCGGTGCCCACGGGAACAGCCCCGGCGCGGCACATCTTCATGCCGTTGTACTTGGCCGGGTTGTGGCTCGCGGTGAACATCACGCCCGGCAGGTTCAGGCTGCCGCTGGCGTAGTAGAGCATGTCGGTCGAGCCGAGGCCGGCGTTGACGACGTCGGCCCCCCGGGAGGTCGCGCCCCGCGCGAACGCCGCGGCCAGCGGGCCGGAGGAGGTGCGCATGTCGTGAGCCATCACCACCGACGTCGCACCGGTCAGCTCCACGAACGCCGCCCCTACGGCCTCCGCGATCTCCTCGTCGAGCTCGTCGGGCACCACACCGCGCACGTCGTACGCCTTGAAGATCCTGCTGAGGTCGGCCACTGCACGCCCCTAAAAGTCGTTAAGTCTTCGCACCTGAGCCTATAGCGCCTGATTGCCCCCACAACGGGCGATCCAACGCGGTGCGCGCGATCTCGTCGCGCGGGGTCTGATCGCGCTTCCTCAGCGCTCCCGATTGGGCTGCGCCGACTTGAGCACGCGCAGATGGCCCCGGCGTCCCACCTCGACCGCCTGGCCGACCGGCTCTCCCGCGGCGGGGGCGGGGCGGGCGGCCTCGCGGACCGCGTTCGCCAGCGCCTCCAGGTCGTCTCCGCTCGGGGACGCGGCCTCGGACGGAAGGCGCACGACCTCCCAGCCCCTGGGCGCGGTGAGCCGTTCCGCGTGCTCCGCGCACAGGTCGTAGCAATGGGGCTCGACGTACGTCGCCAGAGGGCCGAGTACGGCGGTCGAGTCGGCGTAGACATACGTGAGTGTGAAGACGGCAGGCTGCCTGCAGGCGGTACGGGAACAGCTGCGGACGGGGCTCACGGAGGGACCGTATCCGGTCCGCGTTCACATTGCCACCACCCCGCCGCTCTTATCGAGCGTGTCGCCACAATTCAGCGTTCTGAGAAGTCCTCATGAGATTGCCGGGCAAAGCGGACACAACGCCGCGCAGTCCGTCGTACCTGCGGAAGGTGCTCAGGCGGTGTCCCTCGGATCACGCCGGTCACGCCTTAAGCTGACTCCGTGAGCGATCGGAGCGGTGACAGGCCGGACCCCCGGCGGCGGGTACGCCGGCGCGACCGGCACGGTCGCGGGATGCGCGGCCCACTCGCGCCCTCGCACGTTCCCATCGCCAAGTCCCGCGGGGAGCGTTTCGACGACCTGGTGCTCGACGCGGTCGACCGGCTCAAGCCCCGGTGGGGCGCTCAGCTCGCGTCCGTCGAGTTCGCCGTCGAGGAGGTGCCGCCGGCCGACGAGCTGGTGGACGGCCCCGCCCGGTTGTCGTCGGACCCGATCCCGCTGGGACGGGCGGACTCGGCCTCCGGGGACGACCCCGCGACCGTCGTCCTGTATCGCAGGCCGCTCGAAGCGCGGGCCCGCGACCGGGACACGCTCGGCACGCTCGTGCTGGACGTGGTGGTCGAGCAGGTGGCGAGCCTGCTGGGCCTCACGCCGGAGACGATCGACCCCGGCTACGACGACCGCCACTGAGACACCGCCGGGACCGCCCGGGACCCCGTGCCGGGAGCCGGGACCGCCGCCGTTCCGGGGAGATCGTTCGGGAGGGCCTCAGGGGAGGACGACTCCCGGTGCGTCGACGGCCGGGGGCACCAGGGCCCAGATGCGGCCCACGGCGAGCGGCTGCGCGGTGACCAGCTGGCCGTCCTTGGTCGCCTCGTCCAGGACGCGGCCGCCGTACACCTGGCCGGAGCCGGGCAGCGGACGCACGACGACGCTGAAGGCGTCCTTGCTCCCACGCGGCGTGAGCCTGATCTCCTGGGTGTGGGCCGCGGCCAGCTTCACCTCGATGGGGGCCGGCGCCTCTCCCTTGGCGGGCAGCAGCCGCACCTCCACGGTGGCGGGGGCGAAGGGCGCCGACAGCACCAGCCGCGAGACCTGCTTGCCTCCCGTCGCCTGGGCGTCCGCCACGACGCTGCCGAGATCGATGGATTCGGCGCCGGCAGTGAAGGCGACGTCCTGCCGGGTGCCGGTTCCGGTGATCTTCAGACCCGCCACGATCGGCACGTCCGACTCCAGCACCAGCGCGGCGGGCTGCCCGCCGATGCCGGTGGACAGGTCGAGTGAGGCCGTCGAGCCGGCCGGGACCTCGATCGTCTCCTTGTTCTTCAGCGCGTAGGAGCCGTCCTCCAGCACCGCCTTGATCCGTACGACCGTGTCGCGCTCCCCCGGCGCGGCGACGTACAGTTCGCGCTTCCCCGCGGTGCCGGGGATGCCGGGGACGACGACCCGGGTGGCGGGGGCGGCGGCGACGGGCAGCCAGTCGGCGCCCCGGCCCTCCCCGAGCACGGCCTTGACGGCGGCGGCCACCCGGCCGCTGCGGGTGCTCACCCGCAACGCCATGATCAGCGGAGACGGCGCCAGGTCGCGCAGCCTGATCACACGGTGCCCGCCGGGCTTGACGACCGCGCCGTTGCCGCGCTCGCTCAGCACCGGGCCCTCGCCCGAGTAGACCATGAACGTGATGTCGGCCGGGGCGGAGTCGGGGTTGGCGAGGTAGAGGGTCATCTCGGCCGCGGCGGGTCCCGGCCCGATGAACCATGTGTCGGCGCCCGGCTCGACGCAGCGCACCCCGGCGAGGCCCCGCTGGGCGCCCGAGGTCTCCCTGGCGGTCTGCGCGCTCTCCAGCCCGGCGGCCATCGAGCCGGTGGCGTCGACCATGAGAGGGCCGCCTCCGGAGGCGATCTCCCGCTGCCACAGCAGGCCCGGCCGGTCGATGACGGCGTCCTTCTCCCCCGGGTCCTTCCCCGTTGGGTCCTTTCCCTCCGTGCCCTTCGCGTCCGGTGCGGCGATCGCCGACAGGGTGGCACTCCCGGGTCCACCGGCGCCGGGCGGGGTGATCACGCTCACCCTGCTGCCCGCCGGAGCCGGACACACGGCCGTGACCGACTCGACGGGCGCCCTGACGGCCTGCGGCCGCACCTGGGTCACCGGCGCGGGCCTGCTGACGAAGGCCACGCCGAAGAGCGCGCCCGACGCGATCAGCACGAGGGCGAGCAGGCCGAAGCGGTTCTCGATCAGTCGTCTCACGCGGGCACCGTTTCTTCCCTGCCCTTGTCGTTCCGGCCCTTGCCGTCCCGGCCCCTGTCGTTCCGGGACTTGTCGTCCCGGGCCCGGCGGCGGCCCCGCGTCCCCTCCTCGGCCGGAGCGTCGGCGTAGTCACCGTCGGGCTCCGTCGTACGGGCGCCGGGCGAGGCCAGCACGAGCACGAGCACGAGCAGCGCGCCCTGCGCCCACAGCCAGCCACGGTGCAGGGCGCTCGCGGGCGCCGCGGGCGGCGGCACCGTGACCTGACCAGACATGCGCCACAGGCCGCCCGCCTCCGACAGGCTCCTCCTGGCCAGGGCGGGCTCGGAGTCGAGCGCCCGTTGCAGCGCGGGGTCCACCGGGGCGGGCACCGACACGAAGCGGACGCCGAAGGACGCGAGCGTCCGCGCGTACTCGCCGCCCCGCCCGGACGCGAGCCCGGCGACCGCCGCCCCGAAGCGGGTCCTCGTCTCCCCCAGCGGTTCTAGGTCGGACTCGCCGATCAGCGGCCCCCGGCCGGGCAGCAGTGTGTAGCCGACCTCGCCGCCCCTGGACCGCAGCAGCAGCGTGCCCTCTCCCGGCGCCGACTCGACCGCGGCGAGCAGCGGCACGGGATCGGTCACGTCGTGCCGGAGCGGGCCGTCCGCGCCCCGGGCGACCCACAGCCCGGCGGCGGCCAGCGGGGTGGCGAAGGCGACCACGACGATGAGCATCGCGCCCAGGCGGCGCAGCCCCCGGGCGGCGCGGAACTCGGTGATCCGGTGCGCGGGGTGCGCCGCCGCGACCAGCAGACCGGTCGCCGCGAACGCCAGCGGCACGCCGGGCCAGACGGGGACGGCTCCTCCGGCGGCCTCCCCGATGACCCCTCCCACGTGGACGGTGATCCGGCTGACCACGATCGCCACCAGCAGGCCGAAGAGCATGACGCCCCAGCCGATCGCGACGACCATCTGGTGACGCCGCAGCAGCAGGGCGGCCAGCGCCACCGCGACCAGGCCGGCCGTCGCCCACACGGGCGGCACGCCAGGGCCGCCGGGGCTCAGCATGAGCAGCGACTCCGCGGCGAGCCGGGGGTCGGAGAGCCGGGGATCGTGCAGGCCGGACTCCAGCAGGATGCGCCCCGGCTCCTGAGCGATCTGGACCAGCCAGGGGAACAGCAGGACGACCGGGGTGCCGAGGCCGATCGCGAGCGATCTTCTGACTCCCCTGCGGATGCCGCCGAACGACACCGCGGCGAGGCCGCCGAGGATCGCCACCAGCACGTACACGAGCGGGACGAAGGCCGTGCCCACGGCCAGGAGCAGGCCGAACCCCCAGGCGGCCCGGCTCGACCCGGCCATCACCCGGATGGCGAGCGCCGCGTAGACGGGCAGCAGCACGATCACGATCGCGGTGCCGAGCCGTCCGCCGGACACCACGCCCGTCGTGACCGGCAGCAGCGCGTAGGTGGCGGCCAGCCAGACCCGCGCCGGGGTGTAGGGGATCATCCGCTTCGTCGCGGCGTACGCCGAGAGCCCGGCCAGCGGCACGCAGGCGAGCAGCAGCACGCCGACGACCAGCCACGTCTTGCCGAGCGCGAGCGCCGACAGGCCGGCCAGCACGGCGACGTACGGCGGAGCCCAGGTGCCGGAGCCGAGCCCGGCGGCGTGGTGGTCCTCGACGTAGAGCCGCCAGAGGTCGGCCGCGCCGCCGGTGACCGGCACCAGCGCGCCGCCGCCGAGCAGGCCGTCCGGCAGCAGCGTCCGTTCGGCGGCCAGCGTGATCGCGGCCAGGATCAGGCAGAGCACCACTCCGGGGCTGCTCAGCAGGCGCTGGACGCCACCGGAGTCGGTGAGCAGTTCGTCGCCGTCCTCCTCCCCCGTGTCGGCGGCGGCGTGGTGGCGGCCCGCCGAGTCGACCGGGCCCGTCCCGGCCAGGAAGCCCTGCACCATGTCGGCGAGCCGGCGCAGCGCGGCGCCTGGCGGGGTGAGCTTGCGCCTGATCGCGGGCCAGCTCTGCTTCCTGCCGTTCCTCCGCGCCTTGCGGGCCCGCAGCAGACGCCAAGGATGGCCGAGGACCGAGCCGAGCGCGGCCAGTTCGTCCAGGGCGTTGGCCGGCTGCTTGGCCAGCAGGAACAGCAGGGCCCGCAGCGCCGACCCGAAGACGTTGCGCACCACCGATCGCGCGAACGCGCCGAACGGGAGGTTCGCCATCAGGACGAACAGGCCGTTGCGCCGGTCGAGCCTGCGCGGGTGCTCCTCGCTCGTGGCGATGCGGCGGCGCCGCCGCGCGGACGCCTCGGCGTGCCAGGCCACCGCGTCGCTCACGTTGAGCACGCGGTGTCCCGCCGCGCGGGCGCGCCAGCACAGGTCGAGGTCGTCGCGGAACAGCGGCAGGCCGGTGTCGAGGCCGGACAACTCGTCCCAGACGTCCCTGCGGATGAGCATGCCCGCCGTGGAGACCGACAGGACGTCGGCGATCTCGTCGTGCTGGCCCTGGTCGTACTCCCTCGGCTCCAGGCCGGTGTCGCGCCGTCCGGACCTGCTGACGGTCACGCCCATCTCCAGCAGCACCCGCCGGTCGAGCCAGTCACGCAGCTTGGGGCCGAGGATCGCGGCCTTCGGGTCCTGCTCGGCGGCCCACAGCAGGGCCTGCAGCGCGTTCGCGTCGGGAGCGCAGTCGTCGTGGAGCAGCCAGACCCACTCCTGGCCGGGCGCGGGCGGCAGCCGCCGCAGCACCTCGTGGACGGCCTCGCCGAATCCGGTGGACCTCGGCATGGTCAGCACGTTGTGTGAGCCGAAGGCCTCGGTCAGCAGCTTCGCGCTGCCGTCGCGGCTGCCGTTGTCGACACCGACGACACGGTCGAGAGGCCGGGTCTGGCGCGGCAACGCCGCCAGCGTCTCCTTGAGCCAGCGGGCGCCGTCGTGAGCGACGACGATCGCGGTCACCGAGTGCACGTCGAGTCCTAAGGGGGTCGTACGGCTGAGCGCCGACCACGATACGGCAACCCGGACTCACCCGATCACATCCAGGCGAAACAGGATGTCAGCACGAACTTCGGAGAAACCCCACTGACGCGGATCGCGGGACGAACCACCGGTAACGAACCCCGCCGGACCCCGTACGGAGGACCATTCGGAGGACCGTACGCGGGCATTACCCGACCTCAATCATGTTGCAGACGAACGCCGCCGGACATGAACGCGGGGCCGCGCGCCGAGCGCGCGGCCCCGTTCGCGTCCTCAGACGGCCTGGCGCTTCATCTTGCGTCGCTCGCGCTCGGACAGACCGCCCCAGATGCCGAAACGCTCGTCATGCTGAAGCGCGTACTCAAGGCACTCCGCACGAACCTCGCACGAACGGCACACCTTCTTGGCTTCCCTGGTGGAGCCGCCCTTCTCAGGAAAGAACGCCTCAGGATCGGTCTGCGCGCACAGGGCGCGTTCCTGCCACCCAAGATCTTCACCATCGAGCGCCTGTGCCATGACCAGCTCGGTCATTGCACACCTCCCTGTCGCTCGCCCGCCCACATGAGGCCCCCCATAAAAACGCCTGCCCCATACCCACCGTTGGGAAGGCGTAACAACATGTCTGTAATTACACGCGCGTGGCGCGTGTGGCGTCAAGCGGCATAACGATACCCGGGGAAAGACCTGCTTGCCCCGGTTCGTATGCCCCGTTGTTCGGTCCTGTCAGCGTTCGGAACCATACCAAGGGAGGTTGGGGTCGGTTCCGCGGCCTGCCTGATCGGGGGCGGAACCTTCCTCATACTTTGCCTGCGACCTGTCGGGGGTGTAAATCGCCGTCGGGTCGATGGGCTCCTCCCTCCGGAGCGGGTCGGTGAGCGGGTCACCGCGGTAGCCGGAGGGGTCGAAGCGCAGGGTCTGCTCGGCGGCGCCCGGCGGCGGGGCCTGGAACGGCGCGGGCTCGGAGCTCTGGGGGTGGCCGAGCGGGTTGTCGTAGTACTCGGGCAGGTCCTGCGGACCGGTGGGGTGGTCCGGCAGGGCGATCTTCTGGTAGCTCTGCGCCTGCTGGTAGGCCTGCGCGAGCTGCTGTTCCCTCGGGTCGGCCGGGCTCTCGTACGCGGGGGGAGCGTCGAAGGCCGGGCCGCCCGCCGCGTGCTCGGCGGGCTGCGGGGCGAACTCGGAGCCGGAGTAGCCGGAGTGGCCGTACGGCTGCTCCGGCTCGTACGGCCTGCCTTCGGCGCCGGCCGGGGGGAAGCCGGGGCCTTCCGGCGGGTTGGGGAAGCGGCCGTAGCCGCCGGTCTCGCTCTGCTGACCGGCGTAGCCGTACTGGTCGAACACCGGGCCCTGCGGCGGCGCGGAGTAGTCGGTGCGCTGGTGCGCGGGGAGGGCCTCCGGCTGACTGCCGTAGGCTCCGTTGTCGCCCTGCTGACCATAGGCGGCGTTGTCGCCCTGACGGCCGTAGGAGCCGCCGTCGCCCTGGTGGCCGTGGGAGGCACCGCCCGGCTGCTGACCGTAGGCTCCGTTGTCGCCCTGCTGACCGTAGCCGCCGTTGTCGCTGTGCCGGCCGTAGGAGCCGCCCTCGGGCTGCCGGTCGTAGGAGGCACCGCCGGGCTGCCGGCCGTAGGGGGCGGCCTCCGGCTGCCCGCCGTACCGCCCGCTCTCGGGCTGGCCCGCGTACTGGCCGGTGGAGGGCTGCTCCTGCTGGTGGCCCGGCGCGCCGTAGTCGGAGTAGTGCGCGCCGGTCTGGACGTCCTGCATCGACGACCGGGCCTGCTGCTCGGCCTGCCACGGCTGCCGGCCCTGCGCCTGGGACTGTGCCGCCTGACCCTGTGCCTGGCCCTGGGGAGCGGCCGGTGTGCCGGGCTGGCCGAACAGCGGAGGCTGCGGGGCGGTCGCGGCGGGGTTGTAAGCGGCCTGGGGCTCGTAGGCGTCGCCCTGCCCCGGAGCCGCGCCGTACGGCTCGCGCGGGTGCTCCTGGCCGTAGACGTCCTGCGGCCGCTCCTGGCCGAAGGCGCCCTGGCCGCCGCGTTCCTGGGAGTAGGACGCGTGCGGCCGGTCCTGCGGAGCGTACGACTCCTGGCCGTAGTGGTGCTCCGCGGCCGTCGTGGGCTGGGGATGGGCGGGACCACCCTGCTGCGCCGCCGGTGCCTGCTGGGCGTGCTGGGCCTGCTGCGTCTGGGGATCGCCGTACGCCGGGGCCTGGACGGGGCCGCCGCCCGGCGCGGACATCCCGGCGTGCTGACCCGCGTGCTGAGCGACGTGCTCGCCGAAGGGCGGCTGGCCGGAGTGGTGGGGGTCCTGCGCGCCGTTCTGCCGGCCCTGGTCGGGCTCGCCGTGGACGTTGTGGGCGACCGGCTGCTGACCCTGCCCGTGCTGGCCCGGACCGTGCTGGCCCTGCTGACCGGGACCGTGCTGGCCGGGACCGTGCTGGCCGTACGCCTGCGGACCGTGGCCCTGCTCACCCGGCCCGCCGGAACCGTGTTGAACCGGGCCCTGCTGCCGGTCGGCGGGCATGCCGTTGTGGGCCGCGCCGTTGGGAACCGCGCCGTTGTGGGCCGCGCCGTTGGGAACGACGCCGTTGGGAACCGCGCCGTTGACGACCGGGGCGCCCTGTGCCTGTGCCTGCGGCTGTCCGTAGGACGACGGGCGGCCCTGGGCGTCGCCGTACCCCTGCGGCAGCGCCGGGACGTTCGGCCGGGGCGGATAGGCGTCGTCGCGCCGGCCGAAGAAGTCGCCCGCGGGCCGCTGCGCGGACTGGAGGGCGGCGGCCGTGCTCATCGCGAACAGCGCCCCGAAGACGGCGAGAGCGAGCATCGGCAGGCCGGTGATCAGGTATTCGAACCGGTCGCGGAAGGTCGGTAGGTCGCCCACGAGGACGCCCAGCACGCCGATCACGCCGAAGACGACGCCGAGGCCCAGCGACCCGGCCGCGCCCAGCGCCACCAGGCGGGCCCGGGGCGTCGGGGCGCCCGCCTTGGCCACGAGCAGCACCGCGCCGGCCGCGAGCGCGGTCGACAGGGGGGAGGCGAGGGTGTGCAGGCTCGTGGCCGCGCGTACGCCGAACGTGCCGCCGAGCGAGGAGGAGCTGATGAGTAACCGCGCGACACCCACGAGAACGCTTGTGATCACCACCGCGAGCATCGTCCACGCGGCCGGCTCTCTGAGCCGGTCGGTATCGACCTTCAGCACAGCTACCCCCAACGGTCCAGATGGCCCTCGGGGAAGTTTTGCACATGCTGGACTTAAGTGTCGGCAGTCCCAAGAACCTCACAAGCCAGACACACACTACATTTCGCTGGTTATCGCAGTATGTGGGGTGGGGTGGGAGGCCCGCCCGCCGCCCGATGGAAGACTGGCGGCATGCGCATCGTGTCCCTCGCCGGAGGTATCGGCGGCGCCCGCTTCCTCCGAGGTCTCAAGGCTGCGGCGCCCGGTTCGGAGATCACCGTCATCGGCAACACCGGCGACGACATCACCCTTTTCGGGCTGCGGGTATGCCCCGATCTCGACACCGTCATGTACACCCTGGGCGGCGGCATCAACGAGGAGCAGGGCTGGGGCCGGGCCGGCGAAACGTTCACGGTGAAGGAGGAACTCGCCGCGTACGGCATGGAGCCGCAGTGGTTCGGCCTCGGCGACCGCGACTTCGCCACCCACATCATCCGCACCCAGATGCTGGCCGCCGGTTATCCCCTCTCTCAGGTGACCGAGGCCCTGTGCGACCGATGGCGGCCCGGCGTACGGCTGCTGCCGATGTCGGACGACCGCACCGAGACCCATGTGGTGATCGCCGACGACGCGGGCCGGCGGGCCGTCCACTTCCAGGAGTGGTGGGTGCGGCTGCGCGCGTCCGTGCCGGCCGAGCAGATCGTGCTCGTCGGCGCCGACGAGGCCCGCCCGGCCCCCGGGGTGCTCGACGCGATCCGCGACGCCGACCTCGTGATCCTCCCGCCGTCCAACCCGGTCGTCAGCATCGGCACGATCCTGCAGGTCCCGGGCATCCGGGCGGCGCTGGAGGACAAGACGGTCGTCGGCGTCTCCCCCATCATCGGCGGCGCTCCGGTGCGCGGCATGGCCGACGCCTGCCTGACGGCGATCGGCGTCGAGACGAGCGCCCAGGCCGTGCTCGAACTGTACGGATCGGCGCTGCTCGACGGCTGGCTGGTCGCCGAGGAGGACAAGGGAGTCGCGCTCGACGGCGTGGCGGTGGAGGCGCGTCCGCTCCTGATGAGCGACCCCGGCGCGACAAGGGACATCGCCGCCGCGGCCCTCGCCCTGGCCGAATCCCTCCGGTGACGTCCCTCCCGTGACCCGATCCACGACGCATCGAGGCAGTTCATGACCCATATCACCGTAAGCGGCGTCACCGGCATGCCCGAGGTCGCGCCCGGCGACGACATCGCGCTGCTCGTGGCCGAGGCCGCGCCCGCCCTGGAGGACGGCGACATCCTGGTCGTGACCTCCAAGATCGTGAGCAAGGCCGAGGGCCGGATCCGCCGAAGCGGCGCCGGTGCGGCGTGGAACGGCGGCGGAGCGCCCCCGCACACACCAGGCGCGACGGCGGCGGGGCGCGGAGCGCCGCCGCGCGACAGCCGTACGGCCGCGATCGAGGAGGAGACGCAGCGCGTGGTCGCGCGGCGCGGCGACACGGTGATCGCGCAGACGCGGCACGGCTTCGTCATGGCCGCGGCCGGCGTGGACGCCTCCAACACCGCCCCCGGCACCGTGCTGCTGCTCCCCGAGGACCCGGACGCCTCGGCGGGCCGGATCCGCCGCGGGCTGCGCGACCGGCTCGGCGTACGGGTCGGGGTGATCGTCTCCGACACGTTCGGCCGGCCCTGGCGGCACGGCCTCACCGACGTCGCCATCGGCGCGTCCGGCGTACGGCCCCTGGACGACCTGCGCGGCGGCGCCGACGCCTACGGCAACCCGCTCAACGCCACGGTGGTCGCGCTGGCCGACGAGATCGCGGCGGCGGGCGACCTCGCGAAGGGCAAGCTGTCCGGCGTCCCGGTGGCGGTCGTCCGCGGGCTGGGCGGCCTGGTGACCGGCGAGGACGGGCCGGGCGGGCGGGCGCTCGTCCGGCCCGCGGACGAGGACATGTTCCGGTACGGCTCGGCCGACGTCGTCTTCGCCCGCCGCACGATCCGCGAGTTCTCCGGGCGGGAGGTCGACCCGGCGGCGGTGCGCCGGGCCGTGGCCGCCGCGATCGCCGCGCCCGCCCCGCACCACACCACCCCGTGGCGGTTCGTGCTGCTGGAGACCCCGCGGGCGCGTACGGAACTGCTCGACGCGATGCGGGACGCCTGGATCGCCGACCTCCGCTCCGACGGGTTCTCCGAGGAGTCGATCGCCCGCCGGATCCGGCGCGGCGACGTGCTGCGGAACGCGCCCTACCTGGCGGTGCCCTGCCTGGTCATGGACGGCTCGCACACCTACCGGGACGAGCGCAGGAACGCCGCCGAGCGGGAGATGTTCGTCGTCGCCACCGGCGCCGGCGTGCAGAACTTCCTGGTCCAGCTCGCCGTGGAGGGGCTGGGCTCGGCGTGGGTGTCGTCCACGATGTTCTGCCGTGAGGTGGTGCGCGAGGTGCTCGGCCTGCCAGGCGACTGGGACCCCATGGGCGCCGTGGCCGTCGGACACCCCGCCGCGCCGCCCAAGGACCGCCCGCCCCGCGACGCGGCCGACTTCTACGTCACCCGCTGACCACCGTCTCCGGGCCGGACCCGGCGGCGGGCGTGGGTGTGGGCGTGGGTGCCGTCCGCGCGGGCGTGGGCGTGACCGTGAGCAGCGGCCTTCGCACCGACCCGCAGACCCCGTCGCTGCGCCGGGCCGCCGCGGTCCGCTCCTCGCTCGGCCGGCCGTACGCGGTGGTGCGCTGGCGGAGCGGGCGGCCGGTCGGGGCGACCATGGCCTCGATCTCGCTGATCGTCTTGTAGGACCCGTTCTCCGAGCCGGCCATCCTGCTGATCGTCTCCTCCATGAGCGTGCCGCCGAGGTCGTTCACGCCGCCGGCGAGCACGTCCCGGCACAGGTCGTCGCGCAGCTTCACCCAGGAGCACTGGATGTTGCTGATCGCGCCGTGCAGCATGATCCGCGCCAGCGCGTGGACGGCCCGGTTCTCCCGCGCGGTCGGCCCCGGCCGGGCGATCCCGGCCAGGTAGATCGGGGCGCTGTGGTGGACGAACGGCAGCGGCACGAACTCGCTGAACCCGCCCGTCTCCTCCTGGATCGACCGGATCAGCCGGATGTGGCGCACCCAGTGCTCGTGGGTGTCCACGTGGCCGTACATCATGGTCGAGGTCGTCGGGATGCCGACCCGGTGGGCGGTCGTGATGACCTCCACCCACTCCCTGGTGGGCAGCTTGCCCTTGGTCAGCACCCACCGGACGTCGTCGTCGAGGATCTCGGCCGCCGTGCCGGGCAGCGAGTCGACCCCCGCCTCCCTCGCCGCGTGCAGCCACTCCTCCACGGACAGGTTCGTACGGCTCGCGCCGTTGACGACCTCCATCGGCGAGAACGCGTGCACGTGGATCTCGGGACAGCGCTCCTTGACGGCGCGGGCGATGTCGAAGTAGGCCGTGCCCGGCAGGTCGGGATGGATACCGCCCTGCATGCACACCTCCGTCGCCCCGGCGTCCCACGCCTCCCGCGCCCGGTCGGCCACCTCGCCCAGCGACAGCGTGTACGCGTCGGCGTCCGTGCGCCGCTGGGCGAACGCGCAGAACCGGCAGCCGGTGTAGCAGACGTTGGTGAAGTTGATGTTCCGGTTGACGACGTAGGTCACGTCGTCGCCCACCGCCTCACGGCGCAGCCCGTCCGCGATCCGGCACAGCTCGTCCAGGCCCGCGTCGTCGGCGCCCGCGCCCGTCTGGTCCCCGGCGAGACCGAGCAGCGCCACCGCCTGCTCGTCGGTCAGCCGCGCCGGGTCCGTCTCCGCCCTCCGCAGCGCCTCCCGCACGCCGCCGTCCACCCTGCCGTACGGATGACCACTGGATGAGCCGTCGGCGGGGGCCGTGTGTGCGCCGCCGGGCAGGCGCTCACGCAGCGCGTCCCAGTCGCCGTACACGCTGTCGAAGTCGTCGCGGCGGTCGCTCGCGCGGCCCTCGGCGTCGACGGCGGTGTGCAGATCGGCCCGTCCGCCGGTGACGAGACCTCCGAGGCCGCCGTCGGGCTCCTGCCAGGGGCGGCCGCGCGGCACGGCGCCCTCCCGGGCGAGCCCGGTGGCGGGGTCGGCCAGCGCCGCGACGTGCCCGGCGAGCCGGGGATCGAGCCAGGGCTCCCCCGCGAGCACGTACTCCGGGTAGATCGTCAGGCGCTCGCGCAGCGTGAATCCGGCGGCGGCGGTCCGCGCGGCGAGATCGTCGATCTGCGGCCACGGCCGCTCGGGGTTGACGTGGTCGGGGGTCAGCGGGGAGACCCCGCCCCAGTCGTCCACACCCGCCCGCAGCATGAGGGCGTACTCCTCGCCGATCAGGTTGGGCGGCGCCTGCACGCGGACCTTCGGCCCGAGCACCAGCCGCGTCACCGCGATCGTCGCGGCGAGTTCGTGCAGGTCGGCGTCGGGCATGCCGCGCATGGCCGTGTCGGGCTTGGCGCGGAAGTTCTGGACGATGACCTCCTGGACGCCGCCGTACTCCCGCGCCACCCGGCGGATCGCGAAGATCGACTCGGCCCGCTCCTCGATCGTCTCGCCGATGCCGATCAGCAGGCCCGTCGTGAACGGCACGCTGGAGCGGCCGGCGTCCTCCAGCACGCGCAGCCGTACGGCGGGGTCCTTGTCAGGTGAGCCGTAGTGGGCCTCGCCCTTCTCGGTGAACAGCCGCCGCGAGGTGGTCTCCAGCATCATGCCCATCGACGGCGCGACCGGCTTGAGCCGCTGGAGGTCCCGCCAGGTCAGCACGCCGGGGTTCAGGTGCGGCAGCAGCCCGGTCTCCTCCAGCACGCGGATCGCCATCGCCCGGACGTACGAGAGGGTGTCGTCGTACCCGTGCGCGTCGAGCCACTCGCGCGCCTGGTGCCACCGGTCCTCGGGGCGGTCGCCGAGGGTGAACAGCGCCTCCTTGCAGCCCATCGCCGCGCCCTGGCGGGCGATCTCCAGCACCTCGTCCGGCGACAGGAAGGCGGCCGGCAGCCGGTGCGGGGCGGTGGCGAACGTGCAGTAGCCGCATCTGTCCCGGCACAGCCGCGTCAACGGGATGAACACCTTGCGGCTGTAGGTGACGACGCCGGGCCGCCCGGCGGCCTCCAGGCCCGCGTCCCGGACCCGCGAGGCGTACGCGAGCAGCGCGTCCAGGTCGGCGCCGCGAGCGCGGAGCAGGACCGCCGTCTCGGCGAGGTCGAGCGTCTTGCCGTCCCGGGCCCGCGCGAGCGCCCGGCGTGTCCCGCTGCCGGAGGCCGAGCCGGCGTTCGAGCCGGAGGTGGCCGAACCGGCGGAGGCCGAGGTCGAAGGGGTGCCGTCGAGGTCCGGGGGTCGCTTCGCCGTCATAGTCCGCAGCCTATGAGCACTGGGTACGGACGGCGCGGCCGCCTCCGGACCAACTCTTGGGTCACGGCCGGCTCGATCTTGCCGGGCGGCGGGGTATCAGCCGGTGGTGTACTTCCGATCAGCAGCGATCCGGCGGCTGCTCGTCGTGACGCTCGTCCTCGGTACGCCGGGACCGCCGGCGGCCCCGGCCTTCGCGGCACCGGCGCCCCGGACGCTACCCGTGACCGACCCCGTAGGCCACGGACGCCCTACGGGCCACGGTGGCCACGGCCGGCTCCCCGGGGACGCCCCGCGTGCGCGACGGGCGCGAGAAGCGGCGAAGGCGTTGCGGGCCCGAGGAACGGGGCAGGCGCGGGAAGGCACGCGGGCGCGGCAGGTGGGGCGTGGTCGTGGCGGGCCGGGCGGCGCCTGGCAGGTCACGACCGGCGTGAACGCGGCCAACTCGCCCCAGATGGGCAGCCCTGTCCGGCAGGTGTCCACGGGCAGGCGCAACGTGAACGCGCCCAGCGGCAACAGCGGCTCCGCCGTCAACGGCCTCCAGCAGGTGGCGGGCGACAGCGTATTCCTCAACACCCTGAACGGCGGATGCCTGCCGACCGTGGTCGACTGCGGGATCAACCAGACCCTGGGGTCGTCCCGGTCCGGTGGCCGATGACGGGCGGCGCGCTCAGAAGGAGCGGTAGTCGCGTGCGGCCATGCGGGGGCCGCGGGCCGGGGGCCTGATCCCACTGAGCTCGATCAACTTGATCACGCGGTGGCGGTGACCGCGGAACGGCTCCAGCAGTTCGAGCATGCCGTCGTCGTCGGTCTTCCGGCCGGTGAAGGCATAGCCGACGATGCCGGGCAGGTGGAAGTCGCCCACACTCGGCGCGTCCGGGTCGCCGTGGGCGCGCTGACGCACCTCGGCCGAGGTCCACACGCCGACCCCCGGCAGCGCCCGCAGCAGCCGGTCCGCCTCCGCCGAGCCCTCCACCCGCGCCGAGCTCTCCGCACCCGCCGAGCCAGTCACACCTGCCGAGCCCTCTACACCCGTCGAGCCTTCCACGCCCGCCGAAGCCCGCCCGCCCGTCGCGACCTGTGCCGCGACCTGTGCCGCGTCCGGTGTGCCCGCTGAGCCTGATGTCGCGTCAGGTGTCCGTGCCGGGTCCGGTGCGTCCACCGCGCCCAGGACTCCTGTCGTGCGCTCCAGTTTCGCGGCGTGGCGTGCGGCGTTGACGATCGTCCTGGCCCGTACGGCCTCCGCCCCGGCGCGGTGCCAGTCCCAGGACGGGACCACACGCCACACCTCCGGCGACGGGACGACGTACATGCCCTCGGGGGCCGGGCCGGGAGCGGGCTCGCCGTACCGGCGCAGCAGGAACCGCCAGGCCCGCCACGCCTCCCTGCCGACCACCTTCTGCTCCAGGACGGCGGGCGCGAGCGCCTCGAAGACCCGCAGGCTGCGCCCGATCCGCAGCCCGCCGGCGCGGCCGGCCAGATCGGCGACGAACGCGGCGGCGCGGACGTGCCGTGGATCGCCGGAGCGGGCGAGCCGCGCGAGCAACGCGGCGAATCCGGCCACGTCGTCGTCGGCCCCCAGCATCGAGGGAAGCATCTCCAGGAGCCACCCGGCCCCCGGGCCCCACGCCTGTCCGAGGATCTCGCCGTCGCGGCTCCCCGTCACGCGGAGGGTGCCGGGGCCTTCGGGGGTTCGCGAGGTGCGCCAGAACGCGCCGTCGGGCGTACGGCGCCAGGCGGGGTCGCCTCCCCCGCGCCGGTGCGGCGACAGCGTCAGCGCCACGTCGACCGGCGCGGCCGGCCGCCACCGCCGCTCGCGCGCCTGCGCCGCCTGGCCGCGACCGGCATGGACCACCCCCATGGAAGCCACACCCGACGAAGCCACGCCGGAAGGAACGACGCCCGGAGGAACGGAGCCGGAAGTGGCCGCGCCCGAAGTGACGGTGCCGGAAGAAGCGGTGCCGGAAGAAGCGGTGCCGGAAGAAGCCACGCTTGGAGTGACGGTGCCGGAAGGAGCGGTGCCGGTGGAGACCGCGCAGGACGGAGCGGCGCCCGTCGTGACGGACACGTCGCCGGGCGCGGACGATCTGGGCATTCGGCTCGCCTCCACCCGCCCAGTCTGCCGCTCCCCCCGAGAGCGGGTGGGAGCGGGACCGGTCATGTCACACGTCGCTGGAGAAGCGGACGGCGCACTCGGGCAGCGTGACCCCGGGCCAGACGCGCATGCCGGCCGTGAGTTCGTTGCCGGGGCCGATGAGCGCGCCGTCGCCGACCACGACCTCGCGCAGCACTGTGCCGGAGGCGACGCGGGCGCCCACGCCGACGACCGAGTCCACCACGGTCGCGCCGGACGCGACGTGACAGCCCTCGGAGAGCACGCTGCCGCGCACGCTGGCGCCCGCCTCGACGGTGGCCCGGGGGCCGACGACCGTGCCGCCGGTGACCTTGGCCTCGGGCGACACGACGGCCCCGTCGAGCAGAAGCCGCTCCCCGACCGGGCCGGGCAGGGCGGGCGAGCCGAGCTTGCCCAGCACCAGATCGGCCGAGCCCCGCACGAACGCCGCGGGCGTGCCCACGTCGAGCCAGTACGACGCGTCGGCGAAGCCGAGCACCAGCTCACCGGCCGCGATCAGGCCGGGGAAGGTCTCCCGTTCCACCGAGACCACCTGGCCCTCGGGGATCGTGTCGATGACGGAGCGCTGGAACACGTAGCAGCCGGCGTTGATCCGGTTCGTCACGGGGTTGGGCGTCTTCTCCAGGAATGCGGTGACCCGGCCGTCGTCGTCGGTCGGCACGCAGCCGAACCTCGACGGGTCGTCCACCTCCGTGAGATGGAGGGTCACCGCGGCCCCGCGTGAGACGTGCAGGCCGACCTGCGCGGCGATGTCGTGGCCCGACAGGATGTCGCCGTTCAGCACGAGCACCGGCGCCTCGGGCGGGCAGGTCAGGGCCCGCGCGGCGTTGCGGATCGCGCCGCCGGTCCCGAGCGGGGTGTCCTCGGTCACGTACACGATCTCCAGGCCGAGCCCCGCCCCGTCGCCGAACGCCTCGGCGAACATCGAGGCCCGGTAGGACGTCGCGAAGACCACCCGGCGCACCCCGTACGCCCGCGCCTTGGCCAGCTGGTGGGCGAGGAAGGGCACCCCGGCCGTCGGCAGCAGCGGCTTCGGCGTGCTGAGCGTCAGCGGCCGGAGACGCGTGCCCTGGCCGCCCACGAGAAGGATCGCCTCAAGACCGTCCGGCGACCGCACAGAACTGTCCCTCACAGCCGCGAGAGTAGCCTAGACAGAACCTCCGTATGGTGTCCCGCCGCACACCGCTGTCCGGATATTTCCTGGCAGGCGCGGTATCTCCAAGCGCGAACTCTCAAACCGGACGGCGCATAGGGCCACAAACGGACGCCCGAAAATGAGCTCGTCATAATCCCTTTTCGCCGACCGTATCGCCGGCCCCATGCCGGGAGCCCGGAGTTCCGGCACGCATTTCTCTCCCGCTCACGGCGGCGTGGCGGCATATCCGATCGGACATACACCCCTAACCTGCCGCCGGTTTCCGATTCCCCGCCACTCGCGCACACAGCAGCGCATCACTGCTGGTCGAGCCAGGAAACGGCGAAGCGACGGAACTTCGGCACATCCGCCCCCGAGTAGCAATCGGCACCACACGTTTTGACATACCACTTAACCGGCGCATTACATGTGTCGGCGCGGCCAGGAGCTCCCTATCGGCGCGCCAATCCTCTTTCACCCCCATTCGGGGCCATCCTCCTTTTTCCTGGAGTCCTGCTTGAGGCTGCACCGCTTGAGGCTGCACCGTGCCATGCCCGCGTTCGTCCTGATCGCCGCCGCGTTGTCACCGCTGACGCCCGGGAGCCGTGCGTACGCCGAGCCGGTTCCGGCGGCGCAGCAGGACGAAGCCGCCGCATTGCGCGCCGCCCGGACCTCCGGGCAGCCCGTCGAGGTGCTCGACCGGCGGACGGAGAACCGGACCGTGTACGCCAACAGCGACGGGACGTTCACGCTCGAACAGAGCCCGTTGCCAGTCCGGGTCCGCCGGGGCGCCGGGTGGGCCGCCGTGGACACGACGCTGCGGGCCGAGCCCGACGGGACGATCGCACCGGTGGCGACGGCGGTGGGCCTGTCCCTGTCGGGCGGCGGGGACGGTCCGTTCGCGACCATCTCCGACCAGGGCCGTGAGCTGTCGATGAGCTGGCCGGGCAGGCTGCCGACGCCGGAGATCGAGGGGGCGTCGGCCACATATCCGGAGGTGCTGCCGGGGGTCGACCTGCGGGTGACGGCCTCGGTCACCGGCTTCTCCGAGGTGCTCGTCGTGAAGGACGCGCAGGCGGCGGCCAACCCGGCGCTCGCCACGATCACCTTCGGCCTGGGAACCAAGGGGGTGGCGGTCAGCGAGAGCGCGGAGGGGGCGGCCCAGGCGGTCGCCGAGGGCGGGGCGGTGGTGTTCCACTCCCCCACGCCGCAGATGTGGGACTCGTCCGCCGCGGGTGCCACCGCGGGGCGGCAGGCGTCGTTCGCCGATGCCCCGGAAAGCGGGAGCAGGCGCGCGACGATGCCCACCGAGGTGACCTCGTCGGCGATCTCGATCACTCCGGACCGGGCCATGCTGACCGACTCGGGGACCACGTTTCCCGTCTTCATCGATCCGGAGTGGACGGGGTCGAGGCTCGGCTGGGCGATGGTGTCGTCCGACGGCTCCTACACCGGCTGGAATCCCAGTCACCGGTCCGAGGCGGGCTCGTACAACGGCTCGGTGAAGCGTCGTTCGTTCTACCGGATGCGAACCGACCACGTGGCGTACAAGCACATCCTCAAGGCGACGTTCCGGATCACCGAGACCTGGTCCTGGTCGTGCAGCGCGCGGCCCGTCCAGTTGTGGTTCACCGGGCCGATCTCCCAGTCGACCACCTGGGCCAAGCAGCCGGCGCTGCACCAGAAGCTGGACGAGCTGAACGTCGCGAAGGGCTACTCCCCCGGCGGGTGCGACAGCGGCGGGATCGAGTTCGACGCGACGGACGCGGTGGTCAGCACGGCCGGGCGCGGGCTCGACGACACCACCCTCGGCCTGATCGCGGGAGACGAGACCGACAACTACGGCTGGAAGGGATTCGACCAGGACACCGCCAAGCTCGTCGTCACCTACAACAGCGTGCCCAGCCGGCCCGCCGCGATGGGCACCGCCCCGGCCACGCCCTGCGCGACGGGCTCCGGGCGGCCCGCGGTCAACTCCCTGACCCCGGCGCTGAAGGCGAAGATCTACGACCCGGACAAGGCGGGTGACGGGGTCCGGGCCGAGTTCGACGTCAACGTCCACAACCCCTCGGCCGGCACCTGGGGCGACCTGTACACCAAGACCACCGGCTACAAGGCGTCCGTCGACCCGGTCGAGCACAAGGTGACGCTGTCCGGCCTGGCCGAGGGCGGCGTCTACTCCTGGCGCGTCCGGGCGTACGACGGGACCGACGGCGGGCCGTGGAGCGCCTGGTGCGAGTTCCGGGTCGACACCGCCGTCCCCGCGGGACTGCCCGGTGTCTCCTCGGCGCGCTATCCGGGGGACGAGCCGGCCGATCCGAGCCTGTGGCACGACGGAATCGGCCGCCCGGGCGCCTTCACGTTCACGCGGAACGCGGCCGACCCAGATGTGGTCGCCTTCGACTACGCCGTGGACGACATCACGGCGCGCCGCCGGGTGCAGGCGTCGTCCGGGGCCGCCACCGTGCAGATCGCCCCGTCCCACGACTGGCTGAACACGGTGTACGTGTGGCCGGTCGACCAGGCGGGCAACCTCGGGCCGTACGCCGCCTACCAGTTCTACGTCTCCTTCACGGCGGCCGGGCCGGTCTCGCACTGGACGATGGACGAGGCCGCCGCGTCGGCCACCGCCGCCGACGCGGTCGGCGGCAGGACGCTGACGGCGACCGACGTGTCCTTCGGCGGCGGCCGTTCGGTCAAGGCCGCCTACCTGAACGGCACCGGCAGCCGCCTCGCGACGAGCGGCCCCGTGCTGGACACCGGCAAGGCCTTCACCGTCTCCGCCTGGGCGCAGGTCACCAACGACACCCACGTCAACACGGTCGCGGCCCAGGAGGGGAACCGCGCCGCCGGCTTCCAGCTCTACTACAACCACGGCGACAAGAAGTGGAACTTCGGCCGCCGCCCCTCCGACGCGGACGGCGTCTCGCCGGTCAAGGCGGTCTCGGACGCGCCCGCCCGGCTCAACGCCTGGGAGCACCTCGTCGGCGTGTACGACCCGGCCGCGGCCCAGCTGCGCCTGTACGTCAACGGACGGCTGCAGTCGTCCCAACCGGCCTTCACCACGCCGTGGAACGCGACCGGCGCCTTCGAGATCGGCCGCATGAAGATCGACGGGGTGCTCGGCAACTACTTCGGCGGAGTCGTCGACGAGGTCCGGGTGTGGGACCGCATCGTCTACCCGTCCGAGGTGGCCGACCTCGTCAACCGGCCGCCGCAGCACCAGGGCCGGTGGCGGTTCGACGAGGGAACCGGCACGTCCGCCGCCACCTCCACCAGCCACACCGGGCGCGCCGCGACCCTGTCCGGCGGGGCCGGGTGGACCACCGACGGGCACGACCTCAACGCCCTGGCGCTGCCGGGTTCCGGCCAGTACGCCGCGACACCGGCGTACGTCACCCGGACCGACGGCAGCTTCACCGCGGTGGCCTGGGTCCGGCTCGACAGCGCGGGGCAGACGGCGACGGCCGTGAGCCAGGACGGCACCCGCCGCAGCGCCTTCACGCTCGGCTACCGCGTCTTCGGCGCCACCGATAAGTGGTCGTTCGACGTACCGGGGGCCGACACCGACACGGCGAGCCTGTTCAGCGCCGCCGCGGACCCCGCGCTGGCCCCCGTCGACCTGGAGCAGTGGACGCTGCTGGCGGGCGTGTACGACTACCCGCGTCAGGAACAGCGGCTCTACGTCAACGGCCAGAAGGTCGCCGTCGCCGCGTTCGGCTCGCCCTGGAACTCCACCGGTGCGCTGCAGATGGGCCGGGCCCGATCGGCGGGCGCGGCCACCGGCTACTGGCCGGGCGACCTGGACGACGTCCACGTCTACACCGGCGTCCTGACCGACGAGGAGATCCTCGGCCTCGCACTGGGGCTCGCGTGACCACTCCCCCGACCGGCGCGGCCGGTGACGACCGCGCTCCTTCCCCTCGTTCTCCCGGCTCCGCCCGTCCTCACGGAGGCTCTGAAGTGATCGGCAAACCCGTGGTCCCCCTGTCCCGCAGGTGGACCACCCGTCTCGCGGCGCCGGTGGCGGCGGCCTTACTGCTCGGCCTGTTCCAGGTGCCGCGCGCGGCGGAGGCGGCGCCGGAGGGCCCGCACCGGCCCGGCGACGTCTCCTCGGTCTCCGGCCGTACGGGGAGCGCGCGGCCCGCCGGGAAGGACCCCGAGGCGGGCACGGCGTGGCGGGCACGTGCGGCCGCCTGGCCGGAGCCCGGCACCGCCACCGTGCGCCCTTCCGGCACCGGCAGGGCTCGCGCGGGCGATCTTCCCGTCTCCGTCGGCGTGCCCGCCGATCAGGCCGGCGGCGCAGGGACCGGCGCAGGGACCGGCACCGTCGCCGTGCAGGTGCTCGACCGCAAGGCGACGGCCGGACTCGGCGTGGACGGCGTCGTCGTGCGGGTCGCCCGCACCGACGAGCAGGCGGCCGGACGGGCCGACCTCGAGGTGGACTATTCGAGCTTCGCGGACGCCTACGGCGGTGACTGGGCCTCGCGGCTGCGGCTGGTCCAGCTGCCCGCCTGCGCGCTGACCACCCCTGGCGCCCCCGCGTGCCGGGCCGCGACTCCCGTCCCGAGCGAGAACCACGGCGGGAAGGTCACCGCCGTCGTCCAGGCCGCGCCCGCAGCCGGTGACGACGCCGCGCGATCGTCGTCGGCGGCGGGCGCGGCGACGGCCGCGGCGGGCGGCTCGGTGTACGCGCTGACGGCGGCCCCCTCGGGCGGGTCGGGCGACTTCACCGCGAGCTCCCTGTCGCCGTCGGCGACCTGGTCGGGCGGTGGCTCGACGGGCGAGTTCTCCTGGTCGTACCCGCTGCGCACGCCCCCGGGGCTGGGCGGGCCGATGCCGCAGCTCGCGCTGTCCTACTCCTCCGGCAGTGTGGACGGGCGCACCGCCTCCACCAACAACCAGACCTCCTGGATCGGCGAGGGCTGGGACCTCACCTCCGGCGGGTTCGTCGAGCGCCGCTACAAGTCCTGCGCCGACGACGGGGTGACGCCGAAGACCGGCGACCAGTGCTGGGCGTACGACAACGCGACCGTCACCCTGGGCGGCAAGGCGAGCGAGCTGATCCGCGACGACGCGACCGGCGTGTGGCGGATGAAGAACGACGACGCCGCCAAGGTGGAGAAGCTCACCGGCGCCACCAACGGCGACGACGACGGCGAGCACTGGAAGATCACCACCACCGACGGCACGCAGTACTTCTTCGGGCTCGCCCGGCTGCCCGGCTGGGCGTCCGGCAAGGCCGAGACCGACTCCACCTGGACGGTCCCGGTGTTCGGCGACGACTCCGGCGAGCCCTGCCACGGCTCGACGTACGCCGCGTCCTGGTGCAGGCAAGCGTGGCGGTGGAACCTCGACTACGTCGTCGATCCGAACGGCAACGCCGCCACCTACTGGTACGCCAAGGAGACCAACTACTACGCCCGCAACCTGGCCACCGCCACCTCCTACGACCGCGGCGGCTATCCGAGCCGGATCGACTACGCGCAGCGGTCCGACAGCCTGTTCTCCGCCTCCGCGCCGGCCCGCGTGACCTTCGGTGTGGCCGAGCGGTGCCTGCCCGACTCGTCGTTCGACTGCGCCGCGTCGAAGTTCACCACCGCGAACGCCGCACACTGGCCGGACGTGCCGATGGACCAGAACTGCGACTCCGGGCAGTCGTGCACCGGCAAGGTCTCGCCGACGTTCTGGTCGCGCAAGCGGCTCACCTCGATCACCACGCAGATCTGGTCCGGCAGCGCGTACGCCGACGTCGACACCTGGACCCTGACCCACCTGTTCCCGGGCGCGGGCGACGGCACCGACCCCGCGCTGTGGCTGGACTCCGTCCAGCAGACCGGGAAGGCCGGCGGCAGCGCCGCCCTGCCCGCGGTCACGTTCGGCGGCGCGCAGATGCACAACCGGGTCGACGGCACCGAGGGCCTGCCGCCGTTCACCAAGCGGCGGATCACCGTCGTCTCCAACGAGACCGGCGGTCAGATCTCCGTCACCTACTCGGGCGAGGAGTGCGAGGCCGGTCAGACCCCGGCTCCGGACGCCAACACCAAGCGGTGCTTCCCGCAGTACTGGACGCCCGAGGGCGCGAGCGACCCCATCAAGGACTGGTTCCACAAGTACGTCGTCACCGAGGTCAGCGAGATCGACCGCACCGGCGGCGCGCCCTTCACCACCACGGGCTACGAGTACGTCGGCCCGGCGGCCTGGCACTACGACGACGACGACGGGCTGACCAAGGAGAAGTACAAGACCTGGTCGCAGTGGCGCGGGTACCAGAAGGTCCGCGTCTACGAGGGCGACCCGGACGGGGAGCGGTCGCTCACCGAATACCTCTACTTCCGCGGCATGGACGGCGACAAGACCTCCTCGGGCACCCGCTCGGCGAGTGTGACCGACTCCGAGGGCACGGCCAGCACCGACGACGACTGGCTGCAGGGCGTCGTCCGCGAGGCGACCACCTACACCCGCGCGGGCGGCACGGTCCTGGAGGGGACCATCTCCGACCCGTGGACGCGCGGCCCGACCGCCACCCGGGTCCGCTCCTGGGGCACCAGCCGCGCCTACATGGTCGACACGGCCAGGACCCGGACCCGCACCGCGCTGACCGCGGGCGGGTGGCGCCGCACCGAGACCGCCACCGCCTTCAACAACGACGCGCTCGCCACCCAGGTGAACGACCTCGGCGACACCTCCACCGCGGACGACGACCAGTGCGTGCGCAACACGTACGCCCGCAACGACAGCAAGTGGATCATCGACACGCTCGCCCGGGTGGAGACGGTCTCGGTGGCCTGCTCCGTCACGCCGGACCGGTCGAAGGACCTGCTGTCGGACGCCCGCATGTCCTACGACGATCTCGCCTTCGGCGCGGCACCGACGAAGGGCGACGTCACCACCACCGAGAAGCTCGCCGGCTACGACGGCTCGCCCTCGTACGTCACCGTCGCCACCACGAAGTACGACGCGTACGGGCGGGTGGTCGAGGTCGCCGACGCGGCCCAGCACAAGACGACCACCGCCTACACCCCGGCCTCCGGGGGCCTGGTCACCAAGACGACCGTGACCAACCCGGCCGGTCACGTGACCACGACGGAGATCCGCCCCGAGTGGGGCGCCACGACCGGAGTCGTGGACCCGAACGGCAAGCGGACCGACGTGACGTACGACGCGCTCGGCCGGACGAGCCAGGTGTGGCTGCCGACCCGGCCGAAGGCGAGCAACTCCACCTCGCCCAGTGCGAAGTACTCCTATCTGGTCCGCACCGACAAGCCGGTCGTGGTGACCACCGAGACGATCCGCAACGACGGCACCTACACCACCGGCCACACCCTGTTCGACGGGCTGCTGCGGGCGCGGCAGACGCAGGCCCCCGCCCCCGGCGGCGGCCGTTTGATCACCGACACCTACTACGACAGCCGCGGCCAGGCGGTGAAGGCCAACCAGCCCTACTTCAACGACCAGGCCCCCGCCACCACCTTGTGGGAGGTGGGCAACGACGCCGACATCCCCGGCCAGACGCGGACGCAGTACGACGGCGCGGGACGGCCGACCGCTTCCATCTTCCTGGTCCACAACGTGGAGAAGTGGCGGACCACCACCGCGTACGGCGGCGACCACGTCGACCTCACCCCGCCCGCCGGGGGCACGGCGACCACCACCTACACCGACGCGCGCGGCCGGACGACCGAACTGCGGCAGTACAAGGGCGCCACCCCGACCGGGGCCTACGACGCCACCCGCTACGCCTACACCCCGGGCGGGCAGCTCGCGAAGGTGACCGACCCCGCGGGCAACCAGTGGTCGTACGGCTACGACCCGCGCGGCCGGCGGGTCCGCGCCGACGACCCCGACAAGGGCCGCACCACCTTTACGTACGACGACCTCGACCAGCTCGCCTCCAGCACCGACGCGCGGGGCCGGACCCTCGCCTACACCTACGACGTGCTGGGCCGCCCGACCGGCAGGTACGACGGGTCGCCCACCGGCACGAAGCTCGCCGACTGGACGTACGACACGCTGGCGAGCGGGACCTCGGTCAAGGGGCTGCCGGTGGCCTCGACCCGCTACGCGGGCGGCCAGGCGTACACGACCAAGGTCGACAGCTACGACGACGCCTACCGCGCCACCTCCACCACCGTGGTCGTCCCGGCCGCGGAGGGCAAGCTGGCCGGGAGCTACCAGTACGGCGCGTCGTACAACGTCGACGGCACCCTGTCGGGGTCGGCGATTCCCGCGGCCGGCGGCATGCTGCGCGAGGTCATGCTGTACGGCTACGACGAGCTCGGCAACCCGGTCACCACAAGCGGCCTGACCAGCTACGTCACCGACACCAAGTATTCCAAGCTGTCCCAGCCGCTGTGGCAGACGCTGCGTACGAGCAGCACCGGCAAGCGGGTGATGCGGTACTTCTACTTCGACGAGGGCACCAACCGCCTCAACCGCGTCCTCACCCAGCGCGAGACCGCCCCCGTCGGGATCAGCGACCTCAACTACGGCTACGACGCGGCCGGCAACATCACCTCGATCGCCGACAAGCCGTCCGGGCAGACCCCCGACGTCCAGTGCTTCACCTACGACCACCTGCGGCGGCTGACCGAGGCCTGGGCACAGGGCGCCGAGGACTGCGCCGCCGCCCCGTCCACGTCCGTCCTGGGCGGGCCCGCGCCGTACTGGTCGTCGTTCGGCTACGACGCGACCGGCAACCGTACGCGGGAGGTGCGGCACAGCGGGAGCGGGGACGTCACCCGCACCTCCACCTTCCCCACCGCCGGGCAGCCGCAGCCGCACACGCTGCGCACAGTCGCGACGGCCGGCGGCCCGAACGACGGGCAGAGCGACGGTTACGGCTACGACGCGGCCGGCAACACCACCGGCCGCACCGCCGGGGCCGTGCAGCAGACCCTCGAATGGGACACCGAAGGCCACCTCGCCAAGGTGACCGAGGCGGGCAGAACCACCTCCTATCTGTACGACGCCGACGGCAACCGGCTGATCCGCCGCGACCCCGCCGGCACCACTCTCTATCTGCCCGGGCAGGAGGTCCGCCTGGACGCCGCCTCCCAGGCCGCCTCCTACACCCGCTACTACAGCCACGGCGGGGCGCAGGTCGCGGTGCGGACCAAGGCCGGCCTGTCCTGGCTGGCCCCCGACCCGCAGGGCACCGCCACCGCCGCGGTCGACGCGTCGACGCAGACGGTCACGCTGCGCCGCTTCGACCCGTTCGGGCAGGCCCGGGGGACCGTCCCCACCGCCTGGCCCGGCGAGAAGGGCTTCGTCGGAGGGACGATCGACGCCTCCACCGGGCTCACCCACCTCGGCGCCCGCGAGTACGACGCGGCGGCCGGGCGGTTCCTGTCGGTCGACCCGCTGATCGACGTCGCCGACCCGCAGCAGATGAACGGCTACGCGTACGCGAACAACTCGCCGGTCACCTCCAGCGACCCCGACGGCCTCATCCCGGAGGACTACGCCAACGGCCGCAACGGCGGCTACCGGGGCTGGCAGCAGGACGTCGCGGCGGCCAAGGCCCACCGCCCGATACGCTCGCACCCCAGCTACCGGCCCGTCGGCCACTACTCGGCGACCCCGGTCTACCACGCGCCCAAGCCCACCTGCGGCACGTGGAACTTCGGCTGTCACATCCGCAAGGCCGTCAGCACGGCCGGGCAGTGGGTCGCCGAACACAAGACCGTCATCGTCTCCACCATCGTCGCCGTCGGCGTCGGCCTGGCCTGCGAGGCGGTCACGGCGGGAGCCGGCACCGTCGGCTGCGCCATGCTCGCCGGAGCCGCCGCCCATCTGGTCTCCGACGCGATGCAGGACAACATCCACAGCGTCGGCGACGCCCTGAGATCCGCCGCCATCGGATCACTGGAAGGCCTCGCCGGAGCCGGCATCGGCAGGGCGATCGGCGCCGCCGTCAAGGCGGCGGCGCCCTCGATCCGCGCCGCCGTGGGCGGGAGGGCCGGCCGGGTCACCGCCGCGGCCGAGGGCCGCTCGGCGCCCGCGGCGTGCAACAGCTTCGTGCCGGGCACGGCGGTGCTGCTCGCGGACGGATCCACCAAGCCGATCGAGGACGTCCAGGTCGGCGACCGGGTGAAGAGCACCGACCCGGAGACCGGCGAGACCGGCTCGCGCCCGGTGACCGCCCTGATCCACGGCTACGGCGACAAACACCTCGTGCGCATCGCCATCGCCGACGGCACGAAGACCGGCACGGTCACGGCCACCGACGGCCACCCCTTCTGGGCCCCGGGCCGCCGCGCCTGGGTCGACGCCAGAAACCTCAAGCCCGGCATGTGGCTGCGCACCAGCGCCGGCACCCTCGTCCAGATCACCGCGATCAAGAAGTGGACCGCCCACCACCAGCACGCCCACAACCTCACCATTGCCGACCTCCACACCTACTATGTGGTGGTCGGCAACACCCCGGTACTCGTCCACAACACCGGTGGGCTTTGTGGGGAGTACGCGAACTTTTATGGAGGTTCGGAAGGCGGGGTAATGGCCACCGCCAAGGACGGAGTCCTCAGTCTGGCAATTGAAAAAGGCCCGACAACTCCGCGTGGTTCCCAAATGTTCGACGACGCAGTCAACCACTTCGGCGTGAATAACATTTCCGCGATCGAAGGAAAATGGGTGCCCGCGATGCCGAGCAACCTCAATACATTCAATCAAATGGTTCGAGGTGGCATGCCCCTTGAAGAGGCTGCAGCAAATACCTTCACCGGCAAGATGGCGGCACGGCACGGCTTCACGAATATCCAGGTACAGAACGTCGTAGGCGACCCGGGCGCCTACACGAACGTCCTGGTCCGCTTCGTACGGTAGGGGGTTGTAATGGAAGGCGTTGCAGCTGACGTTCGTCAGCGCATTCGGGAAGGATGCCGTTTCATTGATTTACTCAGCTTTCTCGCACTGAACGAATCCTTCAAACTGACTCCCCTCAACCTGATGAGGGTTCTCAGCGAAGCAATCGGGCTGTCCATGGTCGAGTCTCGTGAGATGGTTTCAATGTTCGACGAGAACTTTGCTCCACTGGTGCCAGATGCGGATATCGAACACCAATGGCGAGCGATCCTGGATGGCCGCAGGGAAACCTGAGCCTGGATCCCCGGGCCGAAAGGTGACTGAAGTGTCCCGAATATGCGGAGAGGTGCCCTCCGAGCTTGGAGTCAGGAGGTCAGATAAGTGGCGACGTACGAGGATCTCTCGCCGTGCACCTACTGGAAGGACGCGAATCAGCCCGCACCTCACAACGGCGTGAGGATGCTGAACTTCGGATGGCTGGGCAGGGGCCGGGAGTTTGAGACGGGGCGATGCGCTCCCGCGGTCCTTGCCATCCTCAACCGCCTCGCCTCGACCCCGCAGGATGTCATGCGGGGACTCCACTACTGCGAGTTCTGTGAGGAGGAATCACCGATCAGGATCCCTGTGCCGGGAAGCCGGAGTGGACATGCCTGGTTGGGGACCGGAGAAATTTACGTTGCCGCAAAGGACGGCGTTGTGTATTCAGCTCCGACGCTCATCGTGCACTACATCGACAAGCACTCCTATCTCCCCCCTGCCGAGTTCATCGAGGCAGTGCTCCGCCTACCCTGATCTCACGACGTCATCCGGAACCGAGGTCTGGGTGAATCCGAACGCCACCAAGCACATCTGGGAGGAGACGCGTGGTCTCGCCTTGTCAAAGCCGTATGCGGAACAGGCCCGGCTGAGCAGCCTCGCGGACGCCATCGACAACGTCGAGATCGGTAACTGGGAAAATATGATGCGCTCGGGCTGGGACATGCCGCAGGAGCTCAGGGCGCCAACCGTTTCACCGGCCATGAGCTGAACGAATTGATGCGGGGTCTCCGCGTCAAGGGCCGGTCCACTAGACAGAGCCGACATCGGCGCGAGCGCGGTGCGCGGATCAGCATCGATCGGATCCCGGCGGATCGGAGTGGCGCTAACCCTCGACGGCGCGTTGGTAGGCGGCGAGGTGGGCCTCGGCGGAGTGCTTCCAGGTGAACTCGCGCGAACGGGTGACTCCGGCCGCGGCCAGGGACGCACGCCGTTCCGGCGACTCCAGCAGGGCCCGCAGCGCTCGCGCGATGCTGTCGGCGTCGGGTTCGGTGTAGACCACGGCGTCGCCGCCCACCTCCGGCAGCGAGGCCCGGTGGGTGGTCAGCACAGGCGCCCCGCAGGCCATCGCCTCCAGCACCGGCAGCCCGAACCCCTCGCACCGCGACGGCGAGGCGACCGCGAGCGCACCGCCGAGGAAGCCCGGCAGGTCGGCGAAGGGCAGGTAGCCGGGGCGCACGACCTTCACCCGGGGCGGCAGCGCGGCCACCGCGGCGTCGACCTCCTCGTCCCAGGCCGGACCGCCCGCCAGCACCAGCGCGGGCGGGTCGGACAGGTGCGCGACCGCACGGCCGAAGCCGGTCACCAGGTTCGGCACGTTCTTACGCGGCTCCAGCGCGCCCAGATAGGCGACGTACGGCCGGCCGTGCAGGCCGATGCGGCCCGCCACCCGGCGCACGTCCTCGGGCGCCGGCGGGTGGAACAGCGCCGAGTCGACCCCGTGGTAGGCGACGTCGATCCGGGTGGGGTCGGCGGCGAGCACCCGGACCAACTCGTCCCGGGTGGCCTTGGACGGCACGATCACCCGGTTGGCGTGGCGGACGGCCGTACGGGTGGCCGACCGGAAGAACGAGGCCCTGACGGGGTCGTGCAGGTCGGGGTCGGTGAACGAGGTGGCGTCGTGGACGGTGACCACCGTGGGCAGGCCGGAGCCCAGCGGGATGGAGTAGTAGGGGGCGTGGATCACCCGGGCCCCGGCCTGCCGGGCGAGGACGGGCAGCCCCGTCTGCTCCCAAGCCAGCCGCTTGTCCCGGTTGGTGATCGCGGGTGGTCCGGAGAGGATCCGCGCCGCGGGCGCCAGCGCCGCGTACCGCTCGGCGTCCGCGCGCTGGCAGACCAGCGCGAGATCGGCGCCCGCCTCGTGCAGGGCCGCGACCAGACCGTCGACATACCTGATGAGGGCGCCGCGATCGGCGGGGACGGCGGCGGCGTCGACGAGCACTCGGGGTGTCAAGTGAATCGCTCCCCTCACTGGGCCCGCTCCGGCGGAGCTCCCCCCCGTCCTCGCGGTCCCGCTGTTCCGGCAGGTGTCCGGCAGGGACCCTCGGGCCCACGCCACGCACGGACGCCTGCCCAGCATCCCTCCCTTGTCACTCTATTTCCGGCCTCCCCCGAAACGTGAGTGATATCACATGGGGGTTGTCCTCCAGGATGCGCAAATCCGCACCCAATCCACGGAATCAGGCTCGGATGACGGGTTCCTCCCGCGTACGGGTGGATCGGCGGGCGGCGAGTCCGGCGGCCCCGGCGCACACCAGGTCGCCGAGGGACACGAGCAGCCGGGAGCACAGCGCGGCGGCGATGGCCGCAGGCCGGTCGAGCACGGGCGCGAGCGCCGCGACCATCGCGGCCTCGCGCACACCCGCCCCGGCCGGCGCCACGATGAAGACGAACCCCAGGCACCAGGCGAGCGCGAACGCGCCGACGCTCAGGACCAGGGCCGGCGTCCCCTCCGCGCCGAGGCCCCGCACGATCAGCGCCAGATGCACGCCGTACGCCGCCCAGCCGGCCAGGGCCCAGCCCGAGGCGACGAGCAGGCCGCGGCGCGAGAGCGGCCGTTCGAGCGGCTCCCTGCGCAGCCGTCGCAGCCCGAAGGCGATGACCCGGTTGACCACGGCGGGATGCAGGGCGGCGGCGAGCACGGGCACGAGCAGCAGGAGCCAGGCATACCGGGCGACCGACTGCCCGGCGAGCACCGGCAGCGTGACGGCGGACACCAGCAGGCCGGTGCCCAGGTAGACCGGGTAGGTGAGGAAGAAGGCGGCCGCGCTCCGCGAGCGGGGCACGCCGTGGTCGCGGCCCATCTCCATCTGCGCGAGCATCGGCCACACCGACCCGGGGATGTACTTGCCGAGCTGGCCCACGAAGAAGATCTTCGCCGCGTCGGTGAACGCGAGCGGCGAGCCGAGGTCGGCGAGCAGCGCCCGCCACATCAGCATTCCCGCGAGCAGCGCGCCGAGCACCGCCGCCAGGGAGCCGGTGAGCGCCGCCCAGTGCAGCCGGGCGAAGCCGTCCGCCACGGCGCTCCACTGGCCCGCGACGGCCCAGATCCCGAAGCCGAGGGCGACCAGCAGGAACAGCGTGCGTACGAGCTTGCGGCGGTTCATCGCGACGTGCGCACCGGCTCCGGCGGCTGCGGAAGCGCCGCGCCGAGCGGACGGCGGGGCGTCTTGGTGGCCACCCACAGATAGGTGGGGACGACCGGCAGCAGTGCCCGCAGCACCGGGCGCGGGGTGCGCTCCAGCGTGGCCTTGGCGGCGCGGCCCACGGCGCCGGGGAACAGCTCGCCCCCCGCGAACCGCTCGGGCGCGGCCAGCACCGGGAACGTGTAGTCCCACACGTGGAAGTCCGCGAGCATCCGCCGCAACCCCGGGCGGGTGCGGAAGCGCTCGTAGTAGTGGTCGGCCCGGCCGGACGCCCGCACGTACCGGTCGGCCGCGGCGGGCGGCAGGTACGACAGGAAGGGCAGCTTGTAGTGCGGCTCCATCACGCCGAGCCGGTTGCCCAGGCCGAGGTAGAGCACGCCGTCGTCGGACAGCACCCGGTGCATGTCGGCGATCACGGCGTCGGGGTCCACGACGTGCTCGTAGATGTGGTTGAAGACCAGCACGTCGACCGAGCCGTCCGGCAGCGGCAACCGGGAGCCGTCCGCGCAGACGAACCCGACCCGGGATCCGAAGCGGTCGGCCGCCCTGCGCAGCCCGGGGACGTCGATGTCGAGCCCGAGCGTGCGGCGCGCGCCCGCGGCGGCCAGTTCGTCGGCGATGAACCCGGCCGAGCACCCCACGTCGCCGACGGTCAGCCCGGACAACGCCTCCTCGGGCTTGCCGGCGTCCCTGCCGAGGAAGTGCGCGAGCACCGCGATGATCTTCGCGGCCTTGCGGCGGCGCTTCTCCTCGTCGAGCATCGCGCCCTGGAACTCGGAGTACTCCAGCTGGGCCGCGCGTTCCCCGCTCACCGGTCGATCACCCTCGCGTCCTGACGGTCGTCCACGCTGCCCAACAGTACCCGTGCCCGCCCCGCCCCCGTCGCCGATCAACCCACGCTGTGGACAACCCGCGCGGCGGACCTACCCGCGGGTAGCGTCAGGCCGTACCCTGTGCCCGTGCCGCGCCTGCCGAACCGCCTGCGCTCCGGCCCGCTGCCGCGCGTGCTGCTCGCCCTGGCCGCCCTCGCCTTCCTGGCGTACGGCCTCGCCCGGAACGGGACGGAGACCTGGGCCGCCCTGGAGCGGCTGTCGTGGTGGTCGCTCGGGGTCTCGTTCCTGGCCGTGCTCGCCGGGCTGGCGTTCATGCTGGTCGCCTGGCGCGACATCCTCGCCGGGCTCGGCTCCCCGCTGCCGCTGCGCGTGGCCGCGCGGGTGCTGTTCGTCGGCCAGCTCGGCAAGTACATCCCCGGCGCGGTCTGGGCGTTCGCCGCGATGATGGAACTCGCGCGCGACCACGGGGCGCCGCCCCGGCGGACGTTCGGCGCCACCGCCCTCGGGCTGGTGACCTCGCTGGGCTGCGCGCTCGCCCTCACCGCGGCCACGCTGTCGGGGCAGATCGCGCGGGAGGCGTGGTGGCTGCTCGCGCTGGTCCCGCTCATCCTCGTCGGCCTCCACCCGCGCGTCCTGGCCTGGGGCCTCAACCTCGCCCTCCGCGTCGCCCGCCGGGACCCGCTCGACCGGGTGCCCAGCGGGGCGGACATGACCAGGGCCGCCGCGTGGACGATGGCGGGCTGGCTCGTGTACGGCGTGCACCTGTGGGCGCTGGTGGGCGGCCTGCGACCCGGCGGCGTGTCCCTCTACGCGATCGCGGCCGGGGCGTACGCGCTGGCCTGGTCCACCGGCATCCTCACGGTCGTGGTCCCGGCCGGGATCGGCGTGCGGGAGGGCGCGATGGTCGTGGCGCTCGCCCCGCTGCTCGACACGCCCAGCGCCCTGGTGGTCGCCGTGGTGTCCCGGGTGATGTTCACCCTCGCCGACGTCACCTGGGCCGGCCTCGGCTTCCTCCTCGCCCGCGGGGTCCGCGCCGAAGCGCCGGGCGACCTCTCCGCCCGCACCCGATGAGCCGCCCGCGCCCAGTGAGCCGTCCGCGCCCAGTGAGCCGCACGGCCCCGCTGAACGGCTCCCCCGCTGAGCAGGCTTCGCGGCCCGGCCCCGAGCCGCCTCCTGGCTCAGTCGCGACGAGTCCCCTGGCCGCTCAGGCCGGCGGCGCGGCGGCGAGCAGGGTGTCCAGGTACACGGCCCAGTGCGGCTCCGGATCGATGGGCGCGACGCCCGCCCGCAGCCGTTCCGGGGTCCCGGGCTCGTAGAACCTCTTGATCGCCTCGGCCAGCGCCCCGGCCGAGCCCGGCTCCACCAGCAGGCCGTCCACGCCGTCGCGGACGTTGTCCGGCAGCGCCCCGACCCGGGTGGCGATCACCGGCACTCCGTGCTCGTGCCCGAGCCAGACGTTCTGGCTGGCCGTCGCCGAACGGTACGGCAGCACCAGCGCGTCCGCCTCGGAGAACAGCCCCGGCACGTCGTCGGCCGCCACGTACCCCGGCCGCAGGTCGACCCGTCCGGCCAGGCCGAGGCGGCCGATCAGGGCGCGGGTCTCCTCCAGACCGCCCCAGAACTCGCCCGCCACGGTCAGCCGCACGTCCGGCACCTGCGCGAGCGCCTCCAGCAGCAGGTCGAGCCCCTTGTACGGCCGGACGATGCCGAAGAAGAGCAGCCTTCCGTACGGCTCGCGGCCCTCGCCGGTCCGGGCGCCGCGCGCGGGCAGGTGCGGCGCGAGCGCGGCCACCCGCACCGGCGCCGCGGTGAGCCCGCGGGCGAGGTCCGCCTGCTGCTCCGAATGCGCGAGCACGCCGTCCACCCGGCGCAGCAGCGCCTTCACCAGCGGCCGGTCGTACGGCTTGCTCTCGTGCGGCAGCACGTTGTGACACAGTGCCACGACCCGGGCCCGGCGGCGCAGGCCGTACAGGATTCCCAGGTAGGCGGGCACCTGCACCGGGCTGAGCACCGCGAGCACGACGAGGTCGGCCCCGCGCAGCCGCCGCCCGCAGGCGACCCAGCCGTCCGGCCTGCGCCAGTCGAGGTCACGGCGGGTGACGGGGTACGGCTCGCCCTCCGGGCTGTCGATCGTCTGCTGCCCGGGATACAGGAAGGACGGGTACTGCGCCCGCCACGACTCGATGACGACGTCGTGCCCGGCCGCCCGCAGCCGGTGGGCCAGTTCGGTGGTGTGCTGCGCCCCGCCGCCCTTGTACGGATACGTCGGGCCGACGATCGCGATCCTCAAATGTCACCCCTGGATCGCACGATCAGGTCGGCCAGCAGGGCCACCGCCCCGATCAGCATGCCGGACAGGAAGGTCACGACGGTGTTGCTGGTGAGGTAGAAGGCCAGGTGGCTGATCATGTCGTACACGCCCTTGACCAGGCCGATGCCGACCAGCCAGAGCGCGGGCGGCATCAGCACCTTGAGCGGGTTGAAGTACATGATCATCCGCAGCACCTGCAGGATGTAGCGGTAGGCGTCGGAGACGAAGTTGAACTTCGACTTCCCGGCCCGCTTCGCGTACTCGATGGGCAGGTAGTAGACGTCGTGCTGGTTCGACATGAACGCCAGCGTGATCGTCGTGACGCAGGAGAAGCCGGGGGGCAGCAGCCGCAGGTACGGCTTGGCCACCGACTTGCGGAAGGCCCGCAGGCCCGAGTTGAGGTCGGGGATCTTCTGCCCGGCCAGCCGCTCGGCGACCTTGCGGATGAACCACTTCGCGGGCACCCGCAGGAACTTGTGCGAGCCCTCCTCGGTGGTCCGCGCGCCCACGACCTGGTCGATCGTCTGGTCCTTCTCCAGGATCTGGACCAGCTCGGGGATCCGCTCGTTCGGGTAGCTCATGTCGGCGTCGGTCCACACGACGATCTCGCCGCGTGCCTCCTGGCTGCCGATCCGCCGTACGGTGCCCGACCCGCCGTTGCGGTGGAACGCCCTGATCCGCATGTTCGGGAAGCGCGGCGCCGCCTCCTGCAGGCGCGCGAGCGTCTCGTCCGTGGAGCAGTCGTCCACGGCGAGCAGTTCGTACGTGTAACCGCTGGCGTCCATCGCGGCGGAGATACGCTCGACCTCGTCGACGACGTGGTCCTGCTCGTTGTAACAGGGCAGGACAATCGTGACGTACGGTGTCTGTGCGGGAGTCACGGCGCTTCCAGAGGTCTCGGGCGTGGTCACGTCCGGCAAGGGTACTCTCCCCCGCCAAGTGACGGTCTCACTTCGAATCGCTCGGCCTCGGAGCCGGAGGGCGGTTCCTCGGTCACAGGGGAGTCCACACGCCGAACCCTGGATCTATCCGGTGGGAACGGTCGTCCAGACGTCGATGCCGAGCGACCAGGTGCCGTTGGGCGCGTCGGCCAGCGACCGCTCGTCCTGCCGGGTGCGCAGGCTCATCACCCGGCTCGCCGGGCCGTACGCCATGAGCTGTTCGGGCTCGGCCGCGAGCAGCACGGGCACCCGGCCGGTACGCCGGACGGCTCCCGTGAGGCGCAGCACGTCGGCGGGGCGCGGCACGTCGGAGCCCTGGGGGTGGCCGACCCGGGCCACCGGCAGGCCGCACTCGCCCCGCACGACCTGCGTGAGGCGGTCGCCCGTGACCCGTTCCACGATCAGCACCGAGGCGTCCTTCGGCAGCGCGCCGCACAGGCCCGCCACCGCCGCGGCCTCGCCCCGGTTGACCGGCGTGAACGCCGTCCCGATCGAGGTGATCGCGGGAGGCACGACCAGCAGCAGCGCTCCCGCCGCGGCGGCCGCCCGCGAGCGCCACGGCCGGGCGGCGAACCACCCGAACGGCCCTGCGGGCTCGCCCGCGAGCCGCTCCCGCAACCGTCCGGAGAGCCAGCGGAGCCCCCAGACGGCCAGCAGCACCAGGCCTGGAATGACGACCGGCACCAGCCTGCGGGAGGCGAAGGGATGGTCGGGGGTGATCGCGGGACGCCAGAGCGTCGTCACCGTCGTCCAGCCGATCACGGCGAGGGGCAGCAGCCAGGCGAACTCGCGCCCCCTGACCAGGCGGTGGGCGAGCACCGCCGCCGCGACGGTCGCGAGCACGACGACGGGAACGCCGACGTACCAGAACAGCCAGCCGAGGGAGTGTTCGTAGTACAGCCGTGAGCCGTCGGGCGCCAGGCCGTTGGCGATCTGCGTCTTCTCGATGAACTCCGACGTGAGCCGGTCCTCGGGCGTGACCGCGACGCGCCGCACGGTCTGCACCCACGGCCGTACGGCGAAGCCCGCCATGACCAGCACGACGAGGGCCGCCGCGGCCCCGGGCAGCCACCGGGCACGGGGGACGGACGACCGCGTACGCGACGCGAGCCACGGAGCGAGAGCGGCGCCGGCGGCCGTGAGGACCACGACGACGGCGCAGATCGCCAGGAGGGGCTTGAGCGAACCGGACAGATAGGCGAGATAGGGCCGGGCGAGGACGTAGCCATCCGTGAAGCCCCACGTCGCGCCGACGGCCAGACCCAGCAGGAGGGGCACGCCGAGCCGGCCCTCCGCCCTCCGGTTCCCGGTGATCCTGGCCAGCGCGACCAGCACCCCGGCGAGGACCAGGACGGGCAGCACGTCACGCAGGCCGTCGATGCGGACCAGCAGCGCCAGCCCGAACGACAGCCCCGCGAGGGCGGCGGGCACGAAGCCCGGACCCATCCGCCCCGCGGGCGCGGCCGGCTCTTCGTCAGGCTCCGGCTCCGGGCGGGAGGGCGTGGCCCGGAGCCGGGTCCGCGCGTCGAGCAGCAGGTTCATCCCGCCGAACAGCAGGATCAGGGAGGGGATCTCGCTGAAGGTGGTCCGGGACGTGTAGAGGACCGGCAGGCTGACCGCGAAGACGAGGGCCGCCAGGGGCGCCGAGCGCGGGCCCGCCAGCCGCGCCGCGGTCCCCGCGACGGTGAGCACCGCGAGCGCGCCCAGCACAGGCGGCACGAGCAGCAGGCCGGGCACGCCGCCCAGCCAGTGGCCGATCGCGTGGATCATGGGCGGTCCGGCCATGAACTGGGGGACGATCCCGCCGTCGACCAGGTAGAAGCCCATGCTGCCGAAGCGCAGGGCGGGATCGGGGCCGCCGAAGTCGCCCACCGGGATCGGCAGCGACCCGTGCCGGGCCAGCCAGACGGCGTACTGCGCGTACGTCGCCGGATCGCGCCGGACGATCAGTTGCTCGCCGTGCAGGAACCCGTTGAGGACCCCCGACCCGAGGGCCACGGCGAGGACGGCCGCCGTCGGCCATCGGTGCTCCGTCGCGACCCCGGGGAGGCGACGCAGGCCGTACGCACACAGCACGACGGCCGCTCCACCGCCCAGCAGCGTCATCGGCAGCGGCCGGAACCAGCCGAGCAGCAGCAGCGGCAGCCCGGCGAGCAGCCATCCGCACAGCGCGAGCGCGGGCACGACGGAGACGGCCGCGAGCACCCTGCCCGCCGCCCTCCCTGCCACCCCGTCGGCCGCCTTGCCCGCCACCCCGTCCACGGGACCGCCGCCCGGCAGCCGCGTACGCCCACGACTGTTCGCTGGAATGCAGCCGAGACTATCGGTCCGCCCCGGCACACGCCCTCTCCCCGCCGTCCCCCACCACACGCGTCGCCGTCGCCCACAGACACGACTGCGGCGCACAGAGCTGTTGACGCGTCGAATGACATAAGTAACTCTTATATTGGCAGTATGGCATGGGAGATCACGCTGCACGCCGAGGTGAACGCCTGGTTCCTCGACGTATGCAAGAACGACCCAGTCACTGCGGAGAAGATCGAGGAAGCGTTAGACGAGCTCGCTGTGCAAGGTCCGAAACTCGGTCGTCCGCTGGTCGATCGGATCCACCACTCTCGTGTCCTGCACAACCTCAAAGAGCTACGGCCACGGGTTCCCGGAGAGGCGGAGATCCGCCTGCTGTTCGTCTTCGACCCCACGCGGGAGGCGATCGTGCTGGTCGCCGGTGACAAGGCAGGGGAGTGGAACCGGTGGTATCGCACAGCGATCCCGTTGGCTGAGGCACGGTACGCCGCATACCGTGCCGAGAAGGAGAAGGAGGAACGGGGATGACCGAGTTCGTGAAGTGGTCGGACACCAAGGCCAAGATCCGCGAGATCGCCCCTGATTGGGACTCCCCCGAGCGGGTGGCGGCTCGGGAGGCCAGCCGCGAAGAGTTGCGGGCAGAGTTGCGCGGCGCCCAGCTCGCCGAGATGCGCAAGCGCCTGGGCATCTCCCAGAAGCTCCTCGCCGAACGCATGGGCATTTCTCAGGCGCGTGTGTCCCAGATCGAGCACGGCCAGATCGGTGGGCTGGACACGTTGCGTGCCTATGTCGTCGCGTTGGGCGGCACACTGGACGTCGTGGCCGACTTCGGCGATCACACCGTGAAGGTGGCCTGAACCGTCCACTGCGACCGGTAAGACGTGTGATCCAGGAGAGCGCGACGCCGTTCCGCTCCGCTGCGTGCGCTGGTCCGCGCTGAGGCCCGAGCACTGCGGGCGACTCCGGTAGCGTACGCCGGGAAGCGGGCAGGGGGGCGAGTGCAGGTGTCGGACAGCGGGAGCGGGTCTCCCGCGCGGGGGCGGCTCCCGAGGCAGCCGCTCCCCGCGGAACCGCTCCCGAGCGGACGAGAGGAATCGCCGCCCGGCGATCCGTGCGTGAGCGAACCGGGCGTGAGCGAACCGCGCGTGAGCGGGGCGCTACGAGGGGGATCGCTCTCGGGCGAACCGGCCGAGTCGCTCACAGCCGACGCGAGCACAGCAGGCGTGAGCGGACCGCTCCGGGGCGAACCGGCTGAATCGCTGCCCGGCGCAGTAGGCGTGAACGAGGCGTTCTGGGGTGAGGAGCGTCCGGGGTGGGGTGAGCGGCTCCGGCGCTGGGGGCGCGGGCGGCCGGCCCCCCGGGACCCGGTGCGTCCGATGGCCTGGGCGCGCGAGGACCTCCCGGGCTGGGCGCGCCGGCACCGGTGGTTTCTCGGGGTCTTCGGGCTGGGTGCGCTGCTGCGGCTGGTGACCGTGCTCGGCTACCGGCCCGCGCTGTGGTTCCCCGACTCCTACACGTACGTGGTCACCGCGATGCGGCCGAGGCCGGACCTCGTCCGGCCGGCGGGTTACTCGATGTTCCTGCGGCTGTTCGAGGCGTTCCACAGCTTCGCCCTGGTGGTGACCGTCCAGCACGTGCTGGGGCTGCTCGCCGGCGTGATGGTCTACGTGACCGTCCTGCGGCGCGGAGGCCGCGCGTGGGCCGCCGTCCTGGCCTGTGCGCCGGTGCTGCTCGACGCCTACCAGATCGAGCTGGAGCACCTGCTCGTCTCCGACTCGCTGTTCACGTTCCTGCTCGTCGCGGCGGTGTGCCTGGCGATGCGCCGGCGGCTGACGGCACGTGCGTCCGCCGCGCTCGGCCTCCTGCTGGCCGCCGCCACGTTGACCAGGACCGTCGGGCTCCCGCTGATCGCCGTCTTCGCGCTGTTCCTGCTCGCGTACGGCATGCGGCGGGCGGGCGCCGCGGCGGGGACCACAGCGGAGACCACGGCGGAGACCGAAGGAACGGCGCGGCCGAGCACGGTACGGCCGGGCGGGGTGGTGGCCGCGATCGTCCTGCCCTTCCTGGTGACCGCGCTCGTGCCGGTCGCCGCGTACGCGGGCTGGTTCTACGCGAGCCACCAGCGGCTCGGGATCATCGGCTCGAACGGCGTCTTCCTCTACGCCCGGACGATGTCGTTCGCCGACTGCGCGGTGATGGACCCGCCGGCCGACCTCGCCGTGCTGTGCGATCCCCGGCCGCCCGCGTCCCGCCCGGTGTCCCAGGAGTACATCTGGGACGCCGCGTCGCCCCTGGTCCGGCTGCCCGGCATCACGTTCACCAAGGAGACCGACACGCTGGCCGGGAGGTTCGCCTCGCTCGCGATCCGCAGCCAGCCGCTCGACTACCTCCGTACGACCCTGACCGAGCTGGGCCGGTCGTTCACGCCCGGGCGGCCCGTCTACCCGGACGCCGACACCTACGGCTACTACCGTTTTCCCGCGACCGTGCCGCCGCCGCCCGGCCGGTATCCCGCGCTGGTGGGCAAGGAGTTCGCCCGGCGCTACGAGCAGGGGCCGCTCACCGTCCGCATCTCCGAGCCGCTCGCGGGCTGGATGCGGGGCTACCAGCGGGTGGCGTGGCTGCCCGGGGCCGCGCTGCTGGCCGTCCTCCTGGTGCCGCCCGCCGCATGGACGGCGAGGCGGGCGACAGCGGCCCGAAGGGCTCCGGGCGCCCCGGAACCCGGGGGCTGGGGGCTCGCCTGGGCGACGGCCTGGGCACTGCTGCTCGTTCCCGCCGCGACGGCGCAGTTCGACTACCGCTACACGCTGCCCGCGGTGCCGCTCGCCTGCCTGGCCGCCGCGCTGGCCGTCACACGGCCGGCCGCCTCGGCTGCCCCGCCGGCATCGCGAGGCGGCCGCGAGGGCGCGTGACCGGCCATCCCTTCGGAAGCGCCGCCAGGATGTTGTGACCTGCTCGAACAGCTTCGGGAACACCAAATCGGGGTAAAGACAAACTGATTCTGATACCCAAAATGTCGGTGTTTAGTATGCTCTGGCCCTGGATCATGGGGGGCAGTGGCGCGGCGCAGGCCGGGCCTGGATCCTCCCAATCGTGGCGCCCGCAGGCTCTCCCGTGACCTACGCTCGGAGCGCGCCCTGTGATCGCCAGGCAAGGAGGACAAGTGTGCGAGCGAAACGTTGACCCTGTCCGCCTCTCGCCCACTCGTCCGGCCGCTTCCTGGGCGGGCCCGAGGTGAGCGAGCGCAGGCGCGTCAACCCGCCCGCCGGGCCTCCTTCTCCCGCCTCCGCCGACCAGAGGGTCTGGGGTCCCCCCGGCGACGGCTCGTACGGCGGCGCCTTCCACCCGCCGGCGCGTGACGGCCGGACGGCGGCCGCTCCCGTGCCCGCCGGCTACGCCGACCTGCCGGCCGACCCCGCGGGCTACGCGGACATGCCGCGCGGGCGCAGGCGGCAGCAGGACGGCCTTCCTCCCGACGCGCAGGAGGGCGGCCGTGGACGCCGCCGCTCCGGCCAGCGCCCCGAGCCCCGTCACGAGCCGGGTAACGGCCCTGGTTATGGGCCGGGTCATCAGCCCGGCTACGAGGCCGGTTACGAGCCTGGTTACGAACCCGTACGCGAGACCCGCCGCCCCGCCGGTGACGGCCACGAGAGCGAGCCGTCCGGGCGGCGGGGCCGCAGGCGCGGCGACGAGGAGACCGCTTACAGCGCCTCTCCCACTGGACCCGGCGGACCCGGGCCAGGGCCAGGCGGACCCGGCGGACCCGTCGAACACGCCGGCCGCAGGCGGCGCGAGTCCGGCGGCGACCGTGGACGACGTGGCTCGGGCGGCGACGGCCTGCCCCCGGACGACGAGCCGCCCCGGCGACGCGGGCCGGGCGGCGGCCGGTCGCGCCTGAGCATCGCCGGCTGGATCAGCATCGCGATGACCTGCGTGCTGGTGATCGGCACGCTGACGGCCTACAAGGTCTACCGGAGCACGCTCGGCCTGATCAACAGGGGCGCGTCCACCGACGAGCTCGACAAGAACCGCCCCGTGAGCCCGACCGGTGCGATCAACGTGCTGCTCGTCGGCTCGGACACCCGCGCGGGCGACAACAAGAGGTACGGCCAGCACCTGGTCAACGACGGCGAGCGCACCGACACGATCATGCTGCTGCACGTGTCGCCCAACCGGGACGCGGCGACGCTGCTGAGCTTCCCCCGCGACTCGATGGTGCTGATCCCCGCCTGCTACTCCCGCAACAAGACGCTGATCCCCGCGCACACGGGGATGATCAACTCCGCGTTCTCCGACGGCGGGATGATCTGCACCCGCCGCACGATCGAGAGCCTCACCAACATCCGCATCGACCACTTCATGAAGGTGGACTTCACCGGCTTCAAGAACATCGTCAACGCGCTCGGCGGCATCCAGATCTGCCTGCCGCAGGCGGTCAACGACAAGAGTTCGAAGCTCACGCTCCCCGCCGGCAAGCAGGTCGTGATGGGTGAGGCCGCGCTGGGCTACGTACGGCTGCGGCACATCGGCGACGGCAGCGACATCTCCCGCATCAAGCGCCAGCAGGTCTTCATCTCCCAGGTGGTGAAGAAGGCGACCAGCAGCGCGCTGCTCAGGGACGTGGGCAAACTGCAGAAGTTCATCGCCGCCGCGGCGCGGTCCGTCACGATGGACGACGCGCTCAACACCGAGGAGCTCATCAAGATCGCGACGAGCGCGCAGAAGCTCTCGGCCAAGGGCTTCAAGGCCACCACGGTCCCGTGGGAGCCGTACGCGGCCGACAAGAACCGCGTGCAGTGGAAGCAGCCGGCCGCCGGCAACCTGTTCCGGGCCATCGCGAACGACACCGAGGTGACGCCCACCGCCTCCGCGAGCCCGGCCGCGTCCGCCACCGCCTCGCCGAGCGGCCCGGTGGTCACCAAGCCGCAGCAGGTCAAGGTGCAGGTGTTCAACGGCACCAACAGGTCCGGCCTGGCCAAGGAGGTCGCCGAGGAGCTCACCGGGCTCGGCTTCAACGTCGTCGGCGTCGGCGACGCGAAGAAGCCCGACGGCAGCGACCAGCCCAAGACCATGGTCCGTTACACCGGCCAGGGCTGGAACTACTCCAAGATCCTGATCGGCAAGCTGCTCAACCCCGTCTCCCCGGAGACGGGCAAGGCGGCGACCGGGCCGGTCACGCCGTTCACCCCGGCGTCGCCGCCGCCGGACGCGCCCAAGGGCCGGGTGCGCGGGCCGATCGTCCAGCTGGTGATCGGCGCCGACTGGAAGGGCGTGCGGATTCCCCTCCAGGTCGGGGACAACGCGGTCACCTCCGACACCGACATCTGCTCCAGCTAGGAACGGCCGCGGAGGGCCGGACACGACGGATACACGTGGGTTACGTCCGGCCCCCGGGGCGACACAGGTGTCCAAGAACGTTAGGGTGGTGATCTGGCGAACGCGCCCCGTTCGCCCGTTCGGCTGATGCGCCGGGGCGCCTTCGCTAGTGTCCGAAAGGACGCGGTGCACGCCTCGGGTGCCCCTGAGGCGTGGCCGTCCCCCGAGCCTCCCCCGACAGATAGCTGAGCGTTTCTCCGTGAGTGACACCCGCCGTCATCCCCCGGTTCCCGGTTCCCCGCCAGGCGTCGACGACGACGCCGAAGAGGCCCCAACCGGAGTGATAGGCCGCATCACCGGAGACTGGCCCGCTCCGGACGGCGGTCCGGCCCGCCGGGATCCGTCGGCCGCGGGCGCTCCGGAGCAGGGACCCCACGCGGACCGGCCCGGCGTGCCGCTTCACGGCCGCCACGAGGGCGGCTTCCCGGGCTCGCGCCCGGAGGGCGACCCCGATCTGCCCGTGCGCGGCCGCCACGAGGACGGTCAGCCGGGAGACGCGCCGCCGCGGGCGCAGCAGGGTCCGGGAGGCGCCGCTCCCTCGGGCCAGGCGCCGTACGAGAAGCAGCCCCTGCCCGTACGCAAGCCGCGCAGGCCGGGGGCCGCCCGGCTGGGCGCGCCGCCCCCCGAGTCCGCGCCCTCTGCCCCGGGATTCGACTACTTCTCCGCCGGCCGGGGACAGAGCGGACCCGGCCGGGGGCAGAGCGGGCCCGGCCGCCGGCCTCTCGCGTCCGGCCCGGACGCCCCCGCACCCGCCCCCGGCGAGGCTCCCGCCTTCCCCGCACCGGCCTTCGGCGGCGGCGAGACCGAGGTCTTCGGAGCTCCGCCCGGCCCCGCTTCCCCGCCTCCTGCCTTTCCCGCGCCGGCCTTCGGCAGTGGCGAGACCGACGTCTTCGGGACGCCGCCGGCGCCCGCCTTTCCCGCACCGGCCTTCCCCACACCGGCCTTCGGCGGCCCCGAGACCGGTCCTGAGGCCGGCCCCGACCTGTCCGTGAACCCGTTCCTGGACACCCCGCCGACCGGCACCGCCGCGCTCTCCTCGCCGCCGGACGATCCCTTCGGCGCCCCGCCGTACCCGCAGCGGACCACGTCCGGCGGGCGCGGCGAGCGGCCGTTCCCGGACGACGACCCGCCCACCGCCTTCCAGGCGCCGCTCACCGACTTCCGGACGCCTCCCACCGCCGCCCAGGCGGCGCCCGCCGCCTTCCAGGCCGCGCCCGTGCCCGAGGCACCGGCGGCCCCGCCGTGGCCCGGCCCGGAGGGCGACCCGGGTGACTGGGACCCCTGGCGGCGCGCCCAGGACGGCAGCGTGCCGGACCCCCGCCAGACGGGCCCGCTCGGCAGGCCGCTGCGCGCTCCGCTGCCCGCCTGGGCCGAGGCGCCCAGCCGGTCCGCCGACCCGTTCGCCGACCCCTTCGCCCGGCCTACGGACCGGCAGGACGGGATGGAGGGCGGCGAGCCCGAGCAGGAGCCCGCGCCCCGGGCCAGGAAGCCGCGCGATCCCTACCTGGACAACGTGAAGTTCGTCGGCATCGCCATGGTGCCGATCGGGCACGCGCTGGTCCCGACGCTCGCGGCCGACTCGTCCCGGGCCGCGTACTTGTTCATCTACGTCTTCCACATGCCGCTGTTCGTCATCATCAGCGGCTACCTGTCCAGGAACTTCTGGAACTCCAACGCCAAGACCAACAAACTGGTCGACACGTTCCTCGTGCCGTACGTGATCGTCGAGGTGGGCTACGCCCTGCTGCGCACCGCCTTCGGGCACAAGTTCAGCATCACGATCATGGATCCGGCGTGGCTGAACTGGTATCTGCTGGCGCTGTTGTTCTGGCGGCTGTCCACACCGGTGTGGAAGCGCATGCGCTACCCGTTCGTCATCTCGATCGCGGTGTACCTCTTCGCCGGGTTCTCCGAGCTGACCGGCGACTTCAGCATGGACCGGTTCTTCGGCCTGCTGCCGTTCTTCGTGCTCGGCCTCGTGCTCAAGCCGGAGGTCTTCGACTTCCTCAAGCAGCGCTGGGTGCGGGTGCTGTCGGTGCTCGTCCTGCTCGGCGCGGCGGGCGTGGCCGTCTTCCTCGTGAAGAACTACTCCGTCAAGCTCGGGCCGATCTACTACAAGAACAGCTTCAAGGACCTCCACCTGGTGTGGTGGAAGGGCATGGCCCTGCGTACGGGCCTGCTCGTGGCCGCGCTGGCCATGTCGGCGGCCGTGATGTCGCTGGTCCCCCGGCGGCAGACGTGGTTCACCGACCTCGGCACCCGCACGCTCTACTGCTACCTGCTGCACGGCGTGCCCGTCATGATCGCCAAGGAGATGGGCTGGCTCGACGTGCCCTGGCTGTACGGCCCGCTCGGGGTGGCGGCCATCGCGTGCTCGAGCTTCGCCCTGGCCATCCTGCTGTGCCTGCCGGTCACCCGCACCGCGTTCAAGTGGCTGCTGGAGCCCCGGCTCACCTGGCTCTACCGCAGGCCGAGCGTGCAGGCGAAGTAGCGCCCGCACGGGAAGTTCAACCGCATTTCGGGGAGGGTTCACCCGAGGCATCCGGTCATTTCGGACTGCGCGGCCAGCCTCCCTGTATGAGGGTATGTGTCGCCACGACCGTGCATCACCCGGAGGACGCGCGGATCACCCACCGGCAGATCCGGGCGCTGCTCGACGCGGGACACGAGGTGACCTTCGTCGCGCCGTTCACGCACTGCAACGTGACTCCTTCGCCGGGGATCCGGGCCGTCGACGTGCCCCGGGCGGTGGGCCTGCACCGGAGCAGGGCGCTGCGGGCGTCCTCCTCGGCCCTGCGCAGGGCCACGCGGGACGCCGACCTGCTGCTCGTCCACGACATCGAGCTGCTGCTCACCCTGCCGCGCAGGAGGCCGCCCACGGTCTGGGACGTCCACGAGGACACGATCGCCGCGCTGGACGCCAAGTCGTACCTGCCGGGGCCGCTGCGCGGCGTCCTGCCGCCGCTGATCCGGGCGATCGAGAGCCGGGCGGAGCGCCGCCTCCACCTGATCCTCGCCGAGGAGGCCTACCGGGCGCGCTTCCCCGGCCCGCACCCCGTGGTGCCCAACCACACGTACGTGCCGCCGACGCCGCCTCCGCCGCCCGGCGACTCCCGCGTCGTCTACGTCGGGCACATCTCCGCGGCGCGGGGCGCCGCCGAGATGATCGAGGTCGCCCGGCGGCTGCGCCCGTACGGCATCCGCCTGGACCTGATCGGGCCGGCCGACGCCGCGGTCCGCCCGATGCTGCGCGACGCGCAGCGCGAGGGCGTGCTCGACTGGTTCGGGTACGTCCCCAACCGGCACGCCCTGCGGATGGCCGAGGGCGCCCTGGCCGGGCTGTCCCTCCTGCACGACCTGCCGAACTACCGGCAGTCGACGCCTACGAAGATCGTCGAGTACATGGCGCGCGGCATCCCTGTCGTGACGACCCCGCTGCCGAACGCGGCGTCCCTGGTGGGACGGGTCGACTGCGGCACGATCGTCCCCTTCGGCGAGCCCGGCGCGACTTCCGGCACCGTCGCGGACCCGGTGGCCGGCACGGCGCCAGACTCGGGGTCCGACTCGGTGGCCGATGCGGTGGTGCGGGCGGTGCTGCGCCTGCGCGACGACCCCGAGCGGCGGGCCGAGATGGGTGCCCGGGGGTACGTCGAGGCGCTCAACCACTACCACTGGCCCGCGGTGGCCGGGGACTTCGTCGCCCTGCTGGAGCGGTGGGCCGAGGCCCCCGGCCCCGTCTCCGCCCTGTCCCCCGGCCGCACGGTCCCCGCCTGACGGGCCGGCTCCGGCCTCATTCCTCGCCGAGCTCCCGGCGGCGGCGTTCGAGGAAGGCGCGCTCGGCGGCGTTGCCGCTGCGGGCGGCCGCCGCCTCGTACGCGCGGGCCGCCTCCCCGGTGCGGCCGAGCCGCCGCAACAGATCGGCCCGTACGGCGTGGAAGACGTGGTAGCCGCCCAGGTCCAGGGGTTCCAGAAGGGCGAGGGCCGCGCGAGGACCGTCGAGCTCGGCCACCACGACCGCGCGGTTCAGCGCGACGACGGGGTTCGGCGTGAGCGCCAGCAGGTGGTCGTACAGGTGGAGGATCTGCCGCCAGTCCGTGGCGGCGGTGGACGGCGCGTCGCTGTGGACGGCGTTGATCGCCGCCTGGATCTGGTACGGCCCCGGCCTGTCGCGGCGTAGGCACGCCCGGACGAGATTCTGACCCTCGGCGACGAGGGCGTGGTCCCACCGGCTCCGGTCCTGCGCGGCGAGCGGCACGAGGTCGCCGTCCGGCGTCGTGCGGGCCGCCCGGCGCGCGTGCAGGAGCAGCATGAGCGCGAGCAGGCCGAGGACCTCCGGCTCGTCGGGCATCGACTCGGCCAGCAGTCGCCCGAGGCGGATCGCCTCCGCGCACAGATCCTCGCGGACCAGCCGGTCGCCCGCGCTCGCCGTGTGCCCCTCGTTGAAGATCAGGTAGACGACGGCCAGCACGGCCCGGAGGCGGTCCGGCAGGTCGGCCTCGCGCGGGACCCGGTACGGGATCCCGGCGTCGCGGATCTTGGCCTTGGCCCGCACCAGCCGCTGGGCCATGGCGGGCTCCGCGACCAGGAACGCCCGCGCGATCTCGGCCGTGGTGAGCCCGCCCAGCAGGCGCAGCGTCAGCGCCACCCGGGAGGTGGGAGCGAGTGCGGGATGACAGCAGGTGAAGATCAGCCGGAGCCGGTCGTCGTGCACCGCGCCCTCCTCGTCCGGTTCGTCGTGGTGGTGCGACAGGGCGGCCCGCACCTGCCTGTCCTCCCGCGTGGCCTCCCGCCGGAAGCGGTCGATCATCCGGTTGCGGGCGGTCGTGACGATCCATCCGGCCGGGCGCGGCGGCGTTCCGTCCCGCGGCCAGCGCCGCGCCGCCTCCGCGAAGGCGTCCTGGACCGCCTCCTCGGCGAGGTCGATGTCGCCGAAGTGGCGGACCAGGACCGCGACGGCGCGGCCGTACTCCTCGCGGAACACCCGTTCCACGTCGGGAGGCCCCGTCATCGCCCTCGCCCCGGCGGAGGGCCGACGCGGGCCCGCGCGCCGCACGGCAGGTCAGACACCGCCGTCGTCGTCCCCCACGACGTGCGCGAACGGACGCACCTCGATCGGAAGCGTGGTCGCCCGCGCGAGCCTGCGGCCCCACTCCAGCGCCTGGTCGAGGTCGGACGCCCTGATGATCGTCAGCCCGCCGACGTGCTCAGCAGATAGTGCCTCATGGTCTTCCGTACCTCCTCTGGCGGGCAGGCGGGGCGCCGGCCCTCACCCTCTATACGATCGGCCTCCCCGCGTATCGACATCCGATCTGGGACAACCTTGCCGCCGTACGACTGTCCTCCGGCGGCCGGGCTTGCTGTACTGGAGGCATGGCAAGCCATGTCGTGCAGGGGCGCCGGGTCGAGATGCCGGTGGAGGTCCGCGACGCCTCGATGTGCCTCGCCGCCTACCTGGTGCGGGCCGACGCCGCCCGTGCGGTCCTCGCGTACTCCGGGATGGACGTCACCGAGGTGCTGCCCGGCAAGGCCATGTGCATGCTGGCGTTCGTCCGCTACCACGACTCCGACCTCGGCTCCTACGACGAGTTCGGCGTGATGTTCCTCGTACGGCCGGCCGGCGCGGGCGTCCCGCCGGGGCGCGGGCTGCTCGCCGGTCTGAAGGACCTGCGCGGGGCGGGATCGGGGGCCTTCGTCCACTGGCTCCCGGTCGACCAGGGCTTCACGATGGAGGCGGGCCGGAGCATCTGGGGCTTCCCGAAGGAACTGGCCGACGTCGACCTGCGGCTCGGCTCGCCGTACAAGCGGTGCGTGCTGCGCAGGGACGGCCGGATGGTCGTCGACCTGCTGATCAGGCCGGGGATGCCGGCCGCCCCCGCGCCGCTGGTCGGGAAGTCCGTCGCGGTGCCGGACGCCTACACCCACCTCGACGGGGTGACCCGGCGCGTCTCCTGGGCCGCCCGCGCCAGGGGGATCCGCTGGCGGCCGGGCGGCGCGCTCGTCCGGCTCGGCAACCATCCGATCGCCAAGGAGCTGAGCGAGCTGGGGCTGCCCCGGCGGGCCCTGCTGACGGTCACCGCCGAACACGTGTCGATGACGTTCGAGGAGCCGCGGCAGGCGTGACGCCCGGCCGTGCGCGCGGCGTCAGACGATGGGGGGACGGCCGAGGCGGAGCATGCGCCAGGCGGTGCGCCAGGCCATCGGACGGCGCTCTCCCGCCGGTTCACGCAGCCCCTCCACGAAGCCGCCGAACCACGCCTTGACCGCGGGCAGCGACCGCTCCCGCACGAGCGTGAGCACCATCCAGTTGAGCAGGTAGAGCGTGGCGAGCGGCCACGGCAGGTTGCGGCGGGCCAGCCACACCCGGTTGCGGGCGTTCAGGCGGTAGAAGTCCGTGTGCCGGCTCGGCAGCACCAGCGGGTGGTACATCACCGTCTCGGCGTCGTACTCGATGCGGTAGCCCTCCCCGAGCAGCCGCCAGGCCAGGTCGGTCTCCTCGTGGGCGTAGAAGAACCGCTCGGGCAACCCGCCGACCTGGAGGAACGCCGACTTGCGGATGGCGCAGGCGCCGCCCAGGAAGGTCGTCACCGGGGAGGAGCGCTCGGGGTCTCCGGCCCGCAGGCGGGGCACGTGGCGCCGCTGCACCAGGCCGCCCTCGGGATCCATCACCCGGAAGGAGATCACCGCGAGGTCGGGCTCGTGCGTGAACCGCTCGCGGACGTGCGCGGCCACCTTGGAGTTGGCGTACCAGCCGTCGTCGTCGAGGAACAGGACGATGTCGCCGGAGCACTCCTGCACGCCCCGGTTCCGTCCCTCGGGGATGCCCGCGTTGTGCTCCAGCCGGACCGTCTTTATCGTCGCCGAGCTGCCCGTCGGCGGCGCGGCGGTCAGCTCCGGCACGTCCGCGCCGTTCCCGACGACGACCACCTCGATGTCGCCGTCGGTCTGCGTGAGCGCGGACTCAACGGCCCGGTCGAGCTCGGCGATCCTGTTGCCCATGGTGAGGATGACACAGGAGATCTTCACCGCGTCATCGCCTCGACGCTGGGCGCACTGCACACGACTTCATGTTCACCGAGTCTGTATGGCCGGGCGATCCGGGAGCTGCCTGGTTTACCGTGGCACAAGGGTATCGGAACTGCCACCAAACCCCCACCCAACCGCGGATGTACGGATGACCGGCAGTGTCTCCCGCTCACCATCGGGGCGCTCATGTCCGCTCGGTCGTGCCGGAGGCGCGCCATGAACCCCCCTCGTCGCTCGTTCCTCGCTCCTCCGTCCAGACCGGCGGCGCGCCCCTGAGGATCGCTCTCATGAGAGCCGCCGGGACGCGAGGATGCTGACCAGGTGCAGCACGAGCTGGACCGCGGCGATGACGACGCAGGCGACCATGAGGATCCGGGTGGCGGAGAACCAGTTGTCGAGCACCGCCGCGGCCACGACGATCAGTGACAGCTCGACGGCCTGGATCACCCGGTGGAACCGCAGCGCCGCCGCGGCCCGGCGGGCCAGCGCGAGCCGCGGCGAGGCGAACTGCTGCGCCGCCGCCTCGGTGGTCGCGACCAGGCCGGACCGGGCGCGGGCCACGTCGACCAGGTCGGTCTCCGCCTTGATCAGGATCGCGCCCAGCGCCGCCGCGACGCCCATGACCGTGTACCAGTCGGGCAGCGTCTCCGACGCCCGGAAGCCCAGGCCGATCAGCAGCGCCGCCTCGGCGAAGTAGTGCCCGACCCGGTCGAGGTAGACCCCGGTGATCGAGGTGCGGCCGGTCCAGCGGGCCAGCTCGCCGTCCGAGCAGTCGAGCAGCAGATAGATCTGGATCAGCAGGGCCGCGGCCAGCGCCGCCCAGAGTCCCGGCAGGGCCAGGACGGCTCCCGCCGCCACCCCGCACAGGATCATCAGCCCGGTGACCTGGTTGGGGGTGATGGGGGTCTTCGCCAGCAGCCACGTGGCGTAGATGGACAGCCGCCGCATGTACAGCAGGCCTGCCCAGTGCTCGCCGCTGCGGCGGTCCATGGTGGTCTGCGGCTGGGCGACCGCGCGAAGCTCAGCTACCGACGGCGCGGACATAGTCCTCAACTCTCGCCCGGACCTCGGGCTCCGACAGCCGGAGGTGCTCAAGGATGGTGTAGCGGCCGGGCCGGGTGCTGGGGGCCAGCATCACCGCGGCCGTGAACTGGTCGGTCGTCAGGCCGACGTCGCCGGGCACGACCGGCAGGTCGTGCCGTCTGAGGCAGCCGGTCACCTGGCCGAGCCGGTGCGCGTCCTCCCGGAGGAAGTAGCAGAACGCCGCGCCGATGCCGGCCAGCTCACCGTGGTTGGAGGTGCCGGGGAAAAGCTGGTCCACGGCATGAAGGATCTCATGATCGCCGCCACTCGCCGGACGACTTGACCCGGCGATGACCATCGACATGCCCGAGAGGATCAGCGCCTCCGCGAGCACGGTCAGGAACGCGTCCGACTCGATCGAGTCCTGCCTGCCCAGGACCGCCTCGGCCGACGTGCGCGACATCGAGATCGCGAGGCCGTCGATGGGCTCGCCGCGTTCGACGTTGCCGAGCTGCCAGTCGTCGATGGCCGACAGGTTGCTGAGCACGTCGCCGATCCCGGACCGGACGAGCGAGGGCGGGGCGTCGTGGACGAACTCCAGGTCCACCATGATCGCCAGTGGCATGGGCACCCCGAACGAGCCCTTGCCGCCCTCGTGCACGAGCGAGGCGACCGGGGAGCAGATCCCGTCGTGGGAGAGGTTGGTGGCCACCGCGACCATCGGGATGCCCGCCAGGGACGCGGCGTACTTGGTGGCGTCGATGGTCCTGCCGCCGCCGACGCCGATCACCGCCTCGTAGTTGCCCTTGCGCAGGTCGGCGCCGAGCGACACGGCCGCGTCGACCGTGCCGTCCGCCACCCGCAGCACCTTGGCCTCACCGAGCGAGGGCGCGATGACCTCGGCGATCCGGTCGCCCTGCCCCACGCCGACCGCGACCGCGACCCGGCCGGAGGTGGCCACCCTGCTGTCGGCCAGCAGGGTGCCGAGCTGCGCGATCGCGCCCCGCCGCACCTCCATCGTGAGGGGGGCGGGGAGCATCCTTGCCAGAATCGGCATGCGAACTCCTCAGAAGGCCGCGCGTCTCAGTAACGGCACGCGATCTCGCGGGCCTTCGCCAGGTCGTCGTGGTTGTCCACCTCGACCCAGTCGACCTTCCCGATCGGCGCGACGGCGATGTTCTCGCCGCGCCGGACCATCTCCTGGTAGCCGTCCTCGTAGTAGAGCTGGGGGTCCCGCTCGAAGGTGGCCTGCAACGCGTCGGCCAGCCGCTCGGCCGCGCCGGGCCGGATCAGCGTGGCGCCGATGTACTCGCCGTACGCCTCGGCGGGGTCCATCAGCTTGGTGATCCGCTTCAGCCGGCCGTCCTCCAGTGTGACCTTCATCTCCTCGTCGGCCAGGGACTTCACGTCGTCCACGGCGAGCAGGATGTCGGAGGTGTCCTCGGCGGCCAGCAGGGTCCGCTCCACCGACACCGGGTGGACGGTGTCGCCGTTGACCAGCAGCGCGCCCTGCGAGAAGTGGTCACGCGCGCACCACAGCGAGTACGCGTTGTTCCACTCCTCGGCCTTGTCGTTGTGCACCAGCGTCAGCGACACCCCGTGACGGCGCTCCAGGTCGGCCTGGCGCTCCCGTACGGCCTGGGCCTGGTAGCCGACGATGACCACGACCTCGCGCAGGTCCACGGCCGCCAGGTTGCGCAGGGCGATGTCGAGGATCGTGGTCTCACCGTCGACCGGCACCAGCGCCTTGGGCAGCGTGTCGGTGTACGGCCGCAGACGACGTCCGGCTCCGGCGGCCAGCACCATTCCGAGCAATTTCCCGCACTCCTTGAGGTCGAGCGTCAGACAGTAACCCCAAAGGTTAGTTGGCCCGGGGCCGCACTTGGGTAATCCGCCGTTGGTCTGACGTTAATCCTGGGGAGCCGGTTCCACCGCCTGGTCGGGCGTACGGGGGGCGGCCAGCCAGCAGGTCAGGCTCTCCCAGCCGAACAGTCCCCACAGGTAGAGCGCGAGCAGGACGAACGCGGGAGCCACCATGTCGAGCAGGCCGGCCAGGGCGACGACCAGCATCCGGCCGTCCCAGCCGAGCCCGGCCGTGGCCAGCCACGGTGGCGGATACACGTGCTGACGCACCCGGTAGACGATGTCGTAGTGGTGGAAGGCCATCGCGCCGAGCAGCGCGAAGGTGATCACGGGCGGCACGGAGCGAGCGAACCCGGCGGAGGCGACGAAGCCGTACTCCGTCAGGCGCAGGATCGGGGGCGCCAGCCAGTCGAGCCGCCCGTCGTGCCGGTGTGCGCTGCCCGCCCCGGCGAGCAGCAGGGCGACCGCGGGCGCGAAGACCGCGAAGTCGTCGGCGCCCGCGATGCCGAGGACCAGCAGCACGGCGGTCACGAACGCCCCCGCGAGCGCGGGCGGCAGGGGCGGCAGCTGCCCGGCGACGAGCAGCCCCATCGCCCGCGACAGCGGGCCGTCGTCACGCTGGGCGACCACGACGCTGCGCGGCACCGGGGTCATGTGTACGGAGATCACGTCGGAGCCCTCCCGAGCGGCGTCGTGGGCGGCGTCATCGGCGGGGCGGCTCATGCCACCTCCTCGCCTTCGGCTTGGAGCAGGGTCGTGCCGGAGGCGCGCAGGTCAGCACCTCGCCGGGCGCTGTGTTCACTGATTCGCTCGCTGCGCTCGCTCATGCGAACGACCTGGCCATCCGCCCGGCGGCCGTGTAGGCGAGCGCCACCCCGCCCCAGCCGAGCAGCGCGAGGAACGTCACCCGCGCGTCGAACAGCGCCGCCGTGACGCAGATCAGGGCGGTCCGCTCCCCGATCGGCAGCACGATCATCTTCTTCAGCCAGTAGGCCACGCCCCGGTCGAGCCGCCGCGACAGCGCCAGCACCGACCCGGTGCCCGAGGCCGCGGCCGCCGCCGGGGCCTCGTCCCAGGGCACCGCCATCGAACGCGGGGCCGCCGCCCGCAGGCCCGCCGCCCGCGCCCGGTCGGCCAGCGCCCCGGCGTACGCGAAGTCGACCATGTGCCGGATCGTCTGCAGGACCAGCGCGGCCACGGCCAGGGCCCAGATCCGCCAGGACTCCCCGGGGCCGGACGTGTACCCGAGCACCAGTCCGACGTAGACCACGTACTCCTTGATCCGGTCGCAGATGGCGTCGAGCCAGCCGCCGAGCGGGGAGAACCGGCGCGTGTACCGCGCGACCTGGCCGTCCAGGCAGTCGAGCACGAACGACAGGTAGAGCGCGACGGCCCCCACGACGAGCCCCGCCCGGTGCCCGTCGGAGAACCAGACGGCGGCGATGAGCGCGAACGCGACCGAGATGCCGGTCACCGAGTTGGGCGTCAGGCCGAGCCGTACGGCCGGCCGGATCAGGTGGCGGGACCACGAGCTGACGCAGTAGGTCGTGAAGAAGCCGTCTCCGCTCTTCACGGCGGCCTCCAGCCGGGCCCGCGCCTCGTCGACGTCGGCGAGCTCGCGCACCGCCCGCTCGGCGGCCGGGCGGGTCGCGACCCGCCCGCAGTGCAGCGCGCCGGGCGCGACGGCGTGCACCGGGACGCCCGCCCGGGCGAGCCCGGTGAGCAGCAGCTCGGGCACCTCGGTGTCGCCCACCCGCCCGAGGTGGCGGCGCTGGGCGAGGTCGGCCAGCTCCTCGGCCAGGTCGGCGAGACCGGCCAGGTGCGCCTCCCCGACCTGCAGGACGCCGCGGAAGGTGCCGTTGGCCCACTCGACCTCGTGGAAGGAGGTGCCCGCCGACACGACGCGGCCCCACTCCGTACGCACGGGCGGCCGAAGCGGGGCGGGGTCGCCGCCGGCGACGATGGCGCCGGTCGGGCGGGCGGGATGTTCGAGCAGCAGGGCCAGCGCGTCGGTGTGCGCCACGACGTCGGCGGCCAGCACGGCGACCGGGGAGGTCGAGGCGCGGGCGGTCTTGGCCACGATCCGCAGGTCCTCGGCGAGGCCGTCGCTCACGCAGATCTGGTGCCGCGGGCCGCTGTCGACCTCCCGCTCCCGCCCGCGCGTCGGATCGGGCGGCCGCCCGCCCGCCGTCTCCGGCCCGGGGCCGCGCGCCGCGATCTGTCTTCGCTCGCCGTCCCAGCCGTCCTGGCTCCGCACCACGATCAGCACCTCGCGGATCGGCAGGGTGAGAAGCTGCGCGACGAGCCGCTCCAGGAGGCTGCCCTCCGACCGGGCGCCGTCGGAGCAGGGCAGCCCGGCGGCCGGCGAGGTCGCGAGGACGACCGCCACCGTCTGTGTGTCCCGTACCGTACCGGGCTTGCTCGGATCCGCCCCCATATGGAAACCCGTCTCACGTCGGCCGCACGTGCTCACCTCGCAAAGTAACCGAGTGATCACTAGGTGGCAATCACCTTCTCCGGCTTCCGGCACGGGTATGGTCTGCTGTCGGGGAGGACATCATGATCGCGGAATCGCGTCTGCGCAGGGTGGGGGTCGTGCTGGCCGGCGGCGTCGGCCAGCGCGTGGGGCTGAACACCCCGAAACAGCTTCTGAAGATCGCCGGAAAGACGATCCTGGAGCACACCCTCGACGTGTTCGACGGCCATCCGGAGATCGACGAGGTGATCGTCCTGATGACCCCCGGCTTCGTCACGGACGCCGAGGAGCTCATCAGGCGGAACGGCTACACGAAGGTCTCCCGGGTGCTCGAAGGAGGCGCGAGCCGTACCGAGACGACCTGGCGGGCCCTGTCCGCGCTGGGCGAGCGGGAGTGCGACGTGCTGCTGCACGACGCGGTCCGGCCGCTGATCGAGCCGCGCGTCATCAGCGAGTGCGTGGCCGCCCTCGACCGCTACGAGGCGGTGGAGGTGGCGATCCCGTCCTCCGACACGATCGTCGTGGCCGCGCCCGGCCCGCGCGGCGAGATCATCCGTGACATCCCCGACCGCTCGCGGTTGCGCCGCGGGCAGACCCCGCAGTGCTTCCGGCTGTCGGTGATCCGGGCGGCGTACGAGCGCGCCCTGGCCGACCCCGAGTTCCCCTCCCTGCCCACGACCGACGACTGCGGCGTCGTGCTGCGCTACCTGCCCGACGTGCCGATCTACATCGTGCCCGGCAGCGAGCGCAACATGAAGGTCACCCACCCGGTCGACGTCTACCTGGCCGACAAGCTCTTCCAGCTCGCCGAGAACACCGCGCCCGCGCTCACCGACGAGCAGTACCGCGCCGGGCTGGAGGGCCGCACCGTCGTGGTCTTCGGCGGCAGCTACGGCATCGGCGCGGACGTCGTCGCGCTCGCCAGGGGCTACGGCGCGAGCGTCCACTCCTTCTCCCGCAGCGAGAACGGCGTGCGCGTCGAGGACGCCGCGGCCGTAGAGGACGCCCTCGCCCGTGTGTACGCCTCGACCGGCCGAATCGACCACGTCGTCAACACGGCGGGCGTGCTCCACATGGGCAGGCTCGGCGAGGCCGGCCAGCACACGATCGAGGAGACCATCGGCGTCAACTACCTCGGCCCGGTCAACATCGCCCGCGCGGCGGTGAAGTACCTGATGGAGACCCACGGCCACCTGCTGCTCTACACGTCCTCGTCCCACACCCGCGGCCGGGCCGACTACAGCCTGTACTCCTCCACCAAGGCCGCCGTCGTCAACCTCACCCAGGCGCTCGCCGACGAGTGGGCCTGCCAGGGTGTCCGCGTCAACTGCGTCAACCCCGAGCGCACCGCCACCCCCATGCGGCTGCGCGCGTTCGGCGACGAACCCGCCGGAACGCTTCTCTCCCCCGCCGCCGTCGCCCGCACCAGCCTCGACGTGCTGCTGTCCCGCCTCACGGGACAGGTCGTGGACGTGCGGCTCACCCGATGACCGCAACCACGTACGGAGGGACGGGCGCTCGCCCATGGGGGGAAACATCACGGGGCGCACGGCCCCCGAGGCGCTGCTCACGCTGCTCGCACGGCGCCTGACTCTGATCGCGGGGAACGGCCGGGGCCTGCGGAGGCTGGCCGGGGGACGCCGAGGGGCGCTCGCCGCGCTGACGCTCGCGTCGTACCCGGCCCTGCTCTTGGCGGCCGTCTGGCCGCTGCCCGCGACCTTCGCGGTGCTCGCGCCGCTGTCGTACGCCGCGGAGACGGCGCTGCCCGGCCGGGCGGCGGCGGCGCTGAGCCGGGCCCATCTGGGCGCGACGGTCCGCTTCCTCGCGCGGGAGACCGCCGCCGTGGTGCTGCTGGCACGGGTGGCGCCGGGGCGGCCGTGGTGGTACGCCGCGCTGGCGGCCGGGCTGTTCCTGTTCCACGGCGTGCGGGCCGCGCAGACCTGGCTCGCCTGCCGGCTCGACCGCGTCCACCACCAGACGCCGGTGGTGACCCGCAACATCCACCTGGCGGAGCCGCCGATCCCGCCCCCGCCGCCCCGCGCGCTGCTCGCCTGGCGCGGCACCCGCCTGCTCTACCTCGACGCGCTGGCGATCGTGCCGGCGGCGGCCCTGACGCCGTCCGGTCTCGGCTGGACGGGGGCCGCGGGCGCCGCCGCCGCCGTGCTGCTGGAGGTCGCCGCGGCCGCCGCGCTGCTGGTCCACACCCGGCGGGCCGTCCACCTGGGCGACCGGCGGCGCGTCCTGTCGGCCGTGGACGAGTGGGTCGCCGCCTACCGGCCCGAGGTCGTCATGTACTTCTCCGGCCCGGCCACGGCCGCCTACCAGGCCACGATGTGGCTCGGCACGCTGGAGCGGATCACGCCGAGGACGCTGGTGGTGCTGCGCGAGCGGTCGCTCGCCACGGCCCTCGGCCCGACGACGCTGCCGGTGGTGTGCATCCCCTCGTCGGTGGACCTCATGAACTTCCGCGCGCTGGACGGCGCCCGGGTCGCGCTTTTTCCCGCCAACGTCGGCAACAACATCCACATGCTGCGGGTGCCGGGCGTCCGCAGCGTGTTCATCGGCCACGGCGACAGCGACAAGGAGGCGTCGTTCAATCCGTACACGAAGGTGTACGACGAGGTCTGGGTGGCCGGGCCCGCCGGGCGCGACCGCTACCTGCGCGCCCAGGTGGGCGTCCGGGACGAGGCCGTCGAGGAGGTGGGCCGCCCCCAGCTCGCCGGGATCCGGCGCACCAGCCCGTACGCCGAGGGCGTGGCGCCGTACCGGACCATCCTGTACGCGCCGACGTGGGAGGGGTGGAGCGACGACGTGTTCCACAGCTCGCTCGTCGCGATGGGGCCCGCGATCGTGCGCGCCCTCCTGGAGCAGCCGGTGCGGCTGATCTACAAGCCCCACCCGCTGACCGGCCACCGCTCCCCGGCCGCCCGGGCCGCCCACCGGCGGATCATGGCGCTGCTGGACGAGCGGACCGGCATCCCGCACCTGGCCGTGACCGACCGGGAGCCGTCCCTGTACGACTGCTTCAACGAGGCCGACGTGCTGATCTCCGACATCTCCAGCGTGGTGTCGGACTTCGTCGCCAGCGGCAAGCCGTACGTCGTGACGAACGTGGCCGCCCTGCCAGGGGACCGCTTCCGCGAGCGCTACCCGGCCGCCGGGGCGGCCTACCTGCTCGGCCCGGACCTGGCGGAGCTGCCGGACGTCCTGCGCCGTCTGGACGCCCCGGGAGAGGACGAGATGGCCGGCGCCCGCCGCGCCCTGCGGGGCTACCTGCTCGGCCCCGACCACCGGGACCCGCTGGCCCGCTTCGAGGAGGCCGTACGGCGGGCCGCCGCCCGCGCCGAGGAACGCGCCCGCCTCCTCGGCCTCGAAGCCCTCGCCCCCTCCGTGCGCGACTGAACACCGCCCACGAAGTGCTTGCGGATCGCTACCTTCAGTCACATGGATGTAACCATCACCGACCCCTGTGCCCCCGCTTTGGCACCGGTACCCGACCGGCCTCTACCCAGGACACCTCGGGAGCTGTTCGACGCGCTGCCCCCGCTGCCCGGCCTGCTGGTCGAAGTCATCGACGGACGGCTGGTCGCGCGCCGGCGGGACGCTCTCGAACACGCGTCGGCCGCGATGCTGCTGTTCGAGGCGTTCCTGCCGCTGCTGGACGAACGCCGATGGCAAGCGTGCACCGGGAACGTCGGCGTGTGCCTAGACGGGACGCACGAACCGGTCGTACCCGACCTCGTGCTCGCGCCGCTGGGCTGCCCGCGGTGGGAAGAGCGTGAGCTGCTGTCCTCGGGGCTGGTGCTGGTGGCCGAGGTGGTGTCGAAGGGGAGCGCGGAGGACGACCGGGGCAAGAAGCCGGCGATCTACGCCGGGGGTGGTGTCCCGGTGTTCCTGCTCGTGGATCCGCTGACCCGGCCCGCGTCGGTCACGGTCTACAGCGACCCGAAGGAGGGGCGGTACCAGGTGACCTCGACGGTGCCGTTCGGGCGGGAGATCCTCATCCCCCACCCGATCGGCTGCACGCTGGACACCTCAGTCTTCGAAGAGGTCGTCTAGGCTCGCCCGCTCGGCACGCGGCTGGGGCTTGCTGAGCTTCGGGGGGCTGGTCAGGAAGCCCGTCCCCCAGGAGACGTGCATGGTGGCGTACACCACCGGAAGGCGTACGAGCGCGGCGCCGGGCAGCCCTCGGCCGGTGAGGACCGAGCCCGCGACGATCGCCGCGAGGTAGCCCCCAGGGACGAGCAGGCCGGGCCAGAACACGGGCGAGACCACCAGGCCCAGCGCCATCGCCGCGACGGCGGCGGGCGGGGCGAGGTAACGCAGGTTGATCGTGCCCTGGTGGGTGCGGGAGACGACCCGCCGCCAGCGGCCGTAGTGGAAGTACTGCTTGGCCAGGGCGCGCACGTTGGGCCGGGGACGGTAGGTGACACGCATCCTCGGCTGGAACCACACCAGCCCGCCGGTCTCCCGGATGCGGTGGTTCATCTCCCAGTCCTGCGCGCGCAGGAAGTGCTCGTCGTAGCCGCCGACCCGGTCGAGCGCGCTGCGGCGGAAGACGCCCAGGTAGACGGTGTCGGCCGGGCCGGCCTCCCCGCCCGTATGGAACCGGGCGTTGCCCACGCCGATCTTCGAGGTCATGGCGCAGGCCACCGCCTGCTCGAACGGCGTGATCCCCTCGGCGGCCATGATGCCGCCGACGTTGTCGGCGCCGGTCTGCTCCAGCGTCTCAACCGCCGTACGGAGGTAGTCGCGGGGCAGGATCGCGTGCCCGTCCACCCGCGCGATGATCGGGTTGCGGGACGCGGCGATCGCGGCGTTCAGCGCGTTGGGCGTGCGGCCGGTGGGGTTCGGCACGACGACGACGCGGCGGTCCTCGGCCGCGATGGCGTCGGCCACCTCCTGGGTGCGGTCGTGGGACGGGCCCACGCTGATGACGACCTCGAGAGGGCCCTCGTAGTCCTGTTCGAGGACCTGCCGGACGGCGTCGCGCAGGTGCCGCTCCTCGTTCAGCACCGGCATGATCACCGATACCGGCGGCCAGTTCCGCGCGGGATTCTGGCTCGACTGTCGCGAGTCGGGAAAGGGCTTCATGGCGGCGCTCACGCTACTGTACGGAGGGGTGGAGACGGCAACCGGAGGACGGGAATGCCCGGCGACGATCAGGAGGACTCCGGCGTCCGTATAGGCGGCGACGGGTACGGCGGAGTGCGGCTGACGACACAGCGCGCCCGCCGCCGCGGGAGCAACCTCCGATCCCTGGTCATCTCGGGCGCGCTCTCCGGGATCGTGCTGGTCGGCTCGGGTGTGCTGTGGGCGGTGCCCAACTTCGCCTCCGACCGCATCCAGTCGGTGGACGCGGGCACGAGCGAGTCCTCGTCACGGGGCGCGATGAACATCCTGCTCGTCGGCGTGGACAGGCGCGACAACCTGAGCAGGCGCCAGCAGGTCCAGCTCCACCTCGGCCGCGACGTCGGCGAGCGCACCGACACGATGATGGTGCTCCACCTGTCGGAGGACCACAGCAGAGTGACCGTCGTCAGCCTGCCGAGAGACACCTGGACGACGATCCCCGGCAAGGGCGACCACAAAATCAACTCCGCGTACCAGTTCGGCGGGCCGAAGCTGACCGTCAAGACGGTGGAGCAGGTGACCGGCCTGCGCATCAACCACTACGTCGAGGTGAACGTCCTCGGGTTCATCGGCGTGGTGGAGTCACTCGGCGGCGTCACCGTCTGCACGCCGGTGGCCATCGACGACTCCAAGACGAAGCTCAACCTGCGGCCGGGGACGTACACCCTGGACGGGGTCAACGCGCTCGCGTACGCCCGCACGAGGGCCACGGCCCGGTCCGACCTCGACCGCATCGACCGGCAGCAGCAGGTCGTCTCGGCGCTGCTCGACAAGGCGCTGAGCGGCGGCACGCTGGCCAACCCGGCCAAGCTCGCCGGGTTCCTCGACTCCACGTTCAAGACGCTCACGGTGGACCCGGCCCTGCAGAAGGACCTGCTCGGCATGGTCAGCCAGTTCAGGGACGTCTCGACCGACGACGTGTCGTTCGCGACCGTGCCGCTGGCCGACGTGAACTACCGCTCGCCCACGGGCGAGTCGGCGGTGCTGTGGGACAAGCCGGCCGCCCGTGAGCTGTTCCGGCGCCTCGACGCCGACCAGCCCCTCGTGGAGCCGTCGGCGAAGGCGTCCGCGTCCGCGAAGCCGTCGGCCTCCCCCACGGCCCCGGCGAGTCCCGCGGCCTCGCCGGGGGCGCTCACCATCCCGCCCGCGCGGATCTCTGTCAAGGTGCTCAACGGCACGCTCGTCACCGGCCTCGGCGCGGCCACGAAGGCCAAGCTCGTCGAGGCGGGGTTCATGGTGCCGTCGCCCCCCGGCGACACGGCCCGCCGCGACTTCGCGAACACGGTCGTGCGCTACCCGCCCGGCCGCGAGGACTCGGCCCGTACGGTGGCCGCCGCCATCCCGGGAGCGGAACTGCGCGAGCAGCCGGACGTGACCGGCATCGAGGTGGTCGTGGGCCAGAAGAACCACGACGTGAAGAAGGTGACCGTGACGGCGGCCCCCACCGCGTCCTCCACCGGGGCCCCTGCCTCGACGCCCGTGGCGACCCCCTCGGCCCGCACCGCGACCCAGAACATCTGCAAAAAGTGACCCTCGCCGGCCCCGGTGAAAGGCACATCGGAATTCCGGTTCGTGGATAACTCATACACCAGACGGCACTGAACGCACCTCCGGGAATTCTCGGAACCCGCATAACGCTCCGCACGTTGAACCAGGCGACCGAACCATGAAGACGACGGAATCGGGGCCGATCGTCCGCGTCGAAGGTGACGACCGACGAGTGCGCGGACAACAGATGTCGAACGGCGACGTGACCACGGAGCACTCCCATGTCAGACCCCCTGCGGCTGGCGGTGCGCGTCATCGCGGTACTGATGATCCTCGCGGCCCCCGCCGCCTGCACGGACGAGACCACTGAGATCACTTTTCAACCGACCGTCCTGCCCGTGAAACTGAAATGGTCGGACGGGGACGTCGGCGTGGAGGGCGACGTCGGCCTCGTCACACCGGTCGGCAAAATCGAACTGAACGCCGGCCTTCCCCTGCCCGACACCGGCGGCAGGTCCATCTATGTCATCTTCCGGGACAAGCGGGCCTCGGTCGACGACGTCTACCGGGTCAAGAGTGGCGCCGGAACGTTCCACGCAGTGGTCGACGGCACCACCGACTTCTCGGTCGACGACCAGCGTGTGGTCATCGAAGTCCTCCGGGGGACCGCCAAGACGATCGAATTCAAGAAAGCGGAACGGGTGCCCGTCCAGAAGGGCACCGGTGTCATCCACAAGTGGACCGAGTACTGGCAGACGACCTTCCACCGCCCGTTCTCGTGGTCACGATGGGCGTACGACGACTCCACCATGCACGACTGGCCTCCGCTGGGATTCGTGTGGTTCCTGGTCCGCCTCGTCGTCGCGATCGTCCTCGGCGTGATCGACCTGCTTCTGTTCGTCGTGCAGGTCCTGGCCGCGATCGCCTTCGCCCTCGCGGGGACCGTCGCGATGAACGTCGTGTACGGCGTGGCGGCCCTGGTCTTCCTCCTGGTCCTGCTCGGTTTCGTCTCACTGCTGTCCACATCCTTACCCTGAGATCACTGACAGCCGACGTGATCTCCACTGACCCGACGCCCCCGGCATCAGGCGGCATCACGGAGAGCCCGACCTCGCGGAGGTGAGCCGTGCCCTGGGCGGCGCGGGCGCGGGGGTCCGGCGGGTCCGCGCGGGGCCGCGGAGCACGGACAGGGCGAACCGGACCAGCAGGGGCGCGAGCAGCGCCATGAGGAAGAGCCTGAAGCTCTGCACGCCGGAGATCAGGGACACGTCGGCGTCGGTGACGACGGCGGTGGTCAGCACGGCGTTGATCCCGCCGGGCGTGGTGGCCAGGTAGGCGTCGGAGAACGGGATGTCCAGGATCCGCGCCAGGCCGGCCGCCAGCACGGCGCATCCCCCACTCACCACCGCCGTCAGGGCGAGGAGTACCGGCAGCAGCGAGCGCACCCTGCGCAGCGTGTGCCGGGTGAAACGCAGGCCCACGTCGAGGCCGACCAGGGTGAACAGGGCCGTTCTCAGCGCGCCCGCCGGGGCGTACGCCGGCGGCGCGTCCATCGGGACGATCTCCGTCAGCGTGCCGGTCAACGTGACCAGCGCCGTGCCCACGGCGGTGAGGAGCATCGGGCCGAGCAGCGCCGGGCACGGCAGCCGCGTCTTCCTGCCCAGGAACACGCCGAGGGCCGCGACGGCCGCCAGGAGCAGGAGCCCCACCCCCTGATGGTCGCCCGCGACGAACCGCCCCCACTCACGGGTGGCGACCGGCGCCTCGCGCGCGCTCGTTCCGCCGGCGACCCAGTCGATGATCACCGGAGCGGTGGCCGCGACCAGGCCGACCCGTAAGTACTGCATGAACGCGACGAGCCGGGTGTCCGCGCCGAGCTCCTCGGCGGAGGCGACCACGGCGGTGGAACCCCCCGCCACCATGCCCAGGGTCGCGCTCGCCCGGTCGACCCCGGCGCGGCGGGCGAGGATCGCCGCCGCGCCGACGCCCATGACGACGGCGGCTCCCGTGACGGTGGTGAGCGGGACGACCGCACCGGCGGTGTCACTCAGGGCGTGCGGGTTCAGGTGCGTGCCCAGCAGGACCCCGAGGAGCGCCTGGGCCACCCGGTTCGCCCACCGCGGCGCCTTGTCGGGCATCACGCCGGTGAGGGCCAGGCAGAGGCCCAGCGCCATCGGCACGAGCAGGTGCGGCGCGGGGATCCGCTGTCCCATCGCCTCGGCCGCGAGACCCCCCGCCGCGAGCGCGGCCGGCCAGCGGAGCGCCCGTACGAGACGCGGGCAGGTCCGGACCGTACGGCTCGCGCTCGGGGAGCTCCTGGAGGACGCCCCGGTGGCCGGACAGGCCTGATCACGAGAGCCGTCTGTCCGAATTGGCATGGATTGAGAACCGCTGAGCACTCTCAACGATGCGGCATCGCGGGTAAAGCCACCGCATGACCCGGCAATGCCACGGTGAGGATTGCCCGTTCTTATCGTCATCAGCGGGAGCGGAGAAACGCCGGGGACGCGTGGGGCCGCCGATGGCCCGGACCCGCGAGGACATGGTCCGGTGCCGGCCGTCAGGTGGGGAGGACGTAGCCTCCCACGGAGGACGGGATCACGAAGGAGTCGATCCGCGTCAACCGGTGCGTCGTGCGGTTCAACCGGTACCAGGTGTGGAGCCTGCGCTCCTCGCCGCCGACCCGGCGGTCGGAGCGGGTCAGGACGTCGATGTGACCGGCCTTGTCCCAGCGCGCCCGCAGAGCGTCCTCCCCCGTACGGAGCCGGATGGTGATCGTGCTCTTCTTGCCGGTGGCGAGGTTGCGGGTGACGACCATGTTCCGAACAGACTTGCCGGTCTTCGTCCACTTGGTGGCGGCCACGGTGACGCCGTCGGGGCCGAGGTCGCCCCGCATGTAGACGGAGCGCCGCAGCTTCACCGACCACGTGCCGGTCGAGTAGAGCACCGCCGTGCGGTTGTTCCCCGCCATCATCCGTCTGCCGTCGGGGCCGAAGTCCCAGGTCTGGTATCCCCTGGGCAGGGTGAAGACCTTCCCGGTGGTCGTGTCGGCGACTCGGTCGACCTCCCATTCGGAGGCGTCGACGCCGCGCATGCTGACGTACCGCCCGCCCGGAGAGAGAGTCAGCGCGTTCATCTGGAGGTCGTCCGGCCAGGTCACCCGGGGGATCTCGCGCGCCCTGCCGGTGGCGGCCGTCCAGATCGTGAGCACGCCGTCCTTCCCGCCGAAGTACGCCGCCTGGGCGCCGTCCTGGGAGACGGCGACGACGGCGGCGGCGACGTACTCGTCGTCGCCCACCGTCCTGCGCGCGCCCGGGAGCGCGACGACGCGTCCGTTGCTCAGCCACAGCTTCAACGGCCCGCACGCGTGCCGGCCGCCGTCGCTCTGCAGGCAGGAACCGAGCCCGGCGTAGCGGATCACCGGCTTGGCCGCTGCGGCCTCGGCATGGGGAGTGATCGTGAGTGGGGCGGCGGTCACGACCGCGGCCAGGAGTACCCGGTACGGCATTCCGGCATCTTCGCACACCGTCACGGACGTTCGGATGCAGAAAGCAAGAGATGGTTCAGCCGGGGAGAACCCGCACCTCTGCGGCGGGCAGGTCGGCCCACCAGCGGTCGTAGGCGCGGTAGAGCCGGGTGTCGCGGCCGGTCAGCAGCGCCACCAGCGCCCGGGCCTCCTCGGCGAGCCCCTCCCACGCCTCGGCCGGCAGCGGGTGGAAGGCGGTCGCCTCGATTCCGCCCTCGACCTGGCGCCACACCCCCGCGACGTACCCGTCGACCAGCAGCGTCGGCAGCACGTCACCGTTCGTCCGGATCACGAGCCTGCGGTACTCCGGCGGGAGGACGCGGCTCCGGTCGGCGTACGCCAGCAGGACGCTGTCCCACATGGCCATCAGCCGGGGAGGGGCGGGGGTGTCCGCGGCGGGCCGCGGCGCGCCCGGCACGTCGTACAACTCCGCGCCGCCGGGCCCCTCCACCCGCTCCAGTACGGCGGAGAGGGCACCCAGCGCGCCGCGCACCCTGGACCGCTGCACCAGGGCGAACTGCGCCACATCCGCCACCGACGCGGGACCGAAGCCCTCCAGGTAGCGGGTGACCAGCGTCTGCAGGTACTTGTCGGACAGGTCCCTGTCGTACGGCGCCGGCGGCGTCCCCGACGCGACGTACGACGGCCGTGGGCCGAACGACCACGGCCCGCCCATCGGAACGTGCAGCAGCGGCGCGAACGACCGCACCGCCCACCACACGCCCTGCGGCGGGACGGCGAGCCGTTCGGCGAGCCAGGCCTGGACCTCGGCGTTGGTGCGGGGGCGGTCCGCGAACTCCAGCAGATCCGGGAGGAGCGCGTCGGCGTCGGCGGCCCCGAGACCGCTCTCTGTGAAGCGGCGGTCGCCGAGCCTCGCGCCGCGCAGCGTCGGCTGCATGGCCGTGTGCATGGTCGGGTGGTCGTCGGCGTGCACCACGTGCAGCGTGATCCGCATCAGCGTCGCCTTGACCAGCGCCCGCCCGGCGAACGCCACGTCGAGGTCGGCAGGGTCGAAGGCGGCGAGCCGGTTCCACAACGCGATGTACGGTGAGGCGGGCTGCTGCGCCTGTAGCGCGACCACGCGCCGGACCGCGTCGACGATGCCGACCGGCTCCCGCCGCAGCAGCAGTTGCCGGGCGAGCGTGGCGCGGTTGAGGTCCTGTGCCGTGATTGTCATGGTGCACAAGGACTGTAACGGACCCCGCGCCCTCGCGGATCGGCGCTCTACGAGAGCGCCTCGGCCTCCTCCGGCCGTCCCAGCCTGCGCAGCACGATCGCGAGGTTGCCCCGCGTGATGAGGGTGTCGGGGTGCTCCTCGCCCAGAACCCGGCGCTGCGCCTCCAGCACCACCCGATTCTCGGCCTCGGCCTCCTCCAACCGCCCCCGCTCACACAGCACGGTGGCGAGGTTGCCCCGGGCGGCGAGGGTGTCGGGGTGCTCCTCTCCCAGAACCCGGCGCTGCGCCTCCAGCACCACCCGATTCTCGGCCTCGGACTCCTCCAACCGCCCCCGCTCACACAGCACGTTCGCGAGATTGCCCCGGCTCTTCAACGTGTCCGGGTGCTCCTCGCCCCGAACCCGGCGGCAGATCTCCAGCTCCGCCCGTTGCTCGGCCTCGGCCTCCTCCAGTCGTCCCAGCCCGCGCAGCACGATCGCGAGGGAGCTCCGGCTGTCCAGCGTGTCCGGATGCTCCTCACCCAGAACGCGACGCTGCACCTCCAGCGCCGCCCGGTGCTCGGCTTCGGCCTTCTCCAGTCGTCCCAGCCTGCGCAGCACGGTCGCGAGGATGCCTCGGCTCTTCAACGTGTGCGGATGCTCCTCGCCGAGGACCCGGCGGTGCGCCTCCAGCACCGCCCGGCTCTCGGTCTCGGCCTCCTCCAGCCATCCCAGGCTGGTCAGCACCGCCGCGAGGTTGCCCCGGCTGCCCAGCGTGTACGGATGCTCCTCACCCAGGGTCGCCCTGTCGATCGCCAGAGCGTGGGACGCGAAGGTGTGAGCGCGCCGGTAGTTGCCCTCGTCGCGTTCGTGGCGGGCGGCCTCGCGGAAGATCTGGTCGTGTTCCCAGGGTTCGCCTCCAATGGAGTGATGGCGGACCAGGTTCTCCACATGAGGGCTCAACACCCGCCGGCGAAGGCGCCCGTCGGACGGGGACAGCCTCGCCGAAGCCGTCCAGGCGCCGGCCAGCCAGGCCAGCGCGAGGTCCGGAGCGGACCCACCCTTTGGGGCCGGCCTCGTCTGGTCCTCGCCCGCGACCACCGCCTGCACGAGCCGGTGGACGGAGACGGTGTCCTCGGTCAGCGTGACGAGGCTGTAGGAGTGCAGCAGCCGCAGCGCGTCCAGCACCATGGGCTTGTCGTCGTCACCGCCCAGGACGTCACGGGGGATGTCGTCGGGGGCGTAGCAGGCCAGCACCCGCAGCAGACGCACCGCGTAGGGATCGCGCTCGCCGATGGTGTCCAGGTGGACGCGCCAGAGCCGGGCGATGGTCCGCTCGGCCTCTCCTCCCTCGGGAAGTGCGGCGTACATGTGCGCGGGACGAGCCGTCAACAGGGACAGATACCCATCGGGGCTGATGCGGGACTCGCGGATGTAGGCGCCGGCCTGTTCCAGCGCCAGCGGCAGATGCCCCAGCTCCGCGGCGATCGCCTCGATCGCGGGCCGATCGCCGGGCCGGTCCCGCTCGCCCACCGCCGCGATCAGCTCGGTCGCCGCGACCTTGTCGAGCACCTCCAGGGGGAGCGGCCGTACGCCGCCGGGCCAGCGCACCAGCCGCCGCGTGGTGACCAGGATGTGCCCGGTGTGGAGCTGGCCCAGCAGGTCTCGCACATGCGCCGGATCCTCGACGTTGTCGAGCACCAGCAGCCAGTCTTCATGGGCCTGCAGCCACCCCCGCGCCCAGTCGGCCGCCTGATCCCTGGTCAGGGCCGGCACCGTCGGCGGGTGCAGCCGTTCGGCCAGCTCGGTCAGTCCGGCCTGGACCCGCTCGGGGCTCTCGGCGGTGATCCACCAGGTCAACCGGTAGCGCTCCCGGTTGGCGGCGGCGTACTGGCGGGCCAGTTCGGTCTTGCCGACACCACCCAGGCCGTGGATCACCTGGCCGATGACCACCCGCGCCCGGTCCCCGGACAGCTCGTGGTCGAGCAGGGTCAGCGCGCTCTCCCGCCCGACGAACACCGCGGCGGGGCCGTCGGAGACGTTCGTCAGCTTCGCCGGCAGGTCCACCTCGCCCGGAGCGCGCAGCGTCCCCGGCTCCAGCCTGATCGTCCGGTTGTCGACGGGTGAACGATCGCCCGTGGTCACTACTCCGGAGATGTGCTCGGCGGCCACCGCCCTGTCGCCCGATGCCTCGATCTCGGTACGCCCTGGGAGGTCGTGTCCCCCGTGCTCGGCTGCCACGTGGTGGCGCGCGCCGTCTCCGGTGGAGACACTTGCGGCAGCGGTTCGCGCGCCGATCGACCGCGGCCCGGACGCGGTCACGCGCACTCCTGTGGCCTGACGGTCGGACCGCAGAGCGCGGCGGCTGAGCACCACGCCGTACCAGGAAAGGCCCAGGCCGAGCAGCCCCACGAACACGCCGATGACGCTGGCCCACTTGTCGGCGTCGTCAAGACCGGCCCTGAACAGCAGCACTCCCAGCGCCACCAGGGCGAGGCCCGCGACCGTTCCGCCCGCTGTCCGCCACCCGCGCCTCATGGAATCATGATGAACCGCACTCCGAAAACGTGTGGCTACTCATGAGAAATCGCAACGGAGCGCCCTTCTCCGCAATTGGCGGGAATTACTTGCATAACCGCCCGAATCAGCCCTTGGTCACGTTGCGGAGGCTATATCAGGATTCGCGAAGAGGGCGGTGCTCACAGCGGGGCGGCCGGTCAGGCGATGGTGGCCTGCCACCGCCCGCGCTCCAGCCGGATCGCGCCGTCAGGGCTGATGGTGACCCATGCCCCGTACAGGGGCAGGCTGCCGTCGACGAGCCACTGATGGCGGATCTGGTCGAGAATGTCCCAAAGACGCCGCGGCCCGCCCTGGTGGACGAGCGGGGCCTCGTCGCGCACGCCCTCGGCACGCGCCCAGGAGCCGTCCGCGTGGACCATCCACGCCGTCCGCCGGCCGTCGTCACCCGCCTCGAACCAGTGCGAGACGCCCGGAGCGGTCACCTCCAGCATCGACCGGAGCTCCCACGCCTCGATCACCTCGACCATCGGGTACCGGCCGCGTCCGACGTCCTCGCCGTCCTGGTCGCGGATCTCCTCGAACCTGGCGCTGAGCCCGGGCGGGTAGTCCTCGCCGTGCCGGGTCGTCATGAACCCCGCCCGATCCCACTGCACCCGCCCGAAGGCGCCGCCGTCGCCGGTCCTGTCCGCGACGATGATGATCATCGTGTTCGCGATCGTGGTGACGAGGCGCCCACCGGGACGCAGCGCCGCCAGCCAGCTCGCCGGGACCGGCCGTACGGACACCATGGCCGCGATGCGGTCGAACGTCCCCGGCAGGGGCCCGGTGGCGTCACAGGTGACGACCCTCGGGTGCAGGCCGATCCTGTCGAGCCGCTCGGTCGCGGCCTCGGTCAGGTAGGCGTCCAGGTCGACGCTCGTCACGTGCCGATCGCCGAGCCGCCGGGTGAGCAACGCGGCGCCGTACCCGGAGCCGACACCGACGTCGAGCACGTCGACGCCGTCCTGGATGTCGGCGTGCTGGTACATGCGCACGGCCAGGCCGGGCAGAGTCGAGGACGACGTCGGCAGTCCGGCCGGGTGGTCCTCGCCCGAGGCATGGTCGGCGTGTGACGACCCGACCCGGGTCACGAGCGACACGTCGGAGAAGGCCGCCTTCAGCCATTCCCGCTCGTCGGCCGGCCCGTCCCGCAGCGTCCAGAGTCCGCCGCGGTGTTCCCACCATCTCGGGACGAACAACTGGCGCGGAGTGGTGGCCACCGGCCCGCGCCAGCGCGAGGCGGGCCGGGTGACGTCGGCGGCGAGCCGTGCGGCGTGCTGTTCCCAGGTCATCGTTTCCTCGTCGTGTCCGGGTCGCGGAAGCGCGGGTCACAAGCGGTCCGGTCCGGCGTCACACGGTCCCCGCCCTCCTTGACCGGTCCGGCGCCCTCATTGTCCCTGGCTTGGAGGAGAACCGTGCGTGAACCGCACGGTGATGGACAGGCCTCCTTCAAGGCGTGCGCGGGCGGCCAGGGTGGCGTGGTGAGCCTGGGTGACGGCACTGACGATGGCGAGGCCGAGGCCGTACCCGTCGCGGCCGTGCCGTTCGGGCGCCAGTTTCTGGAAGGGTTGGAAAAGTCGCTGGATCTGGTCCTCGGGGACGACCGGCCCGCTGTTGACGACCGTGAGGGCCACCTGCGTGCCGGAGGTCCGCGTCGTGACCTTCACGTGCCCGCCTGCGTGGTTGTGGCGGATTGCGTTGTCGACGAGGTTGGCGACGAGGCTTTCGAGCAGTCCCGGGTCTCCGGCCGTCACCGCGGGCGTCAGGTGGGAGACGAGGTCGACGCCTCTCCGCGTCGCCTGGTCGCGGCGGGAGGCGAGCACTCCTCCGGCGACGTCGGCGAGGTCGAGGGTGTCCCAACGGGTGACGCCGCGCTCGCTGGTGGCCAGGGCGAGCAGCGCTTCGACGAGCCGCTCCTGGTATCCGCCCAGAGCGAGGGCCTCCTGGCAGGCCGAGCGCAGGGTGCCGGCGTCGGCGTCGGGGTCGGCGAGGGCGACTTCGAGGAGGGTGCGCAGGCCGGCGAGAGGGGTGCGCAACTCGTGGGAGGCGTTGGCGACGAAGTGACGCTGGGCGTCGAAGGAGGCTTCGAGCCGGGCGAACAGGTCGTCCAGGGTGTGACCGAGTTCGGTCAGCTCGTCCGTGGGCTCGCCGAGGTCCAGGCGCCGGTGGAGGTTCCCTGCGGAGATGATTTGAGCCGTGGCGGTGATGGCGCGCAGCGGATCCAGGAACCGGCCGGCGACGTACCAGCCGAGGGCCAGGGCGACGGGAACCAGGACGACCAGGGCGACGGCGGACCCGGTGAGGAGTTGGGGCAGGCCGATCCCGGACTCCGTCTCGGTGACGGTGCTCGGTTCGGGCAGGCCCGCTGGTCTGGTCTCCTGGATGCCGGCGAGCGGGAGGTCGACGAAGACGAGCACCAGGACTCCGGCGGCGTAGACGCCCGCCGCGTAGACGAGTGCGAGCCTCTTCCGCAGGGACCTTCTGGCGAGTCGCCGGGAGGTCATGCCGGTCCGATGCGGTAGCCGCCTTCGCGGATGGTCTCGATCACGGGCGGGTCGCCGAGTTTGACCCTCAACCGGTGCATGGTGTGCTTGACGGCGCTGCTGAAGGGGTCGGCGGCCTCGTCCCACACGCGTTCGAGCAGTTCCTCGGCGGAGATGACCAGGCCGGGTACGGCGAGCAGGCATTCGAGCAGGGCGAACTCCCTGGGGCTCAGGTCGAGGCGCCGGCCCGCCCGGGACGCGGCACGGCGGGCGGGATCGAGGGTGATGTCGCCGCATGCCAGGGTGGGCGGCAGCGGCGGGGTGGCGCGGCGGGCCAGGGCGCGGACGCGGGCGACCAGTTCCGCGAACGCGAACGGCTTCGGCAGGTAGTCGTCGGCGCCGAGGCCGAGCCCGTCGACGCGGTCCTCGATCGTGCCGGAGGCGGTGAGCATCAGTACGCGGGTCTCGCAGCGACTGTTGGCGAGTCGCCGGCAGATCTGGTCCCCGTGGACACCGGGCAGGTCGCGGTCGAGGATGACCACGTCGTAGCGGGTGACGGCCAGGCGGTCGAGGGCGGCGGTTCCGTCCAGGACGACGTCGACGGCCATGCCCTCGCGGCGCAGTCCGGTTCCGATGGAGCGGGCGAGGACCTCGAAGTCTTCGACGACGAGGACCCTCACCGCCGCTCACCGCCGGCCGTCGGGCGGGCGGGGCGGCCGGGTCGAGGTGCCATGTCTCCACGATGCCAGTTCCCCGGTCGCAGCCGGGTCGCGGCGGCCGCGACCCGGCTGGAACCGGGTGCCCCGTACAACCGTCGCCATGAATCCACTGAAGCCTCGCCGGCTCGGCCGGCAGGACGGTTTCCCCCAGGTGCTGCACGCGGAGTGGACCAGGTTCCGCACCAGGCGCGGCTGCGTGCTCGCCATGGCGGCCTCCGTGCTGGTCACCGTGTCGCTCGGACTGCTGATCGCCGGGGGCGTCCGCAGCACGTGCGTGACCGGGAAGGGCGAGGGCCCCTGCCCCGCGCCTCTGGTGGGCCCCGACGGCACGGCGGTCAGCGACAAGTACTACTTCGTGCACCAGCCGCTCAAGGGGAACGGCGCCATCACCGCCCGGGTGTCGGACCTGACCGGGCAGATGCGGATGCCGGACGCCGTCCCCGGGGTGCGCAACGTCAAGGAGGGGGTCGTGCCGTGGGCGAAGGCCGGGCTCCTGGTCAGGCAGAGCCTCACGCAGGGCACACCGTACGCCGCCGTGATGCTCACCGGAGAGCACGGCGTACGGATGCAGTACGACTACACCCACGACGTGGCCGGTGATCCTCACGACGGCCCGCGGTGGCTGCGACTGACCAGGTCGGGCGAGACCGTCACCGGCTACGAGTCGGACGACGGCAGGACGTGGACCGAGGTCGGCACGGTCACGCTGACCGGACTGCCCGAGACGGTCGAGATCGGGCTGTTCGCCACCTCGCCAGGGGTGCTGTGGAAGACGGCAGAGGCCTTCGCCCAGGCCACCGCCACCTTCGACCAGATCACATTGCAGGGCGCCGACGGTCCGTGGCGCCGCGACGACGTCGGCGCCGTCATGGAGGCCGACGGCAGGACGCCGCACCACCCGGGCGGGGCCGTCGAGTCGGGCGGCAGGTTCGTCGTGACCGGGGGCGGCGACATCGGGCCCGCCACGATGGAGGGCGGCGTACGCGCCGACCTCATGCTGACCGGCGGGGCCCTGGGACTGATCCCGGTGCTCGTGGCGGCGGTCACGTTCCTCACGGCGGAGCACCGGCGCGCTCAGGTCAGGACCCTGCCGCAGCCGGCGCGGCCGCTGGCGGCCAAGGCCGTCGTGGTCGGCGCGGTCGGGTTCGCGGCGGGGCTGGTGGCCGCAGGGGTCGTGGTCCCCGTAGGCCTGGCGATACTGCGTGCCCACCAGAACCCGGTCCAGCCGATCCGCCTGAGCACCGAACTCCGGGTGATCGTCGGCTATGCGGCGCTGACCGCGGCCGCCGCCGTACTGGCTCTGGGCCTCGCCGCGCTGGTCAGACGGACCGTCGTCGCCGTGGGGCTGGCCGTCGCGCTGGTCGTCGTGCCCTACCTGCTGGCCACCGTGGGCCTGCCGTCATGGCTGCTGACGATCACCCCGGCCGCCGGGTTCGCGATCACGCAGAGCGTCCCCACCTTCGCCCACGTGGACGTGATCCCTTCACTGCTCGGAGGCTACTACCCGCTCCCACCATGGGCGGGCTTGGCCGTCACCTGCGGATACGCCGCCCTCGCCCTCGTGGCGGCGACAGCCGTACGCCGCGGACAAGTGCCACCTCCGGGTCCGCTCACCTGAAGGCCCGAGAGCACCGGACCGGACGGCGGAGCCGGAGCGGTCAGCCCAGCGAGGCCGCCTTGCGCAGCAGCACCGAGCGTTCGCGCTGGTTGGCGCACAGCCGGGCGGCCAGCTCCAGCTCGGCGCGGGCTTCCGGTCGCCGTCCGAGCCGGGCCAGCAGCTCACCGCGTACGGTCGGGACCAGATGCGAACCGGGGAGCCGGTCCGAGGCGATCAGCTCGTCCACGATGGCCAGAGCCTGCGCCGGGCCCGAGGCCATGGCGACGGCGACAGCCCGGTTGAGCTCGACCACCGGCGAGGGTGCGACCCGGCCGAGCGCCTCGTAGAGCACCACGATCCGGTCCCAGTCGGTCGCTTCCACCGAGGGCGCCGACGCGTGGACGGCGGCGATGGCGGCCTGCAGTCCGTAGGGGCCGAGGCCGCGAACCGACGCCCTGGCCAGCGCGGCCAGCCCACGGCGGATGGCCGAGAAGTCCCACCGCCGCCGGTCCTGCTCGTCGAGCAGGACCGGCGAACCGTCCGGGCCGGTCCGGGCCGGGAAACGCGCGGCCGTCAGCTCGCACAACGCCAGCAGTCCGTGCACCTCCGGCTCGTCCGGCTGCAGCGCGGCCAGGGTGCGGGCGAGCCGGATCGCCTCGTACGCGACGTCGGGGCGCAGCAGCCGGTCGCCCGACGTGGCCGTCGACCCCTCGGTGAAGATCACGTAGAGGACGCTGAGCACGCCGCCCAGCCGCTCCCGGCGCTCGGCGGCCGGCGGCAGCTCGAACGGCACCCCGGCCGCCGCGATCGTCTTCTTGCCCCGGGTGATGCGGGCCTGCACGGTCGGCACGGGTACGAGGAACGCGCGGGCGATCTCCTCGCTGGACAGGCCGCCGACCACGCGCAGGGTCAGCGCCACCCGGGCCTCCGGGGAGAGCACCGGGTGGCAGCTGACGAACATCAGCGCCAGCACGTCGTCATCGATCCTGTCGGGATCGATCTCCTCGTCGACCGCTGATTCAGCCGCCGAGTCGGCCGCCAGCAGGGCGTATCGGTCCTGAAGGGCGGTCCGGCGGCGGATCGCGTCGATCGCCCGCCGCCGGGCCGTGGCCATGAGCCAGCCGGCCGGATTCGCCGGAGCGGCGAGCGGCCACGACACCAGCGCCTCGGCCACCGCCTCCTGGGCCGCGTCCTCGGCCAGCCCGAAATCGCCGGTGAACCGGGTCAGCGCGGCGACGATCCGCGCCGACTCGATCCGCCAGACGGCCTCGACATCGGCCGTACCCATCAGATCCGGCCCCTGCTCTCGTTGATCACTCGCCGACCTGCGGGACCTCGTCGCTCCCGGGCACCCGCCGGACCTCGATCTTCGACCCGGGGGCCGCCGGGACCCGCTTGGCCCACTCGACCGCCTCCTCTTTCGAGGCGACGTCGAGCAGGAAGAAACCCCCGAACAGTTCCTTGGTCTCGCCGTACGGCCCGTCCGTGACCACCGGGGTCTCGCCGCTGAAGTCGACCACGACGCCCTGGGCCGGATCGTCCAGCCCTTCCGCCGCGAGGAGAACGCCGGCCTTGACCGTCTCCTCGATGAAGCGGTGGGTCCTGGCCATCAACTCCTCGATGTCGGCCATCATGGCCGCGTTCGACTCGTCGGTGCCCCGCATGATCAACAGGTACTTCGACATCGCGTTCTCCTCGTCCGGCGGGGCCGCCTCTCGGCCCTCGCACCCCTACGTCGAACGAGCGGCCCGCGGATCGACACGGCCCCGGAGAAATCTTCCACCCCATCGGCATCACTTCGCCATCTGCCGAGCACGAACGCCGAAACGACGCCGAAGAAGACCGGCACGCTGCCGCGTAGCCGCAAACGCCGACCCGTCCACCACAACCGGGGCAACGTCAGCCGATAATCCATCTATTATTGCCACACAAGCGAATCAATTTTCCGACTGTGGCCGATCCTGGTAGCGAAATATCCCGCACTCTCGGCGGAACGCATCCGCCCGATCGATCGAGTCGGAGCGGTATCGGCGAACCTGGAAACGGTCCGAGCGCCTGTGCTCCACGATGACTCGCTGTGTCGGCGAATGCGATGGGTCTTCTGATCGCAGGCAGGCCAAAGAGAACTGTTGGCGTTTACCGGGACGAATCACAAGCCTTATCTATGACACCCGGTTCAATCCACCCTCCATGTCGAGGACTGGCTGACAAATCAGCAGGTAGACGCGCCGGCTTGCCGGAGTAGCGGTCACCCGCCTCCTCGCACTATCGCATGGACGGGGCCTCGGCACGATTTCGGACGTACTGGAAGAGTCGCCCAAGGGGTGTGCTTATCCCGGTTGAAGTGCCATCAGGGCACCGGATGGATGGACCGACCCACAACCGACCGCATCTACGGCAGTCACGGCCTCCTGGGCAGCCGGCCCCCTCTCCGAGTCGGACGTCCTTCACAACCCGATAGGGACTCGCGCCGCAGCCTTGATCATTGTTACCCACAGTTACGATCTTGTGTCCGCGCCTCGCGACGGCCTCGAAATTTCTTGAAAATAGTTTGGCAGGCATATTTGCGCTGGCCGCCGCCGGCTCGCATTGCGTGATGCCGCCCCGGGACGCGCGATCCAGCCGATTTATGGCGCCGACAGCGGAGCGTGAGCTCGACGAGTTTCCGGCCGTGGCCTACTTTTAGTGCTGGGCAAAAAGAAAGGGGGTGGAAATGTTTAATCGCCTCAGGAAGGCTGCAATTCGTTGCGTTCGCGCGACCAGGACGAGAATCCGGAAATTCGCAATCTGGGGCCGCAGGCAAATCGGTCGCGTCCTTGTGGCCTTCGTGATTTCGCTGGTCGCCGGTTACGTCCGGGATCTGCTCCCCATTGATCCCGCAATCCACACCGTTCTCGAATACCTCATGCACCTCCACATCTAGTCCAGCCTGCAGAAGTGGCAAGATCGATAGAGCGCAACAGCCCCCCTGCCGTCGCAGGGGGGCCTTGCCATGTCCCATACCTCTTGTCCCTTGCTCTGATCGAGCGGGGCGCGCTTCGCTGTCCTTCTCCGGCCGGTCGGTCCTTACTGCCGAGCGCCAGATGGGCACCCGAGCCGATCATGAGGAGCCTGAGGCTCGAACCATGATCTCCAGGCGCCGAGCCGACCCACCTCGGCTACTTGAGGAGCTGGCGGGCCATGACCATGCGCTGGATCTGGTTGGTGCCCTCGTAGATCTGGGTGATCTTGGCGTCGCGCATCATGCGCTCGACGGGGAAGTCGCGGGTGTAGCCGTACCCGCCGAGGAGCTGGACGGCGTCGGTGGTGATTTCCATGGCGGCGTCGGAGGCGGCGCACTTGGCGGCGCTGGAGAAGAACGTGAGGTCCTTGACCGGCGTGCCGTTCATGGCCAGTTCCGACTTGGCCGCGGCGGCGTAGGTGAGCTGGCGGGCGGCCTCCAGCTTCATCGCCATGTCGGCGACCATGAACTGCAGGCCCTGGAAGTCGGCGATCCGCTTGCCGAACTGCTTGCGCTCCTTGACGTACCCGATCGCGTGGTCCAGCGCGCCCTGGGCGATGCCGAGCGCCTGCGCGGCGATGGTGATGCGGGTGTGGTCCAGGGTGGCGAGGGCGGTCTTGAAGCCGGTGCCCGGCTCGCCGATCATCCGGGACTCGGGGATCCGCACGTTCTCCAGGATGACCTGGCGCGTGGGCGAGCCCTTGATGCCCAGCTTCTTCTCCTTCGGCCCGAACGAGACGCCCTCGTCGTCCTTCTCGACCACGAACGCGGAGATGCCGCGTGCTCCGGCCGACGGGTGGGTCACGGCCATGACCGTGTAGTACTCCGACACGCCCGCATTGGTGATCCACATCTTGGTGCCGTTGAGCACGTAGTGGTCACCGTCGCGCTCGGCCCTGGTCTTCATCGCGGCGGCGTCGGAGCCGGCCTCCGGCTCCGACAGGGCGTAGGAGAACATCGCCTCCCCGGCCGCGACCGGCCGCAGGTAGCGCTGCTTGAGGTCCTCGGACGCCGACAGCAGCAGCGGCACGGTGCCCAGCTTGTTGACGGCAGGGATCAGGGAGGACGAGGCGCAGGCGCGGGCGACCTCCTCGATCACGATCACGGTGGCCAGGGCGTCGGCCCCCGCGCCGCCGTACGCCTCGGGGATGTGCACGGCCTGGAGGTCGGCCGCGACGAGGTCCTTGTAGACCTCCCAGGGGAACTCCTCGTTCTCGTCCGCCGCCGCGGCTCGCGGGGCGATCTTCTCGTCGGCGAGGGCCCGGACGGTCTCCCGGAGCATCTCGTGCTCCTCGGCGGGGGCGTAGAGAGGGAAGCTCATGACGCCGATACTAGGACGTCCGACTGGAAAGTTACCAGTCGGTACAACAGCCTTCCTGACAGAGTGCCCTGACAGGGGCCGTAATGCCCGAAGCGCCCGGGACGCATCGACCACCTGGGCATTTGGCCGTACCGTTGGGGCCAAGGCCGCGGTTTGCCCAGGTGGCTGCTCGGGCAGATGACAGGGCCGGTACCATGCCAGATCACGAAGAGTCGGCAAGAGGGGAGCCTGCCGTGCCGTACCGCCTCACCGTGCTGGGGACCGGCTACCTGGGTGCCACGCACGCGGCCTGCATGGCGGAGCTGGGCTTCGAGGTGCTCGGTCTGGACGTGGACGAGAGCAAGATCGAACGACTGCGGCGCGGCGAGCTGCCGATCCACGAGCCCGGGCTCGAGGAGGTCCTGCGCCGCAACCTCGACTCGGGCAGGCTGCGCTTCACCACCTCCTATGAGGAGGTCGCGAAGTTCGGCGACGTCCACTTCGTCTGCGTGGGCACGCCGCAGAAGAAGGGCGAGCGCGCCGCCGACGTCTCCTATCTCGACGCGGTCGTCGAGTCGCTGGCCCCCCACCTGGACCGAGAGTGCCTGGTCGTGGGCAAGTCGACGGTTCCCGTCGGCACCGCCGAGCGCCTGGCCGCGAAGCTCGTACGGCTCGCGCCCGCCGGCACACAGGCCGAGCTGGCCTGGAACCCCGAATTCCTGCGCGAGGGCTTCGCCGTGCAGGACACCCTCAAGCCGGACCGGATCGTGCTCGGAGTGGCCTCCGAACGGGCCGAGAAGATCCTGCGGGACGTCTACGCCCCGCTCGGCGAGGTGCCGATCGTGGTGACCGACTTCCCCACGGCCGAACTGGTCAAGTCGGCCGCGAACGCGTTCCTGGCCACCAAGATCTCGTTCATCAACGCGATGGCGGAGGTCTGCGAGGCCGCCGGCGGCGACGTCACGCAGTTGTCGGCGGCCTTGTCGTACGACGACCGGATCGGCGGCAGGTACCTCAACCCCGGCCTCGGCTTCGGCGGCGGATGCCTGCCCAAGGACATCAGGGCGTTCACCGCCCGGGCGGACGAACTGGGCGCCGGCCACGCCCTCGCCTTCCTGCGGGAGGTCGACGAGATCAACCTGCGGCGCCGCGCCCGGATGGTCGGCCTCGCCGCTGAGGCCCTCGGCGGCTCGTTCGACGGCCGGAGGGTGGCGGTGCTGGGCGCGGCCTTCAAGCCCGACTCCGACGACATCCGCGACTCGCCCGCCCTGTACGTCGCGGTGAAGATCGCCGAGCAGGGCGGGCTGGTGACGCTCTACGACCCCGCGGCCCTGGCCAACGCGCGGGCCGCCCATCCCCACCTCGGGTACGCCGGGTCGGCCCTGGAGGCCGCGAGCGGAGCCGAGGCCGTGCTGCTGCTCACCGAGTGGCGGGAGTTCGTCGCGCTCGACCCCGAGGACCTGGGGGCGGTCGTCGCCGCCCGGAGCATCGTCGACGGCCGCAACGCCCTCGACGCGGAGACGTGGCGGGGCGCGGGCTGGGACTACCGGGCGCTCGGCCGCCCCTGATCACGCTCCCCGTACAGCGTCAGGCTCCCCGCACAGGGTCAGGCTCCCTGTGTGGGGTCGGACTCTCCGTGAAGGGCGGCGGCCTCGGCGCGGAGGCGCTCGCCCTTGGCGTGCGCCTGGTCGCGTAGGGCGGCCTGGAACTCCTCCATCCGCCGCCGCAGTCCCTCGTCGGCCGCGGCCAGGATCCGTACGGCGAGCAGTCCCGCGTTCCGGGCGCCGCCGACGGCGACGGTCGCCACGGGCACCCCGGCCGGCATCTGGACGATCGACAGCAGCGAGTCCATCCCGTCGAGATACTTGAGCGGCACCGGGACGCCGATCACCGGCAGCGGGGTGACGGAGGCCAGCATCCCCGGCAGGTGGGCGGCGCCGCCCGCCCCGGCGATGATCACCTTCAGTCCGCGACCGGCCGCGCGGGAGCCGTACTCGATCATCTCGGCCGGCATCCGGTGCGCGGAGACCACGTCGGCCTCGAAGGACACGCCGAACTCGGCGACCGCCTCGGCGGCCAGGCGCATCACCGGCCAGTCCGAGTCGCTCCCCATGACGATCCCGACGTCAGGCATCCACGGGTCCTCTCAGGCAGGTGACGGCGTGGTGGGCGCGGGCCCGCACCTCGTCGAGGTCGGTGCCGAGGGCCGTGACGTGCCCGATCTTGCGGCCGGGCCGCACGTCCTTGCCATAGAAATGGATCTTGATGCCCGGGTCGTTGGCCAGCACGTGCTCGTACCGGGAGTACACGTCCGGGTCGGGCCCGCCGAGCAGGTTGGCCATGACGACGACCGGCGCGGTCATCGACGGCGACCCGAGCGGCAGGTTCAGCACGGCCCGCAGGTGCTGCTCGAACTGGGACGTACGCGCGCCCTCGATCGTCCAGTGGCCGCTGTTGTGCGGGCGCATGGCCAGCTCGTTGACCACGAGGCCGGTCTTCGTGACGAACATCTCGACCGCGAGGAGCCCGGTCACGCCGAGGTCGCGCGCGATGGTGAGCGCGACGCGCTGGGCGTACGCCGCCTCCTCCTCGCCGAGGCCCGGCGCGGGGGCGATGACCTCGACGCAGATCCCGTCCTGCTGGACCGTCTCCACGACGGGGTAGCTGACGCCCTGGCCGTGCGGCGACCGGGCGACCAGCACGGCGATCTCCCGCTCGAACGGGACGAACGCCTCGGCCATCAGGTCCACGCCGGTGCCGAGCGCCGCTCGCGCCTCTTCCGGAGACGAGCAGACCCACACGCCCCGGCCGTCGTACCCGCCGCGGACCGCCTTCAGCACCACCGGCCAGCCGTGCTCCGCGGCGAACGCCTCGACGCCGGCCAGGTCGTCGACGCGGGCCCAGGCGGGACAGGGCGCGCCGATCGCGGTGAGCCGCTCGCGCATCACCGCCTTGTCCTGCGCGTGGACGAGCGCGTCGGCGCCGGGGTGTACGGCGTGCCCGTCGGCGGCCAGGGCCCGGATGTGCCCGGTCGGCACGTGCTCGTGGTCGAAGGTGACGGCGTCGCACCCCTTGGCGAACTCCCGCAGGTCGGCGAGGTCGCGGTAGTCGCCCAGATGGGTGTCCACGATGACCTTGGCGGCGCTCTCGTCGCGGGCGTTCGCCAGCACGCGCAACTCGATGCCGAGCGCGATCGCGGCCTGCTGGGTCATCCGGGCGAGCTGACCCGCGCCGACCATGCCTACGACGGGGCCCGCAACAGGGTCTGCCACGGGCCGGGAAGGGGAATCCTTCGGGCTGTTCACGACAGGTCAGCCTACCTATTGCCCGCGCGTAAACCCGCCACGGCCCAGGCGTCAGCCCGCCCGATCAGTCCGCGCCGCCGGCCCGCCCCGTCAGCCGGAGCCCTCGGTGATGTCGGCCAGGACCCGGCGCATGCCCACGGTCCTCATCCTGTTGTCCCCGGCCACCCTGGTGGCGAGCAGCACGATCTCCGCACCCGTCACGGTCTTCGGCGCGCCGCCGGTGAAGGCGCGCACGTCGGACGCGCCGTACCGCCGATGGGTGAGGGAGGAGCGCCCCGGGCCGGGCTTCTGGGTGAAGACGAGGCGCAGCGCGTGGAACACCAGGGCCCCGCCGTCCGGCAGGGCCAGCGCGCGGGCCGGCCCCTCGATGCGTACGTCGGTGGACAGGCGGTCGGGACGGACCCTGCCGGGAGCCCGGACCAGTTCGCCGAGCAGGTCGCGCATGGGGTCGCCGGAGACGAAGCGGACCCCGCTCACCCCCGCGGGATCGGTCAGGAACGCGACGTGCCGGGTGGACACGAGCCGAGCCCCGACCCAGGCGGCGTCCACGATCTCGCCCTCCGCCTCGGGCGCGTCGCCCGAGAGCGGGATCGGCCCGGCGCCGAGCCGCCACGCGCCGTCCGTGCGGACGAAGACGAAGTAGGCCGGGGTGGGCTTGCGGGCCAGGACGGCGAACCAGGGGTCGTCCTCGCCGTCCTCATGCGCGGGGATCAGGAACTCCGGATCCCCGTACGTGCCGAGGCCGGGCGCGGAGCGATCCTTTCGGCCCGCCGCGCAGACACGGCTCCCGATCGTCTTCTCCGCCCACGTCGTGAACCGCTCGATCCCGGCGCAGTCGCCGTCCTTCCAGGCCAGGGCGAGGTCGCCGAGCCCGCCGAAGGCCGCCTCGGCGTCGGCCCGGGCGATCTCGACCGTCGCCGGGGAGGTCTCCCCGGGATCGGCCGGGGTCTGCCGGGCGCCCTCGGTTCCGCACCCCGCGAGCAGGGCCGCGAGCAGGACCGCAGGCAGGAGGCGGCGGAGGACGCGGCTCGGCAGCCGAGCCCCGAAGGTACGACGAACCACGTTGAAGGCCCCCTCTCCACAACGGCACGCCCCGCGTGAAGTGATCCAGTGGGGCGAGAGCGTAGTGCGAAGAGTGCCGTCAAATACCAGATGACGGGATTTTCCATGAAATGTTCTTCGGCGACCTGCGGCGGAGCGGGGAGAGGTTGTGCTACTACCCTAGTTTGTGCCACCGGCGGGTAGCCTGAGAGGACCTCGCCGCCGACCAGGCCGCAGATCAGGAAGGACCGAGCGGGACGTGCAGTTTCTACGACGCGCCTACGAGCGGTTCGCCACGCTCATCCATGAGTTGATCAAGTTCGGAGCGGTGGGCGCGATCGCGTTCGTCATCGACTTCTTCGGCGCCAACCTGCTGACCTTCGGCCTCGACGTCGGCCCGATGAAATCCAAGGTCATCTCCACGGTCGTCGCCACCACCTTCGCCTACGCGGGCAACCGCTTCTGGACCTACCGGCATCGCCAGCAGAGCGGCCTGAGGCGGGAGTACATCCTCTTCTTCCTGCTCAACGGCATCGCGCTGATCCCCCCGATGATCACCATCGGATTCCGGACCTACACGCTCGGCATGCACGACCTGCTGAGCTACAACGTCGCCCAGATCATCGGCGTGGTCATCGGCACGTTGTTCCGCTTCTGGTCGTACAAGAAGTGGGTGTTCCTCGCGGTCCCGGAGCCGGTCGAGAGCGAAGGACCCGCCGTGGGCGTCGGGGCGGCACTGGTCGCATCCGGCACGAAGGCCGACTCTCAGAAGACCGGCCCCCAGAAGACCGCAGCCGAGAAGACCGGCCCTCCGAAGACCGGCCCGCAGAAGACCGGAGCGAAGACCGGCAGGAAGGCCCGGGCGAAGGCGGGAGCGAGAGCGGCCGTCAAGGCGGACGTCCCGGCGCAGCCCGACCCGATCACCGCCCGCTGACCGGTCTCCCCTTCTCCAGCTCGACCCGCCGCACCTCGGCCTGCCGCAGGCCGGCCGGGTCCGCCGTCCTCGGCTTCACACCGCTCCGGCTCAGCGCGCGGCCCGGAGCCGCCCCGCGCTCCAGGCGTACGGACGCGGTCAGGCCGGGCCGGAGACCACGCGGCGACGGTCGTTGTCGCGGTCGTGACGCAGGAAGATGGCGAAGGTCGCCGGGCGGCGCTTGACGAGTTCGAGCCTGCCGCCGTCCGCGGCGACGAGAGCCCGGGCGAGGGTCAGCCCCAGGCCGGTGCCACCACTGCCGCTCACGTTCCGCTCGAAGACGCGCTGGCCGAGGGCCTCGGGGATACCCGGACCCTCGTCGCCCACCTCGATCACCACGGACTTGCCCGTACTCGACGTGTTGATCGTCAGCACGCCGCCGCCGTGCTTCAGGGAGTTCTCCAGCAGGGTGGCCAGCACCTGGCTGAGCCCGCCCGTCGTGCCGAGTGCGTGCAGGCCGCGGTCCCCCGCCAGCACCAGCGACCGATGTGCCCGGCGGAACGCGGGCTCCCACTCGACGATCTGCTGGCCCACCACGTCGTCCACGTCGAGCGGCCCGGCCTGGGCGTGGCGCTGCCTGCGGGCCGCGGCCAGCAACTCGTCGATAACCGCCGTCAGCCGCTCGACCTGCACGATGGCGGCCTCGCCCTCCTCGCGGACCACCTCGGGCTGCCCGGCCGCGGCGACGATCTCCTCCAGGCGCATGGTCAGCCCGGTCAGCGGCGTACGCAGCTGGTGGGAGGCGTCGGTGGCGAACTCGCGCTCGCGGGCGAGCAGGTCGGAGATCCGCAGCGCGCTGCGGTCCAGCACCTCCGCCACGAGGTCGAGCTCCGGAACACCGTAGCGGTGCCTGCTGGGCCTCGCGTCGCCCGAGCCGAGCCGCTCCGCGATCCTGGTGAGATCTTGGAGCGGCAGGCTCAGGCGGCGCGAGGTCACGGTGGCCAGGGCGATCGCGGCGCCGAGCGCCGCGATCGCGAGCGCGATGATCAGCACCAGCCGCGCCCGGGTCTCCCGCTGGACCTGGGCCGAGTCGCGGCTGACACGCACGTAACCGTTCTCGGAGCGAGCCTCCTCGGTCAGGTCACGGGCCTCCGGCGGAGGCGTGCCGACGATGATCGGCGGGTTCCCGCGGACGTACACCTGGAGGTATCTGTCCGGGTAGTTCCGTGCGAGTTGCTCCGGACTGATCGGCTGCTGCTGGCTGACGGAATACTCCACCCCGATCAGCAGCCGGTTCGCCTCCGCATGCAGCTCCTGGGCGGCCTCGTCGTTGATCAGCCGTACGACGACCACGCCCAGGGGCACGCCTAACAGCAGGACCGCGATCACCGCGACGAGCAGCATGGAGGCAAGCAGGCGCCGGCGCATGCGGCTAGCTCCTCCCCCGAAACCGCCCCACGGCCGCTACTCGCGCTCGAAGCGGAAGCCGACCCCACGAACGGTGGTGATGTAGCGCGGCTTGGCCGCGTCGTCGCCCAGCTTCCGGCGCAGCCAGGAGATGTGCATGTCCAGTGTCTTGGTCGAACCCCACCAGTTGGTGTCCCACACCTCGCGCATGATCTGCTCGCGGGTGACGACCTTGCCGGCGTCCCGTACGAGCACGCGCAGCAGGTCGAACTCCTTGGTGGTGAGATGCAGCTCCTTGTCCCCCATCCAGGCCCGGCGGGAATCGGCGTCGATGCGGACGCCCTGCACCACCGGGGTCTCCGACGTTCCGCGCCGGAGCAGCGCCCGCACGCGGGCGAGCAACTCCGCCAGCCGGAACGGCTTGGTCACGTAGTCGTCGGCCCCCGCGTCGAGGCCGACGACGGTGTCGACTTCGTCGACACGTGCGGTGAGGATCAGGACCGGAGTCCCGTGTCCCTCCGCGCGAATGCGGCGCGCGACCTCCAGCCCGTCCATTTCCGGCAGGCCGAGGTCGAGAACAATCAGGTCGACGCCCCCCGACAAGGCCCTCTCCAGGGCCTGCGGGCCATCCGGGCTCACCTCCACCTGATAGCCCTCCCGGCGCAGTGCGCGCGCCAGTGGCTCGGATATCGAGGTGTCATCCTCGGCGAGAAGTACGCAGGTCATGGTGCGATCGTAGGACCTTAAGCGATCGTTTCCCGGCTACAGCTCGCAGTTTGACTTGTCGTTGACTCATCAATTGACCTGGGCAAACACTGATAAATCCGGGATAGTCAGTACGGAAGGGCCGTGATCTTTCATGGCATTCTCCGCCAATTCGAACAGCCTCGGATCAAGGCGGATAACGACATGAAAAACGCCCGCCGAACCGATGTCGACGGGCGTTGTCCATCTGAATTCGCGAGTTTCGGCCGAGTCGTCGGCCGGGCTTCGGGCGGCCTCAGGCGGGCGACGGTGGCTCCGCGTACCGCTGGAGGTAGAGCTGCTCGCCCAGACTCTCCAGGAGGCCGAGCTCGGTCTCCAGGTAGTCGATGTGGTGCTCCTCGTCGGCGAGGATCCGCTCGAACAACGTGGCGGAGGTGATGTCCCCCCGCTCCCGCATGAGGGCGATCCCCGGCCGCAGCCGCTTGACCACCTCCACCTCAAGCTCCAGGTCGGCCTGGAGCTGCTCCCTCACGGTCTGGCCGATGTGGAGGGTGTTGAGCTTCTGGTAGTTCGGCAGGCCCTCTAAGAAGAGGATCCGGTCGGTGAGCTCCTCCGCGTGCCGCATCTCGTCTATCGACTCCGCCCTCGTCAGGGCGGCGAGCTTGGTGTATCCCCAGTTCTCCTGCAGCTTGGCGTGCAGGAAGTATTGGTTGATGGCGGTGAGCTCGGAGGTGAGCTGCTCGTTGAGCAGCGCGATGATCTCCTTGTCGCCCTGCATCGCGTACCTCGATCTATGCGCTGGTGACCAGGTCGTCTGACCGTTTCAGGATGGCACAGATCTTCCGGACGCATGACGCGCAGTCCCCCCCTGCGCCGGTGGCGTCCCGCACCTGACGCGCCGTCCGCGCCCCCGCGGCGATGCAGTCGTGCACCTCGTTCTCGGTGACCGCGCGGCAGATGCACACGTACATGGGTCGCCCTCTCCGGGATCATCAGCAAGGTAAGGCATACCTAACATAACCCACTTTGGTAAGGCTTGCCTACTTGGCTTCATCCCCGCCTAAGAACGGGGGACTCCCACCCTCACAGGCCGGGCTTCCTGCTTCACAGCCGACCGCATCCGGGAGGACCCGGAGTGGCTTACGTCAGCTCCACAGGCAGACACCGCTCGACCAGCGGCCAGAATGTTCTTGGCGGCGTTGACGTCCCGGTCGTGCCGGGTGCCGCAGCCCGGACACGTCCAGTGCCGGGTGGATAGGGACAGCGCGGTGAGCAGGTGCCCGCACACGCTGCACGTCTTCGAGCTCGGATACCAGCGGTCGATCACGATCAGCTGGCGGCCGTACCGGACGGACTTGTATTCAAGTTGACGGCGGAACTCGCCCCATCCGGCATCGGAGATCGCCCGCGCCAGGGATCGGTTCCGCACCATGCCCCTGACATTGAGATCCTCAATCACGATCAGTTCGTGCTCGCGAACCAGACGGGTGCTGGTCTTGTGCAGGAAGTCGGTGCGGGCGTCACGCACCTTGGCATGGGCGCGGGCGACCTTCGCCCTGGCCTTGGCCCGGTTGGCCGATCCGCGCTGTTTCCGGGCCATGCGCCTCTGGTAGCGGGCCAGGTTTTCAACTTTCCGTTCCAGGTGACGCGGGTTGGGAATCTTCTCGCCGGTGGACAGGACGGCGAAGTCTGTCACACCCAAGTCGATCCCGGCATGGCTACCGGTGGCGGGCAGCGGCCCTGCTCCGGTCTCTGCCGTGGTTTCCACGGCCAGTGAGGCGTACCAGCGTCCGTCGGGGTCGCGGGAGACGGTCACCGTGGCCGGGTCGATCGTGGCCGGGTCGATGCCGGGCCAGGACCACAAGAACTCCAGCGGGCCGTCCATCTTCGCCAGGTGGAGCCGCCCGTCACGCCAGCGGAAGGCCGAGCGGGTGTAAGTGGCGGACTGGCGGCCGTGGCGGGACTTGAATCGCGGGTGCTTGGCGTGTCCGGCGAAGTAGTTTACGAACGCCGTGTACTGGTGGCGCAGCACCTGCTGCAGCGGAACGCTGGACACCTCGTACAGGAAGTCGTGGACGCCGTCGCGCTTCAGCTCAGTCAGATACCGGTCGGTCTGCGCGTACGAGGTCTTCACGCCCTCGGCGTAGCGGGCCTTCCGCCAGGCCAGGACCGTGTTCCAAACCAGGCGTGCGCAGCCGAAAGTACGGTTCAGCACCGCTGCCTGTTCGGTGGTGGGGTAGACCCGCACCTTGTAAGCCGTACGCACGTTCGCATCGTGCCAGCTCCTTGCCCGACAGGTGGGCGAAAGGAGAAAGCGGTGAGCGCTTGGCGCTCTGGGGCACGCCGGCTTCGCCGGGCCGACCCTCGTGGCGTTTTCCGAGACTTCGGTGATCCAGCGCACAGAAAGGGGCGGCGACCGGCGAACCCGCGAACCCGGGGGCCGGAACGCCGCCCCTGTCGCCGAGGCGGGCGTCGTCCGAAGAGGTCAGAGCACCACGACGGAGCGCAGCACCTCCCCGCGGTGCATCTTGCCGAACGCCTCCTCGACCTGGTCGAGGGCGATGGTCTCGGAGACGAACCCGTCGAGGTCGAGCCGTCCCTGCAGGTAGAGGTCGATCAGCATCGGGAAGTCGCGGCTGGGCAGGCAGTCGCCGTACCAGGAGGACTTGAGCGCGCCGCCGCGGCCGAACACGTCGAGCAGGGGGAGTTCGAGGGTCATCTCGGGCGTCGGCACGCCGACGAGCACGACGGTCCCGGCCAGGTCGCGGGCGTAGAAGGCCTGCTTGTAGGTCTCCGGGCGGCCCACCGCCTCGATCACCACGTCGGCGCCGAAACCACCGGTCAGGTCGCGGATCGCCGCCACCGCGTCGGCCTCCCGCGAGTTCACCGTGTGGGTGGCGCCGAAGCGGCGGGCCCAGTCGAGCTTGCGGTCGTCGACGTCCACCGCGATGATCGTGCGCGCCCCGGCGAGGTTCGACCCGAGGATCGCCGCGTTGCCCACGCCGCCGCAGCCGATCACCGCCACCGAGTCGCCGCGCGTGACGCCCCCGGTGTTGATCGCGGCGCCGAGGCCCGCCATCACGCCGCAGCCGAGGAGACCGGCGACGGCCGGGGCGGCCGCCTGGTCGACCTTCGTGCACTGTCCCGCGGCCACCAGGGTCTTCTCCGCGAACGCCCCGATGCCGAGCGCCGGGCTGAGCACGGTGCCGTCGGCCAGGCTCATCTTCTGGACGGCGTTGTGGGTGTTGAAGCAGTACCACGGCCGGCCCCGCAGGCACGCCCGGCACTGCCCGCAGACCGCCCGCCAGTTGAGGATGACGTAGTCGCCGGGCGCGACCTCGGTCACGCCCTCGCCGACCGCCTCGACGACGCCCGCGGCCTCGTGGCCCAGCAGGAACGGGAACTCGTCGTTGATGCCGCCCTCGCGGTAGTGGAGATCGGTGTGGCAGACGCCGCAGGCCTGCACGTTCACGACCGCCTCGCCGGGCCCCGGGTCCGGGACGACGACCGTCTCCAGTGTCACCGCCTCTCCCTTGCCCCGTGCCACCACGCCCTGGACTTCGTACGGCATGCCCCGCACCTCAACTCTCTCTGCTGGATCTCCTCAGAACATACGGCTCCACGACGCCGAGCCCGCGTGCGGGGCGGCGGCGCAGTTTCACGAGATCGACACCGGCCGCGCCGGTGAGCGCGGCCGCCATCTCGCTGTCGGCGAGGATCGTGCCCGGCCGGGCGATGGCGGTGAGCCGCGCCGCCAGGTTCACCGTCGTGCCGAAGACGTCGCCCATCGCGGGCAGCACCGGGCCGTACGCCACCCCGACCCGCACGTCCGGCCCCTCGGCGTCCCGCTTGAGCTCGTCGAGCAGGTCGAGCGCGATCAGGGCCGCGGTGCGCGGGCCCGGGGCCGTGAAGAGCACCTCGTCGCCGAGCGTCTTCACCAGCCGCCCGTCGTGGGCGGCGATCACGTCGGAGGCCCGCGACTCGAACCCCTCGACCAGGTCGGCCAGCGCCAGCTCGTCCAGCTCCCGGGACACCCGGGTGAAGGCGACGAGGTCGGCGAACCCGACCGCGAGCCTCGGGCGGGTCGGGGAGGCGTCCCCGCCCGGCTCGCCGGGCTCGGCGAGACTGACCAGCCGGCTCGCGGTCGCGGCCAGCTGCGAGCGCCAGACGTGCACCAGCGTCCGCTCGAAGTCGGGCAGCAGGCGGCTGACCGTGTCCATCACCTGCCGGAGCCGCTCCTCGCCCGCCCGCGCACCGGGCTCGATCAGCGCGTCCACCATGATCTCGGCCTGCCACTGCGCGAGCCGCGCGGTGTTGCGGCCGAGCGCGCGGGCCATCCGGATCACGGACCGCTCGTCGAGCATCTCCGCGTCCAGCAGGTCGCGGATGCGGTACAGGGCCTCCAGGTCGGCGTCCGTGAACGCCACCGCGTCGTCGGCGAACGTCGCGAAGCCCAGAGCCCGCCAGATCCGGGCGGCGAGGTCCTGCGGGATCCCCGCCGCTTCGGCGACCTGCCGCCGCGTGTACACCGGCGGCGGCCCCAGGAACAGCCGCCGCATGTCGTCGGCGCCGGGCCGCCCGCTTGTCTCCACGTCTCCCTCCCCCGTACGGCACGTGGTCCGCACCGTGCTAGTCCCCGTCGATGTTCCCGTCGGCGGCGTCCTCCACCAGCCGGAACAGCTCGTGCCGTACGCGCTGGATCTGCGGGATGTCGCGGTAGTCGATGTCGCCCTTCTCCGAGGCCGACTCGACCCGGAGCGTGCCACAGCCCAGGATGCGCTCCACGAACCGCTGGTCGGAGCTCACGCTGCTGACCTTGGCCAGCGGGATGTCGTCCTCCGACTTGTTCAGCACTCCGGTGCTGATGGCGAAGCGGTGCGAGGTCAGCGTGTAGGAGGTCGTCACCCAGCGCAGGTAGGGGACGAGCGTCCACAGGACCAGCGCCACGAAGGCGACCACGGCCACCGCGCCGCGGGCGAGCCCCGCGTACTCGTAGTCGCCGGGAATGAAGATGAAGGCCGCGACGGCGGCGGCGAGGACGACGACGAAGGCGAGAACCGGCAGGATGAGCCGCTTCCAGTGCGGATGGAACGATAGAACGACCCGCTCGCCTTCGGCCAGATAGTGATCCGGGAGACCCATGGCGCAAATCGTGACACGATCCCGGGTCGTTCGCATGCGTTCGCCAGGCTAGTGCCGCGGCTCCCGAGAATTGCCCGGGCGGCGGGGGCAAAGATCGGCGGGAGGGGCACTAGGAAGATCCGGGCCTGACGTGGACGACGTCGCCGGCGCTGAGGGAGTGCTCCCCGTCCTCGCCGCGGACGAGCAGGTGGCCCGCGGGGTCGATGCCGGCGGCCCGGCCGGTGATCACCCGCTCGCCGGGCAGTTCGACCCGCACGTCCTGGCCCACGGTCGCCGACCAGGCGAGATAGGCCGAGCGCAGGCCCGAGGCGTCCGGGTCGCCGTCCGCCGCCACCCAGTCGCGGTAGTGCGACTCGACCTCCCGCAGGATCGCGCGCAGCAGCGGGTCGCGGTCGGTGCAGGCGGCGTTCTCCACCGCGAGGGACGTGGCCCGTTCGACGGGCAGCTCCTCCCGGCGCAGCGAGACGTTGAGGCCCATGCCGATGACGATCACCTGGTCCACCCGCTCGGCCAGGATGCCGGCCAGCTTGCGCTCCCCGATCATGAGGTCGTTGGGCCACTTCAGCCGTACGTCGACCTCCGCGATCCGCCGTACGGCCGAGGCGGCGGCGAGGCCCACCAGCAGGGCCAGCCAGCCCTGCCGGGCGAGCGGCACCTCCGGCCGCAGCAGCATCGAGAACGTCAGCCCCGAACGCGGCGGCGCGCTCCAGGGGCGGCCGAGCCGTCCACGGCCCGCGAACTGCGCCTCCGCGACCAGCACGGCGCCCTCGCCGGGGGTGTCCCGCACGGTCTTGGCGAGGTCGGCGTTGGTGGAACCGGTCCGCTCGACCACGCGTACGGACGACCAGAGCGAGCCGGGGCGCACCAGCGCCCTGGTCAGCGCGGCCTCGGACAGCGGGGGCCGATCGAGGTCGGCGTACGGCGAGTCGGGCACGCGTCCAGGCTATCGGCCGGGGGGCCGCCTCCGCCCCCGGGAAGCCACATCGGCGGCCCACGGCCCCGATCGGGCCCCATCGCGGGGCGCCGGGCGGCTTCACAACGCCCCCAGGCGGCCTTGGAGCGGGTTCGGGCGAGACTTTCCCCGCGGGTCCCCAATCCACTCCAGCGGGGCCATGGGTGGCTGCGGGGGATGCCGCCGCGCCCGTACGGCGGATCCGGGACCCGGCCGTGACCTGCGTGGATGGGGGTTTGCCGGGGAGAGGCGCCGGGCACCGTGACGGCACGCGCCGCCCGGGGAGGTGAGCATGGCGAGGGGGATCCGCGTGGCCGTGGTCCACGGTCCCGGGCCCGCGCACCGCGACGGCGTCGGCGACTACGTCGAGCGCCTCGTCGGCGCGCTGGGCGGGGCCGGAGTCGACGCGGTGGGGGTGCCGGTGGGCACGCCGGACGCCCGCTCCCCCCGGCAGTGGCTGCCGGCGACGCTGGCGGCGGCCCGGCGGGTGCGGCGGCTGCGCCCCGACGTGGTCCACGTGCAGTTCGCCCCCTCGGCCTACCGGTTCTCCGGGCTGCCGGGACTGCTCCCGCCCCTGCTGCCGGCCGGGACGCCGCTGGTGACGACCCTGCACGAGTACGGCTGGTGGGCGACCCCCGCATGGGTGCCGGACGCCGTCTGGTGGCCGCTGGAGCGGGCCCGCCTGTGGGACCGGGAGACCGGGCGGCTCGTGCCCGCCAGCGCCCTCGTGGTCGTGACGAACGCCGCCCACGCCCGGCAGGTCCACGGCCGCCTCGGCACACCGGCGGTGGAGGTGCCGCTGGCGCCCAACGTGGTCGACCACGGCGGTGGCGCGCGGGCCCGCGCGCGGGTGCGGCGCGAACTCGGCGTGCGGCCCGGCGACCCGCTGCTCGCGTTCTTCGGGTTCGTCCACCCGGTGAAGGGCGTGCGTCAGCTGGTCGAGGCCCTGCCCGCGCTCCGCACCGGCCGTCCCGGGCTCCGCCTGCTGGTCGTGGGCGGCTTCACGTCCCAGGCGCTGCCCGAGGCGGAGGCGCGGGCCTTCCGCGCGGAACTGGAGGCGCTGGCCGCGCGGCACGGGGTGGCGGACACGGTGACGTTCACCGGGCACCTGCCCGCCTCCCGGGTGTCGGAGCTCCTGCACGCGGCCGACGCGGGCGTGCTGCCCTTCACCGCCGGGGTCACGACCAAGAGCGGCGCGCTGCTGACAATGCTGGCGCACGGCCTGCCGGTCGCGGTCACCATGCCGGACGAACCCGACCCGGCGCTTCCCCTCGGGGAGGCCGTCGCCGTGATCCGGGCCCGCCGCGACGCCGCCGCCGTCGCGCGTGCCGTCGGCGCGCTGCTGGACGATCCGGACCTGCGGCGGCGGATGGGCGGGGCCGCCCGGCGGCTCGCCGCCCGCCACTCCTGGCCGGAGGTCGCCACCGCTCACCGCGCCCTCTACGAGACCCTGACGGGCCCGCGCCCAGACCTCCCCCGCCGTCTCCAGTCCCTGTGCGAAGCCCTGATCGGCCCGCGCGGAGATCTCTCCCACCGCCTCCGGTCCTCGTACGCCGGTCCGCGCCGAGATCTCCCCGGCCACGATGGGTGAGCCGTACCGGGAGATCCTGGTCGTCGACCTCCTCGGCGGCATCGGCGACCTGATCATGGTGCTGCCCGCCGTGCACGCCCTGGCCCGCCGCAACCCCGGGGCGTCGCTGCGGGTGCTCACCCACGAGCCCGGCGCCGCCCTGCTGCGCGAGGACCCCGCCGTCACCCGGGTGCTCACCCCGCGCCACGGCGAAGCGGGCGCCGAGCGGGAGGCCGTAGCCGAGGCCCTCGCAGACCGCCACCCGGACCTGGCCGTCACAACCACCCGCTACGACGGCATCCCCGATCTCCTCGCCGCCTCGGGCGCCCGGTGCGTCACCGATCTGTGGCGTCGCCCGCCCGCCGATGAGCCGGTCGGTGAGCGGTACCTGCGGATCCTGCTCGCCGAAGGGCTGGTGCGGCCGGACGACCTCCGTACGCGGCCGGTCGTGCGGCTGACGGCGGACGAGATCGCGGACGGCGAGAGCACGGTCGGGCGGTGTCTCCCGCCTGCCGCGGCCCGCCCGCCGGTCGTGCTGGTCACCGACGCGGGCATGGACGTGAAGCGCTGGCCCGCCGCGCACTGGCGGGCACTCGCCGCGCTGCTGGCCCGCCGGGGCCATCCCCTGCTCGCGCTCCACGCGCCGCGTGAGCACCCGCCCACGGCCCGCGGTCCGGCGCTCGATCCTCCGTGCCCGGAGGCGGCGGTGCTGCCGCCACGCGACCTGCGGGGCCTCGCCGCGTGCTTCGCCGCGGCGGCGCGAAGGGGCGCCGTGGTCGTGGGCGGCGACACCGGCCCGCTGCGCCTCGCCGCCGCGTCCGGCGCCGCCACGGTCGGGCTGTTCGGCCCTACCTGGGCCGAGAGGTACGGCGTCGCCGGAACCCGCGCGGCGGACCTTCAGGGGCTGCCGGGGTGCCCGCACCGGAGGCCGGTCGCGATCACGGAACAGCCGTGCTGGTGGACCGCCGCGTGCCCGTTGTCCCCGGCGGGCCCCGCCTGCATGGCCGACGTCTCCGTGGCGTCCGTCGCCCGCGCCGTGACCCGCCTGTGCGGCGGCCCGCCCGCGCGCCACCCGGCGGGCGACGCCTGAGACGAGGCGTGGCAGGCTGCGTACGGGAAAGAGCGGCAGCCATGCCGGCAAGGAGGAAGCAGATGCGACGGGACGGCGGGGAAGGGCTGTCTGCCCGTCCGGGGCCGGTCACGCGGTTCCGCGTCCGGAGGGTGTCGGGATCGGCCGTACGCGACCGGCGGGACGATCTCGCCACCGAGGAACCGCTGGAGATCCGGCTGCTGGCCGCGGGCGGCGACGCCCGTACGGTGGCGATCACGATGCGGACGCCGGGCGCGGACTTCGAACTCGCGGCGGGGTTCCTGCACGGCGAGGGGATCGTCGGCCCCGGCGGCATCGCCGCCATCGGCTACTGCACGGACGAGGACCTGGACCCCGAGGCGCGCTACAACACCGTGACCGTGCGGCTCACCGCGCCCGAACTGCCCGACATGACCGCTGTCCAGCGGAACTTCCTGACGTCGAGCGCGTGCGGCGTCTGCGGCACGGCCAGCCTGGACGCCCTGCGCGACCGCTGCCCGGCGCCGGCCGTCCGCCCGCCGGTCGGCGTGTCCGCCGCGACCCTGTACGCCCTGCCGGACCGGCTGCGCGAGGCCCAGGGGGTGTTCGGCAGGACGGGCGGGCTGCACGCCGCCGGGCTGTTCACGCCTGAGGGCGCCCCCCTGGCCGTACGGGAGGACGTGGGGCGGCACAACGCGGTCGACAAGCTGGTCGGCTGGGCGCTGATGGGCGGCACGCTGCCCCTCGACCGGCACGTCCTGCTGGTCAGCGGCCGCGTCAGCTACGAGATCATGCAGAAGGCCGCGAGCGCCGGGATCCAGATCGTCTGCGCCGTCTCCGCGCCCTCCTCGCTCGCCGTCGACCTCGCCCGCGAGTTCGGCGTCACGCTCGTGGGGTTCCTGCGCGACGAGCGCTTCAACGTCTACGCCTGCCCGGAGCGGATCGACGTCGAGCGGGAGCCGGCGGTCCCGGTCCCTGACACGCCGTGACACCCCGCGGCCGCGGCCGAAGCCGCGGCAGGCCGACCGGCGCGCGGGCGTCCGTTCACCACGCCCGCGCGCCGGACCGGCCGGTCAGCCGGTGTTCTGGAGGCCGGCGGCGACGCCGTTCACGCTCAGCAGCAGCAGCGTGGAGAGGCGCTCGCGCTCCTCCTCCGACAGGTCGCCGGACGCCCGCAGCGCCGACAGCGCGCGCAGTTGCAGGTGGCTGAGCGCGTCCACGTACGGATCGCGGAGCTGCACGGCCCGCGAGAGGACCCGCCGGTTCTCCAGCAGGCGGTCGTGGCCGGTCACCTCCAGCACCAGCCGCCTCGTCAGGTCGTACTCCTCCAGGACCTGCTCGGCGAAGTCGCTCCGCCCGCCCAGCCCCAGGTAGCGCGACGCGATGGCGCGGTCGGTCTTGGCCAGCGACATCTCCGCGTTGTCCAGCATCGCGGCGAACAGCGGCCACTCCTGGTACGCCGCGCGCAGTTCGGCCATCCCGCCGTCGGTGACCACGGCGGCCAGGCCGCTGCCCAGGCCGTACCAGCCGGGGAGGTTGACCCGGGTCTGGGCCCACGAGAAGACCCAGGGGATGGCCCGCAGGTCGTCGAGCGAGCGGGGCGCGCCGAGACCGCGCCGCGCGGGCCGGGAGCCGAGCCGCAGCGAGCCCAGCTCCTCCAGCGGACTGACCAGCGCGAACCACTCGGGGAAGCCCGGGGCCTCGGTCAGCGCGCGGTACGCGCGTTCGGAGGCCGAGGCGACGAGGTCGGCGAGCCGGCGGAACTTGGCCGCCGCCTCGGCCGTGCTCGACTCCACCGCCGAGGTGGACGCCAGCAGCACGGCGTTGGTGACCTGCTCGATGTGGCGCTTGGCGATGGCCGAGTGGCCGTACCGAGCGAAGATGACCTCGCCCTGCTCGGTGACCTTGAACCGTCCGGCCACCGACCCCGGGGCCTGGGCGAGCACGGCGCGGTTGGCCGGGCCGCCGCCGCGGCCGAGCGCGCCGCCGCGGCCGTGGAAGAGCGTGAGCCGGACGTCGTTGGCCGCCGCCCACGCGGTCAGCGCCGCCTGCGCGTCGTAGAGGCGCAGGGTGGCCGCCGCCGGGCCGAGTTCCTTGGCCGAGTCGGAGTAGCCGAGCATGACCTCCATGCGCCGCCCGTTGGCGGCGAGCCGCTTACGCACCGGCTCCAGCGCGGCCATGCCCTCCAGGACCCTGGTGGAGTTGTCGAGGTCCTCGCCCGACTCGAACAGCGGAACCACGTCGAGCACCGGGGCGCGGTCGCCCAGGGCGTGCCGGGCGAGCTCGTACACGGCGGCGATGTCGTCGGCCGAGCGGGTGAACGAGACGACGTACCGGGAGCAGGCGGTCACGCCGAAGCGCTCCTGGATCCAGCCGATCACCCGGATCGTGGCCAGGACCTCCTCGGTGCGCTCGGACAGCGTGCCGGAGGCGATCTCCTGCAGCGCCGCCGCGTGGACCGCCGAGTGCTGGCGCACCTCCAGCTCCGCCAGGTGGAACCCGAACGTCTCCACCTGCCAGACGAGGTGCTGCAACTCGCCGTACGCCTGCCGTACGGCGCCCGCGCCGCGCAGGGAGTCCTGCGCGAGCCGCAGGTCGGCGAGCAGCTCCGCCGGCGCGCGGTAGGCGAGATCGAGGTCGCGGCGGCGGGTCGCGGCGATCCTGGCCGCCACGAACATCAGCCACTGGCGGTGCGGCTCCATCGGCGAGCGGGTGGCCATCTCCGACACCAGGTCGGGGTGGTCGTCCTCGGCCTGGGCGAGCGCGGCGCGCAGGTCGGCGGACGGCGGCGTGTAGGCGGCGGCCAGGGTCAGCGACCTGCCGATCCTGGTGGTGGCGTTCTCCAGCGCGATGAGCACGTGCTCGGCCTGGATCTGCATGGCCTCCCTGGTCACCTTGGCGGTGACGTTGGGGTTGCCGTCGCGGTCGCCGCCGATCCAGCTGCCGTAGCGGATGTACGCCTTGGCCTGCGGCTCCCGCGTCCCGGTGCCCGGGCCGAGCGCCGCGTCGAGCGACCGGTAGATCAGCGGCACCGTGCGGAAGAGCGTCTCGTCGAACGCCGCCATCGCGGTGCGGACCTCGTCCAGGGGGTCGAGCTTGGTGTGCCGGAGCTGGGCGGTCCGCCAGAGAAGGTCGATCTCCTCCAGCAGCCGCCGGTGGGCCTCCTCGCGCTCGGCGGCGCCCCGTCCCGGCAGGTTGTACGCGTCGAGCTGCGCGCTGATCCGCTGGATGGCGGTGACGATCGCGCGCCGCCGCGCCTCGGTCGGGTGCGCGGTCAGCACCGGCCGGAACTCCAGCCCGTCGATCAGTCCCTGGAGGCGGTCGTCCCCGCGCAGCCGCTGGACGGCCTCGGCGAGCGACTCGCGCAGCGGCACGTCGTCCTTGTCGCGCTGCCGGAGCGTACGGACCCGGTAGTGCTCCTCGGCGAGGTTGGCGAGGTGGAAGTAGCAGGTGAAGGCGCGGGCGATCTGCACGGCGCGGTCGACGGGCCATTCGGCGACCAGGGCCGCGACCTCGTCGGCCGTCGTCTCCTGACGGCGCGCCGCGATCACCGCCTTCCGGAGCCGTTCCACGTCGGCGAGGAGGTCGGGGCCGCCGTGTTCGGCGATCACCTGACCCAGCAGTCCACCCAGGAGGCGCACGTCGGCGCGGAGTTCATCCGGCATCTCCGCTACGGCGTTGTGTCGTTCGGCAGGAGCGATGGCGGCCATGGTTGGAAGGCTAGCGAATGACTTATCGCGCCCCGAGGGCGGTCTCACTTATTGGACTAGACCACTGAAAAGGGACAGATCAGATTGCCCCGAGCGCCTCGGCGGGGGTGCTGTCGCCCGCCGGGAGCCGCCTGAAGCGGAGCGTGAGGTGCTGGGCGAGCAGGCCGTGCGCCACCACGGCGGCGGCGAAGGCGACGATCAGGACGGCGATCGTCGTCAACCGGCTCTCGTCGGCCAGCAGGATCGTCTTCGCGTCGCTGAGCCCCGTCCCCGCGGCCATCATCCCGGTGACCACGGTGGTCACCCACCGGCCGGCGTGCCTGACCACCGGGCGCGCGGTCGCGGTCACCGCCGCGGGCACGGCCAGGACGACGAAGACGACAATGATCGCCAAAGTGCTCACCAGGGAGAAACCGGTCAGTCCGCCGATGGCCAGCGTGATCCCCCGCATCAGGAGGCGCGCCACCGCCCCGATGACCAGTCCGCTCAGCGCCGCCGCGGCCAGCGGCGCCCAGATCACGCGGCCCAGCCGCCTGCGGTCGTGCATCATTCATCCCCTTAGAACGGTCCAGACCGTTATAGGGACAGCCCATAACGCCCGCAACACCGCAAGGACTTCGCGACCGCTCTGTTACGTGACAGACAGGGCAGAAGACGCAGTCAGGTGGGGCGGGAGACGGCGGCGAGGAGTTCGGGGAGCCGGGCGAAGCCGATGCCGGACGCGAGCCGGCGGCCCGCCCAGGCGACCGCCACGCCGTACGGCACCGCGAGCACGGCGACCCAGGTCGTGCCGAGCAGGACCGGCAGCGCGACGGGCAGCGCGAGCGCGGCGACGGCGAGCATCGTGGCGAAGGACGAGACGAACGCCTGCCCGCCCTGCCCGGGTGCGGCGCCGCTGAAGGCGTTGAGCCGGTCGGGATAGGTGTACGGGACGGTCACGCTGGTGAGCGCGCCGACTCCCATGCCGACGCCGAGCACGCCCCACGCGGTGAGCGCGGCGGCGGGGGCCCAGGTGGCGTCGCCCGCCACCAGGGCGGCGGCCAGCGACGCCAGCGCCAGCAGCGGCACCGCGATGACCGCCATGGCGAGGTGCCGCCCGGCCAGGTCGGTGCGCAGGTCGCGCGGGGTGCCGAAGGCCACCGCGTTCATCCACAGCGACCTGCCGTCGATGCCGAAGGAGTTGGCCGACTGCAGCCCGATCACCAGGGCGGCCAGGCAGGCGGGGCCGATCGCGGACGTGGGGCCCGCCGAGAGGCCGGGCCCGTGCAGGGAGAACATGACGACCGCGCTCACGAAGATCGCGATGATCCAGTTCACCCGGCCGCGCGGTTCCCTCCGGGCGTACTTCAGCTCCTTGGCGACGACGGCGCCGATCATGCCGCCTGGCAGGAGTCCGCCCGCCCAGGACCGGCGCACCGACCCGCCGCCCTGGTTGGAGGAGTCGGGCCGCACCAGCGCGTGCCGCAGCGCGGTGATCCACAGCCATCCCAGCACGACCACCGTCACCGCGACGACGACCACGTCGGCCACGCCGGCGAGCCCGCCGTCGGCGATCGCGTGCGCGGCCAGGCCGGGCGGCGTCCAGCGCAGGACGTCCGCCGCCGACGCCAGCATCCCCGCGGGGTCGGCCGCGAGCCTCTGGTTGAGCAGCAGGTTAGGCAACTGGGCGAGCAGCACGCCGAAGACGGCGGCGACCGCGAGCACGTCGCGTCCCCGCCGGGTGCGCAGCGCGCCGGACAACGCGGTGGTCACCAGGCGGGAGACCACGATGCAGAAGGCGAACTGGAGGACCACCGCGGGCACCCCGAGCAGCACGCCGCCCGGCCCACGGGCGAGCGCGACCACGCCGCCGGAGAGCGCGACCAGCGAGGCGATCGGCCACGGCCCGGCGACGGACGCGGCGAACAGTCCGGTCGCGAGCTGCCGGGTGGTCAGCGGGAACAGGGCCAGCCGGGCCGGGTCGAGCGTCTCGTCCAGGCCGAAGGCCATCAGCGGCACGACGATCCACCCGGCGGCGAACATCGCGAACGCCACCGGCACGACGTCGAGGGCGACGTCGTGCGGCGCGAGCCGTACGAGTGCGAACAACCCGAACCCCGCGACCGCCATGACGACGGCGGCGAGCAGCGAGAAGACGAACCCGAGCTGCCTGGCCGGCTCGCCGCGCAGACCCCCGCGGACGAGGCTGAGCTTCATCCGGACGAACAACCACGTCATGACGCGCTCTCCCGTCCGACGGGCCGCGCGGTCAGGAGGCCCGCGTGCTGGGCGGTCAGGAGGCCCGCGTGCTGGGCGGTCAGGAGGCCCGCGTGCTGGGCGGTCAGGACGCCGGTGGGCCGCGCGGTCAGGATGCCGGTGGGCCGCTTGGTCAGGAGGCCGAGGTGCCCAGCCACGACAGGCCCTCCTCCCCGTTTCCGCGTGCGCCGACGAGGTCGAGGAACGCCTCGTTGAGGGTGCGGCCCCGCCGTACGTCGTCGAGCGGGCCCTGCGCGACGACGAGCCCGCCGTTCATCACCGACACCCAGTCGCACAGCCGCTCGACCAGGTCCATCACGTGGCTGGAGAAGACGACGGTGGAGCCCGAGGCGGTGTATCTGCGCAGCACCTCGGCCAGGGTGTTGGCCGAGACCGGGTCGACGCCCTCGAACGGCTCGTCGAGGAACAGCACGCGCGGGTTGTGCAGCAGCGCCGCGGCGAGGCCGATCTTCTTGCGCATGCCGGTCGAGTAGTCGACCACCAGCTTGTCCTGGGCCTCGACCAGGTCCATGACCCTGAGCAGCTCGTCGGCGCGCCTGCCGGCCTCGTCCAGGGGGATGCCGCGCAACTGGCCGCCGTACAGCAGCAACTCGCGGCCGGACAGCCGTTCGAACAGCCGCAGGCCCTCGGGCAGCACGCCGATCCGCGCCTTGGCGGCGACCGGATCGGCCCACACGTCGTGGCCGTCGATCTCGATCCGCCCGCCGTCGGGGCGCAGCAACCCGGTGATCATGCTCAGCGTCGTCGTCTTGCCCGCGCCGTTCGGGCCGACCAGGCCGGCGAAACCGCCCTCCGGCACCACCAGGTCGACCCCGCCGACCGCCACCTGCCGCCCGAAGCGCTTGTACAGGCCCTGCGTGCGTACGGCGTCACCCATTGCGCCCCCTCCTCCGCCGATGGTCGTGCGGCCTGGTCGTGAAGGCCCGGTTCCGAAGGCCCGGTCGTATGGCCGAACGAACGACACGCGGCCTCCGTTCCTCCTGGGACTCCGCCCAGGACTCTTCCAGGACTCCTCCCCGGCTCTTTCCGGCCGCGCCCCGGCGCGACCTCGCGGTGCGAGTCTCGTTAACCTGTCGGCCATGGATTCGACGCGGCCCGGACCGGATCGCGGGACCCGCTGAGCATGCGAGGAACGGCGAGGTGACGATGAGCGCGGAACGCGCCCACGAGATCGATATCCACACCACCGCGGGCAAGATCGCCGACCTGGAGCGGCGCCTCGGCGAGGCGGCCCACGCAGGCTCCGCGCGGGCGGTGGAGAAACAGCACGCCAAGGGAAAGATGACGGCCCGCGAGCGGGTCGCGGCCTTCCTCGACGAGGGCTCGTTCGTGGAGTTCGACGAACTGGCCAGGCACCGGGCGACCGCCTTCGGCCTGGACCGCGAACGCCCGTACGGCGACGGGGTCGTGACCGGGTACGGCACGGTGGACGGCCGCCCGGTCGCGGTGTTCGCGCAGGACTTCACCGTGTTCGGCGGCTCGCTGGGCGAGGTCTTCGGCGAGAAGATCGTCAAGGTGATGGACCACGCGCTCAAGACCGGCTGCCCGGTGATCGGGATCAACGACTCGGGCGGCGCGCGCATCCAGGAGGGCGTGGTCTCCCTCGGCCTGTACGCGGAGATCTTCAAGCGCAACGTGCACTCCTCCGGGGTGATCCCGCAGATCTCGCTGATCATGGGCCCGTGCGCCGGTGGCGCGGTCTACTCCCCCGCGCTGACCGACTTCGTGCTGATGGTCCGGGAGAAGTCGCACATGTTCATCACCGGCCCGGACGTGATCAAGACCGTCACCGGCGAGGAGGTGACGTTCGAGGAGCTGGGCGGGGCCCACACGCACAACTCCCGGAGCGGCGTCGCCCACTACGAGGCGTCCGACGAGCAGGACTGCCTCGACTTCGCCAGGGCGCTGCTGTCGTTCCTGCCGTCCAACAACATGGACGACCCGCCGGCCTTCGAGGCGGAGGCGGTCCTGGAGACGACCGAGGACGACCGCGTGCTCGACACGCTGATCCCCGACTCGGCCAACCAGCCGTACGACATGCACACGGTGATCGAGCACGTCCTCGACGACGGGGAGTTCCTGGAGATCCACGCGGGCTTCGCGCCGAACATCCTGGTCGGCTTCGGCCGGGTCGAGGGGCGTTCGGTGGGCGTCGTCGCCAACCAGCCGATGAGCTACGCCGGGACGCTCGACATCGCCGCCTCCGAAAAGGCCGCCCGGTTCGTCCGCACCTGCGATGCCTTCAACATCCCGGTGCTGACCTTCGTCGACGTGCCGGGCTTCCTCCCGGGCACCGACCAGGAGTGGAACGGCATCATCCGGCGCGGCGCCAAGCTCCTCTACGCCTACGCCGAGGCGACCGTGCCGCTGGTCACCGTCATCACCCGCAAGGCGTACGGCGGGGCGTACGACGTCATGGGTTCCAAGCACCTCGGCGCGGACGTCAACCTGGCCTGGCCCACCGCCCAGATCGCGGTGATGGGGGCGCAGGGCGCCGTCAACATCCTCTACCGGCGTGAACTGGCCGCCGCCGACGACCCGGACACGGCGCGGGCGAACTTCGTCGCCGAGTACGAGGACGCGCTGGCGAACCCGTACCTGGCCGCCGAGCGCGGCTACGTGGACGCGGTGATCCGGCCCTCGGACACCCGGGTCCAGATCGTCCGCGCGCTGCGGGCACTGCGCAACAAGCGGGCCGCCCTGCCGCCGAAGAAGCATGGGAACATCCCGCTGTGAGCACTCGCGAGCCGTACCTGGAGATCATCCGGGGGGACGCCACCCCCGAGGAGACCGCCGCCCTGCTCGCCGCGCTGCTGGCCCGGGCGTCGGCGCACGCCCCACGGGAGGCACCGCCCGCCACCAGCGGAAACTGGAGGTACGCGGGGCGCGGCATGCGCCCGGCGCTGCGGCACGGCCCGGGGGCGTGGCGCTCCGCCTTCCTCCCCGGCGCCCGGTGACCGGCAGCCGGGATCAGCCGGGGATCAGCCGGGGATCAGCCGGGGACCACAGCCTGATTACATCGACGGAACCGGGTGTCAACTGGCCCAAGAGTTGGGACTATCTAGAAAGCGGGGGAATATAGTCGCCTGATCATCTAGTGACGAGTCCTGGAGGACACCATGGCCATCCCGGACTTCAGCGCACATGGGATCGCCGCAAAGTATGCCGTTCTGGTGGACGTCGGTTACCTTTACGCCGCTGCCGGTGAAGTTCTCTTAGGCGCCAAGGAGCGTAAGGAGTACCGCGTCGCCGCGGACGAGTTGATCCAGTCGCTGCAGAAGCATGCTGTGGACCGCATCTCGGGTGAACTGCTGCGGGTGTACTGGTACGACGCCGCACGCGACCGGGTGCCCACCGTGGACCAGCGGGTGATCGCCCAGCTGCCCTGGGTCAAGGTGCGGCTCGGCAACCTGAACGCCCGTGGCCAGCAGAAGGGTGTGGACGCGCAGATCCGCAGCGACCTGGAGGCGCTCGCCCGGCACCACGCCGTTAACGACACCGTGCTGATCGCCGGTGACGAGGACATGGTGCCCGCCGTGGAGGCCGCCCAGGCGTACGGCGTTCGCGTCCACCTGTGGGGCGTCGAGCCGCCGTTCGGGACGAACCAGGCCGAACGGCTCGTCTGGGAGTCGGACACCGTCGAGATCCTGAGCGCCGACTTCCTGCGTCCGTTCTTCACCCGCGCTCCCGTGCCGGTGCCCGTCACGCCCGCGCCGTCGCCCGCCCAGGTCTTCGCGGGCCGCGCCAAGCCGATGCCGCCGAAGACGCCGGTCGGCCAGACCTCCAAGCTGGGCCCGGGCCGGCCCCACGTGGAGGAGGTCGGCGAGCACGTCGCGCAGAAATGGATACTGACCCGCGGCCGGGACAACATCCGCGACCTGCTGCCCGGCCCGATCCTGCCCACGGTGATCGACACCGAACTGCTCATCGAGGCCGAGAAGGAACTCGGCCATTCCCTGCGGCCCTATCCCGAGGCGCGCGTGTGGCTGCGCGACGGCTTCTGGGCCCGGGTGTACCGCGAGTTCGACCTCGGGGTCGGCATCTCCAGCAAGTGACGCCGACCTCCCGTCCCGCGCGAGAGCATGGCCCGGCGCCGCACCGCCCGGCCTCGCGCGAGCGCGACCACTCCTGGGCGTTCGGCCCTGATGATTCGGTGTGACGTCCACGTCCGATTTCCGCGAGCCCGCATCGGTGGCCTGGGCATAACGTCGTGTGCGTGACCACCACACGACAGCTCGACTTCGACGCGTGCTACCTGGCCGTGTCCGCCCGGGACTCCCGTTTTGACGGGCGTTTCTACACGGCTGTCACGACCACCGGCATCTACTGCCGCCCGATCTGCCCGGCGCGCACGCCCGGACGGGGAAACGTCCGCTTCTACCGGCACGCCGCCGCGGCCGAGGCCGCCGGATTCCGGCCCTGCCGCCGCTGCCGCCCGGAGCTCAGCCCGGGTGACCCCGGCTGGGACGTACGCGCCGACCTGGTGGGACGCGCGCTGCGGCTGATCGACGACGGCGTCGCCGACGACTCCGGCGTCGCCGGGCTGGCCCGGCGCCTGCACGTGACCGAGCGCCATCTCCATCGCCTGTTCGCCGCCGAACTCGGCGCCGGACCCCTCGCCGTCGCCCGCACCCGGCGGCTGCTGCTCGCCAAGCAACTGCTCACCGAGACCACTCTGCCGATCACTGACGTCGCGTTCGCCGCCGGGTTCGGGAGCGTACGGCAGTTCAACGCGGCCATGAAGGAGTCGTACGGCTTCGCGCCGGGCGAGCTGCGCAAAGGCAACGGGCCGGTCGGCGGCGGGGGCGTCTGCTCCCCCGCGAGCGGCCTGACCCTGCGGCTCGGCCACCGGCAGCCGTACGACGCGCAGTCGGTGCTGCGCTTCCTCGCCGCCCGGGCGATCCCGGGGGTGGAGGCGGTCCGCTGGTCCGGCACGGACGTCGCGGCGTACACCCGAGCCGTCCCGGGCGGCTCGATCACCCTGCGGCCCACCGCGGACCACGTCAGGCTCACGGTGCGGACCACCGAGGCCCACCGCCTGTCGCCGCTGGTGGCGCGGTGCCGCCGGCTGCTCGACCTGGACGCCGACCCGGGGGCGGTGCGGGAGATCCTCGGCCGCACGTCGCTCGCGCCACTGGTCGAGGCCCGGCCGGGCCTGCGGGTGCCGGGGGCGTACGACGGGTTCGAGGCGGCCGTCCGCGCCGTCGTGGGGCAGCAGATCTCGGTGGCCGGAGCCCGCACGCTGCTCGGCCGCATCGCCACCCGCGCCGGAACCCCCGCCGTCACGGACCCGAACTCCGCCGGCCCGGGCGGAGAGGCCCCCGGCCCGGAGCAGAACCCTCCCCCCGCCGCCCGGAACACCACCACCGCGGACCGGAACCGCGCCGACGAGGAACAGGACCTTTCCACCGCTCACCGGAAGTCCTCCCTCACCGATCGGGAGCCCACCCCGGAGGCGGTGAACGAGATCCCGCTGCTGTTTCCCACCGCCGACCGGCTGGCGGACGCCGATCTGGACGGCCTCGGGCTCACCACCCGCAGGACCGCCACGATCAGGGCGCTGGCCGAGGGGGTCGCCTCCGGCGAGATCGACCTCGACGGCGCCGGGGACCCCGCCGACACCACGGCCCGGCTGCTGGCGATCCCCGGCATCGGCCCGTGGACGGCGAGCTACATCGCGCTGCGCGCGCTGCGCGACCCGGACGCCTGGCCCGAGGGCGACCTCGTGTTGCGCAGGACCATGGACCGGCTCGGCATCACGACCGGCGAGACCGAGGGGTGGCGGCCCTGGCGCGCGTACGCGGCGGTCCACCTGTGGAGCCACGCCGCGCAGCCTCAGCCCACGATTCGTACTCACGAGATGGACGTGACGAACAGATGATCCTCACGCAGATCGTGCCCACCCCGGTGGGCCCTCTCGCCCTGCTGGCCCACGACGGCGCGCTCGTCGCCGCGGGCTTCACCGCCGATCCCCGCGAGATGTACGCGCGGCTCTCGCCGTCGCTGCGGGCCCTCCCCCTGCGAGAGGACGACCTCGGCGACGCGGCGCTGGCCGTCCGCGAATACCTCGACGGGAAGATCGACGCCCTCGACCGGGTCCCGGCCCGGCAGCCGGGCACGCCCACCAGGCAGCGCCTGTACGAGGCGCTGCGCGCCGTGCCCGCCGGCACCACCGTGTCGTACGCCGTGCTGGCCGAGCGGGCGGGACTGCCGAGGACCGCCGCGCGGGCCGCCGGGTCGGCCTGCGCGCAGAACCTCGTCGCGCCGTTCGTGCCGTGCCACCGTGTGCTGCCCTCGACCGGCGGCTACGGCGGCTACTACTACGGCACGCCGGTCAAGGAATGGCTGCTCGCCCACGAGTCCGGCGTGGCCTGACCGGCCGAGTGGCCTGACCAGCGAGTGGCCTGACGAGCCGCCCGGTGAGCCGGGCGGCCGGTCACTTCTGGACGACGCTCTGGACCTCCCCCACGGGCACGTCGCGCTGGGCGTTCACCTGGACCGGCGCGTAGTTGAGCGGCGCGTAGATGAACGGGTCGACCGCACCGCCGCCGAGGTTCTGGCCGTTGCCGACGACGTTCCAGGTGGTCGTCACGGTGAGGGTGTAGACCTTGCGCGGCTGGTCGATCGACGCGCGCTTGTAGCGGACCCCGCAGGTGAAATCGCCACCCTTGACGTACGGATGGCCGGTCTGGCCGCAGCCGGTGGTGATGACGTCGGCCCGGTCGGGCGACGTCCCCGGCTTGATCGTCATGCCGTTCTTGTCCGGTGTCGCCGTGACGGTGGCGGACATGACCCCGGGCAGCGTGGCGGTGACGGATCTGGGGGCCTGGTTGGCTTGGTCCAGCCAGACCCATGTCTCCAGGTTCACGTAGCTCTTGGCGTCCGGGCTCAGCTTGATCGTCGGCTGGGGGACGGTCAGCGCGGCCCGGGCGAGCTGCGCGAGCTGCTCGAACGTGATGCCTCCGGCGGGTGTGTCCCCCTCCGGCACCCACACGAGCGGGTCACGCCCGGACGCGCACGCCTCTCCCTTGGGGTCGCCCGCGTTGTAGCCGACTCCCCACCACGAGCCCTTCTCGTCGAGTTTGCTCGAGAACTCGCCGAGGTCCGGCCGGTAGTCGCCGCCCGTCTCCACCGACTCCTTCTTCTCCCGCACCTTGAGGTCACGCGCCTCCTGCGCCGACATGCTCGGCTCGTACCAGCACGGATTGGGCATCTTGTAGCCGTCGCTCTTGCCCCTGAGTCCGCTGCCGGACAGCGTGATCTTCGAGTTGGTGAGCTTGACGCCGGCCTTCCTGCCGTGCTGGAAGGCCTCGCCGTGCGGCCCGGCGCCCGGGTCCGCCGAGGCGGGCGGCGTGGCAAGCGGCGTGAGCACCGCGAGCATGCCGCCCGCCAGCAGGGACGTCACCGCGATTGTCGGTCTTGTAGTCAACGGAGGCACTCCTTAGCGCGCTCGTCCGGATAGTCCGCGTGGTGATACATGGCGATTCGCCAGGCGCCGTCGTCCCCGCGGCGCAGTCCGGCGGTCTGCAGGAAGACCGCACGCGGGCGTTTCAGCCAGGCGGGCTGACCTGCCAGCGGGGTGCCCTCCTGGTCGGTCAGCCGTACGCCGGTCAGATCGACGCAGGCGTCCGCCTCGGCCCCTCGCCCCATGATCGCGGGCACGGTCAGGGAGTAGACCTTGGCGACGCCCCGGGCCGACTGCCTGTCCTTGAGGAATCCGTGAACCCATTTGTCGGCGTCACGGAAGGCCGACGACCCCGGGTCGATCCCCTTGGTGTACGACCGGTCCTCGCCGAGGGTGCCGACGGCCCGCCACTGGGCGGTGAAGTCGTCGGCGAACGCCTTGACCACGGCCGACCGCACCGGGTCGAGCCCCTGCGGCCAATCGATCTCGATCCGCAGGCCGGGCGCCGCCGTGATCACGTCGTCACCCGTCTCGTCGCCTGTCACACCGGTCGCCGCACCGGCCGCGGCGGGCGCGGCCGCGCCACCACCGGGGGTGAAGCCGTGGTCCGCGTCCGGCGCCGCGCAGGCCGACGTGAGCAGCGCGCAGGCCGACACGAGCAGTGTGGCCGCCGCCGTGGCGAGTCCCGGACGCGTCAAGGGGGTCCTCCGCAGTACGCGATCCCCCGCCGGTCCCACCCTAGAAAGGGTCGCCGGTGATGATCCAGCGTCATGCTCGAATCGGCATGGGTCGGGCATCAGGCGCTCCGCTCAGGCGAGACGTTGGGTTCGGAGATCGGGTGAGAGGGTGCGGCGCCAGTCGGGCAGCAACTCGTCGATGAGCGCCTCGGTCTCCGGGGCCATCCCACCGCCGTAGGGGTGGGAGGCCGCGCGGCGCACCAGGCCGTCGACGACCGCCCGCAGCCGGACCGGCTCCCCGGTCGCGTGCGAGGCGCGGAGCAGGTCACGCCACAACCCCTCGTCGTCGGCCGCGAGCAGCAACCCGGCGCGGGCCGCCGCGACCGCGCCGTACGGGTCGTCGCGCCGCAGCCTGATCTCGCACAGTTGGTGCGCCGCGTCCGCCACCCAGGCCGTCACGTCGTACTCCAGCGGGTCGGCCGCCAGCCAGGCGTACCGGTCCGGCGGCCTGCCGCTCAGCAGCGGCCCGCGCACCAGCCGCAACGCCCGGTTCAGCAGGTCCTCCTCGACCTCGCCCGAGGAGGACGTCCCGGCCCACTCGCTCGCCTGCCGTACGAGGTCCTGGAACAACCGCCAGTCCGTACGGATCTCCGGCCCGAGCCGCAACCGCCCGGACCGGTCGGCGAAGAGATGGGGACGCCCCTCGGAGTCGCGGCCGAGCCATTCGGCGACCCGGGCGATGGTGGCGTCGCGGACCGCGGTCTGCACGCCGCGCGGCCACAGCACCCCGGCCAGGACGACCGGATGCACGCCGTCGGGATGCGTGGCGAGGTAGACGACGAGTTCGTGGGCGAGGGCGGCCCGGCCCTCTTCGAGCGGATTCACCGGGCTGATCTCGATCGGGCCGAGGACGCGCACCTCGATGGCCGGCGGCTCCTCGCTGAGCCGCTCCGTCACGGGGGTGAGCGGCTCGCTCTCCTGCCGCAGCGCCGTCCGGAACAGGCCGACCACCGCGTCGTAGTGCCTGCGCGGCAGCAGGTGTGCCTCGATGTCCAGGCCCAGGGCGTCGACGCGGGTCCGCCCGCCGTCGGTGATGTCCCACTTCCAGGTGGCGTGCGGCACCGCGCCCGCGATCACGAAGCCGGTCGCCGTACGGGTGCCCTTGCCGAGCAGGGCCAGCCGGCGCGCCTCGTCCTCGTCGGGCCGGATGGCCGACAGCAGGTAGTGCGGGGTGTAGGCGGGATCGGCCACCCGGCTGTGCACACGGCCGGTGAGCACGTCGCCGTCGTGCCGGCCGCGCTCCTCGAACTCGGGCAGCACCTCGGCCAGGCTGCCCGCCGTCCTGATCCGCTCGGGCGCGAGCAGGGCGAGTTCCTCGCCGAAGCCGACGAGCGTGAGGCGCATGTCGTCGGACCAGCGGTTGGTGGCGAGTTCCACGGCGAGCGCGGACAGGGCGGCGACGGTGTGCGCGCCGGTGATCGCGATGATGCCGTGGGCGGCCTCCAGGTCGACCAGGACCCGGCCGCCCTGACCGGTGCCGAGCGAGACCAGTCCGGGGTAGGGCGCGGGCACCCCGGCGAGCGCGTGCTCGTCGATGCGGCGCCCCTCGTGGGCCGGGAGCCGCCAGACCTGCCCGCCGTCGCAGGCCTCCCACGGCTCGGGCGCGTCCTGCTCGGCCGGGTGGATCCACAGGTCGAGGCCCCGGCTGGACAGGTGGACGGCGTAGATGGTGGGCGGCCGCCTGCCGGAGTCGGCCAGCAGGCGGCCGAGCAGCCGCAGGCCGATGTCGAGCATCCGGCTGCCGGGGGCGTCGGCGCCGAGGCGGATGGCGACCTCGGCCTCGGCGGCGTCTCCGCGTGGCCGTGCGATCCGCCGCCCGAACGCCCTGCGCCACAGTTGCTCCCGCCGCCTGCGGCCGAGCAGGGCCAGCAGCCCGGCCGCCGCCAGTGACGACGCCGCGAGGTAGTCGGCGAGCACCGGCCCGCCCCGCTGCCCGTCCTCACCGGGCCCGTCCTTTTCGGGCCCGCTTCCGTCGTGGTCGCCGGCCGCCGCGGCGGGTGCGCCGTGGGCGTCGGCCGTCGGACCGGGCGAGGGGGCGGACGACGAGGCGGACGGGGACGCGGTTGCGTGGTGACCGGGCGCCGTGGCCTCGGCGACGGGCCGGACATGCGTCCGAGGCTGCCCCTCCTCCCGCGCGGACCCCGCGCCGGGCTGGTCGGCCGCTCGCCCGGATGCCTGCTCGCTCGGGTGCTCGGTGGGTCGTGCCTCTCCCACGGCGGCCGGCTGGGCGGTGGTGGTCGTGATCGGCCGTGGCGTCCGTGACCCCTCGGCCGTCGCGTGCGCGTCCGGCGTCGAGGCCTTGCCGGTGGCGTGCGCGTCCGGCGTGGTGGCCTTGCCGCTGTGACCCGGCGAGTGCGCGGCGGTGGGATCCTGCGGCATCGCGGGCGGTGGCAGCACGACCCCCGGCTTGCCCGGCTGAGGGGTCACCCTGCCGGGCTCGTGCCGTGCGTCGCCCTGATGCTGAGTGCCCTCCGGCCTCGGGGTGGCGGGCCCGGCCGTCGGCGGAGTGTGCCGCACGTTCCCGCCCGGCCCGGCCGGGGTGTCTCCCGAGCCCTGGTCCGGCAGCGTCGTGTCCCTTTCGCCACCGGCCGAGCTGCCGTGGGAACCGGTTCCGCCGGCCGAGGCGCGCGGGTCGGGCGTGGCGTGCGAGCGCTCCTGGGCGCCGCCGGCCGTGTGGTGGGGAGTGGGGCGGGGATGCGCGCGGACGTCGCCCTTGGTGTCCGTCTCCCCAGCGCCGCCGCCGTAACGGGTGGTGCCGTCGAGTTCTGCGGGGGCGTTCCGGTGCTCCCCAAGGATCTCCGGCCGGTCCTCGTCGACGGGCACGACGTGGACGTTCCTCGCGTCGTCCGGCATGTCGAGCACCCAGCCGGGGCGGATGAGGTCGGCCATGTGGAGGCGACTGCCGTCGGGCTGCTCCTTGTGCTGGTTCAGCTGGTAGATCTCCGGATAGCGGCGCCCGTCACCCAGGCACTTGTCCGCGATCTCCCACAGGCTCTCGTGGTGACGCCCGTGCGGGGGCTGCACCACGTAGACCTTCTTGACCTCCCTGGCGTGCAGGGCCGGCCGGTCCGCTTCGGTCTGGGGCACCGGCGCGGACAACACGGTGGCGGCGGCGACCGTCTGCGGCTTGATCACGACGGGCGCGCCCGCGCGGGCGATGGGCACCACCGCGGCGGTCGCCGTGAACAGCAGCAGGACGGCGCCGACGAGGCGGTTCGCGAGCGCCTGGGTGCCGCCCGACAACGGCACGCGGGCCGGCATGCCGACCCGGCGCAGTCCCGCGTACACCTCGACGACCACGCACAGGAACAACTGCAACCAGGCCAGCCACACCAGCAGGACCAGGATCGCGATGACCGTTTCCGGGCCGACGTGGTCGGTGAACAGATCGAGGTTCAGCAGGTCGCCGCTGATCGGCGGCCCGGCCAGCCTCAGCAGCGCGTACGGCACGCCGCCCACCAGGCCCACGAGCGCGATGAACGCCCCGATGCCGGCGAACACGTCCTTCGCCCCGCGCCTGGGCCGCGGCCGCGCCGTCCGGTCGTCGCGCCAGTGCTCAGGGGCCCGCTGTGGTGCCAGCACGGACGGCATGCCCTCGGGACGCGGTCGCGGTCCCCGGCCGGGGTCCTGACGGACGGCCTGGTAGTAGTCCTGGCCGGGAGCGTGGCCGGACGACGGGCCGGGAGCGTGGCCGGACGACTCGCCGGGAGCGTGGCCGGACGACTGGCCGGGAGCCTGACCGGACGACTGGCCGGGAGCATGGCCGGACGACTGGCCGGGAGCGTGGCTGGACGACTGGCCGGGAGCGTAGCCCGTACGGCCGGGCACGCCGCGCGACGGCGCGGCGGCGCGGTCCGGCCACTGCGTCTGCGCCTGGGTCTGCCCCTGTGTCTGCCCTGCGGCTTCGCGGGCGGAGTGCCGGCCCTGCGGTGTGGACCTGTCCGTCATTCCTCCCCCGGATCCGGTGCGGCCGTGGCCTCGGCCTCCATGTCGGAGCCGGCGAAGCCGAGCGCGGACAGGAAGAAGGCGTCCCAGTGGACCGCCACCCCCACCGTCACCTCCGCCTGGCCACCACCCACCGTGCAGTCGGTCATGCGTACGCCCTCCGCGTCGCGGCCCGTGGTGATCTCCTCGGCCCGGCCGCACACCGCGCCGTCGTCGGCGAGCAGGCGCACCTGGCCGGAGGCCCGCAGGGTCTCCTCGTCGATCTGGTCGGCGGCGGCGCGGGCGGCCTGCTCGGCGATGTCGGCCGCCTTCAGCCGGGCGTTGATGGCCGCCCCGCCGTCGACGAGCAACCCGGCCAGCAGGAACACCGCCCCTGAGAACAGGACCACGAACACCGACATGGAGCCCCGCTCCGCCGCTCTATGCCGTACGGCCCGGCGTGTCCGGTGTGCACGACGCGCGCCTCCACCCGGTGATCCCGGCCGCAGGGCGGCGCCCGGCGCCGGGCCGGAAGCCGGTGCCGAAGTGGAGCACGATGCCGGGGCACGGCCGGATGCCGAGGCGACAGCCGATGCGGCGACGGCCGGTGCCGACGCGGCATTCGGCGCCGGAACAACGCCTGGCGCGAGGGCGGCGGCCGGCGGGGCGGCGGGGCGGGAAAGAGGGATCATTCCTGCACCCTCCGGAACCGCTCCAGCGGCACGACCGAGGTGCCCGACATCCGCTTGGCCGCGCCGAAGCCGAGGACGGCCAGATCGAGCTCGCAGGTAACGGTGGCGCGGACGACCGCGAGATGGTCGTCGGTGCTCATCTCCCACTCGGTGCCCGACATGTCGACCTCCGGGGAGCACTCGCCGGAGAGGGCCGATTCGGCGGCCTCCTTGGCGGCCGACTCGGCCTCCGACCGCGTGCGCTGCACCGAGGCGGCCCGCGCGGCGTCACGCGCCGCCCCGTTGACCTCTCCCTGCGCCTCCACGATCCGGCCCGCCGCGACCAGGAACAGCAGGAACAGCAGGAAGAGCGGGGCGAGCATGACCGTCTCGGCCGTCATCGAGCCCCTCTCTCCTTTCCTGGCGAGACGTGGAGCCCGGGCGAGTCCTGGGGCCGGGGTGGAGCGGAGCGTCATTCGCACCCCTCCGAGCCGTCGTCCGGGCGGAAGCACTCGACGGGCCCGCCGAAGCGCGAGGTGATGTGGATGGCCATCTCGGGCAGCAGCGGCACCACCAGTACGGCGTCGCCGGTGACCTCGATGCCCCGCTGGTCGCCCTGCTCCCAGGCCTTCGCCTCGGCGTCGCGCAGCAGTTGCGGGCCGATCGCCTGCACGATCTGCCGGGCCTTGCCCTCCGCGGCGTCCTGCCAGCCGTCGGAGGAGCCCGCCGTCCTGGCGACGCGCGCGCCCTCCCGCGCGGCGGCGTCGGCGACCTGACGGCCGTGGAACCAGAGCGCGACCTGGACGATCAGGAAGACGACCACCAGCACGATCGGCATCAGGATGGCGAGCTCGATCACCGTCGCGCCCCGCTCACCACGCCGCTCGCCGCGCCGCTCAGCGCCCCACTCGCCGCGCCGCTCAGCGCCCCGCTCAGCACGCCGCTCGCCCTGCCGCCGCGGCACGGAGCCGTGGGGTCCTTCGGCACGCGACCAGGGAACGGAGCCGCATGGCCCGCCGCCACGCCGCCCGGGTACGGACCCGCACGACCCGCCACCGCACAACCCGCCACCGCACGACCCGCCACAGTGCCGCCCGGGTACGGACCCGCACAGCCCGCCACCGCACAACTCGCCACCGCACAGCTCGATGTCACTCCGTCCGGGATCGGAGCCGCACGACAGGTCAACGAGCCGTCCGGGACCGGGCCCGCACGGCTCAGTGGCACGCCAGGGACAGGGGCCGCGTGGCACGCGGCCGCGTCCGCCCTGCACCCTGGTCACCCGCCGCCGCCGGCACCACCGCCGCCACCGCCACCGCCACCGCCGCCACCGCCGCCGAAGCTGTTCTGGATGTCGGCCTGCCGTCCCTCGACCACCGACTTGATCAGCGTCGCCAGGCCGAGCGCGACCCCGGCGATGATGGCGGTGATGATCACCCATTCGACCGCCGAGGCACCCCTGGACGGAGCGGTCCTGGCGCGGTCGAGCCGTACGTGGAGCACGGCGACCAGATAGTGAAACCAGAGCATCAGGCCCCCAACATCTTCATGGCTGCCGGAAAGGTAAGGAAGATCACAAAACCCGCGCACAGCAGGAGCTGGGCGACGAGCATGGACTGGGACCGCTCGCCCGCCTTGCCCTCGACCTCCGCGAGTTCGCGGCGGCGCAGGGTGGCGGCCCGTGCGGTGAGTGACGAGCGCACCTTGGCGCCGTCGTCGGCGACCAGCCCGAGGGCGGCCGAGAGGTCGCGCAGCTCGTCGACGTTGATCTCGTCGCCGAGCTGGCCGAGCGCCTGCCACGGGGTGATGCCGACGATCCGGGCGTTCGCCAGTGCCTCGCGGATGCGCTCCATGGCCCAGTTCGCGCCGGGGGCGGGCCCGGCCGCGTTCCCGGCGCCACTCGCCCCACCGCTCACACCGCCGCTCACGATGCCGGTCGAGGTGCCGGCGACCGCGCCGCTCGAAGCGCCGTTCAGCGTCCCGTTGAGCGCGCCGGGCGTGGCGGCGGGGCTGCCGACGGAGACCGCCATCATCAGCGCCTCCGGGACGCCCCGGCCACCCGCGAGGTTCATCGCCACGAGGTCGAGGAAGGCCCCGACCGCGTGCCGGAAGTCCCGGCGCCGTACGGCGGCGTCCCGCTTGAGCTGCACGTCGGGCAGCAGGAAGAAGATCACGCAGACGATCAGGGCCGACCACAGCGGCACCTGCAGCGAGACCCCCCACTCCATCAGCGCCAGCCAGCCGACGAGCAGCGGAAACGCCAGCAAGCCGGAGACGCCCAGCAGCAGCTTCGTCGCCAGGAAGCCCTCGAACGACCTGCCGAGCAGCGCGAGGTCGGCCTTGACCGAGCGCGCCTCCCAGCCGCGGCTCTCGTAGAACCGGGCGAGCCGGACGCCGAGCGTACGGCGGAACTCGCTGACGTCCTCCTCCGGCGCGATCAGGGGAGCCCGCGGCACGCCCGTGCCGTCGCGGGCCTGGTCGAGCGCGGCGAGCCGGGCGAGCAGGCCGGGCCGGGGCGGGAACAGCGCCCGCAGCAGCAGGAAGATCCCGAGCCCGAGCACCACCCCGGCGAGCACGGTGTTGATCACGGCGTCCTCCCTTCGGCCGCGAGACCACCGGCGGTTCCTCCGGTGGGGACCGGCCGCGTCTGGGAGCGGGTCTGCGGTGGAGAGATCTCGGCCCGGGGGTGCGGGGCGAGGATCCGGGCGGGCTTGTCGAAGCGGGCGAGCCGCCGCATCCACGCGAAGCCCGCGCCGAACAGGCCGGCCACGATGACCAGCACGGCCTGGCCGAGCACGGAGTTGTACTCCTCCACGTAGGACCGGTTGAACACGACGAGCGCGCCGGCGAAGACGAGGGCGGTGCCGACGACGATCTGCACGCTCTTGCGGGTGGACCTGCGCTCGGCCTCGACCCGGCGGCGCATGTCCAGCTCCTCGCGGGCGGAGACCGCCAGGGCCGACAGCACGTCGCGCAGGCCCGGCCCGCGCAGCCGGGAGTTGAGGATCAGCGCCGCCACGACGAGGTCGGCCGAGGTGTCGTCCAGCTCGTCGGCGAAGATCCGCAGCGCGTCGGAGAGCGGCATCCTCATGTGCAGGCGGTCGACCATCGACCGCAGATGGGGTTGCAGCGTCGGCGACGCGGCCCGGATCGACGAGGGGATGGCCTGCTCCAGGCCGGCCGCGCCGGCGATCGTGTCCCGCAGCGACTCGGTCCAGGCCGCCAGGCCCTCCAGCCGCTTCATCGCGGCCCGCTCCTCCGCCGCGCCGCCGGTGAGTCCGCGCCAGGCGATGACCAGCAGTACGGCGCCTGCCGCGATGACCGGCCACCCCGTCACCACCAGGACCAGCACCCCCGTGATCAGGGCGACCGCCAGCCTGGTGGACAGCGTGCGCAGCAGCGCCGTCCGCTTCGCCCTGCCGTCGGGGGCGGCGGGCCGGGGACGCACGCCGTACAGGGCCAGGGCGAGCAGGAAGATCCCGCCGCCGGCCATGGCGCCGGGCAGCAGCACCAGCGGGTCGAGCAGGTCCGGGGGCACGGGCAGCAGGCCGCTCATCGCCACGCTCCCATCGCCGGGTCGTAGCCGTGGGCGGCCAGTTCGTCCGCGCAGGAGATCGGGGCGTGCGGCACCACGTAGCCGCCCGCCATCGCGAACACCTCCGAGGACAGCACCCGGCCGTCGCAGCCGGTGACCTCGCGCACGCTGGACACGTAGCGGCGCAGCGTGCCGCCCCGGTGGTAGTCGTTGCGCTTCTCGATGAACACCACGAAGTCGATGGCCCCGGCGATGAGCATGTGGGTGGCCTCGATGGGCAGCCGCTCCACGGCCTGCAGCGCGTAGGTCGCGATGCGGTTGAACACCTCCATGCTGGAGTTGGCGTGGATCGTCGACAGCGACCCGTCGTTGCCCTGGGTCATCGCGTTCAGCATCGTGACGATCTCGTCGCCGAGCACCTCGCCCACGATCACCCGGGAGGGGTTCATGCGCAGCGAGCGGCGCACCAGCTCGGCCATCGTGATCTCCCCCTGCCCCTCGGAGTTGGGCAGGCGGTGCTCGAAGGCCACCACGTTCGGGTGCAGCTCGGGGAACTGGTCCAGCCCCAGCTCAAGGGCGCGTTCCACCGTGATGAGCCGCTCGGTCGGCGGGATCTCGTTGGCCAGCGCCCGCAGCAGCGTCGTCTTCCCGGCGTTCGTCGACCCGGCGAGCATGATGTTCTTGCGCGCCGCGACCGCGGCCGTGAGGAACCTGCCCACCTCGGGGGTGAGCGTGCCGTTCCCGACGAGGTCGGAGAGGAAGACCTTGCCGAGGCGGGACCGGCGGATCGACAGCGCGGGCCGCACGGTGACGTCCATGACCGCCGAGAGCCGCGAGCCGTCCGGCAGGCGCAGGTCGAGCTGCGGGTTCGCGGTGTCGAAGGGCCGCGACGAGAGGCCCGAGTAGGCCGCGAGGATCTGGATCAGCTCGACCAGCTCCTCGTCGGACTCCGCGACGGGATCGTGCATGATCTCCTGGCCGTCGGCGTAGCTGACGAACACCCGGTCGCACCCGTTGATGTCGATGTTCTCGACCTCGGGGTCGTCCAGCAGCGGCTGGAGGCGGCCGACGCCGAAGAGCGCGGCGTGGATGCCCGCCGCGAGCGCCTCCTCCTCCTCGGCGGTCGGCGGCGTGCGCCCCACGCCGATCTCGCCGCGCGCGAACTCCTCCAGCACCTGGGCGATCAGCGCCCGGGCGAACTGCCGTTCGTCCTCCCCCGACATGGGCGGCAGGCCGCTCGCCTGGTCCAGCCGCCGCTGGTGCGCCAGACGGTCGCCGACCTCCTGCCGGAACCGCTTCACCAGGCCGTGGTCCACGGTCCGCCGCTGGGCGTTCATGCCGCCCCCTCGCCCGGCCCGCGGGAGCGTCCGGTCCGCCCGGCGTGCCCGGCGGTCCGCGCGATCATGACCGCACCTCCGGGGCCCGTCGCGTGAACCGGCCGCCCGGCTGCCGCCGCGCCGCCTGCGAATCGTCCTCGCCGCCCGCGAGGTGCGTGGCGAGGCGGGTGGCCAGCTCCCGCGCCGTACGGATCAGCATGCTGCGGTCGAGTTTGCCGCCCCACTGGCCGCGCAGCAGTTCGGCGCCCTTCGGGTCGTGCGCCAGGCCGCCGACGAAGGCGACGTCCCAGCCGGACACGATGCGCCGGATCTCCTCCAGCGACGTGCGGTACGACCGGGGGTCGGCGATGACGACGACGCCGGCCTTGCGGCCGAGCAGCGACAGCCGCTCGCGCAGGTGGGCGACGTGGTCGAGGCTGGCCCGCGTGAACAGCACCACCAGGTCGGCCTCGGCCATGAGGTCGTTGATGGGGGCGTGCAACCCGAGGCGGCCGCAGTCGGCGAGCACGTCGGCCTGCGGCAGGGCGGCGAACGCCCGGCCGAGCGGCCCCCACAGCCAGGTGAGGCCCGCCGCCTGCTCGCCGCTGGTCAGCCCGGCCAGCACGTCGAGACCGCCGACGAGCTTCTGCGTGTGCTCGTACACGAGATCGGTGTGGAGCCCGCGCCGCGCGACCGCGCCGAGGCTGAGCAGGCCGCGGCCGGGGTTGAGCACGCTCCCGTCGGCCCCGGGCAGGCGGTAGGCGAGGTCGCCGCCGGACGGGTCGCACTCGGCCAGCAGCACCGGGCGGGGCCACACCGCGCCGAGGGCCGTCGCCGCGGTGGTCACACCGGGCGCCCCCTTGTCGGCCGCGAGCACGATCAGCGCCACGTCACTTGACCCCCGGAAGCGAGATGAGGGCGATCTCCCCACTGGAGGCGTACTGGGCGATGGTCGGCGCGATCGTGGTGTCGACGACGATCGTGACCAGCCCGCCGCCGGACCGTCCGGAGGAGATGCTCTCCACGCGGGCGGCGGTGGTCAGCACCTTCTGCTGGGCGGTGACGGAGCCGCGGCCGGCCGTGGGCACGTAGACCACCTGGACGATCTCGCTCCACCTGAGGTCGCCGGGCATCTGTCCCGCCTTGAGCGAGAGGCCGACCTTGGCCTTGCCCGGCCCGACCTGGTCGCTCGAATTCGAAGTCATCTGCTGGGTGAGCAGCGTGCCCGGCAACAGCGTCACCGCGGCGTACGTCTTGGCCACCTCGTCCTTGTAGCGGTAGGCGACGTAGTCGATGCCGGTGTCGGCGATCTGCACCTCTCTGAGGGCCGATGCCGGGATGCGCTGCCCGGCGCCCACCTGCTGGGTGATCTGCACGGCGGAGACGCGGTCGCCGCTGCGCATGACCAGAAGGGTGGTGGCCAGCGCGCCGCCCAGGATGAGGAGGACGGCGAGCGCGGCGAGGGCGGGCTTGCGCTCCCTCGGCGGGACGGGCAGTTTGCGGGAGGCCGGTCCGGACAGGCCGGGCCGGGCCGCCGCGCGAGCGTCCTGCGGCGTCTTCTCGCTGATCCTCATGGGTGGGGGACCCCCAGGATGACGGCGCCCCTTCTGTTTTCGGGCCGCTTGATTGTAATTACGGTCTTACCGTTGCTCCGAATTCACTCCATTATGGCCAGCTCCCGCCGCCATAAGTGGCGCGAAGTGGCGACCCATGCTTATCCGTTAGGAATACGCCTGTCAACGGGAGTCGATCTATCGCCATATCGACACAAGGCTTTACTATCCCGACATTTCGTGATAGTAACTGACCACTTCTTCCCCACTTGTCGCATGGTTCACAGCCGCATCTCGGGAAGCGCGGCCGGGTCCGCGCCGGGCATGTCTCCCGGTCCGTCACACGTACGCCGGATGACAGACGCTTTTACCTATTCCGGGAAACGCCCAGATGAGCGGCGGGCGCGCGGCTACGGTGTCCCGCGGGAGAGCGCCCGGACCCGAGGCGGCACCGGAGCGGACCTCGGGAAAGATCTTCACGGGACCGCCCCGGGATGAAACGCTTTCCGGAGTTCTCCGCCGCACCACCGCCGTCTGGGAGTCTGCGCATGCGGGTTACGCTCACCGTGGTCACCGAGCACGGCCGCCGGGACGTGCTGGTCGAGGGAGAAGGGACCGCCACGGTCGCCGCCCTCACCGGCGCGCTCACCGCCATGCTGGAGGGCGCGTCCGCCCGGCCCGCCAACGTCGTACGGCTGCCGCGCGCCCGCGCGCCGTACGACATGGACCGGGACCGGCCCGCCAGGCCCGCCGTCGGCCAGGAGACGAGGCTCTGGGTGGACGGCCGGCCGCTCGACCCCGACGCGGTCGTGTTCGGCCTGCTGCGCGACGGCGACCTGGTGGCCCTGGACGGTCACGCCGCGGCCGCCACGGTCACCGAGGAGCCCGGCGGCCCGGCGGAGTTGCGCGTGGTGGGCGGGCCCGGCGCGGGGGTGGTCCACCGGATCGGGCTCGGCGCGCACACGGTCGGCGCCGATCCCGCCTGCGCCATCTCCGTGCCCGACCCCCGGATGCCGCCGGTCGCACTGGTCGTCAGGCTCGCCCTCGGAACGGCCACCGTGGAGCCCGCCGGACCGGCGTCCGCCCCCGGCGGCGAACCGGTCGCCCGGCTGGAGGGCGAACCGGTCACCGGGGCGGTCGAGTGGCCCGCGGGCGGCATGCTCTCCTGCGGCGGCTCCGTGCTCTCCCTGGGCCCCGTGCGGCCCCCGGACGCTCACCTCGACGCGCTGCAGGACGGCGGGCTCGCCTACAACCGGCCGCCGCGCCTGCAGCGGCCCGAGCGGCAGCGGCGGTTCACGGTCCCGGCCGAGCCGAAGCGGGGCGAGGGCATGCGGCTGCAGCTGCTGGCCGCGATGCTGCCGGCCGTCCTCGGGGTGGTCATGGCCCTCGTCACGCACACGTGGTACTACCTGCTGATCGCGTTCATGACGCCGCTCATCATGATCGGCCAGTGGGTGAGCGACCGCAGGCACGGCAGGAAGAAGCACCGCCAGGCGATCAAGGCGTACCGCGAGCGGATGGCCGCCTTCGAGGCGGAGGTGGCCCGCGCGGTGCGGCAGGACGAGGAGGCCCGCCGCCAGGGCGCTCCCGACCCCGCCGAGGTGCTGCTCACCGCGACCGGGCCGCGCCGCCGCCTCTGGGAGCGCCGCGTGCACGACCAGGACGCGCTGCGGCTGCGGATAGGGCTGGCCGACCTGCCCGCCGACCTGGAGTTCGAGCCGGAGACCGGCACTCCCCCCGACGCGGCCCGGCGGGAGCCGCCCGTCTGCCACGACGTGCCGGTCGCGCTCGTCATGCGCCGCCTCGGCGTCGCGGGCCTGACCGGGCCGCGGGAGGTGGCCCTCGGCTGCGCCCGGTGGCTCGTCGGCCAGGCCGCCGCCCTGCACAGCCCGCGCGACCTGGCCGTCGTGGTGCTGTCGGCCAACGCCGACGGCGCCGAGCAGTGGAGCTGGGTCCGCTGGCTGCCGCACTGCGCCCCGGACGCCGCCCGCGGGGGCGCCCTGTCGTCCGACTGCGCCGCGCTCGTCGGCGCCGACCCCGAGGCCGCCGCGCGCCGTGTCGCCGAACTCACCGCCCTGGTCGCCGAACGCCTCGACAGCGAGAACGGCTCCGGCCCCTACCCGGGGGCGCCACGCGGCGCCCGCCTGTCGGGCGGCCCGGCCGGCTGGGACGACCTGGGGCGCGGAGGCGGGAACCGGTCCGCCGAGCCGGCCTTCACGACCTACGACGAGCGGCCGTTCGACGTGCTCGTCGTGCTCGACGGCGCGCAGGTGCTGCGCGGCCTGCCCGGCATGCCGCAGGTGCTGCGGCAGGGACCCCGGGCGGGGGTCTACACGATCGCGATCGACGACGACGAGCGGCTGCTGCCCGAGGAGTGCGCGACGGTCGTGTCCTGCGACCCCGCCGGTGGCGTACGGCTCCACGGCGGCGGCCTCGACCCGATCACGGGCATCCGCGCCGACCGGGTCTCGCCGTCCTGGGCCGAGCGCCTGGCCCGCGCGCTCGCCCCGCTGCGTGACGTCAGCCGCGAGGACCCCTCGGCCGCCCTGCCCGACGCGGTCCGCCTGCTCGACCTGCTGGACGTCTCGCCCGACCCCGCCGCCCTCGCGGAGCGGCAGGGCCGTACGACCCGGGCCCTGATCGGCGTGGGGCCGGAGGGGCCGTTCGAGGTGGACCTGAGCAGGGACGGCCCGCACGCCCTGGTCGCGGGCACGACCGGCGCGGGCAAGTCGGAACTGCTGCAGACCCTGATCTGCTCGCTCGCCGTGGTCAACCGGCCCGACGAGATGACGTTCGTGCTGATCGACTACAAGGGCGGCGCCGCCTTCAAGGAGTGCGTACGGCTCCCGCACACGGTCGGCATGGTGAGCGACCTCGACGGCCACCTGACCCAGCGGGCCCTGTCGTCGCTGGCCGCCGAGATCCGGCGCAGGGAGCGCCTGCTGCTCGACGCGGGGGCCAAGGACATCGAGGACTACCAGCGGTCGCGGGGGGCCACCTGGGTCCTCGGCAGCGGCGGCGTCCGGCGGACGCGCGGCGGCGGGATCTTCGCCGCGCCGGTGCCGGAGAGCGCCGGCAGCAAGAGGGACCTGCCGCCGCTGCCCCGGCTCGTCCTGATCATCGACGAGTTCGCCGCGCTGGTGGCGGAGCTGCCCGACTTCGTGGACGGCCTGGTCGACATCGCCCGCCGGGGCCGTTCACTCGGCATCCACCTGATCCTCGCCACCCAGCGGCCGGGCGGCGTGGTCACCGCCGACATCCAGGCCAACACCTCGCTCAGGATCGCGCTGCGGGTGACCGACGCCCGTGAGTCCGGGGACGTCATCGACGTGCCGGACGCCGCGCACATCTCCCGGGCTACGCCGGGCCGCTGCTACGTGCGGGCGGGCTCGGCCACGCCGGTCGCCGTGCAGACGGCCAGGATCGGCGGGCGGACCCCCCATGCCCGGGTCCGCGGCAACGGCGCGGCCGACGGCGGCGCCGAGGACGTGCGGGTGCTCGACCTGCCCTGGCCCGCGCTCGGCCATCCCCTGCCCGCCCCGCCCGCCCAGGCGGGGAGCGGCACCGACCTGGCCCTGCTCGTGGACGCGCTGCTGGAGGCCGGGAACGGGCTGCCCCGCCAGCCCAGTCCCTGGCTGCCGCCCCTGCCGGACCGGGTCGTGCTCGACGTCGAGGCCGCGGCCGCCGGACGGTCGGGGTCGTCGGTGAGGTACGAGGGGGGCGCCGGGGAGACCGGCTCCGGGAGCGACCCGCTCGACGGCGGGGCGCTGGCATCGGCGCCGCCGTACCGGCCGGGGATCGAGGAGGTGCCGCCGCTGCCGTTCGGCGTGACGGACCTGCCCTGGCGGCAGGGCCGGCGGGCGCTCGCGCTCGACCCGCGCCACGGCGGTCACCTGCTGATCGCGGGCGGCGCGCGCAGCGGCAGGTCCAGCGCGCTGCGGACGATCGCGGGGTCGATCGCGGCCGGCGCCTCCCCCGAGGACGTGCACGTCCACGCCGTCGACTGCGGGTCGGGCGCGCTGCTGCCGCTCGTCGCGCTGCCGCACTGCGGCGCCGTGGTGACGCGCGACCAGATGGACCGGGTGGAGCGCCTGCTGACCCGGCTACGCGCGGAGGTCGGGCGCCGTCAGCACCTGCTGGCCGAGGCGGGGTACGCCTCGCTCGCCGAGGCGCGGGCCGCCGCCAGGTCCCGGACCGACACCAGGCCGCTGACGGCCCGGGACCGTTCGGGCGTGGGGGCGCTGCCCTGGATGGTGCTGCTGCTGGACCGCTGGGAGGGGTACGTCGCGGCGTTCGAGAACTACGACTACGGGCGGCTGGTCGACGCGTTGCTGCAACTGCTGCGGGAGGGACCGGCCGTGGGGCTGCGCGCCGTGGTCACCGCCGACCGGTCGGGCCTGATCGGGCAGATCTCCACCGTCTTCGACGACCGGCTGGTGCTCCGGCTCGCCGATCCCGCCGACTACGGACTCGCCGGGCTGCCCGTACGCAACCTGCCGACCTCCATGCCGCCGGGCCGGGCCCTGTCGGTCGGCGACCACGGCCTGGTGGAGAGCCAGGTCGCGCTGCTGGGCGACGACCCCTCCGGCCCCGCGCAGGTGGCGGTCCTGCAGGATCTCGCCCGTACGACCGCGGCCAGGTTCGGGGGCACGACCGGGGGCACGACGAGCGGCGGGACCGGCGGCGGGACGGACGACGGGGAGGCGGGCCGTGCCTGGGTCTGGCCGTCGGAGCCCCCGCTGAGGGTGGACGCCCTGCCGATGCGCATCACGGCGGAGCAGGCGATGGACCTCGCTCCGGCGTTCGAGCCGCCGTCGGCGCTGTGGGCGCTGCTCGGCGCGGGAGGCGACGCGCTCGCGCCACTGGGCGTGGACCTGCAGGGCCAGGGCCCGGCGGCGGTGATCGCCGGACCACCCCGCTCGGGCAGGTCGTCCACGCTGGTCACGGCGGCACGCTCACTGCTTGCCCGGGGCACGCCGGTGCTCGTCGTGACCCCGCGCCGCAGCCCGCTGCGCGACCTCGCCGGGGCATCCGGAGTGCTCGCCGTGCTGGACGGCAACGCCAGAAGCGTGACCGGGGGCGGCGCCGACGAGTTCGGCGGCCTGCCCGGCGCGCTCGATCCGCTGGCCCTGGTCGCCGGGCACGAGCGTTATGTGGTGGTCGTGGACGACGCGGAACTGATCTCGCCCGACTCGCCGCTCGGGCTGGCCCTGGACGAGATCCTGCGCACCGGCCGGGACGGCGAGCACGGCCTGCTCGTCGCGGGGGCCACCGGCGACCTGGCGACGGCCTACCGGGGCTTCGCGGCCGAGGCGCGCAAGGGCAGGACCGGGCTGCTGCTCAACGTGCAGAGCCCGGCCGACGGGGACCTGTTCACCGTGCGGCTGCCTCGTGGCGCCGTGGGCGGGCCTCCCGGGCGGGGCCTGCTGGTCATCTCGGGCACCGCGACCCCTATCCAGTGCGCCGTCCCCCAGTGACCCCGTGCCGTGCGTGACCCTGTTCCCGACCCTGTGCCCGACGTCGTGCCGGACGCCGCGTGGGCGGCGTCCGGCGGTGTGACGAGGACGGCATTTCAGGTCTTTCCTGGCCCGAAGGCCGTCCTTTTTCGCGAATCGCCGGACGCCTCGTCAGCCGAGGCGCCCGGCGAGAGATCGCGCGGATTTCGTCAGCGGGTGGCGGACTCGATGTTGCCGCGGTAGGTGGTGATGACCCGGGAGGCCTCGTTGAGCTCTTCCGCCATTCGCTGGAACGCCGTGCGGTAGCTCTGCCAGGCGTCGTGGAAGCGCTGCGCGCCGGGGCCGGTCCAGGCGGTGCCGACCTTGGCCGCCTCACGGTCGAGGGCGGCCATCGTGGTGCGAACCTGGTCCGCCTGCTGGCTGAACTGCGCGGCCATGCCCTGCATCTCCGCGGGGTCGCCGCCGAGCAAGCTGTTACTCATTCAGTCACTCCTCCATCGACAAAGGGGCCGCCCTCACCGTAAAACGCATGTCAATCCTGTGAAGACCTTATGCCGAGCGGCTATATCGGAAGGCCAGGAGAATGTGGCTTTTCTGGTAGTTATTCCTCTTGGGCCGGGCCTTGCCAGGAGGCCCGCCGGGAGCCTGTGCGGCCACGCGCCCTCCGAAGGGGGACGACTCCGGCGCCCCCTGAAAATCCCTGCCCGGCGTAGGTCAGGGGTGCCCCTGGGGCCCCCGGCGACGAGGCGGCACCTCTACACTCCCAGGCAGGGTTCGCGAGCGCTGAAGGGAAGGGACATCCCGGTGCAAAAGGTCCTGATCGCCAATCGTGGCGAAATCGCCGTACGGATCGCCCGGGCGTGCCGGGACGCCGGCCTGGCCAGCGTGGCGGTGTACGCCGACCAGGATCTGGACGCGTTGCACGTGCGGGTGGCCGACGAGGCGCACGCGCTCGGCGGGCAGAGCCCCGCGGAGACGTACCTCGACATCGCCAAGATCCTGGCGGTGGCGGCGAAGACCGGCGCGGACGCCGTCCATCCCGGCTACGGCTTCCTCGCCGAGAACGCGGCCTTCGCCCAGGCCGTGCTCGACGCCGGTCTGATCTGGATCGGCCCGCCGCCCTCGGCGATCGACGCCCTCGGCGACAAGGTCCAGGCCCGGCACATCGCGCAGCGCGTCGGCGCCCCGCTCGTGGCGGGCACCCCCGACCCGGTGTCCGGTGTGGACGAGGTGGTCGAGTTCGCCGGGCGGCACGGCCTGCCGATCGCCATCAAGGCCGCCTTCGGCGGCGGCGGCCGCGGGCTCAAGGTCGCCCGGACGATGGAGGAGATCCCCGACCTCTACGAGTCGGCCGTACGTGAGGCGGTGACCGCCTTCGGGCGCGGCGAGTGCTTCGTCGAGCGCTACCTCGACCGGCCGCGCCACGTCGAGACCCAGTGCCTGGCCGACCGGCACGGCAACGTGGTCGTCGTCAGCACCCGCGACTGCTCGCTCCAGCGCCGTCACCAGAAGCTCGTGGAGGAGGCCCCGGCGCCGTTCCTCACCGACGAGCAGCTCGACCTCCTCTACTCGTCGTCGAAGGCCATCCTGCGCGAGGCGGGGTACGTCGGCGCCGGCACCTGCGAGTTCCTCGTCGGCCAGGACGGCACGATCTCCTTCCTGGAGGTCAACACCCGGCTCCAGGTCGAGCACCCGGTGACCGAGGAGGTCTCCGGCATCGACCTCGTCCGCGAGATGTTCCGCATCGCCGACGGCGAGCCGCTGGGGTACGACGACCCGGTGCTGCGCGGCCACTCGATCGAGTTCCGGATCAACGCGGAGGACGCGGGCCGCAACTTCCTGCCCGCGCCCGGCACGCTGACCTCGATGCGCGTCCCGTCCGGGCCGGGCGTACGCCTGGACGGCGGCTACGAGACCGGAATGAGCGTCCCGCAGGCGTTCGACTCGCTCGTGGCCAAGCTGATCGTGACCGGGGCCACCCGCCGGCAGGCGCTGGAGCGGGCGCGGCGGGCGCTGGCCGAGTACGAGATCGGCGGCATGCCGACCGTGCTGCCGTTCCACCGGGCCGTGGTGGAGGACCCCGCCTTCGTCGGCGAGCCCTTCTCCGTCCACACCCGGTGGATCGAGACCGAGTTCGTCAACGACATCCCGCCGTACGAGGCGACGGCGGAGGCCTCCGGCGAGCCGGCGGGACGCGAGCGGATCACGGTCGAGGTCGGCGGCAAGCGACTGGAGGTCGTGCTGCCAGCGGGGCTGGGTTCGTCCGGCCTCGGGGCGGACCGCCCCGAGCCCAGGAAGGCGGCGCCCAGGCGGTCCGGCGGGAGCGGCGCGAAGAAGGCCGCGGCGAGCGGCGACGCGCTCGTCAGCCCGATGCAGGGCACGATCGTGAAGGTCGTCGTCGCCGACGGGGACACCGTCGAGCCCGGCGACACGGTCATCGTCCTGGAGGCGATGAAGATGGAGCAGCCGCTGACCGCGCACAAGGGCGGCACGGTCACCGGCCTGGCGGCCGCCGTCGGCCAGACGGTCACCGCCGGGACCGCGCTCTGCGAGATCAAGGACGCCTGACCCGGCCCGCGATCACGGCGCGGAGCCGGGTGACGACCGCACGGTGACCGTGCGGTGTGGTGCGGCGATGGGGAACGATAGTTTCCTGTGGAGGAACCATCGCGCCCTGCCGTTCGTCCAGTAGGGCGAAGGAGGCATAAGCCGTGACCATGAAATCACCGCTCGGACGGGCAGGGGCCGCCCTGGCGGCTCTGTTCGCCGGGCTCTTCATCTCGCTCGCGCTCGCTCCGGCCGCGAACGCGGCGGCTCCGCCGGACCCGGCCACGGTCGTGGCGTCATGGAAGAACAGCAGTAATCCGCTCTTCGTCCAGCCCGGGTCGCCGCTCTCGACCGACCAGCAGAGCAAGATCCGCAAGGAGCTGGAGGACTCGAAGGCCAAGATCTACATGGTCGCGCTCCCGGACGGCACCGTGACCACGGCCCAGGTGAGTACGTACATCCCGCAGCTGATGACCGAGCTCGACAAGGCCGGGCGGTCGCGGGCGACCGTGGTCCTGCTGGACGGCATGAGCCTGTTCGCCGGCTCCAACGACCTGCCGAAGAACGCCGCGGGAGCGCTGGCCCGGCTGTCCACCAACGCCAACAGCGACGTGGTCAGCGGCATGCAGGACTTCGTCAACCGGGTGAACCTGGTGCACGAGGGTGATGTGAAGGGCGCCCGGGGCACTGGTTCCACCGTCGGTGGTGGAGGCGGCTCGGGCGTGCTCGTCGGCATCCTGGGCGTGGCCGTAGTGGGAGGTGCCGGTTTGTGGATCATCGGACGCCGCAACAAGCGCAAGCGCGAGGAGCGCGAGGCCGCCGAGCTGGCCGCCGTCAAGCAGACGGTCGAGGAGGACGTCACCAAGTTCGGTGAGGAGATCACCGCGCTCGACGTCGACGTCAAGATGCTCCCGCAGGCGGAGACGACGGGCGACTGGCAGCGCGCGCTCGACTCCTACGAGCGGGCCAAGACCGAGCTGGACGGGATCAAGCGGCCCGAGGACCTGCGTACGGTGACCTCGACGCTGGAGGACGGCCGCTACGCGCTGGCGTGCGTCAAGGCGCGGGTGAACAACCAGCCGCTGCCCGAGCGGCTCCCGCCGTGCTTCTTCAACCCCCAGCACGGCCCGTCGGTGCGCAACGTCCGCTGGGCGCCCCCCGGCGGCGCGGTGCGCGACGTCCCCGCCTGCGCGGCCGACGCCGAGGCGGTGGAGCGCGGCTTCGACCCGCAGATGCGCGAGGTCGTGGTGAACGGCCACCGCAGGCCCTACTGGGACGCCGGGCCCGCCTACCAGCCCTACGCGTACGGCTACTACGGCGGCTTCGGCGGCGACCTGCTGACCGGCATGCTCGTCGGCACCATGCTCGGCAACGCCTTCGGCGGCTGGGGCTACGGCGGCTACGGCGCCGGCTACGACTCCGGATACGCGGCGGGCGTCGAGTCCGGCGGCGGCAACGACTGGGGCGGCGGCGACTGGGGCGGCGGCGGTGGCGGCGACTTCGGTGGCGGTGGCGACTGGGGCGGCGGCAGCGACTTCGGCGGAGGAGACTTCGGCGGCGGCGGCGACTGGTAACGCCTGACGCGACATCGGACACGACCTCGGAAGGGGGCGGACCACGACGGTCCGCCCCCTTCGTCGTCGGAGACGTCCGGGAAGCCGTGCCATATGGATGTGCAACCGGTCGAAATTCCTGATCGCCTTCGAGTTGATCCCCAGCCCCACCGGGGTGGGAACCACGGTGGGAGTCTGGGTGGCGTAGTAGTCGGCGGCGCTCCAATAGTTCGGCGCAGAACTGGATGAACCGGCGTCGAGTCAGCTCGCTCGCCTCGTCGCCCGCCCGGCGATTATCGTGGCATGAACCCGCGTCCCGCCCGAGTCGAAGCGGCCGTCGTCGCCCGTGAGACACCGTCAGCGACTTGCAAGCGGACGTAAAGAGCGCGTGGGAGACTCGGGGCGTTCCCCCAGGAGGCCCCCCTTGCGCCGTTTCGTCCCCCTCTTCGTCGCCGTCCAGGTCCTGTCGCTCGCCTTCCTGCTCGCGGCCCTCTTCCCGTCCCCGGCGGACGCCGCACCCGTTCCGTACGCGGCTGGTGCGACGGCGACGGGTGCGCCGTGCACGCCGGGCAGCGGCGTCAAGCTCCGGGGCAGGGACCTCACCGAGGGCGGCACCCTCCCCGCCAACCTGCGGTGCGCCGACCTCACCGGCGCCAAGCTCGACGGGGTGGATCTCACCGCCAAGGACCTGACCGGAGCCGTCCTCCGCAAGGCGTCGCTGAAGGAGGCCGACCTCGGCCAGGTCCATCTCGACTACGCCGACCTGCGCGGGGCCGACCTGTCCGACGCGGACCTCGGTCAGTTGCGGGCGAGGAAGGCGGACCTGCGCGGAGCGATCCTCACCGACGCGGACGCCGTCCAGGCCGAGTTCCCGCACGCCGACCTGACGGGCGCCGTCCTCACCCGGGCCGTGCTCACGCAGGCCGACCTCACCGACGCCACGCTCGTGGACGCGGACCTCAGAGACGTGACGCTCGGCCAGGCCAAGGCCCGCAAGGCCGACCTCACCCGGGCCAAGGCCGGCGGGGCCAAGCTCGGCCAGGCCCACCTGGAGCACGCCGTGCTCAGGAACGCGGACCTGTCGGAGGCGGAGTTCACCCAGGCCGAGCTGGACGGCGCCGACTTCCGGGGAGCCGACGTCGGCAAGGCGTCCTTCATCCAGGCGAGCGACGTGAACCTCACCGGCGCCCGCGGCACGCCCGTGAACCTGCCGGACGACGCCGTGGCGCCCGGCCGGACCGGCGATGCGGAAGAGGACGCCCAAGTCGGCGTGGACGACGTCGTACGCGACGACACCGGCGACGATCCCACCGTGCGCCCGGGCGGCACGCGGGGCCCGTCACCGGCGGTGATCCTGGTCGTCGTGAGCGGGCTCGGGCTGATCCTGACGCTGGGCATGTGGGGCGTCGCGCACCGGCGCAGGCAGCGCTTCGCGGCGGAGATGGCGGTGGTCAGGCACGCGGCCGAGGAGGACGTGACCCGCTTCGGCGAGGAGATCGACGCCCTCGACTTCGAGATGAAGATCAACCAGATCAGCGGCCCGTCGCAGGAGTGGCGGGCGGCACTCGACGCCTACGAGGCGGCCAAGCAGGCGCTCGGCCTCGCCCGCACGCCGTACGAGCTGCGGGCGGCGGGCGTGACCGTGGCGCGGGGACGGGAGGCCCTGCGGCAGGTGCGGTCCCGGCTGCCCCACACGGGCGGAAGCCACTGAGCCTCGACGCGCTCAGACGCCGGGCCGCTCAGACCCCAGGCCGGTCAGGTGCCGGACCGGTCAGATGCCGGCGGTCAGGGGCGACATGAGGCGGCGGGCCGCCTCGGTGATCGAGCCGGACAGCGACGGATAGACGGCGAACGTGTGGGCGAGCTGGTCCACGGTCAGGCGGTGCTGCACGGCCACCGACACCGCGAGGATCAGCTCCGAGGCGCGCGGGGCGACCACGACGCCGCCGAGCACGATGCCGGTGTTGGGCCGGCAGAACAGCTTGACGAAACCGTCGTTGAAGCCCTGCATCTTGGCCCGGGCGTTGGTGGCTAGCGGCAGCTTGACCACGTTCGCCTCGATCTCGCCTGACTCGATCTGCCGCTGCGAGATACCCACCGCGGCGATCTCGGGGTCGGTGAAGATGTTCGAGGCGACCGTGGCCAGCCGGATCGGCTGCACGGCCTCGCCGAGCGCGTGCCAGACCGCGATCCTGCCCTGCATGGCGGCGACCGAGGCGAGCATCAGGACGCCCGTGCAGTCGCCCGCGGCGTACACGCCCGGGGCGGAGGTCCTGGAGACCTTGTCGACCTCGATGAAGCCGCCCCGGTCGAGCCGCACGCCGTTGTCCTCCAGGCCGAGCCCGGAGGTGTTGGGCACCATGCCGACGGTCATCAGACAGTGGGTGCCCTCGGCCGTGCGGCCGTCCTCCAGCGTGACGACGACCCCGTGCTCGGTGCGCTTGACTGAGGCGGCCCGCGAACGGCCCATGACGTTCATGCCGCGCCGCCGGTAGACCTCTTCGAGCACCTCGGCCGCGTCGGCGTCCTCGTTGGGCATCATCCGGTCGCGGGAGGAGACCAGCGTGACCTCCGACCCCAGCGACTGGTAGGCGCCGGCGAACTCCGCGCCGGTGACGCCGGAGCCGACCACGATCAGGTGCCCCGGCAGCTCCTCCAGGTCGTAGAGCTGCCGCCAGCTGAGGATGCGCTCGCCGTCCGGCTCTGCCCCGGGCAGCACCCGGGGGTGGGCGCCGGTGGCCACGATGACCACGTCGGCCCGGATCGTACGGTCGCCCGCGCGGACCACCTGGGGATCGACCAGCCGGCCGCGGGCGCGGATGACCTCGACGCCCTCGGCGGCCAGCCGGGCGGCGATGTCGCCGGACTGCGCCAGCGCCAGTTCCTTGACGCGCTTGTTCACGTCGATCATGTCCACGGCGACGCCGCCCGCGTCACCGTCGAGGCCGCCGTCGAAGCGGACCCCCACGGAGGCCGCGTCGAGGAGCGCCTGCTTGCGGGCGGAGGTGGCGATCAGGGTCTTGGACGGCACGCAGTCGGTGAGAACGCACGCCCCGCCGGGCCCTTCCTCCTCCACCACGGTGACCCGCGCCCCCAGTTGCGCGGCGACCAGGGCCGCCTCGTATCCGCCGGGGCCGCCACCGATGATCACGATCCTTGTCACATGCTCCATTGTCCCGCATCCTGGCTACGTATTCCCGGCGAGGGCCGCGTAACGGGTCAACTACTCGTATTTCTCTCGCCACACCCCATGCGCGCGCTACCCGTCCAACTTCGGCGATCTTGGATTAGGCTTGGGTGCCGTGCCTGTTTACGCGGCCTACGGCAGCAACATGGACCCCAAGCAGATGGCGGAGTGGGCGCCCCACTCGCCCATGCGAGGAACGGGGTGGCTCCCGGGCTGGCGGCTCACCTTCGGCGGCGAGGACGTCAGCTGGGAGGGCGCTCTCGCCACGATAGTCGAGGATGCCGACGAGCAGGTATTCGTGGTCCTGTACGACGTGCCGGAGTGGGACGAGCCGTCCCTCGACCGGTGGACGGGCACCGACCTCGGCCTCTACCGCAAGGTGCGGCTCCGCGTCGCGACCCTGGAGGGCGACGTGCTCGCCTGGTCGCACGTGCTCGACTCCTACGAGGGCGGCCTGCCCTCGGCGCGCTACATCGGCATCCTCGCCGACGCCGCGGAGAAGGCGGGGGCTCCCGACGACTACGTCACGGGGCTGCGCAACCGCCCCTGCAAGTCCCTCGGCGACTGATTCCGTCCGCGGCGGCGACCCGAGCGACAGAACGGCAGGTGGAGCCGCCGGACTCAGTCATGCCCTTCTGTACGCTCAGCAAAGTGACCCCTTATGACCTGGCGGCCGAGGCCGCGACCACGTTGAGGAACCTCACCGGCATCCCCTCCTTCGACGCCGCCCTCGTCATGGGCTCGGGATGGGTGCCGGCCGCGGACGCGATCGGCGAGACGGTCGCCGAACTCCCGGTGACGAAGCTGCCCGGGTTCACCCCGCCCGCGGTCGCCGGGCACGCCGGCACGGTACGCGCGGTGCGGACGGCGGCCGGGCTCAACGGGCTGATCTTCCTGGGGCGCACGCACCTGTACGAGGGGCGCGGCGTGGACCCGGTGGTGCACGGCGTCCGTACGGCCGTCGCGGCCGGGGTGCGCACGGTCGTGCTGACCAACGCGGCTGGCGGGCTGCGCCCGGAGACCCAGAAGGTCGGCGACCCCGTGCTCATCGCCGACCACATCAACCTGACCGGGAGCAACCCGCTCGTCGGCGCGACGTTCGTGGACCTGACCGAGGTGTACTCCAGGCGGCTGCGGGACCTCGCCCGCGAGGTGGACCCCTCACTGGCCGAGGGCGTGTACGTGGCCTTCCGCGGCCCGACGTACGAGACGCCCGCGGAGATCCGCATGCTGCGCACGCTCGGCGGCGACCTGGTGGGCATGTCGACCGTGCTGGAGGCGATCGCCGCCCGGGAGGCCGGGGCCGAGGTGCTCGGGATCTCCCTGGTCACCAACCCCGGCGCGGGCCTGGCGGACGAGCCGCTCAACCACGAGGAGGTCCTGGAGGTCGGCCGCGCCACCGCCGCCCGGATGGGCGTCCTGCTCGCCCAGGTCGTCGACAAGCTGTAGGGAGCACCCGTGACCGATCTCGTACGGCTCGCCCGCGAATGGCGTGACCAGGACCCCGACCCCGACACGCGGGCGGAACTCGACGCGATCCTGGACCGGCAGGATCTCGACGCACTGGAGGACCGCTTCGGCGCCAAGCTGGAGTTCGGCACGGCGGGCCTGCGCGGCGCGCTGGGAGCCGGACCGAACCGGATGAACCGGGTGACCGTGATGCGGGCCGCCGCCGGGCTGGCCCGCGTGCTCGGACCGGGACGCCACGTCGTGATCGGCTACGACGGGCGGCACAAGTCCGACGTGTTCGCCGCCGACACGGCCCGCGTGCTGACGGGGGCCGGGCTGCGCGCGTCGGTCATGGCCGGGAGGTGGCCGACGCCGGTGCTGGCGTTCGCCGTCCGCCACCTCGGCGCGGACGCGGGCGTGATGGTCACCGCCTCGCACAACCCTCCCCAGGACAACGGTTACAAGGTCTACTGGGGCGACGGCGCGCAGATCGTCCCGCCGATCGACCAGGACATCTCGGCCGCCATCGACGCGACCGGCCCGGTGGACGCCCTCCCGCTGGGCGACGCCTGGACGACCCTCGGCCACGACGACATCGTCACGCCGTACCTGCGGGCGCTGACGGCGCTGCCGCTGGGCGACGCACGCGCGATCTCGGTCGCGTACACCCCGCTGCACGGCGTCGGCGGTGCGACCGTGTCCGAGGCGTTCCGCGCGGCGGGCTTCGAGGTGCCGGTCATGGTCGGCCGGCAGGCCATGCCCGACCCGAACTTCCCCACCGTGGCGTTCCCGAACCCCGAGGAGCCGGGCGCGATGGACCTCGCGCTCGAACTCGCCGCCGCCACCCGCGCCGACCTCGTCCTGGCGAACGACCCGGACGCCGACCGGTGCGCGGTCGGCACGCCGCTGCCCGGCGGCGGCTACCGGATGCTGACCGGCGACGAGGTGGGCGGGCTGCTCGCCGAGCACGTGCTGCGGCACACCTCGGGCGGCGACCGGCTGGTCGCCACGTCGATCGTGTCGTCCTCGCTGCTCGCGAAGATCGCCGCCGATCACGGCGTGCGGCACGCCGAGACGCTGACGGGCTTCAAGTGGATCATGAAGACTGGGCCGGGGCTCGTCTTCGGGTACGAGGAGGCGCTGGGCTACAGCGTCGGGTCGGATGCGGGCCTGCCGGTCCACGACAAGGACGGCGTCGGGGCCGCGCTCGCCGTCGCCGGGATGGCCGCCGCGGCCAGGCGGGAGGGCCGCTCGCTGCTCGACCTGCTGGACGACCAGGCCCGCCGGTACGGCCTGCACGCGACCACCCAGCTGTCGGTCCGGGTCGAGGACCTGTCGCTGATCGCGAAGGCGATGGAGCGCCTGCGGGCCAATCCTCCGGCGCGGCTGGCGGGCCGGGCGGTGGAGTCGGCCGAGGACCTGTCGCGAGGGGTGGCCGGGCTGCCGCCGACCGACGGCCTGCGCTACCGCCTCTCCGGCGACGCCCGGGTCATCGTCCGGCCCAGCGGCACCGAGCCCAAGCTCAAGTGCTACCTGGAGGTCGTCGTGCCGGTCGGGGACGAGGACGTCGCGGAGGCGAGGGCACGGGCCGCCGCGGACCTGGAGGCCCTGAAACAGGACCTCGCCACCGCCCTGGCCCTCTGAAAGGCTCCGCGCCACTCGTGTCCCGGGCCGGCCGCGCACCGGTGACCGGGCCGCGCGGGTTCCGCACGAGCAGCACGTCGGACGGCCCCTGCGACGTGACCCCCACCGGCGCCTCCGCCGGTGGGGCCGGTGGGCGCAGGGGCCGGGGGTTGTCGGCGGCCCGGCTACTGGCGGGCGCCGATGGTCTCGGCCGGGCGGGCGCGCAGGGCGAGACGCGCGGGGAGGCTCGTCGCGACCAGGGCGAGCGCGGCCACGGCGGCGATCACCAGCGCGTAGCCGGCCAGGGGGACGTACGGCACGGCCGACCCGGTCATCCCCCTGCCGAAGGCCGACAGCGTGACCAGCGCGATGCCGGTACCGGCGAGCACCGAGACGACCAGCGCGGTCAGGGTCTCCAGGCGGAGCATGCGCAGCACCTGCCGCCGCGTCGCGCCGACCAGGCGGAGCAGGGCCAGCTCCCGCGACCGGTCCATGGTGGACATGGCCAGCGTGTTGACCACGGCGATCGCGCCGAACGCGATGATCAGGCCCATGGCCACGTAGTCGACCTCGGCGTTCGGCGCCCGCGTCCCGGTCCCCTCCGTCGGCGACACCACCGGCGCCACAGCCGCCAGGGCCTCACGCCGGACCGAGGGCGCCTCGACGAGCAGGGTGCCCGAGGAATCGTCGACATGGCCGGCCACCAGCGCGTACGGGAGGGTCAGGTCGCCGAACCCGAGGCCGCGCGAGTAGATCGCCACGACCTTCAGCTCCGCCGGGGTGCCGTCGCCCAGGGTGAGCCTGACCGTCTCGCCGGTCGACAGCCCGAGCCTGGACGCCGCCGACTCGCTCAGCGCTGCCGACCGGGCGCCGAATCCGTCGAGCGAGCCGGACACGACTCCCAGGTCCACGGCCTGACCGATCGGCCGCTCGCCGCCGTCGACGCCCTGCGCGCCGTACTTGTCCAGCCCGACGCGCACGGAGGTGCGCACCACCGAAGTGACAGCGGTCACGCCCGGCACGCGGCGCACCGCGTCCGCCGTCGCGCCGCTCACCGTGTAGTCGGCGTGGGAACCGGCGGCGGCCTGCGCGGCCGGCGCGTGTCCCATCGTGGTCTGGGTGAACAGGATGGTGCAGGTCAAGGCCACCAGAAGGGTGAGCGGCGCCATCACGGAGGCCATCCGTCCCGGGTCCGTCCGCAGGTTGCGCGCGGCCAGGTGCCCGGCGCGGGAGGCGCGCAGCGCGACGCCGAGCAGGGTGGTCGCGACGCGGGCGAGCACCGGCCCGAGCAGGGTGACGGCCGTCGTCCAGACGAGCGCGGTCAGCATCGTCACGGGGCTCGACGCCGCCTCGGTCTCCAGTCCCGACAGCACCAGCGTCAGCGCGATCCCGCCGGCGACGCACAGGACGCCCGCGACCGACCGGCCGAGGGGCAGGCCGCCCCCGCCCATGGCGGCCTCGCCGAGCGCCTCGACGGGACGGATCCGCGCGATCCGGCGGACCGACAGGCGGGTCGCGGCCCAGGCCGCCACCACGGCGGCGAGCAGGGCGGCCGCCGCCGGGAACGGGCTGATGACCAGACGCAGGTTCTCCGGCATGGCGCCCAGCTCGACGAACCGGCCGCGCAGCCAGAACCCGAGACCGGCACCGGCCGCCGATCCGACGACGCCGGCGACCAGGCCGACCAGCAGCGCCTCGCCGCCCAGCAGCCTGCGTACCTGCCCGGGCGTGGCGGCGACCGCGCGGAGGAGGGCGATCTCGCGCCGTCGCTGCTGGACCGCGAGGGCGGAGGTGCCGGTCACGACGAGGATCGCCACCAGCAGGGACGTGCCGCCGAGGGCGCCGCCCAGGCTGATCAGCCGCACCCGCGCCTGCTCCGCGTCGAGGAACTCCACGGTGCCGCGCCCGTCCCCGGTGTAGGCCACGAGACGGTCGGTCAGCACCGGCGAGACATCCACGCGGGGGAACACGCCGATCGCGGTCACCCGCCCCGGGCGCCCGGCCAGCCGGCGTGCCTCGGCCGTCGAGAAGAACACCGTGTCCTGGCTCGGCAGGGCCTGCGCCGTGACCCCCACGACCCGGTACGCCTCGCCTCGGACATCGAGAGCAGCGCCGACGGACAGGCCGGAGCGGGCGTCCACGACCACCTCGCGGTTCTCACGCGGCGGGCGTCCCCGCGCGACGGTGAACGGCGTGAGCCCCGCAGACTCCCACCCGTGCCCGAGAGCGTGCCCGTTCACGGGAAACGTCACCTCGGTCAGCACCTCGGAGACGCCCGGCAGGCCGCGCAGCCGCGCGGCCGTCGCCTCGGGGATCCAGACCCGCTCCGACAGCGGCTTGGCCTTCGTCTTGACCTTCCCGGAGGACGCGGCCACGGTCTCGTGGACGTTCTGGTCGCCCGCGACGATCAGCGGCGCGCCCGCGTAGCGCTCCGGCGCTACTCCGCCCCGCAGGCCGGTCTCCAGCAGCATCAGGCACGCGCAGACCAGCGCGGCGGCGCACACCAGCGCCACGAACGCCCCCGCGAACGCCGCCCCGCGGTGCCGCAGGGTCTTCAGTGCGAGTCCGGTGATCATGCCGCGTACGCCCCCAGCCTCGTCATGCGCTCGGCGACCCTCTCGGAGCTCGGCCCGGTCATCGCGTCCACGATCCGGCCGTCGGCGAGGAACAGGACGGTGTCGGCGTAGGAGGCCGCCACCGGGTCGTGGGTGACCATCACCACGGTCTGGCCGAGGCCGTCCACCACCTCCCGCAGCAGCCGGAGCACGTCACGGGCCGTCATCGTGTCGAGCGCGCCCGTCGGCTCGTCGCCGAAGACCACCTGCGGCCGGGTCACCAGCGCCCTGGCGATGGCCACCCGCTGCTGCTGCCCGCCGGACAGCTGGGCGGGGCGGTGCCCGGTCCGGCCCGCCAGCCCCACCCGCCCGACGATCTCCTCAAGCCAGGCCCGGTCGGCCCGCACCCCGGCCAGCCGCATCGGGAGCGTGATGTTCTCCAGCACGGTCAGGGACGAGACCAGGTTGAACGCCTGGAACACGAAGCCGATCCGCTGCCTGCGCAGCTCCGTCAACCGGGTCTCGTCCATGCCGGACAGCTCCGTGCCGCCCAGCCGCACGGAGCCGGAGGAGGGCGTGTCCAGCCCCGCCGCGCAGTGCAGGAACGTGCTCTTGCCCGAACCCGACGGCCCCATCACGGCGGTGAAGCTCCCGCCGGGGATGTTCACCGAGACCTCACGCAGGGCCGCGACCGCGCCCTGTCCCTTCCCGTACACCTTGCTGACCGCGTCAAGGCGGAGCACCTCTGTCATGTGCTCAAGCCTGCTGATCAGCGGTCACGCGTCCCAGAGACGGCCTCACCTCCTGCCCATGACCTCATCATGATCCGGACACTGGTAGACATATCCGCGTGATTCGCGTACTCCTTGCCGAGGACCAGCACGTCATCAGGAGCGCCCTCGCCGCCCTGCTCGGGCTGGAGGAGGACCTGGAGATCGTCGCGACCGTGGAGTCCGGAGAGGCCGCCCTGGCCGCCGCGCTGGTCCACCGACCCGACGTCGCCGTCCTCGACATCGACATGCCCGGCAGGCTCGACGGCCTGGCGGCCGCGGCCGAGCTCCGCACGCGCCTGCCCGCCTGCCGCGCTCTGATGCTGACGGCGTACGGCAAGCCGGGACACCTGCGCCGCGCCCTCGGCTCGGGTGTCGCCGGATTCGTGCTGAAGACGGCGCCGCCGGACGAACTGGTGACCGCCATCCGCAAGGTCGCGGCCGGGGAACGGGTGCTCGACCCCTCGCTCGCGGTCACCGCCTGGGACCTGGCGGACAACCCGCTCACCCCACGCGAGGCCGACGTGCTGCGCCTGGCCGCCGCCGGCGCGGACGCCACGGACATCGCCGCGCGGCTCCACCTGGCCGCGGGCACGGTGCGCAACTACCTCACCGTGATCGTGACCAAGCTCAACGCCCGCAACCGGACCGACGCCGTGCGCATCGCCACCGAAGCCGGCTGGATCTAGCGGCCGGCTCGATCCAGGGGCGCGGCTCGATCTAAGGGCGCGGCTCGATCCAGGGGCGCGGCTCGATCCAGGGGCGCGGCTCGATCCGGATTCGCGCGGGCAGCGGCGCCCGGTGGGGCACGCAGGCGTCCAGCGTGAACCGGTCGCCGTCGGCGTGCGAGGTCAGCCGGCCGTCCAGGGCCGCGAGGCGGGTGGTCAGGTTGCCGATGCCCGACGACCCCCGCCGTGTCTCCCCCGGCCGCGCGCCGTCGTTGCGCACCCGCAGCCGCAGCCCGCTCTCGTCGGCGCGCATCGTGATCGCGCAGTGGCGGGCCTCGCTGTGCCTGAGCACGTTCGTCACGGCCTCCCTGAGCACGGTGCCCAGCACGGTCTCGACCTCGGCGGGCAGGTCCGGCTCGACCGGCTCCACGGTCACCCGGATCCCGGCGGCCGACAGCACCGTGCGCGCCGACTCCACCTCGGCGGCCAGGGACAGCTCCCGCTGCTCGCCCGACACCGAACGCAGGTCCGCCCGCGCGCCCTCCGCCATGGCGACGATCTCCTCGATCCGCTCCCGCGGGCTCTCCAGGCGGCGGGCCAGCTCACAGGTCAGCAGGATCGCGGCCAGGGAGTGCCCGAGCAGGTCGTGCAGGTCGCGGGCGGCGCGCAGACGCTCCTCGACGATCGCGGAGCGGGCCAGGCTCTCCCTCGCGGCTTGGAGCTCCTTCACGATCTGGGCCAGGCGGAGCAGGGCGTAGACCACCAGCCCGGTGACGAGCGCGCTGATCGTGCTGTTGGCGAGGACGGGGGCGGGCAGGCCGAACAGCATCCCGGCCCCGGCGACGCTCGCCACGATCGCCGCCGCCGCCGGCCACGCGGCCCGCCGGGGGAACGCGAGCAGGACCGGCCCGGCGAGGAAGCCCGCCGCTCCGAGCCAGACGGGCCCGAAGACCGGAACAGGCGCGTACGTGAGGACCGCCATCACCCCGAGCGCCACCATGTGACGCCCGTTCACGGAACGGAGCTGCATGACGACGATCACGGCGAGGCACGCCGCGGCCGGGACCACGAGGGCGCCGGAGAGCTGGAGCAGCGCCTTGACGCTGAAGCCCACCAGGACGGCCGCGAGCACCGTGACCGACACTGCGTACGACGCGTCGCCGGCGAACCTCGGCAGGAACCGGCGCCGCTCTCCCTCCGCCGACGATTCCGGAGCACGGGCGTCGCCGGCGCCCGTCTCGCCCGGCGGCGCCTCGATGGAAGGACTGCGGGGAAGCGTCGCCTCCACCACGAATCGTCCCGTGGGGGACAGACCGGTGGCGAGGGTGCCGCCCGCCTCCTCCAGCCGGAGCCCGTCGAAGTCGGGGCCCTCGGCGGTGCGGTGGCCGTCGTCGACGACACGCAGCCGCACCTTGTCTCCCTGCTCGCTCGTCTCGATGACGCACAGCCGGGCGGTGCCCCGCCTCAGCACGTCGGTGACGGCCTCGCGCAGCACACTCGCCAACAGCGCCCCACCGGGGCCGAGAGGCTCGGTGTGGCCGCCGCGCACCTCGACGGCGACTCCCGCGGCGTCGAGCATCGCCCTCGCCGTGACCAGCTCGGGAGCGAGGGACGTGGCGCGGTAGTTCGCGGAGGCGGCGCGGGCGTCGGCCAGTGCCGCACGCGCGGTGGCGGTCACCGAAGCCAGCACCTCGGCCGCGCCGTCGGGTTCCGCCAGCGCGCGGCGGCCGCCGTCGACGATCACCTCCAGGCTCCGCCCGAGGCCGTCGTTGAGCTCGGCCGCCAGGCGCAGCCGCTCGGCGCCCACGGCCGCGGCGGCCAGCGAGAGCCGGGCGGCGTGCATCTCGCCCGCGCGCTCCACGAGCCGGGTGAGACCGAAGACGACCAGCGCGACCAGCACCACGGTGATCGTCGCGTCGGCCGTCGCCCCGCCGCGGGCGGCGTCGATCAGCGCCGCGCTCGCCACCACCAGCGGCGCGAGCACGCGTGCGGTATCACGATGGGCACTGGTCAGCAGCAGCGCACCGGCCAGGAAGCCCAGGATCCCGGTGGAGACGCCGCCGGCGACGCTCGCCGTGTAGACGAGGGCGGCCTGCGCGGCGAGCAGCCACCACTTCCTGAACTTCAGCAGGTAGAGGACCTGCACGCCGAACACCGCCAGCGCGATCGGCGCGCCCGCGACCACGTAGACGCTCGCGAGCGCGGCCAGCACAACGACGACGATCATCCGCGCCAGACGCACTCGGACCCCTTCGGCAAACGACGACCACCCCGGCGTCGCACGGGCATGACGCGGCGCGCGCCAGGCCGCGGTGCGTGCTCCGCCCCCGCTCCCCGCCTCCTGATCAGGAGAGGACGACGGCGGCCACGACCAGCGCGAGCGCGGCTGCCAGGACGGCCAGGGCGGAGGGCGACCAGGTGACCCGGGTCTCGCCGGTGGACGTCTGCCGGCGCGACCTGCTCATCTCCTCAAGCTGCTGGGCCACCCAGTCGGCGTGGGTGCGCCCGCCCACGGCCGCCGTGGCCCGCTCGACGCGGTCCTTCGACGAGGCCGCCTTGACGGCCTGCCCGGCGGCCCTGGCCCGCTCCCGCGCCGTGGCCTGCGGTGTCCAGCAGCGTACGGCCGTCCCGCCCGACTCGATCACGATGGCGCTGGTGACCGAGAGGTCGTCGACGGCGTTCCAGGGGATGTAGGCGTTCCTGAGCACGTTGCGGACGCGGACCCCGCCCTCCTCGGCGAGGATGGCGGGCCGCAGCGCCATGACGAAGACCAGCGCCGTGATGACGCCGAGCACCGCCCCCGCGATCAGCGCGCTGGGCATCCGGCCGTGGGCGATCAGGTCCCAGGTGTTCCAGGCGGCGAACACCAGCCAGGCCCACCCGAAGATCCAGGCCAGCTTGGACCGGTAGACCTGCGGCTTCACGCGCCCTGCCGCATCCGTGCGAAGGCGGGCTTGATCACGTCGTTGATCAGCGCGAGCCGCTCGTCGAACGGGATGAACGCCGACTTCATCGCGTTGACGGTGAACCACTGCAGGTCGTCCCAGCCGTAGCCGAAGGCGTCCACCAGCTCCGCGAACTCCCGCGACACGCTGGTGCCGCTCATCAGCCGGTTGTCGGTGTTGACCGTCACGCGGAAGTACAGGCGGCGCAGCAGGCCGATCGGGTGTTCGGCGATCGACGGGGCGGCCCCGGTCTGCAGGTTGGAGGTCGGGCACATCTCCAGCGGGATGCGCTTGTCGCGGACGTAGGCCGCGAGCCTGCCGAGCTTGGCCTCGCCGTCCGCCGGCACCGTGATGTCGTCGATGATCCGCACCCCGTGGCCCAGCCGGTCGGCGCCGCACCACTGGATGGCCTGCCAGATCGACGGCAGTCCGAAGGCCTCCCCCGCGTGGATCGTGAAGTGGGCGTTCTCCCGCTGGAGGTACTCGAAGGCGTCCAGGTGCCGTGTGGGCGGATATCCGGCCTCCGCGCCCGCGATGTCGAACCCGACCACGCCGAGGTCCCGGTAGCGTACGGCGAGCTCGGCGATCTCCATCGAGCGCGCCTGGTGGCGCATCGCGGTGAGCAGCGTGCCGACCCTGATGCGCGTGCCGCCGTCCGGTGCGGCCGAGCCGAGCCGGAACCCCTCCAGCACGGCCTCCACGACCTCGTCCAGCGACAGGCCCTGTGAGGTGTGCTGTTCCGGCGCGAAACGGACCTCGGCGTAGATCACGCCGTCGTCCGCCAGGTCCTCGGCGCACTCGGCGGCCACCCTGACCAGCCCGGCACGGGTCTGCATGACCCCGACCGTGTGGGCGAACGTCTCCAGGTAACGCTCCAGCGACCCCGAGTCCGCCGCCTCCCTGAACCAGGCCCCCAGCTTGTCCGGGTCGTACGTGGGCAGTTCGTGTCCGCACTCCCGGGCGAGCTCCACGATCGTCCCGGCCCGCAGCCCGCCGTCGAGATGGTCGTGCAGGAGCACCTTGGGCACCCTGCGGATCTCCTCCAGAGTGGGCAACTCGTTCATTCGCCCTCCTCACCGCGGTCGTACATCCGGCAATCCTATCCACGGACCCGGATCGGGCGGCCTGGCGAGATCCGCCGACGCTCAGTCCTCGCGGTTGGCGGTGTCCGGGGAGAACGCGGGCAGGCAGACCGCCACGTACTCGGCGCCGGACGGCCCGGCGCTGTAGCGGATCTTCTCTCCCGGCTCGCTGGCGAACGCCTGGCCCGCCTCCACGACGGTCGTCCCGCCCTCGTGCTCCACGACGACCGACCCCTTGAGGACGAGCGTGTACTCGGCGAACGCGGGGGCCTGCGCGGGCTCGCTCCAGCCCGCGGGCGCCACCATGTGGGCGATGGAGACCTGTTCGTCGCCGCTGTTGACGCGGCCGACGTACTCGTCGATGACCTTCCCGCCCGGCACCGGCACCCGGGTGGGTCCCTCGATCTTCCTGACCATGCCGACCAGTGTCGCAGTGGGCGGCGCCCGCCACGAGCCCGGGGGCCCACGCTCCCCCGGGCTCGCAGCGGCGAGGTGGTCAGACGAGTTCCGGCACCGGTTCCTCCCTGGCCTCGACCGGCCGCCGGAACCGGAGCCCCGAGACGGCGACCGCCAGGCCGGCGAGGGCGAACCCGGCCGAGACCAGGATCGCGGCGCGGAACCGGGTGATCGGGTCACCGCCGTCCGCCCCCGCGGTGAGGACGGCCGTGACGATCGCCAGCACCACCGCGCCGCCGACCTGCCCGGAGGTGTTCAGCAGCCCGGAGGCGAGCCCCTGCTCCTCGTCGTCGACCCCGGCGGTCGCCTGGATGTTGAGCGAGGGGAAGGACAGCGCGAACGCGACGCCCAGCAGGAGCATGCCGGGCAGCACCATCGTGAACAGGCCGGGGTGCAGGTCCACCCGCAGGAACACCGCGTAGCCCGCGAGCAGCGCGACCGACCCCACCACGATGAGGCGCGCGGTGCCGAAGCGGTCGGCGAGCCTGCCCATCGTGGTCGAGCCGACCGCGACCAGCAGTCCGGCCGGAAGGAACGCCAGCGCGGTCGTCAGGGCGCTCCAGCCCAGCAGGTTCTGGAAGTACTGCATCGCCACGAACTGGAAGCCGACGTACGAGCCGAACAGGATGACCAGCCCGACGTTGGCCCGGACGAGCGGTGCGGAGCGCAGGATGCCGAGCCGGACCAGCGGGTGCCGCACCCTCCACTCCAGCCGGACGAACAGGCCGACCAGGGCGGCGGACGCCGCCAGCGACACCACGGTGCGCGCCACGCTCACCTTGGGCGCCTCGACCACGGCGAAGACCATGAGCAGCATCGCGGCCGTGATGGTCACGGCGCCGAGGAGGTCGTGGCCGCCCTCCCCGCGCTCATCGCTCCGCTCCAGCAGGCGCGCCCCGGCCACCAGCGCGATGATGGCCACCGGTACGGGCATGAGGAACGTCCAGCGCCATCCGATCTCGGTGAGCACGCCGGACAGCACCAGCCCGAGTGAGAAGCCGCTGGCGCCGGAGGCGGTGAAGATGCTCAGCGCCCGGTTGCGGGCGGGTCCTTCGGCGAAGGTCGTGGTGATGATGGACAACGCGGCCGGCGCGGTGAACGCGGCGCTGACGCCCTTCGCGAAACGGGCCGCGATCAACAGCGTCCCGTCGCTCATCAGCCCGCCGAGCAGCGAGGCGACGGCGAAGAGGACCAGGGCCGACAGGAACACCCGGCGACGGCCGAGCAGGTCGGCGGTCCGGCCCCCGAGCAGCAGCAGACCGCCGTACCCCAGCACGTAACCGCTCACCACCCACTGCAGCGAGGTGGTGGTCATCCCGAGATCGGCCTGGATGGACGGAAGCGCCACCCCGACCATCGACACGTCGAGGGCGTCGAGGAACACGACGGCGCAGAGCACCGTGAGGGCACCCCACAGGCGGGCCCCCCAGCGCTCGTCCTTGGTGGAGGAAATCATGGGCCAGAACTTACATGCACGCGCATTCAATGCACAAGCATTTAATGTTGTTGCATGTAGTTTGCGTGGGTGGTATGGTCGCGCGCAGAAAGGCGGTCTCGCATGAACGACACCGACACCGATTTCGTGGTCATGGCCTGGCGCGCGCTGCTCGCCCGTCACGCCGAGGTGTCATGCGTCCTGGAGCGCGAGCTCAGCGACAAGCACGGGCTCGGAGTGAGCGAGTTCGAGGTGCTGGAGCGCCTCGCGGAGGGCCGGTCGTCCTGCCAGGAGCCGGGCGAGGTCAAGTTCCGCGTGCAGGGGCTCGCCGACCAGGTCCACCTGAGCCAGAGCGCGCTCTCCCGCCTCATCGCACGGCTGGAACGCGAAGGACTGGTCGCCCGCGCCCTGTGCGAGGCGGACCGGCGCGGAGTGTTCGTGCATATCACCGAGGAGGGCCGCCGCCGGCACGCCGAGGCGACCCCCACCCACAGAGCGGTTCTGTCCGCGCACCTGTTCCCGCACCTCGTCGACGCCGGCTGCGCGAAATTGGCCGAGGACGCCGCTCCGGAGGACGCGACCTCCCGCCAGGCCTGACCGTCACGGGCGGGTCGGTCAGGCGGTGCCCGCGAGGGCCAACGGGACGCCGTCCGGGTCGACGAGCAGTCCGTCCCCCGCGACCCGGGCGCCGGACGCGACCAGCCTCCCGGCCTCCCTCCCGGGGTCGTCCACGGCGAGGGCGACGTGCCGGAAGCCGCGCCGGCCGGGGTCGGCCGTCCAGGGACTCGGCGTCGTCGCCGCGGTGAACGTGAACACCTCCAGTACGGCAGGCCCCGCCAGCAGGTAGGTGATCAGGAAGCCCCGGGGATCCTGGTCCTGGGTGATCTGGCCGATCACCTCGTACCCGAGGGTGTCGCGGTAGAAGGCCAGCGCGGCGTCGAGCCCTCCCGACGTGACCGCCACATGGTCGAAAACCGGCGGCGCCGTACGCGGCCTGCTCAGGGTGGCCAGCCGTTCGCGTTCGGCGAGTTCGGGCGAGGCGACGCGGTGATACCGCAGGTAGTTGTCGGTGATCTCCAGGTGCGTGCCGTCCGGGTCCTGGAAGAACGCGATGCGCACGCCGCCGACCGCGTCGAGCGGCGGGAGCGTGAAGGGCACCCCGGCGTCGCGTACGCGCTCGGCCCGCAGGTCGACGTCCCCGACCTTGAAGCCGATGTGCCGGATGCCGCGCTGGAGGTCGTCGTTCACCCAGCCGCCGAGGTCGCCGTCGCCCGTCTCGACGAGCTTGAGCAGCACGGGACCCGCCGTCAGCCAGGCCACCCCCGCCTCTCCCGCGGGGCCCTCCACCTCGGCGAGGTCCAGCAGGCTCCGGTAGAAGTCGAGCGAACGGGCCAGATCGGCGACGCCGATCTCGACATGCCGGATGTCCCTGGACACGTGCCTCCCTCCGTCACGGCCTGCCCCGGCACCGCCGGTCACGAAGCCCTGATCTCTACGCACATGAGACTTTCCCATATCTCTCCGGACGCAGGCCGGGCGCCAGGGTCAGCGTGACCGCGACGGAGACCGCGGCCATGGCGGCCATGGCGGCCGAGGCCGAGGTGAGCTGGGCGACGGAACCGGCGATCGCGGCGCCAACCCCCTGCATGGTCATCGTGCCGGACGACTGCAGCCCCAGCGCCTGCCCGCTCATCTCCTCGGGCGTGACGGCCATGAGGCGTTCCTGGAGAAGCAGGCCGGCCGAGTATCCGGCCGAGGCGAGCCCCACGGCCGCGACCGCGAGCGGCAGGGCGGGGTGCAGGAGGAAGACCAGGTACGGCACGGCCAGCAGCAGCCGCAGCGGAGCGCTCAGCCGCTCGCGCCACCGCTTCGGGACGAACCGCCCCAGCAGGGTGTCTCCCGCGAGCATCCCCGCGGCGGCGGAGGCGAACAGCGTCCCGGCGTGCCGCGGATCATAGGCGACGTACAGCGACTCGCAGCCGACGATCAGTCCGTTGGGCACCCACAGGGCCAGGTAGAGACGACGGCGCGCCGGCGACGACCACAGCCTACGGTTGGTCCGCCACGTCTCGGCGGGCGAGGGCCGTCCCTGTGCCCGGGGCGGACGGGCGGCGAGCCCCCATCGGGCGACGAGGGCGGCGGCGAGGTCCAGCCCCGCCCCCACGAGCAGGGTGCCGCGCGGGGAGAGGGCGGTCACGAGCACGCCCCCCGGCGGCGAAACCCGCGATCTGCTGGACGCCGGCCGACATGTTGAGCACCGAACGGCCCAGCAGGTATCCGTCCCTCGGCAGGATCTCGTTGAGCAGCCCGAACCTGACCCCGCTGCCGAGGGACGCGGCGAGCCCCATGCCGAGGACGACGGCGAACAGCGCCCACAGCGGCAGGCCGGGTACGGCGAGCGCGACCGTGCCGCCGCAGAACACCAGCGCCAGGCCCGTCATCGCGGCGCGCGGGGGCAGCCGGTCGGCCGCCGACATCAGCGCCACCGCCCCGAGCACCTGGGAGAAGGACGCGCCGAACATGCTCAGCGCCGACAGCTACGCCCTGGTCTACCCCTGCTCCGGCGCACTGGCGGAGCCCGGCGGCCCGGCGGCGCCCGAGGCGCTGGGCAGGCTGCTCGGACCGGCGAGGGCGCGGGTGCTCGTGCTGCTCGCCGCGCCGAAGAGCACCACCCACCTCGTGGCGCTCACCGGCCGGCCGCTCGGGTCCGTCGGCCGCCACCTCAGGGTGCTGCTCGACGCCGGTCTCGTACGGCGCCGCCGCGCCGGGCGGTCCGTCCTGTACTACCGCACGCCCCTCGGCGACGCGCTCGCCGAGACCGACACGGATTATCGTTCGTTATAATGAACGTATGGTTCTTTTCAGAATGACATCGTGAGCGGGGCGGCGGCGGCGATCGGTGCGCAGATCCGGCTGCGCCGGCAGCAGCGCGGGATGAGCGCGGCCGAGCTCGCCCGCCGGGCCGGTCTCGGCAAGGCGACGCTGTCCAGCCTGGAGGCGGGCACCGGCAATCCGACGATCGAGACGCTGGAAGCCGTCGCCCTGGCCCTGCACATTCCCCTGACCGACCTGCTGACCAGGGACACCGACGCCGGTCCCGTCCACCTGCCCTCGACGCTCGCGGCCGCCGACGGTCCGACACGCGAACTGCTGCGCCGCATCGGCAGCGGGCACAGCCTGGAGCTGTGGCGGCTGCGCATGCCCCCGCGCACCGACCTCGACGGCATCCCGCACGCCCCCGGCACCGTCGAACACCTGCTGGTCGCCGCGGGCGAGGTCACGGCCGGGCCGGCCGACGACCCCCGCCTCCTCGCGCCGGGCGACCTGCTGGCCTTCGCCGGCGACCGCCCGCACCGTTACAGCACCGGCGACGGCCCGGCGGACGTCACGGTCGTCATCGCCTCGCCCGTGACCGGCTGAGCCGATCGAATCCCCCCACGGCCGGCCAGACCGGCCAGGAAGGACCAGCCCATGTCGTGGTTGCCGATACTCCCCCTGCTCGGCGTCTGGATCCTGGTCGTGATGAGCCCGGGCCCCGACTTCCTCATCGTGCTCAGACACTCGGCCGGCGGGTCACGGCGCAGCGGCGTACGCGTGGCCGCGGGCGTCGTCACCGGCATCGGGGTGTGGGCGGTCGCCGGTCTGTTCGGCGTCACCATGCTCGTCCAGCGGTTCGAGTGGCTCTACACCGCCGCCCGCGTCGCCGGCGCGCTGTTCCTCGTCGCGTTCGGCGTCGCGACCATCCGCGCCGCCCGCAAGCGGTCGCCCCAGGCCGACGACGAGCCGCCGGCCATCGCCGCGCGCCGTCCGGGCAGACTGCGCGAGTGGCGCGCCGGGCTGCTGACCAACCTCGCCAACCCGAAGGCTCTGGTCTTCTTCGGCGCCCTGTTCGCCAGCCTGCTCCCGCACCACGCGAACCTCGTCATGCGAACGGTCACGCTCGGCGCGATGCTGGCCGTCGCGTTCGCCTGGTTCTCCGCTGTGGCCTTCCTGGCCGGCAGCCCGTGGATCACCAGGGGCTACGGGCGGCTGAGGAAGAGGCTCGACCTGCTCACCGGCGGCCTGTTCGTCGGCATGGGCGCGCTGCTCATCCCCCGCTGAGCCGGGCCGGAACGCGCGGGAGGTCAGGCGGTGACGCGGTCGATGACCAGGGGCAGCAGGTCCGCGCCGCCGTCCACGCCGATCTCGTACGCGCCGTCGAGCGCCTGGAGGGCCCGGTCGAACCGGCCGGCCTCGTCGGCGTACAGGGTCATCAGCGGGGCGCCGGCCCGGACCTCGTCGCCGGGCTTGGCGTGCAGGACGATGCCCGCGCCCGCCGACACCGGGTCCTCCTTGCGGGCCCGTCCGGCGCCGAGCCGCCAGGCCGCCACGCCGACCTTGAGCGCGTCGAGCGTGACCAGCGTGCCCGAGGCGGGAGCGGTCACCACGGCCGACTCGGCGGCCTTCGGCAGCGGCGCGTCCGGGTCGCCGCCCTGGGCGCCGATCATGCGCCGCCAGGCGTCCATCGCCGAACCGTCCTTGAGCGCCTGCTCGGGATCCCGGGCGCCCGGCACGGCGGCCGCCTCCAGCATCTCCTCGGCCAGCCGCACGGTGAGCTCGACCACGTCGGCCGGGCCGCCGCCGGCGAGCACCTCGACGGCCTCCTCCACCTCCAGCGCGTTGCCGACCTTCAGGCCGAGCGGCCGGTCCATCGCGGTAAGCAGGGCGACCGTGCGCACCCCGGCGTCGGTGCCGAGCTCGACCATCGTCCGGGCGAGCTCCCGGGCGTCGTCCACGGTCTTCATGAACGCGCCCGAGCCGGCCTTCACGTCGAGCACCAGCGAGCCCGTGCCCTCGGCGATCTTCTTCGACATGATCGAGGAGGCGATCAGCGGGATCGACTCGACCGTGCCGGTGACGTCGCGCAGCGCGTAGAGCTTGCGGTCGGCGGGCGCGAGGCCCGCGCCCGCCGCGCACACGACCGCGCCGGCCGAGTGGATCACGCCGAGCATCTCCTCGTTGGACAGGGACGCCCGCCAGCCGGGGATCGACTCCAGCTTGTCCAGCGTGCCGCCGCTGTGCCCGAGGCCACGCCCGGACAGCTGCGGCACGTACGCGCCGCACGCGGCGACCAGCGGGGCCAGCGGGAGAGTGATCTTGTCCCCGACCCCGCCGGTGGAGTGCTTGTCGGCGGTGGGCCGGTCGAGGGCGGACCAGTCCATCCGCTCCCCCGACCTGATCATGGCCTGGGTCCAGTCCGCGATCTCCCTGCGGTTCATGCCGTTCAGCAGGATCGCCATCAGCAGCGCCGACATCTGCTCGTCGGCCACCTCGCCGCGCGTGTACGCGTCGATCACCCAGTCGATCTGGGCGGCCGACAGCTCGCCGCGGTCCCGCTTGGCGACGATGACCTCGATCGCGTCGAACCCCACGTTTCCCCCTTTATCGCGAAAGGTCGTCTGGCCCGAAGGCGAACGGCAGGAAGTCCGCCATCCGCATCGGCCCGTCGGGCGTCTCCACCAGCAGATCGGCGCCGCCGTGCTCGAACAGCAGCTGGCGGCAGCGCCCGCACGGCATCAGCAGCTCGCCGTGGCCGTCCACGCAGGTGAAGGCCACCAGCCGGCCGCCGCCGCTCGCGTGCAGCGCCGAGACGAGCCCGCACTCGGCGCACAGCCCGATGCCGTACGACGCGTTCTCCACGTTGCAGCCGGTGACGGTGCGGCCGTCGTCGGCCAGCGCCGCCGCGCCCACCGGGAACTTCGAGTACGGCGCGTACGCGTGGGTCATGGCCTCGCGGGCCGCCTCGCGCAGCGCCTCCCAGTCGATGGTCATTTCGCCTGCCCCCTTCGGTACGGGACGCCGTCGGCCGCCGGCATCCGCAGCCGCTGCGATGCCAGCGACAACACCAGCAGCGTGGTCAGGTGGGGGGTGAACGAGGTGAACTGCTCCGGAACGGTGTCCGTCAGGGCGAAGACCGCGAACACCGCGATCGCCACGACGCCGGTGACGAGCGCCGCGACTGCCCGCCGCTGCCGTACGAGCTGGTAGACCGCCACGGCGGCGAGCAGGAGCGCGACGACCAGCAGCAGCGCGTGCACCGAGATGCCGCCCTGGCGGAGCTGGAGCGCGTCGGTGTAGCCGAACAGCGCGGCGCCCCCGGCGAGCCCGCCCGGCCGCCAGTTGCCGAAGATCATGGCGGCGAGGCCGATGTAGCCGCGCCCGCCCGTCTGGCCGTCCCGGTAGATGCCGGCGGCCACCAGCGACAGGAACGCGCCGCCGAGCCCGGCGAGCAGGCCGGAGACGAGCACCGCGGCCCACTTGTAGAGGTAGACGTTCACACCAAGCGACTCGGCCGCGACCGGCCGCTCGCCGCACGCCCGCAGGCGCAGCCCGAAGGGCGTGCGCCACAGGATGTAGAGCGACAGCGGGACCAGCAGGATCGCCAGGATCGTGAACCAGGACACGCCCTGGGTGATGCCCCGCAGCACGCCCGCGAAGTCGGACAGCACGAACCAGTGGTTCGCCTCGACGGTACGCAGCGGGTCGTCGAGGAAGCCCAGGCTCACCGTGCCCATCTTCGGCAGCGGCGGGGAGTTCTTGGTGCCGCCGCCCGGCATGCCGTTGAAGACGAGCTGGGACAGGTACTGTGTGACGCCGACGCCGACGATGTTGATCGCGACGCCGGAGATGATGTGGTCGACGCCGAAGGTCACCGTCGCGACCGCGTGGATCGCCGCGCCCAGCGCCCCGCCGATCGCGCCGGCGAGCACGCCCGCCCACGGGCTGTGGAACTGGAGCGCGCCCCAGGCGCCGAACCACGTGCCGAGCACCATCATGCCTTCGAGGCCGATGTTGACCACGCCGGCCCGCTCCGACCACAGGCCGCCGAGCCCCGCGAGGCCGATCGGCACGGCGAGGCCGAGCGCGGCGCTGACCGTGCCCGCCGACGTGATGTCGTTCGCCCCGGTCACCAGGCGCGCGACCGACAGCAGCACCACCAGCCCGGCCAGCCCGAGCAGGAGCACCGGCGCCGACAGCCGGAACCGCCGCGCCGGAGGCGTCTCGACCGGGCGCTCGACCGGAAGGTCCGTCGCCGTCATGCCGTCTCCTCAGTTCCGTCCGCCGCGCCGCGTTGACCGATTCGCCCGCTCATACCGCCGCCTCCGCCCTGGGCGGCTCCACCGGGGCGGCGAGCTGGCGGCTCACCCGGCGCTGCTCCGCCACGAGCCGGTACCGGTGGACCAGCTCGTACGCGATGATCACGGAGAGCACGACGACGCCCTGCATGATCTGGACGATCTCCTTGGAGATGTCGAGCAGCTGGAGCTGGTTCGACGAGTTGTCCAGGAAGCTCCACAGCAGCGCGCCGACCGCCATGCCGACCGGGCTGTTGCGGCCGAGCAGGGCGATCGCGATGCCGGTGAAGCCGAGGCCGGCGGGGAAGTTGTTGCTGTACTTGTAGGAGGCGCCGAGCAGCTCCGGCATGCCGATCAGGCCGGCGATCGCCCCCGACATGACCATCGTGACGACGATCATCTTCTTCACGCCGACCCCGCTGGCAACCGCGGCCGACTCGGACTTGCCGGTCGCCCGCAGCTCGAAGCCGAACCGGGTGCGGTTGAGCACGACCCAGTACGCGGCGCCGAGCAGGATCGCGACCACGATGAACCCGTTGACCAGCACCGGCGTGCCCGCGACGAGCGGGATGCCGGGCACGTGCGCGTCGTCGGGGATCGGCCGGGTGCCGAGGTCGTTGCCGGTCAGCACGCCGAAGTGCTCGCTGACCAGCCAGGACCCGAGGCCCGTGGCGATCGCGTTCAGCATGATGGTCGAGATGACCTCGCTCACGCCCCGGTAGACCCGGAGCAGGCCGGCGATGGCGGCCCACAGCGCCCCGACGACCACCGCGGCGACGACCACGAGGACGATGTTCAGCACACCGGGGACGACGGCGGCGCCGCCGAGCCCGGCCGCGATCACGGCCGCGAGGCGGTACTGGCCGTCCACGCCGATGTTGAAGAGGTTCATCCGGAAGCCGACGGCCACCGCGAGCGCGGAGATGTAGTACATGACCCCGGTGTTGAGGATCATGACCATCGACCGCGGCTGGGTGCCGTAGTCCGCGAGCGTGGTGAACGCCTCCACCGGCTCCTTGCCGGCGACGAGCAGGACCACCGAGGTGATCAGCACCGCGAAGACGACCGCGACGACCGGCGCGGCCACGGCGAGCCAGCCGCCCAGCCGGACCCGGCCGAGCACCCGGTCGAGGAAGCCGTTCATACGCCCTCCCCGGCGCCGGTCATCGCCGAGCCCAGTTGCTCGGGCGTCACGTTCGCGGGATCGACGTCGGCGACGATCCTGCCGCGCAGGATCACCTTGAGCGTGTCGGACAGCCCGATCAGCTCGTCCAGGTCCGCGGAGATCAGCAGCACGGCCAGCCCGGCTGCGCGCGCGGTGCGCAGGTGGTCCCAGATCGCCGCCTGCGCGCCGATGTCGACGCCGCGGGTGGGATGGCTGGCGATGAGCAGCACGGGGTCACCGCTCATCTCGCGGCCGACGATCAGCTTCTGCTGGTTGCCGCCGGACAGCGCGGCGGCGTCCACGTCGATCCCGGGGGTGCGGACGTCGTAGTCCTCGACGATCCGCCGGGTGTCGGCCCGCGCGCCCGCGCGGTCGATCCAGGGCCCCCTGACGTTCGGCCTGCGCGTCTGGTGACCGAGGATGCGGTTCTCCCACAGCGGGGACTCCAGCAGCAGGCCGTGCCGGTGGCGGTCCTCGGGGATGTAGCCGATCCCGCCCGCGCGCCGTCTGAGCGTCGGCCACTGGGAGATGTCGGTGCCGCCGAGGGTGAGCGCGGCCACCTCGCAGGGGCGCATGCCCATGATCGCCTCGACCAGTTCCGCCTGGCCGTTGCCCTCGACGCCCGCGATGCCGAGCACCTCGCCCTTGCGGATGTCGAAGCTCACGTTCTCGACCACCGGCCGCCCGTCGCCGGTGCGCACGGTCAGGTCGCGTACGGACAGGGCGACGACGTCGGTGACGGTCGACTCGCGGGTCTCGGGGCTGGGCAGCGCGCTGCCGACCATGAGCTCGGCGAGCTTGCGGGAGGTGACGTCCTTCGGGTCCACGGTCGCGACCGTGGTGCCGCGCCGGATGACGGTGATGGCGTCGGCGACCCGCAGCACCTCGTCCAGCTTGTGGGAGATGAACAGGATCGTCAGTCCCTCGCGGACCAGGCCGCGCAGGTTGTCGAACAGCTCGTCCACCTCGTGCGGCACGAGCACGGCGGTCGGCTCGTCCAGGATCAGGATGCGGGCGCCCCGGTAGAGCACCTTCAGGATCTCCACCCGCTGGCGGTCGCCGACCCCCAGCTCCTCCACCGGCACGTCGGGGCGCACGCCCAGGCCGTACGCGTCGGAGATGTCCTTGATCTTCCTGCGCGCGGCGGCGAAGTCGAGGGCGACCCCGCCTCGGCGGGGCTCGCTGCCGAGCACCACGTTCTCCAGGACGGTCAGGTTGTCGGCCAGCATGAAGTGCTGGTGGACCATCCCGATGCCGGCGGAGATGGCGTCGGCGGGAGTGTGGAACCCCACGGGTAACCCGTCGACGCGGATCTCGCCCTCGTCGGGCCGCTGCATCCCGTAGAGGATCTTCATGAGCGTGGACTTGCCCGCGCCGTTCTCGCCGACGATGGCGTGGATGTGCCCTCGGGCGACGCGGAGGTGGATGTCGCTGTTGGCGACGACTCCCGGGAACCTCTTGGTGATCCCGGAGAGCTCTACTGCGGGTGCCGTAGCGGTGGCGACGGTAATGGCGGCCTCCTCCTCGCGGAGTGCCCGATGACGGTCAAGTGGTAGTCAGAGTAGAACAAAAGGGCCCGGGGCGGGTGCCACCGGGCCCCTTGATTGCGCAGGTCAGGAGCTCGGAACCGAGATCTCGCCGCTGATGATCTTCTGCTTGTACTCGTCGATCTTCGGCTTGATGTCGTCGATCTTGCCGCCGGTCGTGGAGTAGTCGACGCCGCCGGCCTTGAGGTCGTAGATGGCCGGACCGGCCTTGACCGTGCCGGAGGTGAAGTTCTTCAGGAAGTCGAAGACGGCCACGTCGACCTTCTTGATCATGGACGTCATGATCACGTCCTTGAAGTCGGCGTACGCCGGGAGGGCCGCCTGGTCGGAGTCGACCCCGATCGCCATCGCCTTGGCGGCCTTGGCCGCCTCGAACACGCCCCCGCCGGAGCCGCCGGCCGCCTGGTAGACCACGTCCGCGCCGGCGTCGTACATGCCCGTCGCGGCGGTCTTGCCCTTGGCCGGGTCGCCGAAGCCGCCGAAGTCCGGGGGCTGGGTGAGGTACTTGGTCTGGATCTTGATGTCCGGCTTGACGGCCTTCGCGCCGGCCTCGAAGCCCGCCTCGAACTTGTGGATCAGCGGCACGTCGACGCCGCCCACGAAGCCGATGTTGCCCTTCTCGGACTTCAGCGCCGCCGCGGCGCCGACGAGGAACGACCCCTGCTCCTCGGCGAACATCAGGTTGGTGATGTTGTCGGCCTTGGCGGCGTCGTCGTCGACGATGGCGAACTTGACGTCGGGGAACTCCTTGGCGACCTTCACCAAGGGGCCCGAGTAGACGAAGCCCACCGCGATGACCGGGTTGTACCCGCCGTTGGCGAGCAGGCGCAGCCGCTCCTCCTTCTGGGCGTCGGTCTCCCCCGCCGTCGCCTCCAGTTCCTTCTTCTCGATCTTCAGCTCCGACTCGGCCTGGTCGAGGCCCCTGGCGGCGGCGTCGTTGAACGAACCGTCGCCGCGGCCGCCGATGTCGTACGCCATGCCCACCTTCGCGCCGGCGGCGGCGGGCGCGGAGGACGCGCCGGCCGTGGCTCCGGTGGTGGTGTCGTCGCCGCCCCCACACGCGGCGGCGGCCATGAGCAAGGCGCCACCCATGGTGGCGGCGGCCAGTCTGCTAACTCGATTGCGGAGCAAGATGTTGACTCCCCTTCCGTTCCCCGCCGTCCCTCGTCGCACGCACGCAGGAACGCACGGCAACCCTGCACGGAAGATAGTTGTTTGACCTGCATAGACCAAACCCGCATACCACTCCGCAACATGTCCGTTATTGAGCCCAGTCCGGGCTGTGACCAGCGACTTAGCCGGGGGAACCGTTACCTCCCCATGAACGATCTCGCACCCGGGCCGCCCGGATGCCCACGCCCGTGCCGACCTTGGCGGAGCGCCGGGGCCATGGTCCTGCGGCCCGGACCGGTGCGCGGAGAATCATCGCCGTAGGCCCTCCGGCCACCGATGAACAAGGTCCCGCGCGCGCTTCGCCCACCATGGTTGAAGCAGCCGCGACGGCCATGGCAGAGGCGACCAAGCCGGCATCGGATGCTTTTCTGTCTCCCTTTTCTCGCTCATCATGGAGGGTGCAGCCCCGACTTGCGGTCCGGAACCACGGAGGTTTCATTGGATCCCATCACCGTGGCGATCGCCGGCGCCGTGGCGACCGGCCTCGCGACACGTACCGGCGAATCAGCGGGTGACGCTCTCGCCACCCTCATCGGCCGGATCCGCAGGCGTTTCCGCGACAGACCGGCGGTCCTCGACGACGAGGAACAGGCAGCCGAGGTGATCGACGCCGAGTTCGCCCGCGACCCCGCGTTCAAGCGGGACTGCCACGCTCTGTGGGTTCAGGCACAGAACAACGCGGTCGTGAACTCCTTCACGGGCCAGGCGAAGAACGTCGTCCAGGCCCGCGAAATCCATGGCGGAATAACCTTCGACTGAACGAGAACGGGGAAAGATACCGGACGATATCAATCAGGTGTCCGAGCCGCCGCAGATCAGGAACGAGATTTCCGGCGTCATTGTCGGTAATGTCGTTCAGGTCGGCCAGTTGATCGGTCCCGCAGCGCCCGCCACTCGGCCATGGATGGCGCCTCCGCTCGACCACGTGATCGAACGGCCCGAGGTGGGAGATGTGCTGCTGGAGACCCTGCTCGCGGCCGACGCACAGGAGATCGGGCTGTCCACCGCGCTGCACGGAGCGGGCGGCTTCGGCAAGACCACCCTCGCGGCCTGGGCGTGTCACCGCCCGGAGGTGTACGACTTCTACCGCGGCGGCCTGCTGTGGCTGACGATCGGCCAGGAGACCCGCGACGCCGCGCTCGCCGAGCGGATCAACGATCTGGCGTTCGTGGTGTCGGGACGGCGGCCCTCGATCGCCGATCCACTGATCGCAGGCGCGGAACTGGGACGACTGCTGGATGAGCGGGATCCCCTGTTGCTGGTCCTGGACGACGTCTGGCACGAATCGCAACTGCGGCCGTTCCGGGTAGGTGGCGGAAGGTGCACGAGGCTGGTCACGACCCGCGTCCCGGATCTGCTGCCCCCCGCCGCGGCACGCTTCCTGGTGGACGTCATGTCCCCGGAGCAGGCGAGGCTGGTGATCACCCAGGGAATCACCGACTTCCCGGCAGAGCGGGCCGACGCGCTGGCGGCCGCGTGCGGCCGGTGGCCGGTGCTCCTGGGGCTGGTCAACAGCGTGCTGCGGCGCCGGACGGCTCGCGGTGAGGCGAGCGCCGAAGCCGTCGACTGGGTGCTGGGACGCCTGACCGCGCAGGGTCCCGCCGCGCTGGACCCATCCCGGCCGGATGACCGCGCCCAGGCGGTCGCCGCCACCGTGGAGGCGAGCCTGGGGCTGTTGTCGCCTTCCGGACGGGCACGCTGTCTGGATCTCGCGATCTTCCCGGAGGACGTGCCGATTCCGTTGACCGTCCTCTCCTTGCTGTGGCCAGGTGACGTGGAGGCGGCCTGTGAGGAGCTCACGAGCGTCGGGCTGATCGCGGACTACCGGCTCGATGCGCCCGGCCCACGTCTACTGCTCCACGACGTGATCCGGAGCTACCTGAGAACCTGCCTCACAGACGAGGCGTCGGTGCACGTCCGGCTGGTCCGGGGTGTCGAACGGCTGGTCGGCGACAAGTGGTGGGACCTCCCCGCCGAGGCCGAGTACCTGTGGCGGTTCCTGCCCTACCACGTGCACAAGGCGGGCCTGCCGATCGAACCCGTGAGCGATCTACGGTGGGTGGCGGCGAAGACGCTGCACCAGAGGTCGCTCGTCGGCGCGCTGACCGATCTCGAACTCGGTGCCACACCCGCCGCGAAAGCTCTCCGGTCGGTGCTGGCACCGGTCGCACGGTTGTTCGGCCCCATCGACCCCGCCACTGCGATCGGCGCCACTCTGGCCAGCCGCGTGCGGGGCGTCGAAGGGCTCGAAGAGGTGTATTCGGCCTACCGCCGCACCCTGCCGCGCCCACGCCTGGAGCCGGCGTGGCCGTTACCCGACTGGGAGGCGTCCGTCGGCCACACCGGCGGAGTCACCGACTGTGCCTTCTCACCGGACGGCACGCTGCTGGCCACCTCCAGTGACGATCAGACGGTCCGGCTCTGGCACACACCGGACGGGACGGCGCGAGGAGTGCTGGAAGGACACAGCGGCGGCGTCTGGACATGCGCGTTCTCCCCCGACGGCACGCTGCTGGCCACGGGAGGCGACGACCACACCGTACGGCTCTGGCGAGTGAGCGACGCCACGCCCCAAGAAATCCTGGTGGGCCACGGCGGGCTGGTCGGCGACTGCGCTTTCTCTCCGGACGCCACGCTACTTGCGACCGTGAGCACGGACGGCTCCGCGCGGCTGTGGTCGGTCCCGGACGGCGCCTGCGTGGCGGTGCTGATGAGCCACGCGGGGCCCGTCACCTGTTGTGCCTTCTCTCCCGACGGCATGCTGCTCGCGACCGCGGGACACGATCGGATCGTGCGGCTCTGGTCCGTTCGCGACCGACGCCTGCTCATGAGGCTGCACGGCCACACCGACCGGGTGCAGGGATGTTCGTTCTCCGCCGACGGACTGCTGGCGACTGTCGGTGCGGACTCGACGGTGCGACTGTGGGACACCCGCGACGGTTCCTCGGCCGGAGTGCTGACCGGACATCGGGGCTTCGTCACGGACTGCCAGTTCGCGCCGGACGGAAGGCTCGCGACGACCGGTCACGACGAGACGGTGCGGCTGTGGCGCGACGGTGTGCAGCTCCAGGTCTGGTCTGGGCACACCGCCTGGATCCGGCGATGCGCGTTCTCGCGTGACGGCGGGCTGATGGCCACCGCGGCCTATGACGGGACGGCGCGGATCTGGCGCACCGCCGACGGCACCTCGTCGGTCCTGTCGGCACAACGGGCCTGGGTCCGCGGGTGCGCGTTCTCCCCCGACGGCCGCTTGCTGGCCACCGCGAGCGATGACCTCACCGCACGCGTGCTGCGCATCGAGGACGGCGTAGAGGTGGCGTCCCTCTCCGGCCATGGGGGCCGGGTCAACGGGTGCGCCTTCTCCCCTGACAGCGCAGTGCTGGCGACGTCCAGTTCGGACGGCATCGCGCGGCTGTGGCGCTCCGGCTCGCCGGAGGTCGAACTCACGGGCCATACCGAAGGCGTCAACGGCTGCCGGTTCTCTCCCGATGGAAGACTGCTCGCGACGCCGAGCGACGATCGAACGGTCCGGCTGTGGCGGGCACGGGACGGCGAGGTGCTCACGGTGCTGCGGGGCCACGCCGACCGTGTGAACGACTGCGCGTTCTCCCCCGACGGCGCACGTGTGATCAGTGGCGGCAACGACGGCACTGTGCGCGTGTGGCGTGACGGCCGACCGGAGATGGTTCTCGAAGGCCATACGGACGTCGTGAACGGGTGTGCGTTCGCACCGGCCGGATCGATGATCGCCAGTTCCAGCGACGACGGGACGATCATCCTGTGGGACCTGGCGGCCGCCGCTCCCCGCGCCGTCCTTCGCGGGCACACGAGTTGGGTCGACCGGTGCGCGTTCTCTCCGGACGGCGCCGTCCTGGCCAGCGCGAGCAACGACGGCACCGTACGTGTGTGGGACGTGACCACCGCGGCGTGCCTCGCCGCGTTACGCGTCGCCGGGCCGGTAACGGGAATCGCGTGGCATCCCGGGGGTGGCCTCCTTGCCACCGGCGGCGGTGCGGGCGCCTACTTGCTGCGCTACACGTGACCACCGACGCCGAGGGCGCGAAGGCCCCGGCGGCGCGGAGGCGTCAAGCGAGAACCCGGGCGGTGCGGCAGGTCGGGACCCGGCACGCACCGCCTCGACGTGTCAGCGGTTGCCGCCCCACAGGGCGGTGAGCGCGGTGGCGGCGAGCACCTTGACGCCGACGCCGATGGCGCGCTCGTCCACGTCGAACTGCGGCCGGTGGAGGTCGACCTCGTCCACGACACCCGGCGGCCGGGTGCCGAGCCGGGCGAGCGCGCCGGGCACCGATTCGAGGTACCAGGAGAAGTCCTCGCCGCCGAGGCTCTGCGGGGTGGGCACGGCCCTGCCCTCGCCGATGATCTGGGTGACCGCGTCGTGCAGCATCTGGATGCTGGTGGCCTCGTTCACCGTGGGCGGCGTGCCGCGCCGGTAGTCGATCTCGGCGTCCACGCCGTACGCGCAGGCGACCGAGTCGAGCAGCGCCTTGACGAGGTCGGGGGCCTGGTGCCAGGCCTCCTCGTCCAGGGACCTGACCGTGCCCTGGGCCATGCCGACGTCCGGGATCGCGTTGGCCACGGACCCGGCCGAGATCTGGCCCCACACGAGGCTGAGGCTGGACCGGGGGTCCACGCGCCGCGACAGCGCGGCCGGCAGCTCGGTGACGATCTTGCTGAGCGCGTAGACGAGGTCCACGGTCAGGTGGGGCCGGGCGGTGTGCCCGCCGGGGCCGGCCACCCGGATGCGCAGGCTGTCGCAGGACCCGGTGATCGGGCCGGTGCGCAGGCCGACGTGACCGGCGTCGAGGCGCGGGTCGCAGTGCAGCGCGAAGATGCGGTCGACGTCGTTCAGGCCGCCGTCGCGCATGACCTCCAGGGCGCCGCTCGCCACCTCCTCGGCGGGCTGGAAGATCAGCCGTACCCGGCCGGGCAGCGCGCCCGCGTCGGCCTGCGACGCCAGGAACAGCCCCGCGCCGACGACCATGGTGGTGTGCACGTCGTGGCCGCAGGCGTGGCAGGCGTTCGGGTTCGTGGAGCGATAGGGGACGTCCTTCTCGTCCTCCATCGGCAGCGCGTCGATGTCGGCGCGCAGGGCGATCGTCGGCCCTTCGCCCCGGCCGAGGTCCACCCACAGGCCGGTCCCGCGGGACAGCGGGTGCGGCGTGAGACCGGCGTCGGTCATGCGCTCGGCGATCTTCTCCGTCGTGCGATGCTCGCTGAAGGCGATCTCCGGATGCGCGTGCAGATCGCGCCGGAACTCGATCAGCTCATCGTTGTGCTCGCGAAGGAAGTCCGCCAGTTGCCCGGCCAGGTCGGCACTTCCCGGCACGGCCGCGTCCGGCGTAGCGAGCTTCGATGAGGTGGCCACGGGTCTTCCCTTCTCCGGTGAGCCGTCCCGGCCACGGGTCATCGGATCGTCCATATGATCACTAAAAGTCATGAAAAAGCCCAGAAGGGTCGAGCGGGCGTGTCTCGCCTCCACCGACCCTTCATTCACAATCCTTCCATGCCGCGGCCCCTTGATACGGCGGATTGCCCAGTATTTACACCGGTCACCGCCTGTTGTCAGAACTGCGGCGAAGTTTCCCGGTACATCTCAGGCGTACCCCTTCAGGAGCCCGAATGTCCGGCGTCGCGGTTGGGGTTCGACGTCACGAACCTGTCCTCGGCGAGCTCGATGATCGTGGCATCGACCACGTCCTGGAGGCTCCCTCCGTCGGCGAGGATCGCCCGCTGGCGCTCGGAGGAGCTTCCCTGTTCCAGCACGTCGGTCACGACCGCCAGTTCCTCGGCACAGCCGAGCCGCTCGGCGACCGGTTCGAGTTCGCGCTGAAGTTCATACAATACGTCGCGCATCGGCGCCGTGGAGCCATGGTCGTCGGTGATCACGTCCGCGTCGAGACCATACCGCGTCGCGCGCCACTTGTTGTCACGCACCACCCACGCCGCCGGATGCGGCAGCGTGTAGCCCCGGTCGATCTGCTGGTCGAACTGCTGCACGAGGCACTGGGACAGCGCGGCGACCATGCCGACCTCGCGCGGCGTGGGGATGCCGTCGAACATCCGGATCTCGATCGTGCCGAAGTCGGGGTGCGGCCGGATGTCCCACCACACCTCCTTGATGCTGCGGATCGTGCCCGCCTTGATCAGCGTGTCCATGTACTCCTCGAACTCGGCCCAGTCGGCCAGCAGGTGCGGCGGCCCGGCGGTGGGCAGCGAGCCGAAGACGATGGCCCGGCTCGACGCCAGCCCGGTGTCCTGCCCGCCCCAGTAGGGGCTGGAGGAGGTGAGCGCCAGGAAGTGCGGGAGGTACGCCGCGAGGGCGTTGACGATCGGGATGACCTTGTCCCGGTCCCGGACGCCCACGTGGACGTGCACGCCGAAGGTCTGGATGCGCCAGGCGAGCCATTGCATCTCCTCGACCAGTTCGACGTACCGCTGGTTGGGCGCGTAGACGGCGTCCCGCCAGTCGCTGATCGCGTGGGTCCCGGTGCAGGCGAGCGCGATGCCGCGCGGCTCGACCGCCTCGGTCAGCCGGCCGATGCTCTTGCGCAGATCCTGTACGGCCTCCGCGACCGTGTGGCAGACGTCGGTGATGATCTCGACCTGCGACTGCATCAGCTCGTGCATCGCCTTGGGCCGCTGGCCCTCACTGAGGTCGGGGACCGCGGCGAGCACGTCCCTCGCGTCCTGGCGCAGATGCCGCGTGTGCGTGTCGACGAGCTGAAGCTCCCACTCCACCCCGAGCGTCGCACCCCGCGAGGGATTGAACTCGATCGTCACCGCTTGCCTCCATCACTTGGTCGTGCCGGACAACGTCGTCAGAGGTCAGCCCTACCCCTCATCCATCCCCGCACGCCCACGGCCGCGAGCGTCAGCGCCAGGAGGATGTTCACCGCGATCAGCACCCCGTGGACGACGTAGAAGGACGTCTTGTGCCCGTCGGCGAGGTTGAAGCCCAGGTTGATCCACTCGAAGATCATGAACGCGGCGAGCGCCACGAGAAAGGCGGAGACACGTCTCGTCATGCTCACAGTATCGACGGCTCTCCGCGTGGCCCCGAGGTCTATGGGGCATATGTCGCTTCATGCGAAAACAGTCGAGGCTAGGCTGAGCCACCTATGGGGACGAACCTACGGGCCCTCACCGCGGCCGGGGCGACGGCGGGGCTGCTGACGACGGCGCTGCTCGGCGCCTCTCCCGCCGCCGGAACGCGTGCCGTGCCGAGTCCACCGGCCCCGCAGGCGAGCGGGACCGCGGCCGCCGGGACCACCGGAACGGCGGGGGCCGCCACCGTCGGCGGGGAACGGCTGGCCGGTCACGGCGTCATCGCGCCGGACGGTTTCAAGGCGCCGCCCAAGACCGAGTCCTCCGCCTACCTCGTCGCCGACACGGACACCGGCGCGGTGCTCGCGGCGAAGGACCCGCACGGGCGCTATCTGCCGGCGAGCACCCTGAAGACGCTCACGGCCGTGACGCTGATCCCCAGGCTGGACAAGAATCGCAAGATCAAGCCGAGCGAGAAGGCCTGCAACGTCGAGGGCAGCGCCGTCGGGATCGTCCCCGAACCGATCTACAAGATCGACGACCTCATGCGGGCCCTCCTCATGGTCTCCGCCAACGACGCCGCGGTCGCGCTCGCCGAGGCCAACGGCGGCCTGCCCAGGACGCTCGCCGACATGAACAGACAGGCGCGCAAACTCCAGGCGTACGACACGGTGGCCAAGACGCCGAACGGCCTGGACGCCCCCGGCCAGCGCAGCTCGGCGTACGACCTCGCCCTCATCGCCAGGGCCGGGCTGGCGATGCCGGCCTTCCGCGAGTACATCAGCACGAAGGTCGCCAAGTTCCCGGCGCCGAAGGACTACGGCAAGAAAAAGAAGAAGAAGCACCACGACGACTCCGACCCCAGCGAGTCCCCGGCGCCCGCCTACTACGAGATGGCCAACCACAACCGGCTGCTCGGGCGTTACAAGGGCATGCTCGGCGTGAAGAACGGCTGGACGTCGAAGGCTCTCGGCAGCTTCGTGGGCGCGGCCCGCCGCGACGGCCACACGATCATCGTCGTGATCATGCATCACCCCGGCGGCTTCTGGGAGGAGGTCTCCAAGCTGCTCGACTGGGGCTTCGCCGCGCGCAGCCGGGTCACCCCCATCGGCGAACTGGTCAAACCGGTGCCCGACCCCGCGCCCTCGTCGTCCGCCCTGGCCGTACGGCCCACGCGGACGCCCGGCGCGGCGGACGGCTCGGGCGGTGACGCGCGCCGGGTGGCGGGCAAGGAGCCTGCCGCGGGCGGCTCGGGGATGGCCGTCCCCCTGCTCGCCGGCGGCGGCGCGCTGGCGGCGCTCGCCCTCGGCGGCGCGTACGCCCTGCGCCGCCGCCGGAGGACCCCCGGCGACACCGCCGGCTAGACGGCCCCTGCCGGACGGCGCCCGTCGAACGGCGCCCGTCGAACGGCGCCCGTCAGACAGCGGGAGGGGCGGGGATGGCGTGCTCGGCGGCGCGGCTGACCTCCTCCCACCGGGCCCAGGTCTCCATCCGCCGGCGGGAGACGTCGAAGGCCAGGTCGTAGGCCGTGCCGCCCAGCAGCAGCCGCAGCGGCGGCTCGTCGCTGCCGACGAGCCTCAGCACGGCCTCGGCGGCCAGCCGGGGGTCGCTGTCCACCGATCCCTCGGCCCACTGCTTCTCCAGCTCCGCCCGCAGGGGTGCGTAGTCAGGGATCGGCGTGGTCGCGGTCATGCCGCTGTAGAGGTTGGTCCAGTAGCCGCCGGGCTCGACGATGGTGACCCTGACCCCGAACCGCGCGGCCTCCATCGCCAGAGCCTCGCTCATCCCCTCCAGAGCGAACTTGCTCGCGCTGTACAACCCCGTGGTGGGGAAGCCGCCGAGCGCTCCGATGCTGGAGATCTGCACGATGTGCCCGGACCGCTGGGCCCGCAGGCGGGGCATTACGGCCTGACCGACCCACAACGCGCCGAAGAAGTTGGTCTCCATCTGGGCCCGGGCCTCGGCCTCGGTGAACTCCTCGATCATCCCCATGGACATGATCCCGGCGTTGTTCACCACGACGTCGAGCCGGCCGAAGCGTTCGGCCGCCCGGGCGACCGCGGCGAAGACCGCCGCGCGGTCGGTGACGTCCAGAGGGTGCACGAACAGCCTGTCCTCGTGCCCGGCGGCCAGGTCCTCCAGCGGCGCGACGGTCCGGGTCGCGGCCACCACGCGGTCGCCGTTGTCGAGCGCGGCCCGGGTGAACGCCCGGCCGAGGCCCCGTCCCGCACCGGTGATGAACCAGACCCGGCCCGAATCGTCGGTCGTCGTACGCATGCGACTCCAATCGGATTTTCGATACTGGACGAAACGTCTCGTCTCGTTCAAGCCATGGTGACGTCGCATCGGAAACATGTCAAGACGGACCGTCTCGTCTCAGTTTTGGTAGGTTCGGCGGCATGACGGCACAGCACGGCACGACTCCCGCCACGAGACGCCGCAGCGAGGCCTCACGGCGGGCGATCCTCACCGCGGCGTTCGAACTCGTCGGCGAGGTCGGCTACGCGAAGCTGAGCATCGAGGGGATCGCCGCCCGGGCCGGGGTCGGCAAACAGACCATCTACCGCTGGTGGCCCTCCAAGGGAGCGGTCCTCTTCGACGCGTTCCTGATGCTCAGCGAGGGCGAGGGCGATTCGCCGGCGCTGCCCGACACCGGCGACCTGGAGGCCGACCTGAAGACGGTCCTGCGCGCCACGGTCGCCGAGCTGAACGACCCGCGGTACGACGAGCCCATGCGCGCGCTCAACACGGAGATCCCGCACGACCCCGCGCTCGCCGCGGCGTACGCCGAACGGCTCGACCGGCCGATGAAGGAGCTCAAGAAGCAGCGGCTGCGCAGCGCGCAGCGGGCCGGGCAGCTCTCCGGCGACCTGGACCTGGACGTCGCGATCGAGATGCTGTGGGGACCGCTGCTCAACCGGTGGCTCCAGCGCAGCGGCCCGCTCACTCCCGAGTACGCCGACACGGTCGTGGAGACCGCGCTCAAGGGGTTGCGCCCGCGTTAGAGGCGCGCGGTCACGCGGGACCGGTGGTGGGGGTGGTCGCGGGCGAGGGAAGCGGAGTGGGCTCGGGAGGCGGGCCGAGGGTGGCCGTCGCCGTCCACGCGGCGGCGTAGAGGATCACCCGGGCCGACAGGTTGATCCACAGCAGCAACCCCACGACCACCGCGAACGTGCCGTACACGGGGTTGTGCAGGGTGCTGGAGAGGATCAGCGCGGCGAGCTGCTTGAGCACCCCGAATCCGACCGCGCCCAGCAGCGCGCCCTTGAGCACGACGAGGAACGGCTGCCCCGGTTTGGCCAGCCAGCCGAGGATGACCAGGAAGAGCAGCAGGTCGGCGACGAGGCTCGCGGCCACCCCGGCGAGCCAGACGCCGAGACCGGCGAGCGGTGAGGAGCCGAGGCCGAGCCAGCCGGCGACCGTGTTCGTGGCCCCGGTGGCGAAGCCGCTCGCGATCACCGAGGCGAGCAGGACGACACCCATGAGCACGAGCGCGACGAGGTCGCGCAGCTTGCCGACGAAGTAGTTGAGCGGCGGCTCGCAGGTCATCCAGACGGTGCGCAGGGCCCCGCGCAGCGCGTCCATCGCGCCCAGGCCGGCATAGAGCAGGCCGAGCAGGCCGATGAGCCCGGCCCGCGCCCGCGCACCGGCGAGCTGGTCGATGTGCAGCTGCCCGGCGAGCCCGGGAAGCTGGCTGTTGATCGCCTCCGTGAGCGTGGCGAGCGCGTCCGGGCGGATCGTCACGACGTACCCGAACAGCGCGAAGGCCAGGGCGATCAGCGGGAAGAACGACAGGAACGCGAAGTAGGTGATGGCGCCGGCCAGCCGGTCGCCCGTCTGCACCTGGTAGCGCTGCACGGTCCGGATGAGGTGGTCGAGCGCGCGGAAGCGGATCCGGTTGCGCTCGATCCACACTCGGCCCGTCGCCTTGACCGCGTCCACCCGCCGGGTGACCTGCTCGACGATCCCCAACCTCATCGCGGTTGTCTACCCCGCGGAGCGGGCTCGATGCCTGCTCACGCGGGCCTGCCGGTCAGTCGAGGGGCGGGGACGGCAGCAGGCCGAGGCGCTCGCGCACCTGGGCCATCGTCTCGCGGGCCACCGCCCGGGCCCGGGCCGCGCCCGCGACCAGCAGCCGGTCGAGCTCGGCCTCGTCGGCCAGCAGCTTCTCCGTACGCTCGCGGATCGGGGCGAACGTCTCGATGACCGCCTCGGCGACCTCCTTCTTGAAGGTGCCGTAGCCCTGCCCGGCGAACCGGGCCTCCAGCTCGGGGATCGGCGTGCCGGTCAGCGCGGACTGGATCCGCAGCAGGTTGGTGACGCCCGGCTTGTTCTCCTCGTCGGCGACGACCTCGCTGCCGGTGTCGGTCACCGCACGCATGATCTTCTTGCGCAGCGCGTTCGGCTCCTCCAGGACGTCGATGATGCCCTGCGGGCTCGACGACGACTTGGACATCTTCGCGGTCGGGTCCTGGAGGTCAGTGATCTTCTCGACCTCCTTGAGGATGTAGGGGTTCGGCACCTTGAAGGTCGGGCCGTAGCGGCTGTTGAAGCGCTGCGCGAGGTCGCGGCTGAGCTCCAGGTGCTGCTTCTGGTCCACGCCCACCGGCACCTGGTCGGCCTGGTAGATCAGGATGTCGGCCGCCTGGAGGATCGGGTAGGTGAACAGGCCGACTCCGGCCGAGCTCTCGCCGTACCTGGCGGACTTGTCCTTGAACTGGGTCATCCGCCCGGCCTCGCCCATGCCGGTCTGGCAGATGAGGTACCAGGCGAGCTCGCTGTGCTCGCGTACGTGGCTCTGCGCGAACACCGAGGCGCGCTCCGGGTCGAGGCCCGCCCCGAAGAGCTGGGCGGCGGCGACCCTGGTGCGGCGGCGCAGCTCCTCCGGCTTCGGGGAGACCGTCAGCGCGTGCAGGTCGGCGATGAAGAAGAAGGCCTCGTGGGTGTCCTGCAACGCGACGTACTGCCGGACGGCACCGAGGTAGTTCCCCAGGTGGAACGAGTCGGCGGTGGGCTGGATGCCGGACAGGACGCGAGCGAGAGCCATGGGGCAATTCTGTCAGGACTCCCGGGCTGCCCGCGACACGCGCGCCGGGCCCCGGACGGACGTCAGACGGTCGCGGCCGGGGGCTCTTCGGCGGAGCCCTCCTCCGCGGGGGGATTGCGGGTGACGCGGACGCGGGAGACCCGGCGGCCGTCCATCTCGGTCACGGTCAGCGTGACGCCCGGCGCCTCCGCGACCTCGCCGCGCTGCGGCAGGTGACCGAGGAAGGCCATGACGTAGCCCCCCAGCGTCTCGTACGGCCCGCCGGGCAGCCGCACCGCCGTCTGCGCGTGGAACTCGTCCAGGTTGACCAACCCGTCGACCTCCACGTCACCGGCGATCACCCGTACGGCGTCGCCGCTCTCGTCGTACTCGTCGCGGATGTCGCCGACGAGCTCCTCGACCAGGTCCTCCAGCGTCACGATGCCGTCGGTGCCGCCGTACTCGTCCACCACGATGGCGAGGTGGTGGCCCTCGTCGCGCATCTCGGCGAGCGTGGCGAGCACCCGCTTGCTGGCCGGCACGAGCTTGACCGGCCGGATCGGCACGACCTCGCTGATCGGCTCCAGCCGCCCGGTCCTGACCGGGTCGAGCAGGTCCCGTACGTGGACGAACCCGATGACGTCGTCGTAGGTGTCGCGGTAGACCGGGAAACGGGAGTGCGGCATGGCGGCGGCGAGCACCGCGGCCTCGGCGAGCGGCGTGTCCGCGGCCATGAACTCGACCTCGGTGCGGGGCAGCATGACCTCCCTGAGCTGGCGCTTGCCCGCCGCGAACACCTCGGCGATCACGTCGCGCTCGTCCTGCGTGAGTTCCTTGTGCCCCACGACCATGTCGCGCAGTTCCTCGGTCGTCATGGCCGCCCTGTCGGCGGACGGGTTGCCGCCCACCAGCCGTACGATGCCGTTGGTCGACTTCGACAGCACCCAGATCACCGGCCGCGACAGCGTGGCGATCCGGTCGAGCAGCGGGGCGGTCATGAGCGACAGGCTCTCCGCCCGCTGACGGCCGAGCCGCTTGGGCGCGAGCTCGCCGAGCACGAGCGTGACGTACGAGATGGCGAGCGTGACCGTCACGAAGGCGGCGGGCGCGGCCACGTCCGGCCGCAGGCCCCACCCCTCCAGGACCGGGGCGAACTCCGGGCCCAGCGCGTCGGCGCCGAGGGCGGCCGACAGCACGGTCGCCACCGTCACGCCGACCTGGATGGCGGACAGGAAGCGGTTGGGGTCGCGGGCGAGCTTCTGCACCCGCGCGCCGCGGCGTCCCTCGCGGCTCAGACGGCGGATCTGGCTCTCCCGCAGGGAGACCATCGCCATCTCGGCCGCCGCGAAGAACCCGCCGATCAGGATGAATATGAGGACCAGGGCGATGGTCACCGCGACGTTGCTCACGTCAGTTGTCCGTTCGGGTGTCAGGCATGCCGGCCGGTCGCCGCGATCTCCGCGGCTCGCAGAGATTGCGGTACTGGTGGCATTTAACCCGCTCCTCAGGGGAAGCGCGTAAGCTAGGTCCCGGGCCTACATAATCAAACACTTTTGAACAGGAGTAAACAGTGAAGCTGCTGGTTACTGGTGGAGCCGGGTACATCGGCAGCGTCGTGGCGGCGCAACTCCTTGAGCGCGGGCACGAGGTCACGGTGCTCGACGACCTGTCGACCGGGCACGCCGACGCGGTGCCGCCCGGCGCCTCGTTCGTGCAGGCGTCGATCACCGAGGCCGCGGGGGTGCTCTCCGAGGGGTTCGACGCCGTGCTCCACTTCGCCGCCAAGTCGCTGGTGGGCGAGTCGGTGGAGCGGCCCGGCCTGTACTGGTCGAACAACCTCGGCGGCACGCTGGCGCTGCTCGACGCCATGCGGCGCACGGGGGTGGACCGGATCGTCTTCTCCTCCACCGCCGCGACGTACGGCGAGCCGGAGCGCACGCCCATCGTGGAGACCGACCCGACCCGGCCCGGCAACCCCTACGGCGCGTCCAAGCTCGCCGTGGACACCGCGCTGACCGCCTTCGCCGGCCTGTACGGCCTGGGCGCGGTCAGCCTGCGCTACTTCAACGTGGCCGGAGCGTACGGCGAGTATCGCGAACGGCACGCGGTCGAGACCCATCTGATCCCCAACATCCTGAAGGTGGCGCTCGGCGAGCGGGAGTCGGTGAGCGTGTTCGGCACCGACTACCCCACCCCGGACGGCACCTGCGTCCGCGACTACGTCCACGTCACGGATCTCGCGGTGGCCCACCTGCTCGCCCTGGACGCCTGCGCGCCCGGGGAGCACCGGATCTACAACCTGGGCAGCGGCACCGGCTTCTCGGTGAAGGAGGTCGTCGAGGTGTGCCGGGAGGTGACCGGGCACCCCATCCCGGTGACCACCGCCCCGCGCCGCCCCGGCGACCCGGCCGTCCTGGTCGCGTCGCCGGAGAAGATCCAGCGCGAGCTCGGCTGGAAGCAGGCGCACGGCTCCCTGCGCGACATGGTCTCCGACGCCTGGGCCTCCTGCGCCAAGCCCGCCTGAGCCGACTGGGCCGGCGGGCGGCGACGGCTCGGACGGCCGGTCAGGCGCGGCGCAGGGCCACGCGCATGCTGGCCTGGTTGTTGGCCGGGCGGCGGTCGCCGAACCGGCGCGAGTAGACGGTGGCCATCGTCGCCACGGCGTGCGAGGCCCGGGACGGCACCCGGAAGACCAGCTTGAGCAGCCCCCGCGACCCCGACCTGATCGGCGGCAGCGAGCAGCCGACGAACTGGCGGTTCCGGTGGCAGCGCGCCCCGGTCGCCGACAGGAGCCGGGCCTCCTGCGGCTGGAAGAACACGTAGGCGTCCCGGACGACCCGGGGCCCCCGGTTGCGCACCTCCGCCCGTACGGCGAACCAGTGCCCGGGACGGGTGTACCGGGTGGAGGAGCTGAACCGCATGGCCAGGTCGGCGCCCTCGTCGACCCTGGTCACCGTCTCGGCCGTGTTGTCGGTCTCGTCGTCGTCCAGCACCTCGGAGGTCAGGTCGGCCCGCGCGCGGAGGGGTCCGTGCGCGCCCGGCCGGATCATGCCCGTGATCGTCATGTCCCCCGAGCCGCCGGGCAGGACGTCGTCGGAGGACCGGCAGACCACCTCGTTACGGGCGGAGCCGGGCCCGCACTCGGCCACGCCGACGTTCAGGATCTGGAAGTCGCGGGGCAGCCGGACCCGCAGCGTCGGCAGCACCGCGTCTCCCGGGCCCTGGTTGTGCACGCTGACGTGGTAGGTCAGCGGCTGCCCGGGTTGCGCCACCTTCGGCGACGCGGTGATCCCGACCATGAGATCGGCGGTCCCCCACCGGCCCTGCGCCGGCGCCGCCCCCGGCGCGGCGAGCGCCGGGTGCGGCGTTCCGGCGACGAAGACACAGACCAAACCCGTGACGACCCTGCGACCCATGCTGCTCCCCCGAAAGCGTGAGATCAATTCAATCGTCCGGGCGGTCCCCGCGACCGCCCGACACGCCGCGCGCGGCCCCGCCGGGGCGGGGTGATCTCACGCCGTGACCAGGTCCTCCCGCGGTGCCGCGGACCGGTCGAGCCGCAGGTCGCGGTTGGGCAGCAGCGCGAGCGCGAGGAGCGCGACCACCGCGCCCGCGACCCCGAGCCAGGGGATCACCGTCGCGGTCGCGGCGGCGTGCGCGGCGGGCAGGCCGTGCGCCGGCGCCTCCCGGGTCACCACCGACGCGTACGCCGTGCCCGCGACGGCCAGTGCGACCGAGCCGCCGATCTGCCGGAAGAACGTCAGGTTCGCGCTGGCCGTGCCGACGTACCGGGACGGCACGGACCTCTGGATCGCCACCGTCAGGCCCGAGAGCATGGGCCCCATCCCGAGGCCGATCAGCGCCATCCAGACGACGAGCAGCGGCTCCGAGGTGCCGACGGCGAGGTTCGCGCACAACGTCGTGCCCGCCACCAGGAGAACCGTCGCGGCGACGAGCCAGGGCTTGTAGCGGCCGGTGCGGGAGATGAGCGCGCCGGTCACCGCGCTGCCGGCCACCATCGCCAGCATCAGCGGGTAGATGTGCAGCCCGGAGGAGGTGGCGCTGAGGCCGCGCGACTCCTGGAAGTAGCGCGGCAGGAAGACCACTCCCGCGTACATGCAGAACGCGGTGAAGAACGAGGCGACGTTGACCAGCGAGTAGGTTCGGTTCGCGAAGAGATGGAGCGGCACGATGGGCTGCTCCGCCCGGCGCTCGACCGCGACGAAGACCACGAGCAGCGCGAGCGACGCGGCGATCGGCCCGATCACCGGCCCGCTCGTCCAGGTGTGGCCGTCGACGCCCTTCTCGGTCAGCCCGACGAGCAGCGCGCTGATCGCGGCGCTGAAGACGGCGATGCCGAGGTAGTCGGGCCGCGCCCCGCCGTGCCCCGGCCGGTGCGGCAGCCGCCACACGATGATCGCCACCAGGACGGCGCCGATCGGCACGTTCACGTAGAAGGCCCAGCGCCAGCTCGCGTGGTCGGTGAACAGGCCGCCGAGGAACGGCCCGGCGAGGTAGCTCAGCGCCATGACCCCGCCGAGGGCGCCCTGCACGCGCCCGCCGCGCTCCGGCGGGAACAGGTCGACCACCAGCGCGAGCGACAGCGGCAGCAGCGCGCCCGCGCCCAGGCCCTGCAGGCCGCGGAAGGCGATGAGCTGCGCCATGCTCTGCGCGGCGCCCGACAGGATCGAGCCGAGCAGGAACAGCGCCACCCCCACCAGCAGGAGCGGCTTGCGGCCGTACGCGTCGGACAGCCGGCCGTACAGCGGGACCGTGATGGTCGAGGTCAGCAGATAGGCGGTGACCACCCAGGTGTAGAGGCCGGTGCCGCCGAGCTCGCCGACGATCCTGGGCAGCGCGGTGCCGACGATCGTCTGGTCGAGCATCGCGAGGAACATGCCGCCCAGCACGGCGAAGAGGAGGAGTCCGTTCTTGGATCGCATGTGTCGAAGGTGACATGTCAGTGCTTACATGTCAATACGGAGGTATAGTGGGGGCATGTCCCTGCGCATCGCTCTCCTCGGCCTGCTGACTGCGTACGGCTCGGCGAGCGGCTACGACCTGGCCAAATCGTTCGAGAAGTCCGTGGCCCACGTCTGGCAGGCCGGCCACAGCCAGATCTATCCGGAGCTCGCCAAGATGGCGTCGGACGGGCTGGTGACGGTCGAGGCGGAGGGCGCCCGGGGCCGCAAGATCTACACGATCACCGCGGAGGGCCGCGCCGAGCTGCGCGAATGGCTGCTCGGCCACGATCCCACGGGCCCGGCGCGCAGCGAGGTCGCGCTGCAGGCGTTCCTCGTCCCGCTGCTCGAAGCGCCGGAGGCGGTGGCCGTGCTGGAGCGGTTGCGGGCCCACTCGGAACAGAAGCTGGCGCAGCTGGAAGCGCTCTGGACGGCCAAGCACTCGGCGCCCATCCCGGAGGGGACGGCGCGGGTCAAGTTCGGCAATCTCGCCCTGGACCTCGGGATCCGGCAGACCCGCATGGTGCTCCAGTGGGCGGACGACGCCATCGCCGAGGTCCAGGCCCGGTCCTGAAGCGCGCAGTCCCGAAGCGCGCGGTCCCGAAGCGCGCAGTCCTGACGGCCGACGTGCGGCGGGCGGGACTCAGCGGCAGGAGAGCGGGGCCGGGGCCTTCCGTTCGGAGTCGAAGTCGACGTTGCCGAAGTGCTTGCGCAGCAGGCTCCGCATCGTGCCGTCGTCGTACAGGTCCTGGATCGCGCCCTCGACGGCCGCGCAGGTGCGCAGGTCCTTCCTGGGCAGGCCGACGGCGTACCGCTGGTCTCGCAGCCGCACGCCGAGCACCGACAGCTTCAGGCCCGTCTCCCTGTTCGCGAAGCCCGCGATGATCAGGTCGTCTCCGGGGACCGCGTCGACCTTTCCGCTGGTCAGCAGGTTCATGCACTCCGCGTAGTTGCCGGCCGGGACCTGCTCGACGTCCACCCTGCCCGCGACGAGGCGGGCCGTCGCGCTCCCGGCGGGCGCGCACATCCGGCGGCCGGCGAGGTCGTCGAGCCTCCTGACCCGCGAGCCGGCGAGCACCAGCAGGTCGGCGTGGGCCGTGTAGTACGGGCCCGCGAAGGTGACGGCGTCGTCGCGGTTGTCGTCGTAGGAGTACGTCGCGACGACCATGTCCACCACGCCGTCGGCCAGGGCCCGCACCCGTTCGCCGACGCCGATCCGGTGGAAGGTGATCCCGCTCGCGGGGACCTTGAGACGCCTGGCGATGTACGTGGCGAGGTCGACCTCGAACCCGCTGGGTCCCGTTCCCTGCTGCAGGGCGACGCCCGGCAGGTCTCCGCGTACGCCGATGGTGAGCCGCCCGGTGCGCGCCACCTTGTCGAGCACGGAAGTGAACGTGTGGCCGGGCCGGGGGCCGCTCGACGACGAGGTTCCCGCCTCGCCGGTCTCGCCGCCGGCCCCCGGGAGGAGGCCGATCCCGTTCGCGACGAGCACGCCCCCGCCGGCCAGGACGGCGAGCACGGCCGCGCACGCGGCGATCAGGAGGTTCCTGCGCCGGGACCGCCGGGACGGCGCCGGCCCGGGATCGTGCGGCTCCACCCGCCCCCCGCCGTGCGGCCCTGATCCGTACGGCTCTGATCCGTGCGGACCCAACCCGTGCGGCCCCGAACCCTGGGGCCCTGATCCGTGCGGCTCTGATCTATGCGGCTCTGATCTATGCGGCCCTGATCCGTGCGGCCCTGATCCGTGCGGTCCGGTCTTCGCGGGCCCGCCCGCGGGGACGGCGGCACCCACGTCCCCACCCGCGCGCACGTCGGTGCTGACCGCGGGCGACAGGAACGCACGGGCCGCCTCGGTGTCCCAGGTCCCCACGCTCACCACGGGGCCCGTGGCGTCCTCGTAGCGGTCGCTCCAGGCCGCGTCGCGCGCCGCGTTACGGGCCGGGTTGCGGGCCGGATCGTGAGCCGTGTCGCGGACCGGATTGTGGGCCGCGTTGTGGGCCGCGTTGTGGGCACCGCTGGGAGGGCCGTACCGGGCTCCGCCGGCGGAGTCGCGCGGGCCGCTGCCGGCCGCCCCCGTGAACCGGTGCGGGCCGCTTCGGGCGTCGCCGCCGGACCCGCCGTGCTGCCCGCCGTACGAGCCGCCGTGCTGACCGCCGGGATGAGGGGCCGCGCGTCCGGCGAAGGGCCTGGCCGCGGGATCGGCCGCGTGCGCGGCGCCCTCGGAGAGCACCGTCGTGGACGCGTCGTCCGACGCCGTACGGCCGAGCAGGCGCAGCAGGATCTGGTCGGCGGTCGGGCGCTCGTCCGGCGACTTGCGCAGGCACGCCCGCACCACCCCCGCGAGCGGCTCGGGCAGCGCCGAGGTGTCGATGTCGTGGTTCAGGATGCGGTTGAGCACGGCCGCGATCGAGTCACCGCCGAAGACGACCGTGCCGGTCGCGGCGTACGCGATCGTCGAGGCCCACGAGAAGACGTCGGCGGGGGGCCCGACCTTGCCTCCGGAGATCTGCTCGGGAGCCATGTAGGCGGGCGTGCCGATCGCCCGGCTGGTGATCGTCGCGGTCGAGTCGAGGATGCGGGCGATGCCGAAGTCGACCACCCGGGGCCCGTCGACGGCGAGCAGCACGTTGTCGGGCTTGAAGTCGCGGTGGACGATCCCCGCCTGGTGGATGGCGGTGAGCGCGGTGGCCGTGCCGACGGCCAGGCGCTCCAGCGCCGAGCCCGTCACCGTCCCCCGCTCCTCGACCGTCTCGCGCAGCGACCGCCCGTCGATGAACTCGCTCGCGATGTACGGCGTGTCGCCCTCCAGGTCGGCCGCCATGACCCGCGCGGTGCAGAAACTCGCCACCCGCTGGGCGGCCCGCAACTCCCGGGCGAAACGGGACCTGGCGACCGCGTCGCCGCTGAACTTCACGTGCAGCAGCTTCACCGCGGCCTGCTCACCCGCCTGGTCCTCGCCGAGGTAGACCACGCCCTGGCCGCCCTCGCCGAGACGGCCGGACAGCACGAAGGCACCGAGCCGGGTCGGGTCCCCCGGTTGGAGCGGCGCGATCTGCGGCATCCCCGTTCCCCACGATTCGGCAAAGTACCGGCCAGCAGAACTTTACGGCCCCCGCGCGGCGCTTCCGGTTCCCGATACCACGCCGTGACGTCAGGAAGTCGTGACAATGCGGCGAGCGGTCCCCATCCCCAAGTGACGGAAAAGGGCCGCCCGGAATGTCTCCGGGCGGCTCCCCCTCCTGCCGGGCGGCGGGCGAGCGGCGGCCGGGTCAGACGCGGCGCGCTCCGATGGTCTTCAGCCACTTGTCGCAGTTGCCGCAGGCCTTGCGGGGCTGCCACACCTTCTTGTCCCAGTTCCACGTCTCGGCGTGGAAGTACAGGTTCTTGCCCTGGACGTCGCTCAGGACCCGCGCCTTGATCTTGTAGAGGTACTTGTTCATCGCGTCGACCTCGGCGCAGTTGTCCACCGTCCACTCCTCGCCCTGGCCGACCTTGGCGAGGATCTCCTCCATGACCGGATGCTTCTCCGTCCGGGCGAGGTAGGGGTACGCGCCGCTCGTTCCGGTGAAGGTCTGCTGCGTGCCGAGGTCGGCCAGACCGGCGACCACCGTGCCCAGCCCGCCCTGCGTCCTGGTCGCCCTCTGGGCCTCCGTACGGGCCTTGGCGATGAAACGCTGGATGGCCTGCTCGGCCTCGAGCCTGTTCGCCTCGGCGACCACCCTGGCCTTCTCCTCCAGGTACCACGTGAAGCCGCCGTTCCAGTCGTTCTCGTAGACCCACGTGACGAAGGCCGCACGCGCCTCCGCCTCGGATTTCGTCTGGCTCACGAGGGCGCTCTCCAGCGCGCCGAGCCTCTTCCACACCTCCTCGGCGGCCGCCTTGACGTCGCTGCCGATCGTCGCCGTCCTGAGCCACTGGCCGAGCTCGATGCGGGCCTTGCTGGCCCACTCCTTGACCTTCGTCGTGGGCACCGCTTCTTCGGCGGGGTTGTGTGAGGCGTGCGTCGTCTCTGCCATCGCGCTTCCTTCGTCGAGGGTCTTCGCCTGTGGTGGCCCGGCCCTCGACCAGAGTCGCCGGAAGCCGTCGGCGTCGGATTGCCGGGCGATCCGGATCCGATTGCCGGCGTACCCGCGGTTGTCCGGCGCGGCGGAGGACGTCTCCCGGAGAAGGGCGTGACGGCCCATGGACGGCCCATGGACGCGAATCGGCCTCCGCCCCGACGGTGGAACCGCGGGCAGAGGCCGATTCTCCATACCAGGCCGCTAGGCGGACATCTTCTTCTTGAGGTTCTCGTCGAGAGCCGCGAGGAAGTCCTGCGTGGTCAGCCACTCGGCGTCGCCGCCGACCAGGAGCGCGAGGTCCTTGGTCATCTGGCCGCCCTCGACGGTCTCGACACAGACCTGCTCCAGCTTCTCGGCGAAGTCGATCACCTCGGGCTGGTTGTCGAGCTTGCCGCGGTGCTGCAGGCCGCGGGTCCAGGCGAAGATCGAGGCGATCGGGTTCGTGGACGTCGGCTTGCCCTGCTGGTGCTGGCGGTAGTGCCGGGTCACCGTGCCGTGCGCGGCCTCGGCCTCGACGGTGCGGCCGTCGGGGGTCATCAGCACGCTGGTCATCAGGCCGAGCGAGCCGAAGCCCTGGGCCACGGTGTCCGACTGGACGTCGCCGTCGTAGTTCTTGCAGGCCCAGACGTACCCGCCCTCCCACTTGAGGGAGGCGGCCACCATGTCGTCGATCAGCCGGTGCTCGTAGGTGATCCCGGCGGCTTCGAAGTCGGCCTTGAACTCGCTCTCGTACACCTCGGCGAAGATGTCCTTGAACCGGCCGTCGTACGCCTTGAGGATGGTGTTCTTGGTCGACAGGTAGACCGGGTAGCCGCGGTTGAGGCCGTACCGCATCGAGGCACGGGCGAAGTCGCGGATCGACTCGTCCAGGTTGTACATCGCCAGGGCGACGCCGGAGCCGGGGAAGTCGAAGACGTTGAGCTCGATCGGCTCGCCGCCGTCCTTCGGGGTGAAGGTCAACGTCAAGGTGCCCTCGCCCGGCACCTTGAGGTCGGTCGCGCGGTATTGGTCGCCGAAGGCGTGACGGCCGACGACGATCGGCTTGGTCCAGCCGGGCACCAACCGGGGGACGTTCGACATGATGATCGGCTCACGGAAGATGACACCGCCGAGGATGTTGCGGATCGTCCCGTTCGGGGACCTCCACATCTTCTTCAGGCCGAACTCCTCGACCCGCGCCTCGTCCGGCGTGATCGTCGCGCACTTGACGCCCACGCCGTACTGCTTGATGGCGTTGGCGGCGTCGATCGTGACCTGGTCGTCGGTGGCGTCGCGGTGCTCAATGCCGAGGTCGTAGTACTTCAGGTCGACGTCGAGGTAGGGAAGGATCAGCTGGTCCTTGATGAACTGCCAGATGATCCGGGTCATCTCGTCGCCGTCGAGCTCGACGACAGGGCCCGCTACCTTGATCTTGGGCATGCGTGGGGTTCCCCTTCTGGTCTGACTGGCCAGCACGTCCTTTTTGAGGCTCACTGGCCGTTGAGGCTATCGGACGGGTGTGGTAAGCCCGCGACGAGGTCGCGTTCCTACGAGTCGTGCAGGCGCAGCAGCATGAGCAGCGAGCCGGCCACGAGCGCCACGCCGAACGCCGCCAGCGTGATCGCGTCGGTCCGCCTGCCGCGGACCGCGAGCGCACCCGCCCGCCGGTCCGACGTCGCCAGCCGGGTGACGGACCCGGCGAGGAAGGCGCCTCCCATCACCACTCCGCCGGTCGACACCGGCGCCCCCAGCCCGATCGCGCCCAGTCCGGCGGCCACGCCGGCCGCCACCACCAGGTACGACCCCCAGGCCGTGCTCTCGCCCGTTCTCACGTCTCTCCCATGCCTGCCACCGCGGTCCTCCATGTCAGCGCTCACCGATGGGCGCCCATTTCTGGTCGCGCTCACCGATGTACTCGCTGTCGGGCCGGATCAGCCGGTTGTCGGCGTGCTGCTCGATCACGTGGGCGGTCCACCCCGACATCCGGCTGACCGAGAACACGGGAGTGAACAGATCCGTCGGGATGCCCAGGTAGTGGTAGACGGTGGCCGCGTAGAAGTCAACGTTCGGGTACAGGTGCTTCTCCGCGAGGACGACCTCCTCCATCTCCCGGGACATCCGGTAGTAGGTGTCGTCGCCGGAGGCCTCGGCCAGCTCCTCCGACATCCGCCGCAGGTGCGTCGCCCGGGGGTCCTCCGTCTTGTAGACGCGGTGCCCGAATCCCATGATCTTCTCGCCCGCCGCCAGTCTGTCCCGTACGGCCTGGGCGACGCCGCGCGGGTCCAGCTCTTCCAGCGTACGCATGACCTGCTCGTTCGCCCCTCCGTGCAGGGGCCCCTTGAGCGTGCCGATGGCGGCGACGATGGCCGAGTGCATGTCGGACAGCGTTGCGGCGCACACCCGGGCGGCGAACGTCGAGGCGTTCATGGTGTGGTCGGCGTGCAGCACGAGACAGGTGTCGAAGATCTCGGCGGCGCGCCCCTCGGGGCGCCGGCCGGTGATCTGGAGCAGGAAGTTCCCGGCGATGCTCAGCTCGGGATCGATCTCGGGCAGCGTCGCCCCGGTCCGCGCCGCGTGGTAGCGGGCGACCAGGATCGGCTGCTGGGCCGTCAGCCGCGCGGCCTTGCGCAGGTTGGCCTCGGGGGCGTTGGAATCCTTGTCCGGATCGTCCGCACCGGCCAGGGAGACCAGCGTCCGCAGCGCCTCCATGGGCGCCTGCCTCTCGGCGATCTCGGGGATGTCGCGCTCGACGAGCGTGCCCAGGGTGCGGCCACGCGCCAGTTCCGCGCCGTAGTCGGCGAGCTGGGCGCGGGACGGCAGCGACCCGCGCTGGAGCAGGTGGGCGGTCTCCTCGAAGGTGGTGCGGCCGGCCAGGTCGTGGATGTCGTAGCCACGGTAGAAGAGCCGGCCCGCCTTGCCGTCGATGTCGCTCAGCGCTGTGGACGCGGCGACGACATCGGCGAGTCCTTTGGTGGGCTTGTCTGCAACCTCTCGGGGGGTTCCACCCCCCAAGTCCCCCCCGTCCGAGGAAGTCTGCTTCATAGTATTTCCTCCGCTTATCTCCGCCCGAAGTCTACCCGTGAGCAGGGAAGAAGCCCCTCAAAGGCCCAGATCGATTTCAGGGGAGATTCTGCTTATGGCAAAGGCGATTCCCCCTCGCCACGGGTGGGTAAGCCGCATCTATAGAGAAAGTAACGGCGGGCTACCTGGGGAGGAACTGCCGTGGAGGGGCCGTTCATACGGATCGAGGACAGCGGCGAGGTGGTACCGCTGCGCCCCGACGTCACCACGATCGGTCGCGGCCGGGGCGCGGACATCCGGCTGGCGGATCCGAGCGTGTCACGGCTGCACGCCGAATTCGTGCGTCGCGGGCCCTACCTGTACGTCGTGGACCTGGGCCTGTCCCGCAACGGCACACGGGTGAACGGCAGGCCGATCGCCCGGAGGGTGCTGGACGACGGCGACGTCGTCTCCTTCGGCGCCGCCCGGGCCCGGGTCGGCGGGATCCCGCGTGAGGACCTCGCGCCCGAGGTCGAACTGCGCCGCGCCGCCGCGCCGGAACTGACCCGCCGCGAGGTCGACGTGCTCACCTCGCTGTGCCGCCCCGCCCTGTCGGACGAGGCGTTCGTGGCGCCGGCCACGGCCCGGGAGATCGCCGACGACCTGGTGGTCACCGAGGCGGCGGTCAAGCAGCATCTGCTGCGGCTCTACCAGAAGTTCCGCATCCCGGAGGGCACCAACCGGCGGACCAGGCTGGCCAACGAGGTCGTCGCCCTCGGCCTCGTGCGGCCCACGCCGGTCGTGCCGCCGCAGCGCGCGAGCGGCCCGGCCGAGCAGGAGCCGCAACGCGCCCCCGTAGGCCGCCGGGCCTCCTGAACCGGTGACACACCGGCCGCGTGGAAGTGGAAGCCGTCCATCCCTCGCGGCCGGTGGAGCGTTCCCAACCGGTCGGCGCCGGCACCCGATGGTGACAAAAAGTGATTTATGAGCGAATGGGCTAAGACGAGGGAAGAGTTTTCTCGCACCGGTTGAACCGGGCTCCCCACTCATGGATTCGGTCGATCAGTTCGGGCGGATGGATGACGCGGAAATCGGCGCCGACCACGCCCAGCGCCAGGGCCGGCCAGTCCAGGGAGTCCGCCGTCATCCGCATCCGGCAGTGCTCGTCGTCGATTTCCTCGATCATGCTCCATCTGCCGATCCGTTCACGCACGGTCACGGCCGGGGCGTCGACCAGGACCTCCACCCGGTACGGCCGGGGCAGGTTGTCCCGGCCGGCCCGCACGAACTCGGCGGCGTCGGCGGCGGGCAGTTCCCGGGGCCGGAACCGGGAACCGGTGTGGTGGGGCGCGGTGAGCCGGTCGAGCCGGAAGCTGCGCCAGTCGTGCCGGACGAGGTCGTAGGCGACCAGGTACCAGCGGCGGCCGAGACAGACCAGCCGATGGGGTTCGACGTGCCGCTCGGTGTGCCTGCCGTCGGAGGCGGTGTAGGAGAAGCGGAGCTGTTCGTCGTCCCGGCACGCCAGCGCGACCGTGGTGAGCACGCCCGGGTCGACGCCCGCCCTGACCGGGCCGTCCCAGCCGGCGGGCACGGTCATCGCGCGCAGCGCGTCGATCCGGCGTCGCAGCCGGGCCGGCATCACCTGCACCACCTTGGCCAGCGCCCGCACCGAGGACTCGGCGATGCCCTCCACCGCGCCCTGCGCGGCGGCCTGCAGTCCCAGGGCCAGGGCCACCGCCTCGTCGTCGTCGATCACCAGTGGCGGCAGTGCCGCGCCGGCGGCGAGCTGATAGCCGCCGTCCACGCCGCGCTGCGCCTCGACCGGATAGCCCAGTTCCCGCAGCCGGTCGACGTCCCGGCGCAGCGTGCGGACCGAGACCCCCAGCCGTTCGGCCAGTTCGGCGCCTGGCCAGTACCGATGGGTCTGCAGCAGCGACAGCAGCCGCAGCGTCCGCTCGCTGGTATTCGCCATGCCATGATTCTTCCGCAATTGAGGTCAGAAAGTGACCGTTGTGCCGCCTAGCGTGGGTTCTGACCGGCCATACAGGACAGCGAAGGCGGAGAACCATGAGCGAGACCACGACCGTCGGCGAGCCGACCACCCGCGACCTCACCGGCGAGCGCGCGGACCTGCTGGCGATGCTGGCCAAGCAGCGGCACTTCCTGCGCTTCACCACCCGCGACCTCACCGACGAGCAGGCCGGGCGGCGGACCACCGCCAGCGAACTGTGCCTGGGCGGGCTGATCAAGCACGTCACCTCGGTCGAACGGACCTGGGCACGCTTCATCCTGGAGGGCCCGTCGGCCATGGGTGACTTCACCGCCATGACCGAGGCCGACTGGGCCCGGAGGGCCGACGAGTTCCGGCTGCTGCCCGGCGAGACGCTGGCCGGTGTGCTGGCCGACTACGCCGAGGTCGCCCGCCGGACCGACGAGCTGGTCGCCGGCCTGCCCGACCTGGACGCCGCCCAGCCGCTGCCGAAGGCCCCGTGGCACGAGCCCGGCACGTCGTGGTCGGCCCGTCGGGTGCTGATGCACGTCATGGCCGAGACCGCCCAGCACGCGGGCCACGCCGACATCATCCGCGAGTCCCTCGACGGCGCCAAGAGCATGGGCTGACCTCCCGGCGAACCCGGGGCGGGGGCAGGAACGCCTCGGCTCTGAGCGCCGCGACGCCGATGCGCGGCAGGTCACGCGACGTGGGGAAGACCAGGAACCGCGGCTCCCACACCGGCCGGAACTTGGCGTTGAACCGGTACAGCGAGTCGATCTGGAACCAGCGGGACAGGAAGACGAGGACACCGCGCCAGGCCCGTGACACCGGCCCCACGCCAGCGCGGCCCGGATGCCCGCTGTCTCCTCCCCACCTCCGGACCTGGCCCCGGCGGCCGGGGGTGACGCCTGCGCCGGGTCGTGGGCCGTCACCACCACACAGCCGGCGTCGGCGGGATCTCCGAACCGGCCCAGCGCCATCGAGAAGCCGCACTCGGCCGTGGCGCCGCGCCAGGAGACGGCCGCGGTGTGGATGCGGTCCCGCTCGGCCTCGGTCAGATCACCGGCCCGCCGTACGTGACAGGTGTATGCACACGGAACTCTGACCTCTGCAGTAAAAAATGCCTTGGCTGTCGTCGTGCTACAGGACGAATGCGGTCTTAACCCCGCAGCACCTGAAGTCCCATTCCTAAACATTGCGACAGGGACAAAAATGCTAGCTCAGAACGATCACAAGAACACGTTGCGTGATGTGGTTTAGGTCACATTTTATATTTTCTTTACATCGAAGCCACTCGCTTATACGTTGTGATCGTTTTACTGAAGATCGTTCCAGTGTCGCGCAGCCGTCCATGACGCTCGCTTCGTGTGGACGCCATGCGCACAGTCCGCTGTGCGCTGACGGAGGTGGACGGGGTGCGACGGAGTCGGTTCGGCCTGGGAAAGCAGGGCCTGGCCCGGTGGCTGGTGCGTTTCATGGCGATCCTGACAGTCACGCTTCTTCCTGGAACGTTACAGCTTCCGGCCTACCCGGCGCCCGTGTCTCCTCTGCGCGTTTTCCTGAACCTGCCAAACGTCGGTTCGGGCTCAGCAGACGCCCCGCCGATTCAGCAGTCCGGCTCGGCACAGGGGCTGCCGCACCTCGTCGATGCGTCCTTGACCGAGCCGAGGGATATGCGGATTGCGGGGCCGCGGCCGGAGAACGACGGAAAGCGTCCGGACGGTGCCCTGCCGGTAGAAAAGCAGCGCACCCCGACCGACGAGCCGGCAAAGGCTCTCGCCGGAAATGACAAATGTAGGCAGTACCTTAGCAACCAGGATACAAACATGCTTCTCACCGTTCTTTCCTGGACAGCCGTGGGCGCAGGTGCATGCACCGTTGCTGGTATCGACAGCGTGATCGGCATTCCGGCCTCGGCGGTGTGTGGCGTTATTGGTGCGCTTGCCGGTGCTGGCGCCGCTGCCGTCGGTGGCGCTAACAAAGCGGGCCATGGAATCGTGATTGAGTATGGAAAGTGCCATTGGGCTCCCTGCATATCCATAAAATCCCAATAGGAGACATCCCCGCGAAGGGTTCCCATTTCAAGAGCGAAGGGTTCGATAGTATGAGGTGGGTTCGCAGATCAATTGGGATAACTGGAGTCCTACTCTGCTTCTCTTCCGCCATAAGGATGACAAAGGCTCTTCCGGAAGCTGCGCCCTATGCCATTCCGGTGCTAGTCGGTGGAACTGATTTGGTGCTTCTCTCACTTATCCTTGCACTATTCGAAAGAAGATCATGAGTAACCACCCACACGTTTCCATTCATGAGCCGGTTTTTGCGACGATCGCGCCTGCCCTCGGCCGATGATCGTAGAGATTGCAAAGCTTGGTCTTGGTCTTACCGCCGGTGTCGGTGCCGATCACGTCGAATTCGACCAGACGGGCGATGGTGTCGGGCAGCCGCGCAAGGCACCGGTCGTCCATCTGTTTGCGCCGCCGGGTGAGCATCGCGTCCGACTCGTGCAGCCGTACCAAACGGCGGCAGCCAGTTGCCGCCGGGTCGCGCCATGGGTGAGGGTGACGATCCGGGCCTTGGGATGACGGCCGCCGCCGGGAATCGATCCTCTGCGACGCTGCCTTTATGGGAACCGGACCGCGCACTGCTGCGGAACGACGGACAGAACGAGCCTCAACAGCGATCTACACGGTCCGTATCGGTAGGAGCTGGCCCGCTGCCGGCGAAGGCGCTTGGCCGGCAGCAACGTCGTGCCGTGCTTCACCCGCCAGCTCAGCTGTGCGCCGGTCGCGGCGAAGCAGATCCAGCGGGCCATCGAGAAGAAGTTGCGGTCGGCCAGGTTGACCATGTCCGGCTCGAGCGCGTCGGCCAAGCGGATGAACCGTTGAGAGCTAGACGAAGTCATCGAGGGTCCCGAGTGCTCCAATGCGTCAGCCTCATACTGGTCACCCTCGTCGGCGCATGCTCGCCTAACGGGATCGACCCCACCTCGAGATCCCGCGCTGGCGACCATGGCCCGGTTGCTCCGGGAAGGACGGGGGACACCGGTTCTTCCCGCGATGTCGGCATCACGGCCCTGGGAAGCGCGGCCGGCTTCAACCCAAGGGCGGATGGCGATTCCTTCGAGTTCTGCGCGGATAACGCGCGCGATGATTTGTGCAAAAAGATGGACGACTACGAGGCATGCCGCGGAACCGGATTCAGGAATGGCGATTGCGGCAGCTACAAATCCATCGACGACGATCGGAGATCTTTTATCTCGGATTGTCGACGTGCCGACTCCGTAGTACTCGATGGAAATACCTGCGCCAAGGCCGCGGGGGATGTCTCCGATAGTTTTGTCAACTGCCTGCTCTCCGACCGGCCGAAGCCATACTGTGAGGCGGCGACAGTATATAGAGTGTGCATTTTGCGCGGAAGTGGCGATCTCTGTAGTGATGCCAGCCCCGTCTATGAAGCATGCCGAAGTCGCCGGTCAGGCAATAATGAGATACCTCGCCACATTTGCATCGAAGGCAACGCGGAGTATGAGATCTCCCGGAACAGCTGGGGGGTCACCGCAAAAGCCGATATCTGCAGAGCAGCTACAGCGGCCTACGAGGACTGTCGCGTGCGGTCTGCAATTTCCAGGTGCGAGGCCAGGCGTACCGACTACGCCAAGGAGAACTTCGGCTGATCATGAGCGGTGAGACCGGCGGAAGGGGAGATTCCTCGGCAGGAGGCCGAGCGGCTGCGACGGAAGGTACGCGGCCTGACGGCCAAGCACTGAGCTGAGGCCCCAGCGGGCGACGTCAGCGCCGGCTTCGCAGCGGGAGGCTCCGCCAGCGGAGGCGTGGCGGGGTCAGGAACGCCTCGGCCCTGAGCGCCGCGACGCCGATGCGCGGCAGGTCGCGCGACGCGGGGAAGACCAGGAACCGCGGCTCCCACACCGGCCGGAACTTGGCGTTGAACCGGTACAACGAGTCGATCTGGAACCAGCGGGACAGGAAGACGAGGACACCGCGCCAGGCCCGTGACACCGGCCCCGCGCCCAGCCGCTCCCCCCGCGCCAGCGCGGCCCGGAACACCGCGAAGTTGAGGGACACCCTGGTCACCCCGAGCTCCGGCGCCGCCTCCAGGGCCCTCACGATCAGGAACTCGTTCAGACCGGGATCGGCCCGCAGGTCACGGCGCATGAGGTCGAGCGACAGCCCGTCGCGTCCCCACGGGACGAAGTGCAGCACGGCCCGGACGTCCCCCGTCTCCTCCCCGCCCCTGGGCCTGGCGCCGGCGGCGGGAGGTGACGCCTGCGCCGGGCCGTGGGCCGTCACCACCACGCAGCCGGCGTCGGCGGGATCGCCGAACCGGCCCAGTGCCATCGAGAAGCCGCGCTCGGCCGTGGTGCCGCGCCAGGAGACCGCCGCGGCATGGATGCGGTCCCGCTCGGCCTCGGTCAGGTCACCGGCCCGCCGTACGTGACAGGTGTAGCCGAGACGCTCCACCCGGTGGACCATCTGCCGCACGTTGCGCATGGCCCGGCCCTCCAGGGTGAATCCGGCCACCTCGACGACCGCCTCGTCGCCGAGTTCCAGCGCGCCGAGACCGCCTTCCCGGGTCCACGCCTCGCCCCCGCTCTCGCCACAGCCGATCACGGCCGGGATCCAGGCGTGCCGCCCGGCCTCCTCCAGGAAGCGGCGGATGGCCCCCGGCCAGGCCTCGGCGTCGCCGAGCGGGTCGCCGCTCGCCAGCATCACCCCGGCCACGACGCGGTACGTCACGGCCGCCTTGCCGCTGGGCGAGAAGATCACGCTCTTGTCCCTGCGGAGCGCGAAGTAGCCGAGCGAGTCCTGCCCGCCCCACTGGTCGAGCATGGCCCTGAGGCGCCGCTCGTCGCCGGGGGTGAGCGCGGCGGCCGGGCGCTCCGGCCGCAGCGCGAGGTGGATGGTCGTGACGGCGGTGAGGGCGCCGAGCCCGGCGAGCGAGGACGACACCAGGGCGCCGGCGTGCGCCGAGGCGTAGCCGACGGGACCGTCCACACCCGCGAGGCCGAGGACGACCTGCCGCAGCCGGTCGCCCGGGCCGAGCCCAACGTCACGGGCGTGCGCGGCGACCAGCACCCATCCGATCACGACGTCGAACGCGCCGAGCACGATCAGGTTGCCCAGGGCGCGCCAGCGGGAGCGTGGGTCGGGCAGGGCGTAGAACTCCGCCCTGCTCAGCAGCAGCACCCCGAACAGCAGCAGCGAGACCGACGCGGCGAGGGGGTGCCGCCAGCGCAGCGCCTCCAGGACGGCGCCCACGGGCAGCAGCACCACCACCGCCCGCCAGGCCCTCGCCTTACGCCGCCTGAGGGCGTGGGCCAGCATGATCAGCAGGATTCCGACCAGGAGAGAGGCCGTTTCGGCCAGCGTGGTGACACTGCCCGGCAGAATCCCGGCGATCTCGCTGATCCTGCTCGTACGGAACCGCGGGACGACGCCGTTGACGATGTCCAGGGCCCCGATCAGCAGCGCGGCCCGGCCCGCCGCCGCGGGCACCCAGGGACGCGCGATCCTCGCATGTACGGAGTGCGTCCGAACACTCACGATATGTGAGGATAGGTGACGCCAGCGCCCGCGAAGCGGCGTGATTCCGATCCTTGCCCGGGTCCTTACGTCACCCGGACCGCGCCGCCCGGACCACGCCGGCCACCCGGGCCGGCCGGTGCCGTCACTGCCGCTCGGCGGCCTCAACGACGTTGGCCAGCAGCATGGCCCGGGTCATCGGCCCCACCCCGCCGGGGTTGGGGGCGACGAAACCCGCCACCTCGCGGACGTCGGGGGCCACGTCTCCGGCGATCTTCCCGTCGACCCGGGACACGCCCACGTCGAGCACGGCCGCGCCCGGCTTGACCATCTCCGCGGTCACCAGGTGGGGCACCCCGGCCGCCGCGACGACGATGTCCGCCCGGCGCACGTGGGACGCCAGGTCCTGGGTGCCGGTGTGGCAGAGCGTCACGGTGGCGTTCTCCGCGCGCCGGGTGAGCAGCAGGCCCAGCGGCCGGCCCACGGTGATGCCCCGGCCGACGACGACGACCTCGGCACCCTTGATCGGCACGCCGTACCGCTGGAGCAGCACCACGATGCCGCGCGGGGTGCACGGCAGCGGGGCGTCGACCATGTGGACGAGCCTGCCCAGGTTGACCGGGTGGAGGCCGTCGGCGTCCTTGGCCGGGTCCATCCGCTCGATGAGCGCCTGGGTGTCCAGGTGACGCGGCAGCGGAAGCTGGACGATGTAGCCCGTGCAGGCCGGGTCGGCGTTCAGCTCGTCAACCGCGGCCTCCACATCGGCCTGGGTGGCGGTGTCCGGAAGGTCCTTCCGGATGGAGGTGATGCCGACCTCCGCGCAGTCGCGGTGCTTGCCCGCGACGTAGATCTGACTGCCCGGGTCCTCACCGACCAGGATCGTGCCCAGCCCGGGGGTGATGCCCCGGTTCGCCAGGGCCTTCACCCGCTCCGCCAGTTCACCCTTGATCGTGGCGGCGGTCGCCTTGCCGTCCAGAAGCCGCGCGGTCATCGCACTCCCCAGTTCGTCCAGGTGGTTCTACTGAGCCCCCTCGCGGCGCTCGATGATCCGGCGGGTGAGAGGGATGAACTCCACGATCTTCCACCCGAAGTACGCGGCCAGGACCGCGATGGGCAGCAGCGCGAGGGGGCTGTTCCACACGCCGTTCATCAGGGCGAAAGAAGTCGTGAGCATGTCAACGGGCATGGAGGGACTCCGGGGGAAGAAGAGTGGGGCGTTTCAGGCTAACCGCACCACAAGGGTGATCGTGCCGTTTCCGCCCTTTCTGTCCCCCGAGTGCCCCTCCGATCGCGTCACGCCCCCGCTGACCGTGGTCCGGTCAGTGGAAGAAGTGGCGGGTGCCGGTGAAGTAGAGCGTGATGCCCGCCTCCTTGGCGGCCTCGATGACCTGGTCGTCGCGGATCGATCCGCCCGGCTCCACGATCGCCTTCACCCCCGCCTCGGTCAGCACCTGAAGGCCGTCCGGGAAGGGGAAGTACGCGTCGGAGGCCCCGACCGATCCGGCCGCGCGCTCACCGGCCCGCGCGACCGCCAGCCGGGCCGAGTCGACCCGGTTGACCTGGCCCATCCCGACGCCGACGGTCGCGCCGCCGGTCGCGAGGAGGATCGCGTTGGACTTCACCGAACGGCAGGCCCGCCAGGCGAAGGCGAGGTCGGCCAGCACCTCGGGCGAGGCCGGCTCGCCGGCCCTGAGCTCCCAGCCGGACGGGTCGTCGCCGGGGGCGTCCACCCGGTCGACCGTCTGCACGAGGAGGCCGCCGTCGACGCGGCGGAACTCCGCGGCGTTCGCCGGCCCCGACGGGCAGGCGAGCAGCCGGATGTTCTTCTTCTCCCGCAGGATCTCCAGCGCGTCCGCCGCGAACGACGGCGCCACCACGACCTCCGTGAAGATCGGCGCGATCTGCTCGGCCAGCTCACGGGTCACCTCGCGGTTCACCGCGATCACCCCGCCGTACGCCGAGACCGGGTCGCACTCGTGCGCCTTGCGGTGCGCCTCGGCCACGTCGGCGCCCACGGCGATGCCGCAGGGGTTGGCGTGCTTGATGATGGCGACGGCCGGCTCGGCGAAGTCCCAGGCGGCCCGCCAGGCGGCGTCGGCGTCCACGTAGTTGTTGTAGGACATCTCCTTGCCGTGGAGCTGCTCGGCGTTGGCCAGGCCGTCCGTGCCGCCGGTGTAGAGCGCGGCTCCCTGGTGCGGGTTCTCGCCGTACCGCAGGGCCGCCTTGCGCTTCCACGCCGCGCCCATGAACGACGGCCACTCGCCCTCGGGGGCGTACACGTTGCCGAACCACGACGCCACCGCGACGTCGTACGCGGCGGTGTGCGCGTAGGCCGTGGCGGCGAGCCTCCTGCGCTCGGTCAGCGTGAAGCCGCCCTCCGCGGCCGCGGCCAGCACGTCGCCGTACGCCGCGGGGTCGACGACCACGGCCACCGTGCCGTGGTTCTTGGCGGCGGCCCGGATCATCGCGGGGCCGCCGATGTCGATCTGCTCGACGCATTCGGCGTCCGAGGCGCCGGAGGCGACCGTGGCGGCGAACGGGTAGAGGTTTACCACCGCGAGCTGGAACTGCTCGATCTCCAGCTCCTCCAGCTGCTTGACGTGCGAGGGGTTGCCGCCGTCGGCGAGCAGACCGGCGTGCACCCGCGGGTGGAGGGTCTTGACCCGGCCGTCCAGGCACTCGGGGAAGCCGGTGAGCGACTCCACTCTGGTGACCGGCACGCCGTAGGAGGCGATCGCGGCGGCGGTGCCGCCGGTCGACACGATCTCCACGCCCGCGGCCTCAAGCCCCCGCGCCAGGTCTTCCAGACCCGTCTTGTCGTAAACGGTGATGAGCGCACGGCGGATGGCGATGCGGGTCACTTCGTGGTCCTTCCTGATGTCGTGCCCTGTGTCCGGTCCTGTGCCGGAGCCGGTTCTGCGACGGGCGCCGGGCGCCGCGCGGCGGCGGCCTGTCCCGCGGCTCGCGCCGTCCCCAGGCGTACGGTCCGCCCGGTCGTGGTCCAGCCCTCGCGGGCCATCCGGCCGACCATCTCGACGAGGAGGCCGCGCTCGACGGTCTTGATCCGCTCGTGCAGCGACTCCTCGTCGTCGCCCTCCCGCACCGGCACCGCCTCCTGGGCGATCACCGGCCCGGTGTCCACGCCCGCGTCGACCAGGTGCACGGTGCAGCCGGTGACGCGGACGCCGTACGCGAGCGCGTCGCGCACCGCGTGGGCGCCCGGGAAGGAGGGCAGCAGCGCCGGGTGGGTGTTGACGACCGGGAACGCGGCCAGCACGCGAGGACCGAGGATCTTCATGAACCCGGCGGAGACCACGAGGTCGGGCCGGTGCCCGGCGATGCGCTCCGCCAGGCTCTCGTCCCATTCCTCCCGGGTTGGGTGGTCGCCCACCCTCTCGACGAACGTGGGGACGCCCGCGCGCCCGGCCCGCGCCAGGCCCTCGATGTCGTCGCGGTCGGCTCCGACGGCCACCACCGTCGCGCCGTACGCGTCGTCGGAGGCGGCGTCGAGCAGCGCTTGCAGGTTGGTCCCCGATCCCGAGACGAGGACCACGAGCCGGAAGGACAGGGCGGAACTCCTTCGTGAGCTGGCTTCGTTTTGCAGGTGATTACCGGGAGATGGTTCCTTAGAGATGGTCGCGCGTGGAGGGTGGGCCCTCGACGCAGCTAAAGCGTATCGGGCGCCGGCCATCAGGATTCACGACGGGCTATGCGAACGCGAGGCGAGGAGACCGTGACAACATCCCTTGAGACTTCGGCCCCGGCGACGGGAGGACGCAGGGCGCTGGCCCTGGCCGTCACGGCCATGGTCTTCACCCTGCTGCTGCCGCCCGCGGGGCTGGCGCTGTCGGTTTTCGCGTTCATCGTGGCCGTCCGCGATCTCCGCCTGCTGAACCGCGCACGGCAGGGCATTGGCATGGCGACCGGCGCCGTGGTGCTGTCGACACTCGCGTTCGTCCTGGGCGCCGTCACGACGGCCTTCCAGCTCTACTTCTCGGCGGAGCTCAACGCCTACACCGAGTGCCGCAAGGGCGCGGGCACGGTGGCCGCCCAGCAGCAGTGCTCCGACCAGCTCATGCGGGCCTTCGAGGACAAGCTCGGCATGGCCTGGCCCGCCTCCGTCCCCGCCCCCGCCTGACGGCCCCTCGCCGGGGGCCGGGTTCCTCCGGTTTGCCCTTGACGTACGGGTCAGGGTTTACCGTCGCGGCGGCGTGCGGCGGGGCCGCACGGCCGCTCACGTCGTCGCGCGAGGAGAAGCCCATGTCCGAGACACCGCCCGGCACCGTACGGGAGATCCGGCTCACCGAGGTTCCGTCCGGTCTGCCCGGCCCCGAGCACCTGGCCGTCGTGGAGGTCCCGACGCCTGTGCCGGGAGCCGGTGAGGTCCTGGTGCGCAACCGCTGCTTCCAGGTCTTTCCGGCGCTGCGCACGTTGACGGCCGGGGGCGTGCCGGGCGCGCCCTTTCCGCCCCTGCGGCCGGGGGACACGCTGTTCGGCCCCGCTGTCGGCGAGGTCGTCACGGCCGGGGACGGCGCGAGCCTGCGGCCGGGCGACCTGGTCTCGCACTTCCAGGGCTGGCGCGAGTACGCCGTGGTCCCCGACTCCGAGCCGCTGGACGGCGCCCTGCCCGATCCCGCCGCCTACCTCGCTCCGGGGGCCACGGCGTACGCGGCCCTGACGCGGATCGCGGGCCTGCGCCCGGGAGAGACCGTGTTCGTCAGCGGGGGCGCCGGAGGCGTCGGGTCGCTCGCGGGCCAGATCGCCCGCCTGCTGGGCGCGGCGCGCGTGATCGGCAGCACCGGCTCGGCCGCGAAGGCCGAGCGCATGACCGCCGAGCTCGGCTACGACGCGGTCGTCCTCCGTGGCGACGGTCCGATCGGCGCGCGGCTGGCCGAGGCCGCGCCCGACGGCATCGACGTGGTCGTCGACAACGTCGGCGGCGAGCAGCTCCGTGCGGCGGCCGACGCGGCACGGCCGGGAGCCCGTCTCGTCCTGGTCGGGACCCTGGCCACGCAGCTGTCGGCGGCGTCCACCGGCGCAACCGCTCCCGTGGAGCTGGACACCTTCCGGCTCATCCTCGGGAACATCACCCTTCGCGGCCTGACCGGCGTCGACGCGGCGACCACCGCGGAGTGGAGGGAGCGCTTCGGCGCCTGGCTCCGCTCGGGGTCCATCTCCTTTCCGCACACGCGGATCCCGGGCATCGACCGCGCACCGCTGGCACTGCGTGAGCTCTTCGACGGACGACACGTCGGCACCGTCGTCGTGGAGCCGTGAACGACGCCGTGAACAACGCGGCCGAAGACGGCGGGTCCCGGCAGGCCGGGAGCGCGCGACAGTGGTGATACGGCCGTAGAGGTGCGATCGTGATGACTGCGGCAAAACGACCACACGAGCGCGGCCAGAACGAGGCGGCCGGAACAGTGCGGTCGAAGCGGTGCGGTCGAAGCGGTGCGGCCGGAGCGGTGCGGTGCGGCCGGAGCGGTGCGTCAGGGCGATGCGCCCGTGACGATGCGCCCGCGAGGATGCGCCCGCGACGATGTGGCCGTGACGGTGTGGCCACGGCAGGGCGTGAAGGCGGAGGCGGGACGGGCATGCGGATCGGCGACGCCGCGGCGGCGACGGGGACCACTCCGCGCGCCCTGCGCTTCTACGAGCAGCGTGGGCTGCTCCTCCCGCCGCGCACGGCGTCGGGCCAGCGGGAGTACGGCCCGCGTGAGATCGCCCGCATCCGCCTGGTCCGCCAGTTGCTCGCCCTCGGCCTGACCGTCGAGGACGTCGCCGGCTGCGCCGACCGCCTGGACCTGCTGGAGGGCGACACCCTCCCGCCGTACGGCTCCCCCGGCTGCACGGGCGGCACGGGGGTCGTCCAGCGCCGCATCGCCGCACTGAACGACGAGATCGGCCGCCTGACCCGGCTGCGGGACCGCCTCGCCTCGAGCGTCCCCGAGCCGGGCGCAGCACCCGAAACCGTGGCCGGGCCCATACCCGAGACCCTGGTCTGCCCGAGCCCGTGAAGACGCTCGTGGGCGCGGCCGGAGGCATGGGCGAGCACTCCCTGGCCCGGCCCTCCGACGGCGGGCTGTCGTCCGTCAGGCGCGTCCCGCCGCCGGCCGGCCGGTGGGTCGTCAGTCGCGGTCCCAGGCGTAGGGGTCGACGTAGATGACGTGACCCCCGCGGTCGTCGGTCTCGTCGACGATGTCCGTACGCGGCTTCGGGGCGGCGCCGGCGGGCGGTTTGCGCGGCGGCTCCGGCCGGCCCCGCCGGGCGGTCATGTCGTCGAACGTCTCCGCGGTCGCCGCGGCGTGCTCGTCGGTCCAGTCGTCCCTGATCACGGGGATCGGCTGGGTCTCCGCCTCGGTGGCGTCCAGCCAGTGGCCCGGGAGATGGGCGCCCCGGGCCGGTCGCACCTTCCCGGCCGCCTTGGCGATCACGGCGCCGGCCTTCCTGACCGGCTCCGGCGGGGTCGCCGGCCGCCGGGAGATCAGCCACCAGTTGGCGATGCCGGCCGAGATTCCGGCGGCCACGCCGACCTCCAGCGCGACCGACAGCGCCACCTCCCAGGGGGAGGGCCCCACGGCGGCCAGCCCGGCCCCGCCGAGCGGCCCGCCCGACAGCGCCGCGAGCGTCCCCGCCGCGAGCCCGCTGGTGATTCCGCAGACGAAGCCCCACAGCGGCGCGGCCTCGATCGAGGGGGTCGGCGCGACGCGGGCCGTCACCACGCCCGCGACCGCCCCCGCGGCGAACGGCACCGCGATCACCGACATGACCCACGGGGGCGCGGTGCCGGACGGCGGCAGCGCGCCGAGCAGCGGCAGCATGGGAACCGCGCTCAGCTTGACCCCGGTGGGCGCGACCAGCGTGCCCGCGCCCACCGCGAAGCCGGGTCCCGCGATGTACGCCATTCCCCAGATCACGGCGTTGAAGAAGTAGAGGACCTCCAGGAGCAGGAGCAGCCCACCGCCGACCAGGCCGGGGCTGAGCACCTCCGACATCTGCTGGATCCGGGTGAAGTTCATCGCCACGGCCACGAGGACGAGCACCGCCCCGGCCGTGAGGAGCAGCGCGGTCGCGACGGCCGTACCCGCGACGAGCGAGCGCGGCCGCTCGGGCAGCAGGCGCAGCATCGACCGCCACGGCCCGATCGTGCGGGCGGTGGCCACCGATCCCGTGACGAAGGCCAGCAGCAGGTGGCTGACGAGCGCCTCCCCCGGGAACGGCTGCATGATCTCGTTGCGCGACACCAGGGCGATCACCCCGGCGAGCAGCGCGTACGGCGCGGCCAGCGAGATGCCGGCCTGGGCGATGAGCACGAGCTGGGCGCGGCGGCGGGCGTTCTCGACGTCGCGGGGGGTGCCCTTCGGCAGCCGGGCCGGCATCCTCAACCGCAGGTCGGCGTCGCGTGCCATCCACAGGCCCGCCCGGTAGAGCAGCGCGCCGGGCAGGATCATGAGCCCGATGGGCAGCAGGCCCACCCGGCCGCCGGGGATCGCGAATCCGGCGTGGTGGGCGGCCAGCCAGAGCTGGCAGGCGGTGCGGAACACGCCGGGCAGGCCCTCGCCGAAGGGCCCCCGGGGGGCGGCCATCCAGCCGATGAGCGTGAGCGTGGTGAGCACGGCGATGCCGACGCCGAGCGTCCAGAACGCGGCCAGCATGCCGGAGACGGGAAGCGGACGGCGGCTCTCCTCGTCGTCGCCGGCGCCACCGCGACCGAGGACGGCGCGGGGACCGGTCCTGATTTGATCGAGAAGTCCCGTCACGCTACCTCATCATCCCAGCGCGGCCGCCGCTCTCCACGTCGCCACGCCGTTCACCCCCGCTCGAAATGGGATGATCTTGCAGTCGCCGCCCGCGGCGACTCCCCCCTCATACGCGTCGTGACCTCACGCCGGAGGCGTGAGGTCACGAACGGCGCCGGGAGACCGGCTGGGCCGCCGGAACCCCTGAAGACCCGGCGGCCCGCCCGTCACGACCCCTTGGTCACGACATGAGCTCGCGCATGAGGCGGGCGGTCTCGCTGGGAGTGCGGCCGACACGGACGCCGACCTTCTCCAGGGCCTCCTTCTTGGCCTGGGCGGTGCCGGCGGAGCCGGACACGATCGCGCCGGCGTGGCCCATCGTCTTGCCCTCGGGCGCGGTGAACCCGGCGACGTAGGCGACGACGGGCTTGGTGACGTGCTCGTCGATGTAGGCCGCGGCCCGCTCCTCGGCGTCGCCGCCGATCTCGCCGATCATCACGATCGCGTCGGTCTCCGGGTCGTCCTGGAACGCCTGGAGCGCGTCGATGTGGGTCGTGCCGATGACCGGGTCGCCGCCGATGCCGACGCAGGTGGAGAAGCCGATGTCGCGCAGCTCGTACATGAGCTGGTAGGTCAGCGTGCCCGACTTCGACACCAGGCCCACGCGGCCCTTGGTGGTGATGTCGGCCGGAATGATCCCGGCGTTGGACGCGCCGGGCGAGGCGATGCCGGGGCAGTTCGGCCCGATGATGCGGGTCTTGTTGCCCTTGGAGACGGCGTAGGCCCAGAACTCGGTGGTGTCGTGGACCGGCACGCCCTCGGTGATGACCACGCACAGCGGGATCTCGGCGTCGATGGCCTCACGGACGGCCGCCTTGGTGTGCGCCGGGGGCACGAAGACGACGGAGACGTCCGCGCCCGTCTGCTCCATGGCCTCCTTGACGGTGCCAAAGACCGGCAGGCCCTCGTGCGTGACGCCGGCCTTGCGGGCGTTGACGCCGCCCACGACGTTCACCCCGGCGGCGAGCATGCGGCGGGTGTGCTTGGTGCCCTCACCGCCGGTCATGCCCTGAACGATGATCTTGCTGTTCTCGGTGAGCCAGATAGCCATTACGCACCTACCGCGGCGAGCTCGGCGGCGCGCTTGGCCGCTTCGTCCATCGTGTCGACCAGCTCGACGCGCGGGAGCGCGGCGTCGGCCAGGATCTGCCGCCCGAGAGCGGCGTTGTTGCCGTCCAGACGGACGACGAGCGGGTGGGTCACTTCCTCGCCACGGCTCTCCAGCAGCTTGAAGGCCGAGACGATGCCGTTGGCGACCGCGTCGCAGGCGGTGATGCCGCCGAAGACGTTCACGAAGACCGACTTCACCGACGGGTCGGACAGGATGATCTCCAGCCCGTTCGCCATGACCTCGGCCGAGGCCCCGCCGCCGATGTCGAGGAAGTTGGCCGGCTTGGGCCGCCCGGGGAACTCCTCGCCCGCGTACGCCACGACGTCCAGCGTGGACATGACCAGGCCGGCGCCGTTGCCGATGATGCCGACGTCGCCGTCCAGCTTTACGTAGTTGAGGTGCTTCTCCTTGGCCCGGGCCTCCAGCGGGTCCTCCGCGGCCTTGTCGACGTACGTCACGTGCTCCGCCTGGCGGAAGTCCGCGTTGTCGTCGAGGGTGACCTTGCCGTCGAGCGCCTTCACCTGCCCGTCGGCCGACAGGATCATGGGGTTGACCTCGACGAGCGAGGCGTCCTCGTCCACGAAGACGGCCCAGAGCTTCTCGATCAGCTCGGCGGCGCCGTCCAGCGCCTGCTGCGGCAGGCCGCCGGCCACCGCGATCTCGCGGGCCCTGGCGCGGTCGACGCCGGTCAGCGGGCTGACCGGCACCTTCGCCACCTTCTCCGGCGCGGTGTGCGCGACCTCCTCGATGTCCATGCCGCCGGAGGCGGAGCAGATCGCGAGGAACGTACGGTTGGCACGGTCGAGGAGGAAGGAGAAGTAGTACTCCTCCGCGATCTGGCTGGCCTCCTCGATCAGGACCTTGTGGACCGTGTGGCCCTTGATGTCCATGCCGAGGATCCGCGTCGCCTTGTCGTACGCGTCGGCGGCGTCGTCGGCCACCTTCACGCCGCCGGCCTTGCCGCGCCCGCCGGTCTTGACCTGGGCCTTGACGACAACGCGTCCGGTGAGCTGCTCGGCAGCCGCCCGCGCCTCATCCGCGGTGTGCGCCACGATTCCGCGCGGCACCGCGATGCCGTACTCCGCGAAGAGCTCCTTCGCCTGATGTTCGAACAGGTCCACGAGGGTCCGTCCCTTTTGATGTCCGAGGCCGGGCGCCGTCGTCCCGCCCGGCTATTCCGCGCAAGAAGCCTAGTCCCCGCGCGAGCATGGCCTTGTCATCGGGTCACCCGGAGCCTTGCCTTCAACCCTCGATTACGGCAAGGTTGGGCAAAATGCCTAAACGGTGGCGGGAACCGCAGAACGGACCCAGTCCACGATCTCCTGTGTCGTGGAGCCCGGCGTGAATATCCGCGCCACCCCCATCCGCTCCAGCTCGGGGATGTCGGCCTCGGGGATGATGCCGCCGCCGAACACGACGATGTCCTCGGCGTCCTCCTCGCGCAGCACCTCGAAGAGCCGGGCGAAGAGCGTCATGTGGGCGCCCGACAGGATGGACAGCCCGATGGCCGCCGCGTCCTCCTGGATCGCCGTCCGGACGATCTGCTCCGGCGTCTGGTGCAGCCCGGTGTAGACGACCTCCATGCCCGCGTCCCGCAACGCCCGCGCCACGACCTTGACGCCGCGGTCGTGCCCGTCGAGCCCCGGCTTGGCGACGACGACCCGAATCCTGCCTGCCATGAAGACCTCCCAGATGGTGCCGCTGCCCGAAGCGTAACCGCCGGGACGGCGAACGCTCCCCTGCCCGCCGCGGCGCGGCTCAGCCGTCCGCCCGCGCCGCGCGCAGCAGCGCGCGCAGGCCGTCGACGAGCCCCTGCCGCTCCCCCGGGGTCATGGCCCGTACGGCCCGCGCCAGCGGGTCCTCCTCCCGCGGCAGGGCGGTCAGGGCGGCGGCGTGGCCGGTGTCGGTGACGCTGACGAAGACCCGCCGGCGGTCGCGCCGGTCGCGGGCCCGCACCACGAGGCCCCGGTCCTCGACACGGTCGACGAGTTCGGTCGTCGCGGCCATGGACAGCCGCAACTGCCCGGCCAGTTCGCCCACCGTGAGCGGGCCGTGGGCGACCAGACGGCGCAGGACCGACGCCATGCGCGCCGTGACGTCGCCCTCGCCCACCGACTGCCCGGACATCCGGAGACACCGGTGGACGGCAGGATAGAGCCGGGAGATCTCCTCGACGGCCGGCCTCTCCTCCATGCGTTCCTTTCGCATGCGAATTATTCGCCCGAAATAATAATCACCCCGCATACCCGCTCTTCATCTGCCATTTCATAGGAAATCTAGATTTCCGTGACTTTTTCGTGATCATGAACCACGAGGATTCCCGGGCCGCTCTTGATGATCAAGGGCACTTACGGGAGGAACCCCACGTGAAGCGAGCATTCATGGCGCTGGCGTGCGCCGCGACGGCCGCGCTCGTCGCGCCCGTCGTCGCCGCCCCCGCCCATGCGCAGACCCCCACGGGAAGCCGGGCGCGGCCCGCGAACCCGGTGGCGGCGCTCAAGAAGCAGTTCGTTCCCGGCCGTGGCGTACGCGTCGTCTCGTCCGCCAGGTTGAACTACGGCGGCCTGATCGACATCAAGTCCGGCGCGAAGGGCGTCGTCGGGTTCGGCCGGTCCGGGGTCGCGTCCTCCGACCTCACGACCAAGACCAACTACGGTGGCGGGCTGGGCGACGACGACGAGCTCAAGGGCCTCAACGACCCGATGCGGACCATCACCGTCGGCCGGACGTCGTACGTCTCCGGAGGCATCTACGCGGACCTGCTGCCCGACGGCAAGTCGTGGCTGCGCCTGCCCGGGCAGGACCCGGACGCGGCGCTGACCGGCCTCGGCGGCTTCGTCAACCCGCTCGACCCGCGTGCCCTCCAGGCGGTCCTCGCGACCACCAAGGCCAAGGGCGCGGGCGGTGTCGTCAACGGCGCGCGGACCACGCTCTACCGGGGCACGATCACGGTGAAGCAGCTCGCCGCGGCGGTGCCGTCGCTGCGCAAGGGCCTGCCCTCCAGCATGTCGAAGGGCGTGATCAGCTGGAGGCTGTGGATCGGCGGGGACCAGCTCGTCCGCAAGGTGTCCAGCTCGTTGACGACGACCTTGAAGGTCAAGAAGACGAGCATCGGCATCGAGATGAGCAGCACGACCGCCTACGGCGGCTGGGGCGGGAAGGTCACGGTGAAGGCGCCGCCGAAGGACCAGGTCGCCAGCACCTCGGACATCGACGGCAGCGTGCCGGACCTGCCGCAGGTCATCGACCTGGGCGACTGATCCGCGTATGGACGCCCGCGGCGGCCGGGCTCCCCGCCCGTCCGCCGCTCAGGGGCTCCCTGCCGCCGCTCAGAGCTTCTCGATGGGCGCGTAGGCGAGCAGCAGGGTCTTCTCCCCGTCCCCACCGAAGTCGATCTTCACTCGGGTCTTCTCGGCGACGCCGTCCACGCTGACGACCGTGCCCAGCCCGAAGCTGTCGTGGGTGACGCGGTCGCCGGGCGACAGGCTCGGCATCTGACGGCCGCCCGCCTTGGGCGCCGGCGCCGTACGGGCGGAGGGGCGGGAGGTCGCGGCGGACCAGGCGGTCTTGCCGGGGTCGCCGCGCCACTCGACCAGGTCGCCCGGCACCTCTGACAGGAAGCGCGAGGCCGGGTTGAAGGACGGCGCCCCCCACGAGGACCGCACCGCCGAGCGGGACAGGTAGAGCCGCTGCTTGGCCCGGGTGATGCCGACGTACGCCAGCCTGCGCTCCTCCTCCAGTTCCTTCGGGTCGCTCAGCGAGCGCATGTGGGGGAAGACCCCGTCCTCCATGCCCGTGAGGAACACCACGGGGAACTCCAGGCCCTTGGCGGTGTGCAGGGTCATCAGCGTGACCACCCCGCCGTGCTCACCGGTCTCGGGAGCGCGATCGCCCGGGGGGACGACCCCCGCGTTCCCGCCCGGGATCTGGTCGGCGTCGGCGACCAGCGAGACCTGCTCCAGGAAGTCGACGAGCGTGCCCTCCGGGTTGGCCTCCTCGAACTCGGCGGCCACCGAGATCAGCTCGTTGAGGTTCTCCAGCCGGCTCTCGTCCTGCGGATCGCCCGAGGTCTCCAGCTCCGTGCGGTAGCCGGTGACGCGGAGCACCTCCTCCGCGAGGTCGGAGAGCGGAAGCTCCTTGGCCCGCAACTCCTCCAGCATCGCGACGAAGTCCCTGATCGCGTTGAGCGACCGGGTGGCCAGCCCCGGAGCCTCGCCGGCCCGGCGCAGTCCCTCCCAGAAGCCGATGCGCTCCCGGTTCGCGAACGCCTCGACCATCGCCTCGGCCCGGTCGCCGATGCCGCGCTTGGGCACGTTGAGGACCCGCCGCAGCGACACCGTGTCGTTCGGGTTGGCCAGGACCCGCAGGTAGGCGAGCAGGTCCTTGACCTCCTTGCGCTCGTAGAACCGCACCCCGCCCACGACCTTGTACGGCAGGCCGGTGCGGATGAAGATCTCCTCGAAGACGCGGGATGCGGCGTTCGTGCGGTAGAAGATCGCCACGTCGCCCGGCGTGACGTCGTGGTCGTCGCAGAGCCGGTCGATCTCCTGCGCGACGAACATGGCCTCGTCGTGCTCGTTGTCGGCCGCGTAACCGATGATCTTCGATCCCGCGCCCTGGTCGGACCACAGGTTCTTCGGCTTGCGGCCCTCGTTGCGGGAGATGACCGAGTTGGCGGCGTTCAGGATCGTCTGCGTGGAGCGGTAGTTCTGCTCCAGCAGGATCGTCCGGGCGTCCGGGTAGTCGCGCTCGAACTCCAGGATGTTGCGGATCGTCGCGCCGCGGAAGGCGTAGATCGACTGGTCGGCGTCGCCGACGACGACCAGTTCGGCGGGCTCGACGCCCTCGCGCACCACGTCTCCGTCGGCGGTGCGCACCTCGGGCCGCCCGACCAGCTCGCGGATCAGCGTGTACTGCGCGTGGTTGGTGTCCTGGTACTCGTCGACCATCACGTGCCGGAACCTGCGCCGGTAGTGCTCGGCCACCTCGGGGAAGAGCTGGAACAACGTGACCGTCAGCATGATCAGGTCGTCGAAGTCCATCGCGCCGGCCTCGGTGAGCCGCCGCTGGTAGGTGCGGTACGCCTCGGCGAGCGTGCGCTCCAGGTGCGTCGACGCCCGGTCGGCCGCCGTCTCGTAGTCGATCAGCTCGTTCTTGAAGTTGCTGACCTGGGCCGAGAACGACCGCGGCGGATAGCGCTTGGGATCGAGGTCGAGCTCGCGGCAGACCATCGCCATGAGCCGCTGGGAGTCGGCCTGGTCGTAGATCGAGAAGCTGGAGGAGAAGCCCAGCCGCTTGGCCTCGCGCCGCAGGATCCGCACGCAGGCGCTGTGGAACGTCATCACCCACATCGCCCTGGACCTCGGGCCGATCAGCTTGTCGACCCGCTCCTTCATCTCGCGGGCGGCCTTGTTGGTGAAGGTGATCGCGAGGATCTCCCCCGGCTGGACGCCGCGTTCCGCCAGCAGGTAGGCGATGCGGTGGGTCAGCACCCGGGTCTTCCCGGAGCCCGCCCCCGCGACGATCAGCAGGGGGCTGCCCTGGTGGGTCACGGCGTCCCGCTGCTGCGGGTTGAGGCCGTCGAGCAAGGGATGGGTGGCGGCTCCGATGGACACGTCCCTAGGGTATGACCGCCCACCGACATCCGGAGCCCACTCACCCGGCAAGGCCCGATTAAGGTAATTGCCGGACCATGAGGAGGTTGCCCGTGCTGGACGAGGCGGAAATCCGCAAAGTGCTGGTCGTCGTCGCGCACCCCGACGACATCGACTTCGGCGGGGCGGGAACGGTCGCCAGGCTGACCGAGGCGGGGGCCGAGGTCGTGTACTGCCTGGTCACCGATGGCGACGCGGGCGGATTCGACCGTCTGGTGGACAACGGCGGCATGGCGGCGCTGCGCCGGGCCGAGCAGACGGCGGCGGCCAAGTGCGTGGGCGTCGGCGACCTGCGCTTCCTGGGATACCAGGACGGGATGGTCGAGCAGACGCTCGGCCTGCGCCGCGACATCACGCGGGTGATCCGCCAGGTCCGGCCGGACCTGGTCGTCACCTCGACCCCCGACCGCAACTACGAGCGGCTCGGGCCGAGCCACCCCGACCACCGGGCCGTCGGCGGCGCCACCCTCGACGCGGTCTATCCCGACGCCCGCAACCCGTACGCCTTCCCCGAACTGCTCACCGACGAGGGCCTGGAGGCCTGGACGGTGCGCGAGGTCTGGCTGAGCGGCGGGATGGCCGTGAACCACTACGTCGACGTGACCTCCACGGTGGACCGGAAGGTCGCCGCCCTGCGCGCCCACGAGAGCCAGACCGCGCACATCCCCGACCTGGACGGCATGATCAAGGGCTGGCTCTCCGCCAACGCCGCCGCCGCGGGCCTCCCCGAGGGTTCGTACGCCGAGGCGTTCCAGCGGGTCGTCACCGCCTGAGTAGGGCGGCGGGGCCGGCGCTGCGGTCGTCCAGGCGGCGGGCGGCCCGGGCGGCGGCGTAACCGAGGGAGTTCGTCGCCACGTGCAGCAGCGCGGGGGCGAGCAGACCGGCGCGGTGGCGGAGCCCGTGGAACACCAGCCCCGCCAGCGCGGTGGACGCCACCGTCCCCGCCACCAGCCGCCCCGCCTCCGCACCGCCCCGGCGGCCGTCCCCCAGGGCGGGGTCCTCCCCCGCCGCCAGGCGTCCGAGGGCGGGGTTGGCCCGCGCCATGTCGAGCGCGGGCAGCACGTGCCACACCCCGAACAGCGCGGCCGAGGCGGCGACCGCCGTACGCGCGGGCAGGACCCGGCCGAGCAGGGCCGGGAGCACGCCGCGGAAACCGACCTCCTCCAGCAGCACGGTCCCGAAGGGCACCTGGACCAGGGCCTCCTCCAGCACCCGGCGACGCGACAGAGACAGTGCCCGCTGGTCGTGGAACAACGGCCGGGTCCGGGGCAGCGCCACCCCGGCCGCGTACCCCGCGGCGACGGCGGCGGCGAGCGCCCCGCCCGTCGCGACGCCCGCGCGGGCGTCCCGGAAGCCCAGCTCATGCCGGGTCAGCCCGGCCCGCCGGGCGATCAGCAGGAGCGCGCCGGTCGCGGCGGCGGACGTCACCGGGGCCCAGCGCCGGGCGACGCGGTTGTTGAGCAGGTTCGCCGCGGCGAGCACGCCGAGACCCGTCGCGATCGTCCGTCTCACGCCGTCCTCCACCGCCTTCGCACGTGCCCCGCCATCACATCACGCCGCATCGCCACTGTGACCCGCCACGCTCCGCCCGCCACGCCGCATCGTGCTCCGCCTCACCGTAGGCCGGCCGGCATGCCCGTACACGACGGTCCATGGGGATCAGCAGGCCCCCACGCCCTCGTTGTAGCCCTGGGCGAAATACCCCTGCCGCTGCTGCGGCGTGCCGTGCGCGTCGGGCGCCCACCAGGCGTCGGTGGGGTCGCCGGCCGCTTCGAGGTTGACGAGCAGTTCCTCCTCGTCGCCCTCCTCGGCCCGCAGCGCCCGCGCCTGGATGAGGCCGCCGAGCGTGGCGCCCGCGTAGCAGTCGGCCTGAAGCTCCCGCTGCACGTTGTAGCGGAAGTCGTCCACGAGCTGGGCCTGGACCGCGTGCCCCAGTTCATGCGGGATCACCACGTAGACCGCGCCGTCGCCCATCCGGTCGTACATCGCCTTCAGCCAGGCGGCGTCGTAGGCGACGAAGTGCCCGTACGGGCAGTAGAAGGCGTTCTCCGGCACGGCCGGCTGCCCGCCGCAGTCGGGACCGTCGTTCCCCTCGTACGCGACGAAGCGGGTGATCGGGCGGTAGGTCTCCCCACTCTGGCCGAAGCGGTTCGCCCAGAACCACTCCGTGAGGCACCGGGCGAGCTTCACGTCGCCGGGGAAGTCGTCGCCGGTGCCCTTGCACGGCGTCGCCCGGGCGTCGCCCTGCTGCGCGCGGTCCGGCGGAGGCGACCCGGCGAGCGTGCCGCAGGACGCGACCAGGGTCACCAGGAGGAAGAACGCGGCGAACGCTCGACGGGTCATTCCACTACTGCTACCCCAAATATGGGGAAAAATTTCGCTAAAACCCGCCCTTAGTGGTCACACACTCCAGAGGTGGACGGGCTCGTTGGTGTGCATGTGGTCCAGGTACCGCAGGGTCATCCGGCGCAGTGCCTCGTGGTCCCCGCCGAGCGCCCGGGCCGTCCTGACCTGCCAGTCCGCCCCCGTACGGCCGGTCACGCAGCGCCGCTCGATGATGCCGAGCAGCCGGTCGCGCTGGACCGGGTCGACCTCCCACAGGTCCAGCCCGTGATAGGCGAGGGGCAGCAGCCTCCGCAGGATCAGCTCGGCGGCGGGCACCTCCCCCAGTCCCGGCCAGTACAGGCGGGCGTCGAGGCCGTACCGCGCGGCGTTGCGGAGGTTGTCCTCGGCCGCGGCGAAGGACATGCGCGTCCACACGGGCCGTTCGGCCGACGGGAGCACCCGCATGAGCCCGTAGTAGAAGGCCGCGTTGGCGGCGATGTCCGCGACGGTCGGCCCGGCCGGCAACACCCGGTTCTCCACCCGCAGGTGCGGGACGCCGCCGGCCACGTCGTAGACGGGCCGGTTCCAGCGGTAGACGGTGCCGTTGTGCAGCCGGAGCTCGTGCAGCCCGGGCACTCCGCCGCCGTCCAGGACCTGCCTCGGGTCCTCCTCCTCGCACAGCGGCAGCAACGCGGGGAAGTAGCGGACGTTCTCCTCGAACAGATCGAAGACCGAGGTGATCCACCGCTCCCCGAACCACACCCGGGGCCGCACGCCCTGGGCCTTCAGCTCCTCGGGACGGGTGTCGGTGGCCTGCTCGAACAGGCTGATCCTGGTCTCCCGCCACAGCTCCTTGCCGAACAGGAAGGGCGAGTTGGCCGCGACCGCCACCTGCGGGCCCGCGATGACCTGGGCCGCGTTCCAGTGGTCGGCGAACTTCTCCGGGCTCACCTGCAGGTGGAGCTGGACGCTCGTGCACGCCGCCTCGGGCGTGATGCTGTCGGCGTAGGTGTCGAGCAGGTCGACGCCCTCGATGTGGAGGTGCAGGTCCTCGCCGCGGGCGGCGAAGATCTGCTCGTTGAGCAGCTTGTAGCGCGGGTTGGCCGACAGCGTGCCCTCGCTGACGTCGGACTCGCGCAGGGTCGGCAGGATGCCGACCAGCATGAGCTGCCCGCCGACGCGGGCGGCCCGCTCCTGCCCGCGGTTGAGACGGCGCCGTACGGACTCCTCCAGCAGCCGGCTGCCGTCGCCGGACAGCACCTGCGGCGGGACGTTGATCTCGACGTTGAACTGGCCCAGCTCGGTGGCCCAGTCGGGCTCGGCGATGGCGGCCAGGACCTCGGCGTTCTTCATGGCCGGCTCGCCCCGGGCGTCGACCAGGTTCAGCTCGATCTCCATGCCCATCAGCGGCCGCTCGAACTCGAACCGCGACCCCCGCAGCATCTCCGCGAGGATCTCCAGCGACAGCTTGACCTTCTCCCGGTAGCGACGGCGGTCCTCCCGGGTGAAGGACACGGAGGGTACGTCACGGCCCATGCCCGAAGCGTCGCACGCCGAGGGGCGATCACACCAGACGGGCCGACACGGACAGGGTCAGACCAGGCGTCTGGCGGTGGCCCACCGCGACAGCTCGTGCCGGTTGGAGAGCTGCAGCTTGCGCAGCACGCTCGACACGTGGGTCTCGACGGTCTTCACCGAGATGAACAGCTCCTTGGCGATCTCCTTGTACGCGTAGCCGCGCGCGATCAGCCGCAGCACCTCACGCTCCCGCTGGGTGAGCGAGTCGAGCTCGGGATCGATGGGCGGCGCCTCGGTCGAGGCGAACGCGTCGAGCACGAACCCGGCCAGCCGCGGGGAGAACACCGCGTCGCCCTCCGACACCCGGACGATCGCGTCGGTCAGCTCGGCGCCGCTGATCGTCTTGGTCACGTAGCCCCGGGCGCCGCCCCGGATGACCCCGATCACGTCCTCGGCGGCGTCCGACACCGACAGCGCGAGGAAGCGCACCTGCGATCCCGAGCCGAGCACGCGCCGGAGCACCTCCTGACCGCCGCCGCCCGGCATGTGCACGTCGAGCAGCACCACGTCGGGCGCCAGTTCGGCGATCGCCGAGACCGCCGACTCGACGTCCTCGGCCTCGCCGATGACCTGGATCGACGGGCCCAGCTCGGCCCGTACGCCGGACCGGAACAGCCGGTGGTCGTCGACGATCAGCACGCGTACGGTCTTCATGATTCCCTCTTCATGGTCAGCATGACCTCGGTTCCGTCGCCGGGCTCGGTCCTGACCCGGGCGCTTCCGCCGTTGCGCTCCATCCTGCCGATGATCGACTGGCGGATGCCCATCCGGTCACCGGGGACGTCGTCGAGCACGAAGCCCTTGCCCCGGTCCCGGACGAACACCGTCACCTCGTCGGGCTCGACCTCGGCGTAGACGGAGACGACCGGAGACCCACTGTATTTGCACGCGTTGACCATCGCCTGCCGGGCGGCGTGGAGCAGGGCCGCCATGTTCTCGGTCAGCTCGCAGTCGCCCACGCAGACGACCTCGATCTGCACGCCGTGGGCGTCCTCCTCCTCCGCCGCGACCCGGCGTACGGCGGCGGCGAGGGTCGCGTCGGCGTCCTGCTTGGGCTGGTAGAGCCAGTTGCGCAGCTCCCGCTCCTGCGAGCGGGCGAGCCTGGCCACCTCCCGCGCGTCGTGGGCGTTGCGCTGGATGAGGGTCAGCGTGTGCAGCACCGAGTCGTGGACGTGGGCGGCCACCTCGGCCCGCTCCTCCTGTCTGATGCGCTCGGTGCGCTCCCGCTGGAGCTCCTTGACGAGCGAGGCGAGCCAGGGCGCGGCGATCATGAGCATGCCGCCGACGACCACCGCGGTGAAGACCAGCCCGGTCTTCGCCTTGGCCAGCTCACCGCTCGCGGCGAGAAAGCCGATCGCGCCCACGACGACGAGGAGCGCGCCGATGCCCGTGCGGACCCAGGTCGTGCTGACCTGCTTGACCGCTCCGGACATCCAGCGCTGCCGGCGTCCCGGGTCGGCCTGCTGCCACAGGATCAGCGCGCCGATGCCGCCCACGGCGATCGGCCAGGTGCCGAACCCGCCGCTGGACGCGCCGGTCAGCCAGGCGAAGGCCCCGAGCGTCAGCCACAGCACGCCGTACGCCGCGAGCTGTCCCCACTCGCGGGCGGGCTCGCGGCCCTCCACCTCCTCCTTGGGGGTGAACATCCACAGCGCGGCGTACGCCACGAGGCCCAGCCCGTCGACGACGGTGAGCAGCACGAAGGCGAGGCGCAGCACGACGGGGTCGAGCCGCAGCTGGGCGGCGGCGCCCTGGGCGACGCCCGCGACCACCCGGCCCGACACGGGCCGGACCATCCGGGGGAACGCCACGGGGGCGTTAGGCATCTCAGACATCTCGGAAAGCATCGTCACACGTCAGGGAGCATGGGCGCATCAGGGCATGCCCTGATGCGGTCCCTGGGGACTCGGGGACGGCTCAGGGGTTCCCCCGATGGCAGGGCCGCGGCGGACCCGGCCAGGATGGGACCATGACCGAGGCGCCATCCGCTCCCGCTCCCGACCCCGCCGGCCAGCCAGAACCCGAGAGGGTGCTGAGCCGCCACCGCGACGGCCGCGTGATCACAGGCGTGTGCGCGGGCCTCGGCAGGTACACGGGCATGGACCCGGTGCTCTTCCGGGTCGGGTTCGCGGTGCTGGTCCTCGCCTCCGGCATCGGCGTCATGCTGTACGTCGCGGCGTTCCTGCTGATGCGCCGGCCGGACGGCGGTCCCGGCCACCTGGAGCAGTGGACCCGGCGGATGTTCGACGCCGAGACCGTGCTCGCGTTGCTGGCGGCGGTCTTCGCGTTCGGGCTGATCATCAACGTGGCCTCGGGCGGCATCAACCGCGGCACGATCGTCGTCGGCACGCTGCTGGCCATCGTGCTGATGGCCGCGCACGCCCGGGGCGTCGACCTGCTCACCATGGCCAGGTCGATGCCGGAACGGGCGACCGGCCGGCGCGGCATGACCCGGTCCACCCCCGGGTTCGCGCCGTTCGCCCCCTTCGCGCAGGAGCCGTACGCCCCGGCGCCCCAGCCGGCCGAGACGACGGCGATGCCCGGAACGTACGGCCCGCAGACGGCCGGGCGGGGGCCCGAGCCGTCCGCGAGCGCGACCCCCGAGGATGCCGCTGAGAACAGTGCCCAGGACACCGCCGTCCGCCGGTTCGCGTCGGAGCCCACGCGGGAAACGGTGACGGAACAGGTGCGGGACACCACGTCGGCGCCCGTGTCAGAGCCTGTGACGGAGCCCACGGGGGACACCGTGACGGAGCCCGTGCGCGACGTGGACGCCGAGCATGGCGCGGGTTCCGCGGCCCGGGCCGACGGCGACCCGCCGACCCGGGCCTTCGAGACTCCGGCCGGCACGGCCCCGCTGTCCGGACCGGGCGCCCCGGGGCCCGGCCTACACGACTCCGGCCTACGCGACTCCGCCACACACAACCCCGGCCCGCGCGACTCCGGGCCACACGGCTTCGGCGCGGGCGGGGGCCCCGTACCGCCGCCTCGGGCCGCGGACGGGTACCGGCGGCTGTCGGACCTGGCCCGCGAGGCGCGGGCGAGCGCGCGGGGCGACCTCGGCTCACCCGGCCAGGCGCCGGGCCGGGCCGCCGGTCAGGGGTACGGAACCGGCGGATCGCAGGGGTACGGCGCGGGCGAGCCTTTCGCGCCCCACGGCCCGTACACGATGCGGGAGCCGTACCGGCCGCTCGCCACGCCCTACGCGGCGGGCCCGTACGGGCCGCCCGTGGCCCCGCCGCCGCGGCCCAGGAAGCCCAAGCGTCCCCGGTCGTTCGTCAGCGGCCTCACGATATGCCTCGCCCTGATCGTTGGAGGGATCATGGTCACCATGCAACGGACCGGCACCGGCTCGGTCGGCCTCCCGGTCGTCGGCGGGGCGGTGCTCGTCACGATCGGCGCGGGCCTGCTCGTCGCCGCCTGGTTCGGGCGAGGCGGCGGGCTGGTCGCCGCCGGCACGATCGTGGCCCTCGTGCTGGTGGGAAGCACGACGGTCAACGGCATTCCCCGCAAGGTCGGCAGCTACGTCTGGCATCCCGTCACCGCCGTGCGGTCGCCCAGCACCTACGAACTGGGCATCGGCGAGGGCAAGCTCGACCTGAGCGACGTCCCGCTGAAGTCGGGCGCCCGGCTGAGGTTCGACGCCTCGGTGTCGCTGGGCCAGCTCACGGTGATCGTCCCGCCCACCGCGCGGATCGAGGTGTACGGCTTCACGAAGCTGGGCGAGGTGCGGATCGACCACACGGTCGAGGACGGCACCAACGTGCGGTTCGACCGCGTCCTGGAGCCCGAGACGCCCGCCAAGGGCGACGCGGCCACGATCGAACTGCACGTGAAGGCGGGCGTCGGTGACGTGGAGGTGCGCCGTGCTGCCTGACCACCACACCGATCCTCGTGCCGGGCGCCCGCGCCGGGTGCACCGTACGAGCTGGATGTGCCTGCTCTCGGGCCTGCTGTTCATCGGCATGGGCATCCGCTACCTGACCGGGCCCGACCCCGACGCGGTCGTGATGGCTCCCCTGCTCGTCGGAGGGCTGGGGTTCGCGGCCTTCATCGCGATCCTCGCCAAGGCCATCCGCCGCTGACCCCCTCCCGCTGACCTCACCTCGTCGACCCCGGGCCGGACCTCCCGCCCGGGGTCGAGGTATTTCACTGCCGATTCGGGGATCCGCTCGCCAGAAGCATACTCAGTATGCATACTGAGTATTCATGTCCGTACGACACGGCCTGCTCGCCCTGCTGAGTCAGGGCCCGCGCTACGGCTACCAGCTCAAGACCGAGTTCGAGGCGTCCACCGCCGACACCTGCCCGCTCAACATCGGGCAGGTCTACACGACGCTGTCCCGCCTGGAGCGGGACGGCCTCGTGTCCCGCGCCGGGGAGGACGAGCAGGGCCGCGTCCGATACGCCATCACCCCCGACGGCCACGGCGAACTCGACAGGTGGTTCGCCAAACCCGTCTCCCGGGCCGACCGGCCCCGCGACGAACTCGTCGTCAAGCTCGCCATGGCCGCCACCACCCCCGGCGTGGACGTGGCGGCGGTCGTCCAGGCGCAGCGGTCCTCGACGATGCGGACCCTGCAGGAGCTCACGCGCGCCAAGCGGGGCTTCGACGCGTCCGCCGAGACCGCGCAGCGCCTGGTCCTCGATTCGATGATCTTCCAGGCCGAGGCCGAGCAGCGCTGGCTCGACCACTGCGAAGCCGTCCTCGGCGGCCCCTCCGACTCCAGCCCAGCCAAGGAGACCACGTGACCGAGCGTGAGCCGTCCGCGTCCCCAGCGGACCAGTTACCCCGCCCGGACGGCGAGCCGATCGTCCGCCTCGCGGGCGTCGTCCGCGTCCACGGCGAGGGGCCGCACGCCGTACCCGCCCTGCGGGGCGTCAGCCTCGACGTACGGGCCGGTGAGCTGGTCGCCGTCATGGGCCCGTCCGGGTCCGGCAAGTCCACCCTGCTCAACCTGGCGGGCGGGCTCGACCGGCCGACCGAGGGGTCCGTCCTCCTCGAAGGCCGCGAACTGCGGGATCTGCCGCCCAAGCGGCTCGCGGAACTGCGCCGCAGGAGTGCGGGCTACGTGTTCCAGGATCTCAACCTCATCCCGTCGCTGACGGTGGCCGAGAACGTCGCGCTGCCGCGTGAGCTGGACGGCGTGTCCACGGCGAAGGCCCGGCGTGCGGCCCTGCGGGTGCTGGACGAGGTCGGCCTCGCGGACATGGGCGACCGGTTCCCCGACGACCTGTCGGGCGGGCAGCGCCAGCGGGCCGCCATCGCCAGGGCGCTGGTCGGGGAGCGCCGCCTGCTCCTCGCGGACGAGCCCACCGGGGCGCTCGACACCCGGGCGGGCGACGAGATCATCCAGGTGCTCCGGCAGCGCGCCGACGCGGGGGCCGCCGTGCTGCTGGTCACCCACGAGCCGAGGTACGCCGCCTGGGCCGACCGCGTCGTCTTCCTCCGGGACGGGCGGATCACCGACTCCTCCGACGCCCAGGGGACGGACGGGGCCGACGGCATGGGCGTGGTGAGCGCCCGATGAGAGGCCTGCGCGCCGCGCTGCGGATCTCGCGCCGCACCGCCTGGCGCTCGAAGGGGCGCAGCGCGCTGATCCTCGCGATGCTCGCGCTGCCCGTCGCCGTCGTCACCTTCGTGCTGACCACGTTCGCCACCGTGTACGAGATGTCACCCAGCCAGTACCCGTTCGGCCGGGCCGACGCCGTGGTGCGGGGCGCCCGCGAGTGGAGCGGCCTCAGCCAGAACGCGTGGGGAGGGACCGATCCCCTGGAGAACGGCGCGAAGACGACACCGTACACCCAGGCGGAGATCGCCGGCCTCATCCCCGGCAGCCGCCTGATCCCGGCGTCGCAGCAGTTCCTCCGTTATCTCGCCCCGGGAGGGTACGAGATGGGATTCGTCCGGCAGGTGGATCTGCGCGACCCGATGTCCCAGGGCACCTTCCGGCTCGTGCGCGGCAGGCTTCCCGCCGCTCCCGGCGAGGCCGTCATCTCCGCCCAGCTGCTGGACGAGCAGACCAGGCCGGGCGTGACGCTCCTGGCCACGGAGGAACGACATCCGCTCCGGATCGTCGGCGTCGCCCTGTTCGCTCCGGCGAGGCCCGATGTTGTCGTCTTCCCTGGCAGTCTGCCCGATTCCGCCTTCGGGCCCGCCGATCCCCAGCAAATGACGCACGGCTGGCTCGTGGAGGCGCCGCGTCCGCTGTCGTGGCCGGACGTCCGCCGGCTCAACGCGCGTGGTCTCGTGGTCGTGAGCCAGGCCGTCGCCGACAGCGCCTCGCGGGAGACGCGGTTCGACCTGAAGATCGACTCCTCCACGCTGCCGGTGCTCCCGTGGACCGGGATCGCACTGCTGCAGGTCGTCCTCGCGGCCGGGCCGGCCTTCGCGGTCGGGCGGCGACGACGGGCCCGCGAGTTCGCGCTCGTCGCCGCCCAGGGCGGCTCCCCGGCGCAGCTGCGGCTGATCGCGCTGGCCGACGGTCTGCTCTTCGGCGTCGCCGGGGCCCTTGCCGGGGTCGCGCTCGGCATCGCGGCGGTGCCGCTCGCGATGCCCGGCCTCGAACTGTGGATGAAGGCCCTGGCGGGCCCGTTCACCGTCCCCTGGATCTCGGTCGCGCTGGTCGCGGTGCTCGGGGTCGCCGCCGGGGTGCTGGCCGCGCTCGCCCCCGCCGTCGGCGCGGGCCGTACGGACGCCGCGGCCGTGCTGTCCGGCAGGCGCGAGCGGCGCCGAGACCGCGCGGGCCGGCCGCTGCTCGGAGCGGTGCTCGTCATGGCGGGCCTCACGGCGACGGCGGTGAGCACCCGGCAGGGCCTCCACTGGATCGCCGCCTCGGCGCTGCTCACCCAGCTCGGGCTGGTGGCCCTGGTGCCGGCCCTCGTCCGAGCCGTGGGCCGGGCCGCCGCCCGGCTCCCCCTGCCGCTCCGCTTCGCCGTCAGGGACGCCGTACGCAACAGGGGCCGTACGGTGCCCGCCGTCGCCGCGGTGATGACCACGGTCGTGGTGCTCACCGCGACAGGCGTGGCCTGGCGGGCCGCGGCCGTCAGCCCTCATTCGTTCCTGCGTGGCCTGCCGCAGGGGCCGGCGGGATCACTCCAGATCTCGGCGGCCGACCTCACTCCGCAGCTGTGGGACCGCGTCCGCGCCGCTGTGGTGCGTGAACTGCCGGCGGGCGTGCCGCTGGTGGAAGGACGGGCTCTCGCGACGAAGACCGGCGTGCCGCTCGGCGTGGCCCTGCCGGCTCCGGCAGGGCCGGAGAACCAGCAGGTCTACTTCATAGAGGGCTGGAACGGCGGGCTGCTGACCGGAGACGAGGGCCTGCTGCGTTACGCGCTCGGCCGCGAGGACCCGGAGGCGGTCGCGGCGCTCCGTGCGGGCAAAGCCGTGGTGCTCAATCCCGCCACCATCCGGAAGGGCAGGATCAGAGCGGATGTGATGCGGCAGGACGCGCGACCCCTGAACGAACCCGCATCGATCTCCCTGCCGGCCGTCGGGGTGCGGCCCACGGGGCAGGGCTGGGCGCGTGTGGTCGTCGCGCCCGAGGCGGTCGAGAAGACGGGTTACGGCACCGTCACCACCCTCCTCGCGGTGAACCCCGCGGACTACCGGATGTCACAGGCGTCGGCGGACCGGATCGCCGCGACCGTGGAGGCGATCACGCCCCACGCGATGGTCAGGCTGGAGACGCCGCGCGGTCCCGTGGACGACTCGGTGGCCCTGCTCGTGCTCGCCGTGGCGGCCGCCGTGCTGGTGCTGGGGATGACCTTCGTCGCGACCGCGCTGGCCGCCGCCGAGGCGCGGCCCGACCTGGAGACGATGGCCGCGGTGGGGGCGGCTCCGCGGACGAAGCGGGCCGTCGTCGCCGGTCAGGCCCTGGTGATCGCGCTGCTCGGCACGACCGTCGGAGTGCTCGCCGGTCTGCCGCCCGGCGCCGCCGCGACCCGGGCGCCGTCCGGGCTGTACCGGCCGACGATGATGGTGCGGCCCGACGGGGTGCCCGTGGTCGTACACCCGCGGCCGCCGGCGCTCCTGCTCACGGTCCCGTGGTCACTCATCGCCGTGCTCGTCGTGGGGCTGCCGCTGCTGGCCGCGCTCGGCGGCGCCGTGTTCACCCGGTCGCGCCTGCCGCTCCCCCGGCGCAGGGTGACGTGACCCGGCGCCGGGGCAGCCGCGCCGCTACGCGCGTGGCGCGCCGGGGGTGAGCGCGTCGCGTACGGCGGCGAGGCAGCGTTCGACGACGGGGCGGGGGGCGAAGGCGTAGGTGCCGTCGCCGAACAGCTCGAACGTCATGTGGCCGTCGTACCCCCGGCGCTCGAACGCGGCGAGGTAGCCGGCGAGCGGCAGCTCGCCGTCGCCCCACGCGAGGTGCCCGGCCGGGCGGCCGTCGATGAGGTGGACGTGGCGGACGCGGCCGCCGAGCGCGTCGAAGTAGTCGTCGACGCTCTCCCCCGCGACCGCCATGCCGACCGTGTCGAGCACGGCGCCCAGGTTCGGCGCGCCGACCTCGTCCAGCATGCGGGCGAGCGCGCGGGAGTCGTTCAGGAGGTTCGACTCCACCCGCTGCAGCGGTTCGAGCACGCACGTCACCCCGAAACCGGCGGCGTACGCGGCGATCTCGGCGAGCGCGTCGGCGGACCGGCGCAGGCCGGTCTCCACCGGCTCGTCCTCGAAGCCGCGGCCGGGCGTCAGCAGCAGCAGTCCGGCGCCGAGTTCGGCGCACAGCTCGGCGGCGCGGCGGAACATCGCGATGCTGGCCGCGCGCAGCCGGGTGTCCGGCGAGGCGATGTTGACGGGGTACATCACCTGTTCGGGGGTGAGACAGCGCACCCGCAGGCCGCGTGACTCGACCCGGCGGCGTACGGCCCGGGCCTCGGCGTCGCTCACCCACGGCACGTGGAAGTGCGGGGCGACGCCCCACAGCTCCACCTCCTCGCGGCCGAGATCGGCGGCGTCGTCGAGGAACCGGTCGAACGGCAGGTGCTGGTAGGAGAAGTTCGATCCGGTGATCCGCGGGAAGGACATCGGCTCTCCTGTCGCAGGGGAAGGTCGCGAGGTCATTTTCCGACTCCGTCGGCGAGGCCCTTGACGATGTACCGCTGGCCTACGAAGAACAGCAGCACCACCGGGACGGCGGCGATCGTCATGCCGGCGAAGACGACGGGGAACTCGGTGCCGTGCTTGCTCATCAGGCTCATCAGGCCGACGGGAAGAGTCTGCACGCCGGCGCCGCTGGTGAACACCATCGCGAAGAGGTACTCGTTCCAGGCGAACAGGATGTGCAGCAGGACCGTCGAGACGAGGATCGGCTTGCACATCGGGAGGGTGATCCGCCAGAACGCGGTCCACCGCCCGCAGCCGTCCATCTCGGCCGCCTCGTCCACCTCGCGCGGCAGGTCCAGCATGTACGCCCGGATGAGGAACGTGGTGAACGGCACCCGGAAGGCCGTGTAGAGGATGAGCAGCGCCCAGAAGCTGTTGTACAACCCCATCGACTGGAACATCTTGACCAGCGGGACCAGCGCCACGCTCGGGGCGAGCATCAGCCCGCCCAGGATCAGGCCGGTGACCGCCTTGCCGAACGGGATGTCCACCCGGGTCAGCCCGTACGCCGCCCACGCGCTGACGAAGACCGTGGCGACGGTCGACGTCACCGTGACCAGGATGCTGGTGGTGAGGTAGTCGCTGACCCCGCGGTTCCACGCCTTCTGGTAGCTGTCGAAGCTCCAGTGGGAGGGCAGCGCGAAGGGGTTGCCGAAGATCTCGCTGTTGGTCTTGAACCCGTTGACCAGCATCCACAGCAACGGATAGACCACCACCACGGCGAGGCAGAGCAGGAACGCCCACAGCAGCAGGCGGGCGATCACCCCGAGGAAGCCGGCCCGACTCACCACTCCACCCTTCTCCTGCGGGCGACCCACAGTTGTGCGACGGCGATGGCGAGCGTGACCACGAAGATGACCGTCGCGATCGCGGCCGCGTAGCCGAAGTCGTTGCGGACGAAGCCGCTGCGGTACAGCCAGGTGCCCAGCACCTGGGTCGAGTTGTCCGGCCCGCCGCCGGTCATCACCATGACCTCGTTGAACACCTGGAACGCCCCCGAGATCGTGATCATGATCATCACGCCGGTCATCTCGCGTACCAGGGGAAGGGTCACGTGGAAGAACCGGCGGACGGGTCCGGTGCCGTCGATCTCCGCGGCCTGGTAGATCTCGCGCGGGATGCGCTGGATCGCGACCGCGAACAGCAGGGTCGAGTAGCCGAAGCCCTGCCACTGGCTCATCGCGACGATCGCCGGCATGGCCGTGCTCTCCTCGCCCAGCCACGCGTGCCGGAGCCCGTCGAGGCCGACCCCCTGCAGCAGGTGGTTGAGCAGCCCGAGGTTGGGCTCGTAGATGAAGTAGAAGAGCAGGCCGGCGACGGTGAGCGAGATCGCGCTGGGGATGAAGTAGACGGCCCGCAGGGCGCGCTGCCACCGCTCGCTGCGCACACCCTCGATGAGCGCCGCGAGCACGAGAGAGCCGAACACCTGGAACGCGATCGACACCACCGCGTACAGCACGTTGTTGCCGAGCGACTTCCAGAAGACCGGGTCGTCCACGAGCTTGCCGTAGTTGGCGAGCCCGACGTACTTCTGGCTCCCGCTGAAGATGTCCCACTTGAGCGTGCTGAACCCGAAGTTCTCCACCAGCGGGAAGTACACGAACACCCCGACCAGCACGAGGGCGGGGACCGCCCACGCGAGCCCGGCGGCCCGTCTGCTCATGGCGCGCACCGGCCCGTCCTCCCGGCTACTTCGCCGACGCCGAGGCCTGGCGCACGCTGTCGAGCACCTGCTCGGGGGTCTTGCTCCCGGTGATCAGCGCCTCGCCGCCGGACAGCCACGCGTCGGCGACCTCGGGGACGGTGACCGTGTCGAGCCACGCGGCCAGCTTCGGCGACTTGTTGACGAGCTCGATGCCCTCGAAGACCGCCTTGCTGGAGGTCTCGGGTGTGACGGCTCCGACGACCGTGCTGGGCTGGCCGTACGGCGGCGACGAGAGCGTCTGCGCGTTCTTCGTGCTCGTGACGAACTTCATGAAGTCGATGGCGAGGGGGATGCGCGGCGAGGCGGCGTTGACGAGGTAGCCCTCGGGAGAGCCCTCGACGATCGACGGGTCGCCGGCCGCCCCCTGCGGCGCCGGAAGCTGGAAGATCCCGAAGTCGTCGGTGGCGAGCTTTCCCTTGGCCGTCTCGTTGTCGAACTCCAGGATCTCCTGGTAGTACATCGCGGACTTGCCGTCGGCGAACGCCTCCTGCGCGGAGGTGTAGAGCACGCCGTTGGTGCCGCTCTTGGTGTCGGTGCAGGTGTCGACCAGGGTCTTGAACCGGCCGAGGGCCTTCGTGTAGCCGGGGTCGTCGAGCTTGGCCGTCGCGGGCTTGAGGTCCGCCTCGAAGGCGGCCGTCGGCACGTCGTACGCGAAGAGCTGCTGCAGGTAGTGCAGGGCGGGCCAGCCGTCCTTGTTGCCGAAGGAGATCGGCTCGTACCCGGCCTTCCGCAGCGCCGCGCAGCTTCCGACGAGCTCCTCGAACGTCTTCGGCACCTGGACCCCGGCCTTGGCGAACGCGGCCTTGTTGTAGCCCATGAACTTGCCGTTGCCGTAGAGCGGGATGCCGTAGTTCTTGCCGTCGTAGGCGAAGGCCGACAGCGCGCCGGGGCTGAAGGTCTTGCCCCAGTCCGTGCCGGGGCCGATCACGCCGGTGAGGTCGGCCGCCCGGCCGCCGCGGACGAAGTTCTCGGCCCAGTTGCCGGTCCACGTGAAGTAGACGTCGGGCAGGGCGTTCGAGGCCGTGAGCGTCTTGGTCTTGTCCTTGATGCTCTGGTCGGTCTCCTGGATGAGCTGGATCTTCACGCCGGGATGGAGCTTCTCGTACTCCGCGGCCAGGTCCTCGAAGTACGGCTCAAGGGGCTCTCCGGCGAACTTCGTGAGGATGCTCAGCGTGCCCGAGTACTCGGGGCTGGCGGCGGCGTCGGCCGCGGGAGCCTGGTCCGCCTGCCCGCCGCCGGTGCAGCCGGTCAGGACGAGCACCGACGTCCCGGCGAGCGCCGCGAACGCCGTCAGTGCACGAGGGCGCATGGGCTTCCTTTCTCTCGGGGGTCTTCTCGAGGTCCTGTCTGGATCTCTTCGGGAGAGGAGGGACCGCCGGTGCCTGGGCACCCGAGATCCGCCGGGACGCGCCGCCGGCACGACCCGTTCAATGACGGGTGACTGTACAGAGCATGTGATACCGGTACCAGACCTCAACGGGAACATTTTTCCTCCCGAGTGTCGGCCGGCCTCTTCGATACCGACAAAACAGCAGATCACAGCCTTACCAGCGATGAGAATCCACCCCGGTGTTGACTCCCGCCCAGCAGGTGTGCCAGCGTCACCTTCTGCGTGAGACCGGTATCAGGCAGGATGGCGCCCCGGTCCGCGGGCAATCCCGAAAGGACGCGAAGCATGCTCGGATTCAACGAGCCGGAATTCCTCTCCCAGATGGCGAGCGCGGTGGCGTTGCGGCCCCAGATCGAGGAACTCGTCGATCGGCTCGTGGACGAGGGATTCGACAACCTCTACCTGGTCGGCGCCGGCGGCACCTACGCGCAGATGTGGCCGTACGAGCGGCTGGCGCGGCAGCGGTCCACCTTCGACGTGCGCGCGGTCATCGCCGCGGAGCTCATCGCCGCGGGCGAGGCGGCGCTCGGCGAGCGCTCGGTGGCGGTCTTCACCTCGGCCTCCGGCACGACCGACGACACCGTGCGGGCCATCGACTACTGCAAGGCCAGGGGCGTCCACACGGTCGGCATTACGGGCTACCCCGACTCGCCCGTCGCGCGGAACGTGGACACGGTGCTGCTCACCGAGCCCAAGGCGTGGCCGTTCGACCCGCAGATGCTGGTCTTCATGACCCGGCTGCTGTCCCGGCGGGGCGAGTTCGAGGGCTACGAGAAGCTCGCCGCCGAGCTCGACAGGCTCCCGCAGATCCTGCTGGAGGTGGCGAAGCAGGCCGAGCCGGTCGCCGAGAAGTTCGCCGACGACCACAAGGACACCGGCTACTACTTCCTCGTCGGCGGCGGCAACCTGTGGGCGTACACCTATCTGTACTCCATGTGCGTCCTGGAGGAGATGCAGTGGCTGCGCACCACGCGGGTGCACAGCGCCGAGTTCTTCCACGGCTCGCTCGAACTGCTCGAAGCGGACACCAGCGTCATCGTGTTCCAGGGCGAGGACGAGGGGCGGGGGCTCACCGAGCGCGCGGCGAACTTCGCCAGGCGCATCTCCAAGGACGTCACGGTCTTCGACACCAAGGACTACCCGCTCGACGGGATCAGCCCCGAGTTCCGCGGCCTGCTCGGTCCGCTGGTCCACGACGTGGCGACGGGCCGCGTGAGCAAGCACCTGGAGCGGGTGCGCGACCACTCCCTCGAACTGCGCCGCTACTACCGCGTCATGGACTACTGACCGTCATTCCCCGTCCCGGGCCTCCGCCGTGCGCCGTGCACGCGCGGGGGCCCGCCCCTCAGGAGCACGTCCATGAGAGTCCTCGGCTTCGGCGACAACGTCGTCGACCGGTTCGTCGACCGCGGCATCGAGTACCCCGGCGGCAACAGCGTGAACGTGGCCGTCTACGCCCATCGCCTCGGCCTCGACGCCGCCTACCTGGGCGTGTTCGGCGACGACGACTTCGGCGACTTCCTGCGCGCGTCGATCGCCGCCCAGGGCGTCGCGATCGACCGCTGCGTCGTACGGCCCGGGGAGAGCGGCGTCTCGACCCTGCGCGTGGACGACGGCGACCGGATCTTCGTCGGCTTCAACGGCGGCGGCGTCACGACCAGGGAGCCGATCGTCCTCGGCGACGCCCTCCTGCGGTACGCCGCCTCCTTCGACCTGGTGCACTCCAGCGTGTACTCCGCCGCGGAGAGCGAACTGCCGAAGCTGGCCGGGCTGGACACGCTGGTGAGCTACGACCTGTCCAGCGAGGACGAGTTCCGCACCCCGGCCTACCTCGACCGGATCTGCCCGCACGCCGACCTGGTGCTGCTGTCGTGCTCGCACCTCGACGAGGCCGCCACCCGCGCGCTGCTCGCCGACGTCGTACGGCGGGGCGCGGGGCTCGCGCTCGCCACCCGGGGCGAGGAGGGGGCGATCGCGCACGACGGCCGGGTCACGCTCGCCGCCCCCGCGCAGCGGGTGGCCGAGCCCGGCCTGATGGTCGACACCATGGGCTGCGGCGACGCCTTCCTCGCCGGGTTCGTGGTCCACCTGCTGCGCGCCGGCTGGCGGGCCGGGGCCGCGCCGGGACCGGACGCGATCGCGGGCGCCCTGCGCGCCGGCGCGCGCTCGGCCCACGACCAGTGCCTGGTCGAAGGCGCCTTCGGCCACGGGCGGCCCGCCGTCGCTAGCATGTGGTCATCTGGTGATCGCGAGAAGTGAGGACTCCGGCCATGCCGACTGACCGGGGCCAGGCCGCCGGCCGGCCGACGATCTCCGAGGTGGCCGCCGAGGCCGGCGTCGGACGGGCGACCGCCGCCCGCACGCTCGGCGGTTACGGGCACGTCAGTCCCGAGTTGCGGGAGCGCGTGCTCGCGGCGGCCGACAAGCTCGGCTACCGCGCCAACGCGCTCGCCCGCAGCATGTCGACGGGCGTGAGCCACACCATCGGGGTGATCGTCGCCGACATCGGCAACCCCTTCTTCGCCGGGGTGGTGCGCGGCATCTGCGACGCCTCACGGGCCGGGGGCTTCGACACCATCGTGCTGAGCACGTACGAGGACCTCGACGAGGAGGTCGCCGCCGTGAACGTGCTGATCGACAAGCGCGTCGACGGCATGATCATCGCGTCCGCCGCCGTCGGCGGCCGGGACGTCGGCCACATCAAGGAGGCCCTGAACCGCGGCGTTCCCGTCGTCCTGGTCGACCGGGCCGTCCCGTCGCTCGACCTCGACGCGGTCGTCATCGACAACCGCGACGCGGCGCGCGAGGCGGTCGAGCGGCTGATCGCGGCGGGGCACCGGCGGATCGGCTTCGTGTGGGGACCGCCCATGGAGCGGCCGCCCGCGACCCGCCGCGAACTGCTGGAGGCCGCGTCCCGCAACCTGTGGACCGACGGCGAGCGCCTGCGCGGGTACCTGGACGCGCTGGACGACGCGCGGATCCCCTTCGATCCCGGCCTGGTGATGGTCGGCCGCAAGGTGGAGGAGCGGGTCACCGAGGAGGTCGCCCGCATGCTCGCCCTGCCCGACCGCATCACCGCGCTGTTCTGCACGGAGACCGAGGCGGTCACCGGGGCCCTGCGCGCGCTGCGGGCCGCCGGCCTCGCCTACCCGCGCGACGTCGCCCTGATCGGGTTCGACGACAGCGCGTGGGCGGCGGTCATGGACCCCCCGCTCACGATGATCGAGCAGCCCGTGCACGACCTCGGCGCGAAGGCGGCCCAGGTGCTCCTCGACGGCATCCGGGGCGTCGAGCCGGTCCGGGAGACGCACACGCTGCGCTCACGCCTCGTCGAGCGCGCCTCCGTCGCCCCTCCCCCGTGATCCCGGCGCCGTGATCCCGCCGCCACCTCAGGGGATCAGGCGCGGAGCAGTTCGGGGGTGCGCTGCTGGGGCAGCCCGGCGAGCCGCCGCTGGCCCTCGGTCAGCAGGGCGGCGATCGGCCCCGGCTCCCGCAGCCGGGTGAGCCGGTCGCGGTTGTACTTGCGCTGCCGCGCCGCGCGGCGCTTGCTCACCGCCGCCTTGTACGCGCCGACGTGGTCGCGGTCGGCCCTGCGCGCGCCGCTCAGCTCGTAGCCGTACGCGGTGAGCCGCTCGCCCAGCACCTCCTCGCACAGCGAGATCTCCCATGACTCCAGCCGGGCGGCCCACTTGCCGGAGTGGGCGGTGGTGACCTCCTCGTGCGTGTTGCTGTGCCACACCTTGTGCCTGGGAACGGCCAGCTCAGCCACGTGGCGGGGCTCGCACATCGCCGGGTCGTAGTCCTCGCCGAGGAACACGCACAGCTTCTTGAGCTCGGTCTCCGGGTCGGCGGTGAGGTCCTCGTAGCGCAGCTCGTAGAAGGTGCCGTCCGGCAGCTTGCGCGCGTTCCGCCGGCCGAAGTCGACGGCCTCGGCCCAGTTGGCCATCGCGTGCACGGCGTCCTCCTTGTACCAGGGCATCTGCTTCAGCGAGGCCACGCAGTCGCGGCCGTCCCGGACGAGGTGGACGAACTGCGCGTCGGGGAACATCCGCATGAGCATCTCGACGTGCCGGTAGTAGCTGGGCCGCTTGTCGCCCCAGCGCGGCTTGCCGAAGCGCTCGGCGTAGCACTTGAAGACCATGCCGATGACCGAGCCGAAGCTGCCCGGGCCGAGCATGGCCGCCTGGACGAAGTCGGGCCGGCTCAGCCCGAGCTCGTGGAACTTGGTGGTCCGGCCCTCGGCGATCCAGCCCGCCAGGCGGCGCCGGTTGTCGGCCAGCCGCATGTCCCCGTACGCGCGGCGGGAGAAGTAGGCCGGGACGAGGAACCGCGTCTCCGGCGGCACGGCGACGCGCGGGTGCGAGTGCAGCATGAGCTGGAGCATGGTGGTGCCGGAGCGCGGGCAGCCGACGACGAAGACAGGCCTGTCCGAATGCATGAGATCAATCCCCCGTGAAGAAGTTGCCAGTCGTACGGCCGCCGCCCTCCCCCGGGCGGGTCCGTGACGCGGGTCCCACGGCGCGTGCCGTGCGAACGTGTGGAGCCGGCCGCCGGGGCCGGTCAGACCATGATCTTCTCGCGCTCCGCGGCGGTGGTCGGCACCTGGCGGGCCGCCAGCCAGACGCGGTAGACGAGGCTCATCTCGAAGACCAGCAGCAGCCCCCCGGCCACGACGGAGACCGGCACCAGGGCCCGGGCCCCGAGCAGCGGGCCCACGACGAAGACCGCGGCGTGGAACTCGATGCCGCTCATCACGTGGGTCCGCACCCGCCGCCGCACCAGGAAGACCCGGAACCGGTCGTACCAGGGGAAGCGGGCGTGGAACGCCTTCTGCAGGTCGACGACCGTGGCGCCGTCCCCGGACGCGGCCTCGCCGGCGGCCCGTTCGAGCTCGCTGCGCGGCCGGGCGCGCAGCACGCTCTCGGCGAGGACGCACTGGCCGTCCAGGCGCGACTCGACCAGTGCGCGGGTGGCGTCCTTGACCCGCTTGAGCTGCGGGCCGTTGATGTAGCGGAACAGGTCGAGCACGACGACGCCCACCGCGGCGAGCACGAACTCCGGGTCTCCCGAGCGGGAGTACTCCCCGAACCCCCAGCCGAAGGCGCAGCAGACCACCCGCACCCGGTCGCCGACGTAGTCGAGCCACAGCCCGAAGGGCGTCCCCGTGCCCTTCAGCCGGGCGATCTTCCCGTCCATGCAGTCGACCGTGAAGCTCAGGTAGAACAGCGCCGCCCCGGCGACGAGCATGCCCTCCGCGAAGGCGGCCGCCGAGGCGAAGCCGACCAGCATGGACAGCCTGGTCAGGCCGTTCGGCGTGACAGAGGTGTGGTTGGCCGCGAGCAGCGCGAGTCGGCAGGCGAGCGGATCGACCATGAAGACGGTCCACCACGAGTCCCTCGGCTTGCGCGTCGCGAGTATGTCGTTCAGCGTGAAGCCCCCCATGCAGGCAACAATGACTACAAGCGGTAGCCGTTCGCCTGCTCTTCTGTAACAGAGAGGGCATCTCGTTGCCACTTCTTGACCGCCACCCGAAGTAGGTAAACCATCCCCCAATCCGGTGGCCGATCCGTTACAGTGCGTGTCCGAGGGGGAGACCATGCCCGTTGTCACGTTGTACCGGCGGCTGCAGGGGCGGTTGCGCGGGCGGCTGCCGGCCGTGGAGCCCACACCGAAGACCGCGCTCATCCGGGCCGACGCGAGCCCGCTGCAGGCCCAGCGCGAGACGCTGGACGTGGTCTGCGCCCTGCTGGCCGAGGCCGCGGTGCCGTACTTCTGCGTGCGCCCGCTGCCCGACCGCCCGCCGGTGGTCGCGGTGCCCGAGGAGGACCGCGACCGCACGCTCGCCGCGCTCGCCGCCGGGGTCCACCCGCTGTTCGCGGCGCGCCAGCCGTACGGCAGGCCGGGGGCGCGGGCCCAGGCGGACGCGGGGCGGATGCGCCCGGTGCGGCGGGCCGCGCCGCTGCTCGGCGACGCCAGGGTCGTGCGGCTGGCCATGTACTTCGCCAGCCCGTCGCGGACGCTCACGCTCGGCCCCGAGAGCGGCCTCGACCTGGAGTTCTGGGCCCGTGAGGGCGACGACCTGGTCGGGCCGCGGCCCAACCCGGCGTGCGACCGCGTCCCGGCCGGCGGCCCGGTGGCGGAGGGCGGCGAGGAGCTGTTCCTGCCGCTCGCGTGCCCGGCCCGCCGCGCCCGCTCCTACCTGACGCGGCCGGAGTTCCTCCGGCGGCTGCTCGACGACATCGACTTCCCGATCGACGCCGTCTACACGTGGGTGGACGGCGCAGACCCCGCCTGGCGGGCCCGCCGCGACCAGGCGCAGCGCGAGGAGGCGCGGCGCGTCGGCGGCCCGCTCAGCGAGATGGCGACCACCGAGGCGCGGTTCACCAGCAGGGACGAGCTCCGCTACTCGCTGCGCTCCCTGCTGATGTACGCCCCCTGGATCAACCGGATATGGATCGTCACCGACGGCCAGACGCCCCCGTGGCTCGACACCACCCACCCGATGGTGTCGGTGGTCGACCACAAGGAGATCTTCACCGATCCGTCGGTGCTGCCGGTGTTCAACTCGCACGCCATCGAGACCCAGCTTCACCACATCGAAGGGCTCAGCGAGCACTTCCTGTACTTCAACGACGACTTCTTCCTGGGCCGGCCGCTGGCGCCGCGGACGTTCTTCGAGGGCAACGGGATCACCCGGTTCTTCCCCAGCACGGTCCACGTGCCCTTCGGCCTGCCGGAGACCGAGGAGTCCCCGGTCCACGCGGCCGGGATGAACAACCGGCGGATCCTGGAGGACCTCAGCGGCCGCACGATCACGCAGAAGCTGAAGCACGTGCCGTACGCGCTGCGCAGGTCGCTCATGTACGAGATCGAGGAGCGGTTCGCCGCCGAGTTCCAGGCGACGGCCCGCAGCAGGTTCCGCACGTCGCGGGACATCTCGGTGGTGTCCTCGCTGGCGCACTACTACGGCTACCTCAGCGGGCGAGCGGTCCCCGGCCAGGTCGACTACACGTACGTGGATCTCTCCCTGCCCAAGACGCCCGCCCGGCTGCGCCGCATGCTCGCCCGGCGCAGGCACGACGTGTTCTGCCTGAACGACACGTCGCCGACCGACGACGAGCAGGACGCGCTGCTGGCGCGGTTCCTGGAGGCCTACTTCCCGACCCCGGCGCCCTTCGAGCGGTGAGCCCGGCGGCCCCTGCCGCCTCCCGCCGCCGTCACCTTCCGCCCCGGCCGTCTCTCCCGCCGCTCGCGCCGAGGCCGTTCGCCCGGGTCTCGTCGCGCGCCTCGTACCTCTCGGCGTACAGGCCGCGGAAGGTCCGGCGCCCGGCCGGGACGAACGCGCGGGTCACCACGTCGAGCCGGCGACCGGCCAGGCCCGCCTTGCCGGTGTGGCCGACGACCCAGAGCGTGCGCAGCCCCGAGATGCGGGCGGCCAGCAGCCGCGGGCCGACCTCACGGCCCGCGAAGCTGCCGTCCCGCTCCGGCGACCGGGCCAGCGCGACGTCGTCCAGCCCGCCGAAGACGGACGGGTAGACCGTGGCGTACTTCCTGACCTTCGGGGGCACGAACAGCACCCCGTCTCCCGGCCGCGCGGCGGAGGCGAGCAGCGCCAGGACCGGGCGCGGGTCGTCCTGCCTGCCGTCCGGCCCGCGCGTGGCGAGTTGCCCCGGCACCGACAACCCGATCCAGGCCGCCAGCGCGGCGACGGCCACGCCGGTGGGCATCGCGGCGATCCCCGCACCGGCCAGCAGCGCCGCCGCGGGAACGCAGCAGAAGACGTACCGGAAGACGTAGACGGGATGAGCGGCCCAGGACGCCGCCAGCAGCACCGTCGCGGGAAAGAGCAGCCACGGCAGGGTCACCCGCACCAGGGCAGCGTGGGCGGCCCGTGTGGCGCGGAGGCCGCCGGCCAGGCCGAGGACGAGGCCGAGGAGTGCGAGGGCCCAGGCCAGCGGGGCGACTCCGAGCGCCGTGAGCGCGGCGGCGCCGAGCGGCGCCGGTGGGGCGAGGCCCGGCCGGGGCGGCGGGGCCGTCGTGCCGAGGTCCCCGAACATCTGGACGGCGAGCCGCCCCACGTCGGCCGCCTCGGGCCGGCGGATCCAGCTCACCTGCCCGCCCTGCCGGGAGCCGAGCCAGGCCAGCGGCGCCACGGCCGCCGCCGACGCCGCAGTCGCACAGGCCCATCGCGCGAGCGGTCCCCGCGACAGGACCACGACCACGCCGTGGGCCCCCACGATCAGGAACGCGAAGAGGTTGAGGTAGGCGAGGGCGGTCAGCGCCAGCGCGTATCCGGCCAGCGCCGCCGGGGTGGGCGACCGCAGCACGCGCAGGAGCAGCAGCGTCACGCCGACGGCCGCGGCCGTCGTCATCGGGTACGGCCGCGCCTCCTGGACGTATCGGGAGAAGATCGGCATGAGGGCCAGGAGCGACCCGGCGTACAGGCCCGCCCGGGGAAGGCCGAGCGCGCGGCCGAGCGCGCCGGTCCCGGCGGCGGCCAGCGCCCCCGCGAGGACCGACGGCAGCCGCAGCGCCGCCTCGGCCGTGCCGGAGACGCCGACGACCATGTGCATCAGCCCGTAGTAGAGGCCGTGGACGGCGTCGACCGACTGCAGCAGGTGGGTCATCTGCGCGAGGGTGCGGACGGCGGCGCTCACGGTGGCCGCCTCGTCGCGCCACAGCGGCGGGCCGCCGAGGTCCCACAGCCCGGCGGCGAGCGCAAGCGCGGCCGGAACCCCGGTGACGGCATCCGGCCATCGCACTCGCCCGTTCACGGCAGCATGCGCGCGACCACGCGCGCCGAGGCGTGGCCGTCGTCCCAGGGGCAGAACCGCTGGGCGAACTCCGCATAACGCGCCGAGAACGGCCCGAGGTCGCCGTATCGCAGCACGTCGAGCAGGTCCGCACCGGTCCTGACGACCGGCCCGGGGGCCACGGCCTCGAAATCGAGGTAGAAGCCGCGTACCTCGTCCCGGTAGCGCTCCAGGTCGGGGGCGAAGAACACCATCGGCCTCCCGGTGCAGGCGAAGTCGAACATCGCCGACGAGTAGTCGGTGACCAGCACGTCCGCGGCCGCCAGCAGATCGGCCATATCCGGAAATTTCGAGACGTCGCGGACCCGATGGCCGAGGCCCTCGGGGATCGCCAGGTGCCGCGCCACCAGATAGTGGGCCCGTACGAGCAGCAGGTCGTCGTCGTCCAGCGCCCGGGCGGCCCGGGTGAGGTCCAGGGCGAGCCGACCGGCGCCCTCCGGCTCGTCGTCCCGCCACGTGGGCGCGTAGAGGACGACCCGCCGGTCGTCCGGCACGCCCAGCCGCCGCCGGACGGCCCGGGCGCGCACGGGGTCGAACAGCACGTCGTTGCGGGGGTAACCCGACTCCAGGACCTCCCCCGCGTAGCCGAACGCGCGGCGCAGCGCGGTGGTCGCGAACGGGCTCGGCGACAGCAGCAGGTCCCAGGTCGCCACCTGCCGGGTCAGCTCCGCCCGCGGCGCCTGCCGCGCGTACGGCATGCCCTCCAGGTCGAGCCCCAGGCGCTTGAGCGGCGTGCCGTGCCACGTCTGCACGACGGTCTGGCCACGCGGCTTGTGGTACCACCCCGGCTGCGTACGCCGGTTGGCCACGACGAAGCGGCTGGTGCTCAGCGCCTCCTCGTGCTCGCGTGAGCCGTGCAGGACCAGGCGTACGCCCGGGGGCACCGTGAACTGCCCGTCCCTGGTGACCCAGACGATCTCGACGTCGGGGTGACGGCGCGACAGTTCCTCGGAGACCGCCCGGGGGTTGCACGAGTACTGGCCGCCGCCGTAGCTGTCGAAGACGGCCGCGTTCCGCAGTTTCGCGCGTCCGCCGGTCCGGCCGCTCGCCCGGGACCGGGCCGCGGCCAGGCGCCTGCGCGTGGCGTACGGCCCTCGTTCGTGCGGGCCGAGGGCCGGGCGCACCACGAGGCTGAGCGCGCCGTCGCGGGCCGTACGGAAGGAGACCTCGTGCAGCCCGGCGACATGCGGCCGGGGCGGGTCGGCGATCAGGTCCGGGCAGAGCCGGACGCGCTCGTCCCCGGCGAGCACGCGCCAGGTGCCGCCGGCCAGCGGCAGCCCGTCAGCCGTCCTGCCGATGACGGCCGTCCATCCGCCCTCGTCCTGGCGGACCGGCCAGGAGTGGTGTTCGGCGCCGCGGTCGAGGGTGATCCGGCCGCCGGGGAACCGGCCCGGCCCCTCCAGGACCGGTTCCCCCGCGTCCGTCCAGCGCACGGCGCCGACATGCACCACGCCGGGGTCGGCGAGCGGGCCGTCACCCGGCACGCCCGGGCCTCCGGGCCCGCCCGCGCCGGTCCGGGCGCCCGGACCGGCGGGCCGGCCGTCATCGGCGGCCGCACCGGCCGTGAGGGTGAGGCCCCGCTCGTACGTGAGGGAGACCCGCACGCCCGCGACGTCGAAGACGCGCTCGCCGGGGGCACCGGTCGCCCTTCCGGCCCTGGTCACGCCCCGCGCCCGGACCATGGCGTGCAACGTCCATCGACCGGTTCCGGACGCCGAGGCCGCGCGGAGCTCGTCCAGGTCGATCTCGGTGACGAAGCCGGAGTCGTCGTGGCACACGACCGACTGGCGGGAGTCGGCCGTCACGTCGGGGCGGCGGACCCGCCGTACGGGCAGGGCGATCCGCTCCTCCCCCCGCTGGAGCCACAGCTCCGTCCGGCTGTGCCCGCTGTCCAGGTGGGCGATGTACGCGTGGCCGGTCAGCAGGAGCCCGCCGCCCGACGGCCGTACGTCGTCGGCGCGGGCGGTCAGCCGCAGGTCGCAGGTCGCGTCGAACAGCGAGCGCGGCACCCGCGGATCACGGCGGAAGGGATAGTCGAGATACCAGCGGCGGCGGACCAGCCCGCGCCGGAGCACTCCCCGGTGCCTGATCTCCGACTCCGCGAACCGGTGCAGCTCCGCCAGTTCCCCGGTCATGCCGTGGGCGGCCAGGAAGATCTGCAGCCGCCTCAGAACCGGCAGCCGCTCCATCGCCTCCCGGTCGAGCCGGGCCAGCGCGTCGGCGAGCCCCGCCGGAAGCCGCCCGGGAGCCGCGCGCAGCACCGCCGCGAGGTCGGGCCCCTCCGCGAGGCGCAGGTCGTACGTCGTCCGCAGGCTCGGGGCGTGCCGGGCGAGCAGGTCGGCGACGTCGAGCATCGCCCGCAGGCGGCGCAGCGGGTCGGCCTGCGGCCGGGGCCCCCGGGTGAGGCACACCACGTCGCCGAGCACGTCGGCGGAGGAGGACAGCACGTGCGCGGGGATCGTCACCGGGAAGTCCTCACCCAGCCCCTCGGGGAAGGCGAACCGGTGCCGGTTCCAGAACTCCCTGCGGAACACCGTGCCGCCCGCCCGCGGGTCGTCCAGCAGCTTCGGGTGCCGGGTGATGTGCGTACGCAACCGCGCCGCCGACCCCGCTGCCGATCCCGCCGCCGAGAACGCCCCCGGCGCCGTCGCGCCCGTCCCCGAGCCCGTCGCGGAACCGGTCGTACGTCCCGTTTCCGGGCCTGTGGCGGCCCCGCCGGACGCGTACGGGCTCCAGCAGCGGATCCTGCCGCAGGCGAGGTCGGAGCCGGTGTGGTCGAGGGCGTCGACCAGCGTGCGGTAGGCGTCGGCGGGGACGACGGAGCCGGGGTCGGCGAAGGCGAGATAGCGGCCGGTGGCGAAGGCCGCGCCCGCGTTGCGAGCCGCGCCCGGGTCGTCGCCGCCGTCGCCGAGCGCGAGAAGCGTGAACCGCGGGCCGGGGGCCCGCAGACCTTCCGGCCGCCCGGAGAGGATCACCTCGATGTCGTCGAGAGTCTGGTCGTGCAGGGACTTGAGGCACTCCTCGGCGTGTTCCTCCCCGCCGTGCAGCGGGACGACCACCGAGAGCCTGGGAGGCGCTGTCACGCCGTCAGGATGCCGAGGCGCGGCGAGGCGACACCCCGCCGATCTCGATTGCCTTACGGTTCCTTGGCAGATCCTTGACCATCCGGCCGATCGACGGGCGCCGGATGCCGCCACCGCCGCGCTCAGCGGAACACGAGGTCCACGAGCCGGGCGGCGGCGTGCCCGTCGATCGCGGGACGGTACCTGCGGAGGAACGCGCCGAGCGCGTCCCGGTGCTTGTCGGCGATCTCGTCCAGGCGGGTGAGCGCCTCGGCCACCTCGTCGGCGCCGCGCAGCGTCGGGCCCGGCGCCTCCGGATGGAGGCACAGGTCGTGTGGCGCGCCGGGGTGGAGGAGCATCGGACGCCCCGTGACCGCGAACTCGACCATCGCCGCGACGTCCCCGGTCACCAGGACGTCGGCGGCGAGGAACAACTCCTGCGGATCCGGATGGCCGGTGACGTCCACGACACCGGCTGCCTCTCCCCACGACCCCCGTCCGGGATCGGTGGCCCCACCGGAGGACCCGATGGGAGAGCCACCTGAGGAGCGCGCGTGAGAACGGGCGAAGGGCCGGGCGTCGGCCGGCGACGGCCCGCGGACCAGCAGTACGCAGTCGTCCGGAAGGGCGGCGGCGAGGCGGGCGTGGTCGAGCGCGACGTGCTCCCCCGGCACGTACAGCACGGCCGTACGGCCCTCCCGCAGGCCGAGACGGCACCGCACCTCGGCGGCGCGTTCGCGGGCGCCGGGGCCGGCCAGCAGGTCGTCACCCGGCAGGCCGGTCTCCAGGACCTCCCCCTCGAAGCCGGACGTCCGCCGCAGCCACGGCGTCCACCAGGGACCCGGGCTGACGAGGTAGGTCCACTGGTCCGCCCCGAAGTCACCTGCGGGGCCGTCCTCCGCACCGGGCGGCCATCCGGTCGCGTGGGCGACGCCGTCCCCCCGAGTAGCCACGGAGTCGTCGGCACAGGCCCTCCGTCCGGAGCCCGCGACGCCGTCCCCGGCGTCGGCCGCGCAACTCACGGCGCCGAGCGGTCGCTCGGCGGGGGGCGCGGCGGCGGGCGTGGCGAGAGCGAGGGTGGTCACCGGGCCCTGCCAGGTCTGGATCACCACCTGACCCGGCCTGCGCTCGAACCAGGCGGGCAGCGGCGCGTCGGTGACGATGTAGCGGCATCGGGCGAGGGCCTCGTAGTGCTCCCGTCCCAGCGTCCGCACCGGTTCGACGTCGTCCGGGAGGGCGACCTGACCATCCCGCACGCTCCACAGCAACGGCAGGTCCGTCCCGCGCCGCCGCAGTTCCTCGCAGACCGCCCTCGGGCTGCCGCCGAAACGCGTGCCGCCTCCCCCCTCGAACAGGACGGCCTCCCGCAGCGGCCGTCCCCGCATCTGCGGGTACGTCCGCGTGCGCAGCGTCCGCTGGGCCTTCTTTCCCCGCTCGTCGGCGGTCAGGTCGCCGCTGACCGTCAGCACGGCACGACCCGGACCCGGCACGACGATCCCGAACGTACGCCGGGCCGTCTGGTGGATCGCCGGCACGTCGGTGTCGAACTCCAGGGGCAGGTCCACCGGCTCGGCCCGCTCGATCGGCCCCAGAGGCTCTCCAGGCACTGTCGGTTCCAGGGGCGCGATCGGCCTCAGCGGCACGACCGGCACGACCGGCGCAAGTGGCCCCAGCGGCTCCGGCGAACCCGGCCGTCCGGAGGCCCCGGCCGACGCCTGAGGGTCCGGAACCGGGCGGGCGCGGACCGACAGCGCGTACCGCCCGCGTGGCAGCGGCAGCCGCCCGGCCGGGCCGGCGACCTCCTCGGGCGTGAGCCGCGCGCGGAACCGGGTTCCGGAACCCTCGATCGGCAGCGACCACTCGCCGTACCCGGTGAGTACGGGGTCGAGCGCGGTCACCACCAGCGCGGACACCTCGTGCGGCACGGCGAACCCGCCCTCGACGAGCAGTTCGCCCCCTCCTCCTCGCCCGGCGGGCAGCCACTCGGCGAGGTCGGCGTAGGCCGCCATGGGCTGGTCGCGCAGCACCAGGCCGCCGGTCCGGTCACGGAACACGACGATCTCCCGGCCGGCCAGGCCGTACCGGCCGAGGGGCACGTCGTCGGCGACGGTCACCGGCGTCGCCTCACCTCCCGCGGCCCGCACCTCGACCTCCCAGCACGTGTACGGCACGGCGACCTCCGGCGGCACCGCATGGCGGGACGCGGGCAGCAGGTCGCGCAGATCGACCACGGCCTCGAACGTGCGCCGGTCGACGTTCACGGGGTACGTGCGGGGAACGCCTCCGGGGCGCCGGGTGACCTGGAGCACCGGGCACGGGCCGAGGTCGTTGACGACGTGTCCCACCAGCCGCAGGCGGCCGTCGCGTACCTCGCCGGTGACCACCCGAGCGGTCTCCCGTCCGGCTAGCAGGACCAGGTCGCCCGTCTCGCCGAGCAGCGGCGCGACGTAGTGGTCGGGGCCGGCGCTCCGGTAGCCCGCCTCCTCCGCCATGGCCGCGGAGGCGCGCGGATCGGAGAGCCGCCCGCGCCGGACGACGCCCCGGTGGAGGACCCGGAGCTCGACGTGCCACCGTCCGAGCCTGCCGGGCCGGGCGAGCGCCGCGGGGTCGATCGTGATCCGGAAACCGCCCCAGTCCCGTTCCGCGCCCTTCGCCGACACCCGGGCCCTGGTCACGGCGGCCGGGACCCGGATCCGGCGGCCGGTCCGTTCGTGGACGAGCGCGGCGAAGACCTGCTGGTGGATGCGCCGGGTCGGCCGGAGGTACGGCGGAGCCGTGCGGCCCTCGACCACGAGCGCGCCGTCCTCCCACCGGATCGCGTCGATGCGGTGCCGGGGGACGAGTTCGTCCCGGGCCCTGGTGACGGCGGCCGGGATGACGCGCGCGGAGTCGCGCACAGGGTCGCGAGTGAGGGGGACGTTCAGGTGGTAACCGCCCATCCTGCGGACGAGCCGCCGGTCGGGCTCCACCTCCCGGTCCCAGGCGAGGACGTCCAGCAGGTCGGCCAGGCGGCGTTCCCGCACCAGGTGCCACTCCACCCGCCGCAGGGCGGGCAGGTCGTCGAGGACGCACTGCGCCACCTCGTCGAGATAGCGGCCGGCGAGGTCGAGGAAGTGGTGCTGGAAGGCGGGGGACCCCTGGTCGAGCACGTCCAGGAAGTTCGTCAGGTCTGCGTCGAGAACGGCGTGGTCCCAGGCGTGGATGTGCGCGGTGAAGTTGTGCTCGCTGAGGAAACGGCGCACCTCGGTGACGGCGGCGAACCGGCCCTCCAGATGCCCGGCCCGGGTCTTGTCCTGCGTGATCGAAGGAGCGGTCGAAGGAGTCGCCGAGGGGCCGCCGGCCTCGCGCCGCCGCCAGAGGTAGACCGGGGCGGGCAGCACGTCGACCGACCGCGCCAGGAAGTGGGCGCGCAACGCCACCGCGATGTCCTCGTACAGCACGCCCTCGGGAAAGGCGAAGCCGTGAGCGTCCCAGAACGACCGGCGCCAGAGCTTGTTGGTGACCAGCCGGTCGCGCAGCAGCGCGTGCCTGCGCGTGATGTGGGTGGCGTCCGCCGCGTCGGCGAAGACGGGCCGGTGCATGGCCGACTGGCGGGCGCCCCGGCCGTCCAGCCGCAGCACGTTGCCGGTGGCGAGGTCGGACCCGGTCCGCTCAAGGGACGCCAGGAGGTATTCGAGGGCGTGCGCGGGCAGCAGGTCGTCGCTGTCGAGGAACATGAGGTGGTCCCCGGTCGCGTGGCGCACCCCCGTGTTGCGCGCCGCGCCGAGCCCGGCGTTGGCCTGCCGGACCAGCCGGAACCGCGCGTCCCTCGCGGCGAATCCGGCGGCGATGCCGGCGCTGCCGTCGGGCGATCCGTCGTCGACCATGACGACCTCGACGTCCTCCCAGGTCTGCGCGGCGACCGAGGCCAGGCAGGCGGCGAGGTACGGTTCCACGTCGTAGATCGGAACGATCACACTGATGCGGGGCACGGGCGGTCCTTTCGCACGAGGGCGCGCAGGCGCCGGCGCAGCAGGCGGGCGGTGCGGCGCAGCGGCCGTGCCCCGAAACGACGGGCCCCGAAACGACGGCCCCCGAGACGACCGGCCCAGGACCCTTCGGACGCCGAACGACCGGACCCCGAACCGCCCGACTTCGAACGACCGGACCCGGAACGGCCGGACCCGGAACGGCGGAGCCCGAGACGACCGGCCCAGGAACCTTCGGACCCCGGACGACCGGACCCGGAAGGGCCCGCCCCGGAACGGCCGGAACTGCCCCCGGCACCCGGCGAGGCACCGGAACCACCCGTCCAGGCGCGGCCCGGACCAGGTGGGGCGGTGCCCCCGGCCTTCCCCGTGCTCCCGGCACCACCGGCGCCATCGACGCTCCCCGCACTCGCCGCGCTCTCCGCGGGAAGGAGCCCCCACTTGTCGCCGGCGTCCCACACCGTGCCGAACATCTCGTGAATGAGGTCGTCGAGGTCGTCTCCCGGCCGGGCGCAGCGGCGGGCGCGGGTGACGGCGGCCGTGCGCTCCAGCCGGGCGTGGACGACCTCGCCGTCCTCCCGTTCGTCCAGGGCGAGGGAGACGATCCCTAGCCGCTGCCGGTCGGCGTGCTTGACGACCGCCCCGATGGTGCCGCGCGACGGGACCCAGCCCGGCGGGCAGTGGAAGCGGAACGGCACCGGGAAGCAGTCGTCCGGCACGGTCTCCCGGAACCGGACCCGGGGCTCGCCCTCGTAGCAGGCCAGCATCAGGCGCAGGTCGAGCGACGGATCCCCGAGCGGGTCCCGCCGCCCGCCGCGGAGCCGGCCCCACGGCCCGGTCACGGTCACCCGCACGTCCGGCAGACGCCCCGCGAGCACGCCGTCGACCGTCGCCCTGACCTCCTCGAACGAGGCGTCCTCCGCGTCGACCACGACCTCGACGTACGGCACGAGGTAGGTGCGGTGGGGATGCCTGCGCAGCCAGCGGAAGACGGGCACGCGTTCGGCCAGGTAGGGCCAGTTGTGCCGCTTCACCTCCGGCTCGCGGCGCATCACCGTCGAGCGGCCGAGGTGCCAGCACCGGGCCCGGCGGTCGGGCACGAAGACGGCCCCCGCCTGGGCGAGCCGGTAGCCCAGTTCGGTGTCCTCCCCGAGGACGAGCGACGCGTCCAGACCCCCGGCGGCCCGCAGCAGCGCCGCGGGCAGCGACGCCGTGGCCCCGACCATGACGGAGAACGCGGTGAAGCCCGCCGCGCGCAGGTCGTCGGTCTGGTCCCAGCGCCCCTCGGTCCACTGCGGGGTGGTGTCCTCCTCGGCGAACAGCTTGTCCACCGTGCCCGCCTCGACGGCGGCGAGCACCTCGCTCGCCGGGATCTCGTCCAGGCCCGGCACGAACCTCAGGTGCCCGAGCACGACCAGGTGGTCCGCGAGGTGGTGCCAGCGCATCTGGGCCTCGACGTGCTCGGGGAACAGCACGAGGTCGGCGTCGAGATAGAGGATCACCTGGCCCTCGGCCGCCTCCGCCCCAGCCGCGCAGGCGCTCGCCCTCCCCCACGCCCCGTCGCGCGGGCGGACCACCCGCAGCCGCTCCGGCACGGGCCCTGCGGAGGACACCGGCCAGGCGGAGGACACGGGCCAGGCGTCGGGCGAGGGCCCAGCGCAGGGCGCGGTGGAGGGGCGGCCGGTGGACGAGGCAGTGGACGAGACGGAGGGCGGCGGCGCGGGCCGCTCGCCGTCGTCCACCACCACGACCTCCGTCAGGTGGGCCGGGTAGGTCTGCCGGGCCAGGCTCGCCAGGGTCAGCGGCAGCGTGTGCTCCGCGCGGTGGGCGGGGATGACCACGCTCACCGTGAGCGTGGGGGTCCACTCCCCCGGCGCGGGCGGCTGCCCGAGCACCCCGTAGTCGTTGAGCGGGATGCGCACGCCCCCCGTCACGTCCTCACCTCCGCCCGCCATTGGGCACCGTCCTTCATCAGTCCGTTGAAGACCAGCCCGCGCCACTGCTCCTGGTAGGACGCGAGGAACGACTGCACCGGCTGGCGCCAGGTGTGGCCGTACGCGCTGCGGCGGCGCAGCACGTAGCCGAACCCGTGGGTGCGGTAGATGCGGCCGCCCGCCGCCTCGACGGCCTGCAGAAGCTGGCCGTCGACCGTCCTCGGCAGCGGCCGGAAGCCGCCGGCCGCCTCGAACGCGGCCCGGGTGACCAGCATCGTCCCCCCGGCCACCAGCGGCGCGAAGCGCTCGGTGCCGATGCACCGCCTGATCGTCACGTCGAGTTGCTCCAGGTAGACGAACTCCGCGGCCGACCCGACCAGGTCGGCGCCGCTGTAGAGCCGGGCGAGCAGGAGATCGGCGAGGTGGTCGGGGCCGTACCAGTCGTCGTCGTCCACCTTCGCGAGGTACGACCCGGACGCGGCGGCCGCCATCCGGTTCAGGACCTCGCCGAACGGTGTCGTCGCGGGCGCCTCGATCACGGTGACCGGCAGCGGCGTACGGGGAAGCGGCGCCTCCCGCGCGGTGAAGCCGTGGAGCCCCACGATCAGTTCGGCCGTCACGCCGCGCTGGCGCTCCATCTGCTCGAACGCGAACGGGAGCATCTCCGGGCGGCGGGTGCAGAGCAGGATCGACACCCGTGGTGCCGGCGGCACGGACAGGCCGGCGTCCGCGGCGAGCCGCCGCCAGCATGCGACCGAGCCGTGCTCGCGCAGCGCGGTCCTGCGCAGCCGGATGCTGATCTCCTCCCGGCGCAGGTCGGACGCGAGCGCCTCGGGGGTCACGGCGGCGAGGGCGGCGGTGAGCGGAGGGCCCAGCGCCTCGTCACGCGCCGGGTCGGGCTCGGCGAGCACCGGGATCCCGGCGGCCGCCAGCGCGGCCACGACGCGCGCCACGACCGGTGCGGGCCCGGCGGACGCGGGCCCGGCAGAGGCCGGCACCGCGACCCCCCGGACGTCGCGCAGGCGGGCGACGTCCACGTCCGTGACGCGCCCGCCGGGCGGCAGCCGTACGAGAGTGGTGGGGCCGCAGGTGACGGCGAACCCGTCCCGGTGCGGCGTGAGCTCCGCGACTCCCTCCTCGGGGTGCGGCCGGAACCCGATCGGGTTGACGACGGCCTCGTCCACCGGCGGGACGCGGGAGGCGCCGACGCGCACCAGCACATCGCAGCCGGGGGCGTCGCGGCGGTCCGGCACCGGGCCGTCGGCGGGCGCGAGGGTGGCGTTGGCGTCGCCGGGCCGCCAGTCGGCCGCGCCCGCGCCCGCCAGCCCGGCCACGGGCGTGGTGGTCCCGGCCGCGCCGAAGAGGCCGTACGCGACGTGGGCCAGGATCTCCCCGGCGGCGACGGGCTCGGAGAAGGCGGCCTCCAGGTGCCAGCCGCGCCCGCGGCGGGCGACCCGCAGCCCGGTCAGCAGGCGCCAGCAGGGGGCCTGCCCGGCGGCCGGCAGCGGCCGGCCCGCCCAGGGCGGCACGTCCGCGACGGCGATCCGCACGCGCGGCGCCCGCGGCAGCAGGACCCGCAGCGGCACGGCCCTGCGCAGGTCGGCCGGGGACCGTGCCGCGAGCACCACGCACCCCGTCTCCCGCACGGGCCCGGTCTCCGGCACGGACACCGTCCCCCGCACGGACGCTGGCCCCCGCACGGACGCCGTCTGCTGGGAGGGCGCGGTCTCCGGCACGGGCACCGTCCCCCGCACGGACGCTGCCTCCCCCAGGGACGCCGTCTCCTGTGCGGGCACGGTCTCCTGCGCGGGCACGGTCTCCTGCGCGGACGCGGGGACGGGAAGGTGCTCCAGCGGCGTCCACGGGCCGGAGAAGCCCTCGACGAGGCGGCCGAGCAGCGACGGACAGGATTCGAACCCGATCCACGTCCCCCACGCCGACCGGGTGGCGGCTCGCCTCACCCGCCCTCCTCACGCTGCGCGGTTCCTCATCCGACCGGCCCAGCATCGCGAACCGCACCCGTGCGGGTGCCGCCTTAGTCCCTTCCTTGGCCGAAGGTTTAATCCTCCCGCCGGGTCCCGGCGCGGGGTTCTCACACGAGACGTAATCGGACTGCAACGGAGGAAGTGGCACGAGACGCGTTACGATGCCGCGTTGTAGATTCCCGAGGAGTACCCCCATGGCCGTACGTCGTCTGATCCCCCTCGCGGTCGCGTGCGCCCTCGCGACGGCCGCCGCCCTCCCCGCCCCCGCCCATGCTCGCGCGGCCCGTGAGCCGTTCTGCGCGACCCACAAGTGCATCGCCCTGACCTTCGACGATGGTCCGGGGCAGTACAACCAGACACTGCTGAAGACCCTCGCCACGTACAAGGCGAAGGCCACGTTCTTCCTGATCGGCTCCGAGGTGAAGAAGCACCCGAAGCTCACCCAGGCCATCGCCAAGGCCGGTCACGAGATCGGCAACCACTCGTGGGACGGCAGGTATCTGACCGAGCTCACGTACGCCGAGATCAACAAGAAGATCGGCGACACCCAGCGGCTGATCACGAAGACGACCGGGAAGGCGCCGGTGGTCTTCCGCGCGCCCGGCGGGCTGCGCAACGGCGGCGTGGAGGAGCTCACCGCCAAGTTCGGGCTCATCCAGATCCCGGGCACGACCGCCACGAAGGACTACATCAAGGACTACCGGAACGTGGACTTCCTCACCTCACGCGCCCTGGAGATCGCCGGGGAGGGCGAGGTCGTCCTGATGCACGAGACGGTCAAAGAGACCGTGGAGTCGATGCCGAAGGTGCTCAAGGAGCTGACCGCGCAGGGCTACCACTTCGTGACCGTGTCCACCCTGCTGGAGGGCGAGGAGCTCATCCCGGGACAGGTATATCCCGACCCGACGCGTGACTCGATGACGATGACCGTCGAGTGAACCGCCGGCCCAGGCGCTGGGCCGGCGACTCCACGAAGCGGTAGGTCAGCCAGCTCAGCGTGAGCGTCCCGGCGAGGTAGCCGAGCGTGATGGCCGCCCGGCCGGGGTCGGTCACCGACTTCAGGTCACCGACGAGCGCGTTGAGATACCTCAGCAGCGGATGGTGCAGCAGGTACACCGAATAGCTGATCAGGCCGAGCCAGGTCAGCACGCCGGGTACGCGTCTGCCGCGCAGCGCCATGCCGATCGCGAACGTCACCCCGGCGAGCACGATCGTGGTGATCCACACGTCGGGCTGCACCCACCACCAGCCGGCCTGCACCGACCACACGGGCGCGGCGGCCACGAGGACCGCCGCGGCCACGACCGGGCCGAGCCCGGCCGTGCCCCGCTCCCAGCGGTACAGCGCGGTCCCCGTGAACATCACCGCGAGGATGGCCGCGCCGAACCACGGCACGAAGCTGCCGAACAGCAGCAGCACGAGCGCCATCAGGCCCAGCGCGTACGCCGCGGCCGTGCGGAACCGGCCGATGATCAGGCAGGCCAGGCCCGCGACGAAGACCACGCAGGCCGCGACGGCCGGCCAGTGACCCGGCAGCAGCGGCGCCGAGAGCACCAGTCCGGCGACGACCGCGACCACCCCGAAGACGATCGCCAGCGCCCCGCTGCGCCGGTGCAACCCGCCCGCGAACAACGCGGTCACCAGCAGGTAGAACACCATCTCGTACGACAGCGTCCACATCGGGTCGGCGACGGCGCCGACGTGGACGACGTCGAGCAGCATGCTCAGGTGCGCCGCCACGGCGGAGGGGTGGCGGGGCACCTCCTGGCGTACCGGCACCCAGATCGCCATGACCAGCACGAGAGCGATCACCAGCAGATAGAGCGGATAGAGGCGGAAGACCCGGCTGATCCAGAACGCGCCCACGTCGCCCCTCTTCTCCAGGGACGCGGGGATGATGTACCCGCTGACCAGGAAGAAGACCAGCACGCCGTACATGCCGAGGCTGAACCAGTAGGGGCGGAGCGACGGCATCACCCAGGGCAGCGCGTGCTCGGCGACCACCGCCATCGCCCCGATCCCGCGCAGCGCGTCCAGCCAGGCCAGCCGACCCGCCCCGGCGGGGCGTTCGGCGGCCTTTTCGGCAGGGCGTTGCGCAGGGTGCAGCGGTGGCGTGGTGCCGGGCCGCGGGGTCTCGCGCTCTGTGGCAGTCACCGCGCCACACTATCCGGCCGCGCCGGATTCACACCGGTTATTACCGGTCACTCCCATTCAATGGTGCCCGGCGGCTTGCTCGTCACGTCGAGCACCACCCGGTTGACCTCCCGCACCTCGTTGGTGATCCGGGTGGAGATGCGGGCCAGTACGTCGTACGGCACCCGCGACCAGTCGGCGGTCATCGCGTCCTCGGAGGTCACCGGGCGCAGCACGACCGGATGGCCGTAGGTGCGGCCGTCGCCCTGTACGCCGACCGAGCGGACGTCGGCCAGCAGTACGACCGGGCACTGCCAGATGTCGCGGTCGAGACCGGCGCGGGTCAGCTCCTCACGGGCGATGGCGTCGGCCTCGCGCAGCAGGTCGAGGCGCTCGCGGGTGACCTCGCCGATGATCCGGATGCCGAGGCCGGGCCCGGGGAACGGCTGTCGCCAGACCATCGCCGGGGGCAGGCCGAGCTCCTCGCCGGCCCGCCGCACCTCGTCCTTGAACAGCGTGCGCAACGGCTCGACCAGCTGGAACTTCAGGTCGTCGGGGAGCCCGCCGACGTTGTGGTGGGACTTGATGTTGGCGGTTCCGGTGCCGCCGCCCGACTCCACGACGTCCGGATAGAGGGTGCCCTGCACGAGGAAGTCCACCGGCCCGTCGGCGATGATCGCGCGGGCCTCGTCCTCGAAGACCCGGATGAACTCCCGGCCGATGATCTTGCGCTTCTCCTCGGGGTCGGTCACGCCCGACAGTGCCTTGAGGAAGCGCTCGGAGGCGTCCACGACCCGCAGTTTGACGCCGGTGGCCTCGACGAAGTCGCGCTCGACCTGCTCGGCCTCGCCCTTGCGCAGCAGGCCGTGGTCGACGAAGACGCAGGTCAGCCGATCACCGATGGCCCGCTGGACGATCGCGGCGGCCACGGCGGAGTCGACGCCGCCCGACAGGCCGCAGACCGCCCGGCCGTCGCCCACCTGGGCGCGCACGGCCTCCACGGCGTCTTCGACGATGTTGAGCATGGTCCACGAGGGGCGGCAGCCGGCCGCCTCCAGGAAGTGCTTGAGCACCTGCTGCCCGTGCTCGGAGTGCAGCACCTCGGGGTGGAACTGCACGCCGTACAGGCCGCGGGAGGGGTCCTCCATCGCGGCGACCGGGGTGGCGGAGGTGGCGGCGGTGACGGTGAACCCGGCCGGAGCGCCGACCACCGAGTCGCCGTGCGACATCCAGACCGTCTGCGCCACGGGCAGCCCGGCGAACAGCAGGCCCTCCCTGAGGACCTCGAGCGAGGTCCCGCCGAACTCGGCGGCGCCGGTCTTGGCGACCTCGCCGCCGAGGGCCCTGGCCATGGCCTGGAAGCCGTAGCAGATGCCGAAGGTCGGCACCCCGGTCTCGAACAGGCCGTCCGGCACGGGCGGGGCGCCCTCGGCGTACACCGACGATGGGCCGCCGGACAGGATGATCGCCTTGGGCTTCCTCTCCAGCATCTCGGAGACCGGCATCGTCGAAGGGACGATCTCGGAGTAGACGTGGCACTCACGCACCCGTCGCGCGATCAGCTGCGCGTACTGCGCGCCGAAGTCCACGACGAGGACGGTGTCGAAGTCGGACACTGGAAGGGACCCCCAAGAAGGCTGCGAGGCGGTGACGCCAGTCTATCGGCGCGGTGACGCGCCCCGCCCGCGCCCGCCCCGCCCGCGCTCACCCCTCCCACGCCCGCCGTCCGCGCCGGGGGGTACGCCGTCCCCGGCAGGCGGCGGCATCCGGCCGCGGAGAGGTGGGTCAGGACGTGCCGTCGCGCGGGACCTCGCCGCCCTGGGTGACGCCGCCGTGGGTGACGCCAGCGATCGGCAGGCGGAGGGCGCCCGGCGCGGCGGCGGGCACCACCGGCCTGACCGGCCGCACCGGCGCGACCCGCCGGTACGGCGAGCCGGGGGCGGGACGCGGGTCGGGCTCGCCCTTGTTGGGCCACAGCGCCATCGCCCGCTCGGCCTGGGCGGTGATCGTCAGCGAGGGGTTCACGCCGAGGTTGGCCGAGACGGCCGAGCCGTCCACGACGTGCAGGCCCTCGTACCCGTAGACGCGGTGGTAGGGGTCGACGACCCCGGTCTCGGGCGAGTCGCCGATCGCGCAGCCGCCGAGGAAGTGCGCGGTCGCCGGGATGTCGAAGAGGTCGAGCCAGGAGCCGCCCGGCAGGCCGCCGATCTCCTCGGCCGCGAGGCGCACGGCCCGGTGCCCCGCGGGAATCCAGGTGGGGTTGGGCTCGCCGTGGCCCGGACCCGCCCTGAGCCTGCCGCCCCTGAGCGAGAGCGTGATCGAGTTGTCCTTGGCCTGCATCACCAGGGCGATCACCGCGCGCTCCGACCACCTGCGGTGGTTGAACAGCCGGAGCAGCAGGTGCGGGCGGCGCAGCGCCGCCCCGAGGAACCCCAGCCAGCGTGGGGCCCGGCCGCCGCCGTCGACCAGCAGCGTGCGCAGCAGGCCCATCGCGTTGGAGCCGTCGCCGTACCGGACCGGCTCGATGTGCGTCTCGGCGTCGGGGTGGATCGAGGAGGTGATCGCCACGCCCCGGTTGAGCTTCACACCCTTGGTGTCCGGCCGCTCGAACCCGAGCAGGGCCTCGGAGTTCGTCCTGGTCAGCGCGCCGAGCCGGGGGGAGATACGCGGCAGCGTGGTCGCCCTGAGCCGGTGCAGCAGGTGCTGGGTGCCGTACGTCCCGGCGGCGAAGACCACCTGCGCGGCGGTCAGGGTACGGGTGCGCCCGAACGGGCCGGTTCGCCGCACCGTGATCGCGTAGCCGCCCTCGATCGGGCGCACGCCGGTCACCGTGGTCTCCGGGTGGACCCTCGCCCCGGCCTTCTCGGCCAGGTGGAGGTAGTTCTTGGTCAGCATGTTCTTGGCGCCGTGGCGGCAGCCGGTCATGCACTCGCCGCACTCGACGCAGCCGCGGCGGCGCGGTCCCACGCCGCCGAAGTAGGGATCGTCGACCTCGGCCCCGGGCTCGCCGAAGAACACCCCGACGGGGGCGAGGCGGAAGGTGTGGCCGACGCCCATCCGCTCGGCGACCTTCCGCATGACCTCGTCGGCGGCGGTGACGGTCGGGTTCTCCACCACGCCGAGCATCCGCCTGGCCTGGTCGTAGTACGGCCCGAGCTCGGCCTTCCAGTCGGTGATGTGCGCCCACTGGGGATCGCGGAAGAACGGATCGAGCGGCTGGTAGAGGGTGTTGGCGTAGACGAGCGAGCCGCCGCCGACCCCGGCGCCGGCCAGCACCATCACGCCGTTCGTCCCGCGCAGGACGTGGATGCGCTGGATGCCCCTGAGCCCGAGCGCGGGAGCCCACAGGAAGTCCCTGACCCGCCAGGAGGTCTTCGGCAGGGTCGTCTCGTCGAACCTCCGGCCGGCTTCCAGGACGCCGACCGTGTAGCCCTTCTCGCTGAGCCGCAGCGCGGCCACGCTCCCGCCGAACCCCGACCCGATCACCGCCACGTCGTAGTCCAACGCCCTGCCCTTTCTCACTTGAGGTGCAGGCGCTTCATGGTCTTGAGCAACCCGGCGAGCGTGTCGGCGTACCTCTCGTAGGTCATGCCGAGGATCGGCTCGAAGCCCAGCCAGGTGGCCTGGCTGGCCACCGTCTGCACCTCGGTGTACTTCAGCAGGCCCTCCGAGCCGTGGCGGCGGCCGAGGCCGGACGACTTCATCCCGCCCATAGGCGCGTCGTAGGACGCGTACGCCGAGGCGTACCCCTCGTTGATGTTGACGGTGCCCGCCTTGATCCGGGCCGCGAGCCGGCGGCCCCGCGCGACGTCCCCGGTCCAGATCGACGCGTTCAGCCCGTACGCCGTGTCGTTGGCCGCGTGGACCGCCTCGTCCTCGTCCCTGAAGCGGTAGAGCGACACGACCGGCCCGAACGTCTCGTCCCGGCAGACGGCCATGTCCTCGGTGACGCCCTCCAGGATCGTCGGCTCGTAGAACAGCGGGCCGAGGTCGGGGCGGGGCCGGCCGCCGGTCAGCACGGTCGCGCCCTTGGCGACCGCGTCGGCGACGTGCGCGGAGACCGCGTCGACCTGCCGCCGGTGGGTGAGCGAGCCCATCTGGACGTCCCAGTCGAGACCGGCGCCGATCTTCATGTTCTCCGCCGCCCGAACGAACTTGTCGCGGAAGGGGTCGGCGACCGACTCGTGCACGTACAGCCGCTCCATGGCGATACAGAGCTGCCCGGCGTTGGTGAAGCAGGCCCTGATCGCACCCTGGGCGGCCACGTCGAGGTCGGCGTCGTCCAGCACGACCATCGGGTTCTTGCCGCCGAGCTCCAGCGAGCAGCCGATCAGCCGCCTGGCCGCCTCCTCGGCGATCCTGCGCCCGCCGCGCGTGGAGCCGGTGAACGCGACGTAGTCCGCGCCGTCCAGCAGCGGATCGCCGACGTCCTCCGGGTCGCCCAGCACGACCTGCCAGATGTCGCGCGGCATGCCCAGCTCGGCCAGCAGGTCGATGGTCCACAGCGCGGACAGCGGCGTCTGCGTGTCCGGCTTGTGGACGACGGCGTTGCCCGCGATCAGCGCGGGCACCACGTCGGTCACCCCCAGGGCCAGGGGATAGTTCCACGGGCTGATCACCGCGACCACGCCCTTGGGGTGACGCAGCTCGGCCGCCCGCGTGGCGATCGGGAAGATGCCCTGCCTGCCCTGCGGCTCCAGCAGGCCGGGGGCGCGCCGTGCGAAGTAGAGCGCGCAGCCCGCCACGTCGAGGAGCTCCTCGTACGCGTGCCGGCGCGCCTTCCCGGTCTCCCACTGCACGACGTCGAGCAGCTCACTGCGGCGGTCGAGTATCGCGTCGTGCAGCCGCAGGAAGGGCTTGATCCGCTCACGGACCGGCAGCGCCGCCCACGCCTCCTGCGCCGCCCGGGCCCTGTCGTACGCCGCGCGGACGTCCTCGGGCGCCGAGATCGGGACCTCGGCGAGGAGCTCGCCGGTGAAGGGCGCGAAGATCTCCCGCGTCTTACCCTCGGAGGAGACGTGTGTGAGAATCCGCTCGACCATGGCCGCGTCGAGCAGCCGATTCATGGCACCCATGCCGGAAGAATATTCCGGAGGACCGCCTCTGGCTACCGGTAGGTAATGACCCGCACGCTGCGGCGGAGGTCCGGCGCCCGGATCCGTCCGTACGATCACCCGCCCGTCGGCCGGCGGGTGATCGCGGAAGATTCGTGCGGGATTCAGGCGTCCAGCACCTCGCGGAGCCGCTCGCCGAACTCGGCGGGGTGGGTGCTGAGGCCGGTGTGCCCGCCGGGGAAGTGGACGAGCGGCGTGCCGAACCGCTCGGCCAGGAAGGCGGCGGGACGGTAGGGAAGCTCGCCGGCCGAGTCCGCCCCGGCCGCGAGCACGAGCCGGTCGGACAGGGCCTCCAGGCGGTCCACGTCCGGGGTGTAGGCCATGAAGCTCGGCACGATACGCCCGAGGAAGTAGGGCATGTCCGCCATCGTCCGCTCGACCCGGGCCGCCGCCTCAGGTGGCAGCTCGGCGGGCTTCGGGGGGTCGACGGGGGCGTCCACGGCGGCTGTGTCGGGGTCGGCGGAGTCGGCACCGGGCCGCCTGAGACCGGCCGCGAACACCGCGGCCGCGGGCATCAGTCCCTCCCGCTGGAAGGTGTCCCTCACGCGGGCGAGCAGCGCCCGGTGCTCGGCGGCGTCCGGCAGCACCTCCACCACCGGCGGCTCGTGCGCCACCACGCGTCCGACCCGCTCGGGATGGGTGGTCAGCAGGTGCAGCGCGACGATCGCGCCGGAACTGCAGCCGGCCACGCGGGCGGGCGCGTCCGGAGACAGCAGTTCCAGCAGCCGGAACGCGTCGTCGGCGTGCTGCGCGACCCGCTGCTCGGCCTCCGGGTCGTCGAGCGGACTGCGGGACAGGCCGCGCGGGTCGTAGGACACGACCGTGTAGCCGGTGGCCAGGTCGTCGGCGACGCCGTCGAAGGAGGCGGCGCCGCCCGTGCCGCCGGGGATCAGCAGCAGGAGCGGGCCCTCGCCGCGCACCTCGTAGTGCAGGGTGGCCCCGTCCACGCGCAGGTGGCCGATGGTCGGGCTGGTCATACGGGCTCCTTCGTCGCGTCCGGGCCGGTGGCCAGGACGGGGGCCGGTGGCTGGGACGGGAGTGGGTGGTCAGGACGGGGGCCGGTGGTCAGGAGGGGGGCCAGTGCGTCAGAAGGGTGTGCAGGGCGTCGAGACAGCGGACCCAGGAGTCCTCCGCCGGGCGGCTGTGCGCGAACCCGCCCGCGGCCTCAAGGCTGGTGAAGCCGTGGAACGTGCTGCGCATCAGCCGGACCGCGTCGGTCAGGTCGGGTTCGTCCAGCGCGTAGGCCCGCAGCATGCTGTAGGTCAGCTCGACGGCGCGCCGCGGGCCGGAGGCCCGGGCCACGAGCTCGGGATCGATCTGTATCGGGATCTGCGTCGCCGTGTAGCGGCCCGGGTGGTCGCGGGCGTACTCGCGCCAGGCGTTCGCGTACGCCACCAGCGCGTCCTTGCCGGCCCGCCCGGCGATCGCCTCCGCGATGCGGACGGTCTTCTCGTCCGCCGCCAGCAGCGCGATCCGCCCGCGCAGGTCCTCCAGGCTGCGGACGTGCGCGTAGAGGCTGGCGTCCTTCACCCCGAGCCGCCGCGCCACGGCCGACATGGTCACGTGCTCGAGCCCGACCTCGTCCGCCAGTTCGGCGCCGGTGAGCGTCACGCGGTCCGCCGTCAGCCCGGCCCGTGCCATACGCCCGCCACCCTTCTCTTCCTAGCTGATTTCCTAATAGCCCTAGACTATAGCTTGGGGCCCAAGCCGGAGGAAGCGGTTTCGGCCCGTCGAACCGGGGCCGGACGTGATCCGTCTAGGGGACATGAGGACATCGATCCGTACGGCGGGCGTGCTCGCCGCCCTGCTCGCGACGGGAGTCACGGGCTACGCGGGCGGCCGTACGACGCAGGACCCCCCGCCGTCTCCGGTGGACCTGACCGGAAAGGTGCGGCTCGTCTCGTACACGGACTGCGCCGAGATGACGGACGGGCTGCGCCGGGCCGCCGCGCGGAACGTGACGCCCTGGGGCTTCGGCGACGCCATGCTCTTCGCGGCCCGCGAGGACGCGAGCGCGGCGAAGCAGGCGACGCCCGAGCAGTCGTTCTCCACCACCAACACGCACGAGGCGGGCGTGGACGAGCCCGACCTGGTCAAGACCGACGGCGACCGGGTGATCACGGTCACCGGCGGCGTGCTGCGCGTCGTGGACGCACGGACCCGGCGGGTCACCGGGACGCTGCGGCTCGTCGCCGGCGACCAGGCGTGGGCCGAGGCCGATCTGCTGGTCCACGGCGACCGCGCGCTCGTGCTGTTCCAGGGCGGGGTGATCCCGTTCGGGGCGAAGGCCGCGGCCCGGGTCGGTCCCGGCGGCCCGAGGTACGTGCTCGTGGACCTGTCCGGCGAGCCGCGCGTCCTCGCCGCGATGACCGCGCACGGGCAGCACGTCGACGCCCGGCAGTCCGGCTCCATGGTGCGGCTCGTCGTCCGGTCCCAGCCGGAGATCGCCCTTCCGGTGCCGAAGGAGGGCGCGTCGGAGCGGGAGATGCTCGACGCCAACCGCCGGGCCGTGCTGGCCGCCCCCGCCGACGCGTGGCTGCCGTCGTACGAGATCGAGACGGGCGGCGGCGAGACCGGCGGCGCGGGCCGCACCGAGCGGGTCGGCTGTGACCGGATCAGCCACCCCGACAGCTTCACCGGCACCTCGATGCTGACCGTCCACACGATCGACCTGGCCGCCGCCGCGCCGTTCGGTTCGACGTCACCGATCGCGGTCGCGGCCGACGGCGACACGGTGTACGGGACGGCGGGCAGCCTCTACGTCACCAGCAATCCGCAGTGGTGGACGGCCCGCCCGATCGACGTGGTGCCGGTCCCGGAGACCTCAGGGGCGGAAGCCTCGGGGGCCGCTCCCACGCCCACCGCGCCGCCCGAGCGTACGGAGGTGCACCGCTTCGACGTCTCCGGCCCCGGCGCGCCGCGTTACGTCACGTCGGGTTCGGTGCCGGGACGGCTGCTGAACCAGTACTCCCTGTCGGAGTACGAGGGCCGTCTGCGGGTGGCGACGACCAGCGGCGCCGAGGTGTTCGGCGCGAGCCCGAGCACGAGCGAGAGCGGCGTGTACGTGCTCGACGCCGGCACTCTCGCCCCGACCGGCTCGGTGACGGGACTCGGCAGGGGCGAGCGGATCTACTCGGTGCGGTTCATGGACGCTCTCGGCTACGTCGTGACCTTCCGTCAGACCGACCCGCTGTACGCGCTGGACCTGCGGGATCCGGCCGCGCCGAAGGTGACGGGCGAACTCAAGATCACCGGTTTCTCCGCCTATCTCCACCCGGCGGGCGAGGGACGGCTCATCGGCATCGGCCAGGAGGCGAGCGAGGCGGGCCGGGCGCTCGGCACCCAGATCTCGCTGTTCGACGTCGCCGACCCGGCCGCGCCCGCGGTGCTGTCGCGGTTCCACCGGAAGGACTCCGGCTCGGAGGCCGAGTGGGACCCGCACGCCTTCCTCTACTGGCCCGCCACCGGGCTGGCCGTGCTCCCGCTGCAGAGCTGGGCCGGCGGCGAGATCACGGAGACCGCCGCCCTCGCGCTGCGGGTCGGCGACCGGGCGATCACCGAGCTGGGCGTCGTGACCCATCCGAAGCCCGCCGCGAAGAAGGGCTTCGCCCCCGACGGCCAGGGCATCCGCCGTTCCCTCGTCATCGGTGACGACCTGTGGACCCTCTCCGGCGCCGGCCTCAAGGTCAGCGACGCCGCCACCCTGGCCGACCGGGCGTGGGTTCCCTTCTCCTGAGGAAGTCAGGCGGTCCCGGGCGCCTTCGCGAGGTCGCGCGGAGGCGCGACGGGGACGATCTCCGGCGCGCCGAGGCGGATCGCATCGGCCTCCTGGTCGGTGTCCTGCTCCTGGGAGGCCCGCTCCGCCTCGACCCGCTTGGTGTAGTACTCGACCTCCCGCTTGACCTGATCGGCGTCCCAGCCGAGCGGGCCGGCCATGAGCTCGGCGGCCTCCTGGGCGACGGCGGTCCCCCGATGGAAGGTCTCGATCGAGATGCGGGTGCGCCGGGTCAGCGCGTCGTTGAGGTGCCCGGCGCCCTCGTGCGTGGCGGCGTACACGATCTCCGCGCGCAGGTAGTCGTCCGCGCCGTCGAGCGGGCGGCCCAGCGAGGGGTCCTGCTCGACGAGCGCCAGCACCTCGTCGATCAGCGAGCCGTACCGCTCCAGCAGGTGCTCGATCCGGGCCACGTGCAGCCCGGATGACCGCGCCAGGCGGTGGCGGGAGTTCCACAGGGCCTGGTAGCCCTCCGCCCCGGCGAGCGGCACCTGGTCGGTGCACGACGGCGGGACGCGCTGGTCGAGCCCGTGCGCGACCGCGTCCACGGCGTCCGCCGCCATGACGCGGTACGTCGTGAACTTGCCGCCCGCCACCATGACGAGCCCGGCCACGGGGTGGGTGACGACGTGCTCGCGCGAGAGCTTGCTGGTCTCCTCGGACTCCCCGGCCAGCAGCGGGCGCAGCCCGGCGTACACGCCCTCGACGTCGTCCCTGGTCAGCGGCACCGATAGGACCGAGTTGACCCGGTCGAGCAGATAGTCGATGTCCGTGCGGGAGGCAGCCGGGTGGGCCTTGTCGAGCGTCCAGCGGGTGTCGGTGGTCCCGACGATCCAGTGCCGGCCCCACGGGATGACGAACAGCACGGACTTCTCCGTACGCATGATCAGCCCGCTGAGCGAGTGGATGCGGTCGCGCGGCACCACGAGGTGGATTCCCTTGGACGCGCGCACGTGGATCTGCCCCCGGCCGCCGACGAGCTGCTGGATGTCGTCGGTCCAGACGCCGGTGGCGTTGACGACCTGGCGGGCGCGCACGTCGAACTCCGCGCCCGTCTCCAGATCGCACACGCGCACCCCGGTGACCCGCTCCCCCTCGCGCAGGAACCCCACGGCCTGCACCCGCGAGGCGACGTGCGCGCCGTACGTCGCGGCGGTGCGCAGCATCGTCATCACGAAGCGGGCGTCGTCGACCTGGGCGTCCCAGTACTGCACGGCCCCGGTGAACGCCGACCTGCGCAGCGAGGGGGCGACCCGCAGCGCCTGGCGCCGGGTGAGGTGACGGTGGCCGGGCACCCCCCGGGTGAGCCCGAAGGAGAGCCCCAGCGTGTCGTACAGGACGAGCCCGGCACCGATGTACGGCCGCTCCCAGCCCTGGTGCGTGAGCGGGAACAGGAACGGCACCGGCCTGACCAGGTGCGGCGCGATCCGCCTCAGCAGCAGGGACCGTTCCCTCAGTGCCTCTCTGACCAGGTCGAAGTTGAGCTGCTCCAGATAGCGGAGCCCGCCGTGGATCAGTTTGGAGGACCGCGACGACGTGCCGGAGGCGAAGTCGCGCGCCTCCACCAGCCCCACCGAGAGCCCGCGGGTCGCGGCGTCGAGCGCGACGCCCGCCCCGACCACCCCGCCGCCGATCACGACCACGTCGAGTTCCTGCGCCGCCATCCGCGCCAGGGCGGCGGTCCGTTCCTCCGGGCCGAGCCGCCCCGTCCCCATCCTCGCCGTCATAGGGCTCCCTCTGTACGCCCTTCGCCTCTGCCGTGGTAAATCTACCCGCCGGTAGTTACCCCGGAATCCCCCTATGTCCCACCCTTCTGAAGGATCTACCGAGAAGCCGGGGACCCCAGCCCATGCGGTAGACACCCCGCGCGGCGGGCGCGGGCCGTACGCGGAAGGATGGGCGGCATGAGCGTGACTCTCTCCGATGCCCGTGTCGTCACTCCCGACGGCGTCCACGACGGCTGGCTCACCATCGAGGACGGCAGGATCACCCACATCGGGCGCGGGCAGGCGCCTCGCGACGGGCACGGCCTGGGCGGGCGCACGGTCGTCCCCGGCTTCGTGGACATCCACAGCCACGGCGGCGCGGGCGGGAGCTTCCCGGACGGCGACCCGGAGACCGCCGCCGAGGCCGCCGCTCTCCATCTGAGCCGCGGCTCGACCACCCTCGTGGCCAGCCTGGTCACCGCCGCGCCCGGCACGCTCGCCCGGGCCGCGTCGGTGCTCGCCGACCTGTGCGAGCAGGGTCTCGTCGCCGGCATCCACTTCGAGGGGCCGTACATCGCGAGGTCGCGCTGCGGCGCGCACGAGCCCACGCTGCTGCGCGAGCCCGACGTGGCGGAGTTCCGGGCGCTGGTGAAGGCCGGGCGGGGCCATGTCCGGATGCTGACGATCGCGCCGGAACTGCCGAGCGCGCTCGACGTGGTGAGGGAGGCCGTCGCCGAGGGCGTCGTCGCCGCGCTCGGCCACAGCGACGCCACCTACGAGCAGACGCTCGACGGCGTCGAGGCGGGCGCGACCGTGGCGACCCACCTCTACAACGCGTTGCCGCCGCTGGGCCACCGCGCGCCCGGGCCGGTCGCGGCGCTGCTGCAGGACGAGCGGGTGACGGTCGAACTGATCAACGACGGCGTCCACGTCCATCCGGCCATGCTGCGCCTGGCCATGGACGCCGCGGGCGCGGACCGCACCGCGCTGATCACCGACGCGATGGCGGCGGCGGGCATGGGCGACGGACGCTATCCGCTCGGCCCGATGACGGTGGACGTGAAGGACGGCGTGGCCCGCCTCGCCGAGGGAGGGGCGATCGCCGGGAGCACGCTCACCATGGACGTGGCGTTCCGCCGTACGGTGCGGGAGGTCGGGCGCTCGCTCGTGGACGCCGCCCGGATGGCCTCCCTCACCCCCGCCCGGGTCCTCGGCCTGGACGGCGAGACCGGCTCGATCACCGTCGGCAGATACGCCGACCTCGTCGTGCTCGACGAGGACCTGGGCGTCGCGGGTGTCATGAAGCGCGGCGTCTGGGTCCGCCGCCCCTGACCGAGCCCACCCCTGAACGCGGGGCCCCGGCCCTGGTCGAGTGTGGAGAAGCCGAGGGCCGGGCCGCTCTGCGGCCCGGCCCTCCCTGGCGACGGCTCAGCGCTGGGGCGGCGCGACGACGACCTCGACGCGCTGGAACTCCTTGAGGTCGGAGTATCCGGCCGTGGCCATCGTGCGCCGCAGCGCGCCGAGCAGGTTCATCGAGCCGTCGGCCAGCGACGACGGGCCGTGCAGGATCTCCCGCAGCGTGCCGATCGTGCCGAACTCGACCCGCTTGCCGCGCGGAAGCTCGGGGTGGTGGGCCTCCGAACCCCAGTGGAAGCCGCGGCCGGGGGCCTCGCTGGCCCGGGCGAGCGGGGAGCCCACCATCACGGCGTCGGCGCCGCAGGCGATGGCCTTGGCGATGTCGCCGGAGCCGCCCATGCCGCCGTCGGCGACGACGTGGACGTACCGGCCGCCCGACTCGTCCATGTAGTCGCGGCGGGCCGCCGCGACGTCGGAGATCGCGGTGGCCATCGGCACGACCACGCCGAGCACGTTGCGGGTGGTGTGCGAGGCGCCGCCGCCGAAGCCGACCAGCACGCCGGCCGCGCCGGTCCGCATGAGGTGCAGCGCGGCGGTGTACGTCGCGCAGCCGCCCACGATCACCGGGACGTCGAGTTCGTAGATGAACTGCTTGAGGTTGAGCGGCTCGGCCCGGCCGGACACGTGCTCGGCGGAGACGGTCGTGCCACGGATGACGAAGATGTCCACGCCCGCGTCGATGACGGCCTTGTGGTGCTGCACCGTCCGCTGGGGCGACAGCCGTACGGCGGTGGTGACGCCCCCGGCGCGGATCTCCTCGATCCGGCGGCCGATCAGCTCGTCCTTGATCGGCGCCGTGTAGATCTCCTGCAGCCGCCTGGTCGCGGCGGCCCGGTCGAGGGTGGCGACCTCCTCCAGCAGCGGCGCCGGGTCCTCGTAGCGGGTCCAGAGCCCTTCCAGGTCGAGCACGCCGAGGCCGCCCAGGCGGCCGATCTCGATCGCCGTCGCGGGCGACACGACGCTGTCCATCGGGCTCGCCACGAGCGGAGAGTCGAAGCGGTAGGCGTCGATCTGCCAGGAGATCGACACCTCCTCCGGGTCGCGGGTGCGCCGGGAGGGCACGATGCCGATCTCGTCCAGCGCGTAGCCCCGTCGCCCGCTCTTGCCGCGCCCGATCTCCTGTGTCATATCGCCTTTTCTTCCGTTTCTTCCGGTACTGGCCTATCGCCGATGGTAGTTCGGGGCCTCGACCGTCATCTGGATGTCATGCGGGTGGCTCTCCTTGAGCCCGGCCATCGTGATCGGCATGAGCTGCGCCTTCTCGTGCAGCTCCTCGATCGTCCGGGAGCCGGTGTACCACATGCCCTGCCGGAGGCCGCCGACGAGCTGGTGGGCCACCGCCGCGGCCGGGCCGCGGTAGGGCACCTGGCCCTCGATGCCCTCGGGGATGTACTTGTCCTCACCGGACACGTCGGCCTGCGCGTACCGGTCCTTGCTGAACGACGCGCCGCCGCGCTCGCGGTTGCGCACCGCGCCGAGCGAGCCCATGCCGCGGTACGACTTGAACTGCTTGCCGTTGATGAAGATCAGCTCGCCGGGTGACTCCTCGCAGCCGGCGAGCAGCGAGCCCAGCATGACCGTGTCGGCCCCGGCGGCCAGCGCCTTGGCGATGTCGCCCGAGTACTGCAGGCCGCCGTCGCCGATCACCGGGATGCCGGCCGGGCCGCAGGCCAGCGCCGCCTCGTAGATCGCGGTGAGCTGGGGCGCGCCCACACCCGCGACGACCCGGGTGGTGCAGATCGAGCCGGGCCCCACGCCCACCTTGACGGCGTCGGCGCCCGCGTCGACCAGCGCCTGCGCCCCCGCGCGGGTGGCCACGTTGCCGCCGATGACGTCGACCCGCCCGTTGTTGGCCTTGACCTTGGCGATCATGTCGCACACGCCGCGCGAGTGCCCGTGCGCCGTGTCGACGATGATGACGTCGGCGCCCGCCTCGATGAGAGCCATCGCGCGCTCCTCGGCGTCGCCCGCAACGCCCACCGCGGCGCCGACCATGAGGCGCCCGTCGGCGTCCTTGGTGGCGAGCGGGTACTGCTCGCTCTTGGTGAAGTCCTTGACCGTGATCAGGCCCTGGAGGCGGCCCGCCTCGTCCACGAGGGGGAGCTTCTCGACCTTGTTCTGCCGCAGCAGCCGGAAGGCCTCCTCGCGGTCGACGCCCACCGGAGCCGTCACCAGCGGCATCGGGGTCATGACGTCGCGCACGGCCTTGCCCTGGTCGCTCTCGAAGCGCATGTCGCGGTTGGTGACGATGCCCACGAGCACGCCGTCCGCGTCGGTGACCGGGACGCCGGAGATCCGGTAGGTCGCGCACAGCCGTTCGACGTCGGCGAGGGTGTCCTCGGGGGAGCAGGTGACGGGGTTGGTCACCATTCCCGCCTCCGACCGCTTGACCAGGTCGACCTGCTGCGCCTGCTCCTCGATGGAGAGGTTGCGGTGCAGTATGCCGATCCCGCCCTGCCGCGCCATGGCGACCGCCATGCGCGCCTCGGTGACCGTGTCCATCGCGGCCGAGACCAGCGGGATGCGCAGCGTGACGTTCCGGGACAGCCGGGTCGTCGTGTCGGCCTCGCCCGGCTGCAGGTCCGAATAGGCGGGAACGAGGAGCACGTCGTCGAACGTGAGTCCCGGTTCGGTGAACTTGGCCATCTGACTGCACCCTCCTGCCCTGGATCCCTCGCCAGACCCGAGGTCAGTCTAGTGGCCGCCCCAAACCGCACCGGGCACACCTGTCAAGGGGGACGGCACAAAAAGTGGGGGGACCGGATCCCGGTCCCCCCACTCAGGGCGCGTCCCGCCCGCCGCGCTCGTCGAGCCCCCCTCCGCGCCCGGCCGAGGCGGCGTTCCGGTTAACGCTGCGTTAAGGATGCGTCACGCAGCGTCCATGCGCAATGTCGCAAGTTGCAACTGCACAAAGATGCATTCCCCGCTATTTCGAAGATCCACCCGGAACAAATACAAACCATCGCATTCATACATAAACAATCGGGCGCGGTGATGCCGAATGTGCGAACGGAACGGACAACACGAAAAGGCCGGGCTATTCTCACGGCCCGAGGCGTGACGGGGATGTGAGCGGGGGGTTCGCGCTTCCGGCCAGTGCGACCACCGACGGAGCGAGCATGAGTACGACGGGAAACGCCACCCCGCGGACCGGCCCATTCGAAAGCCTCGGGCTCTCCCCCGGCCAGGCGGCCCTCTACGCGGCCGCGCTCCGCCTCCACCGGGCCACCCCGGCCGAGCTCGCCGAGGCCGTCGACCGGCCCGCCGCCGACGTGCTCGACGCCCTCGACGCCCTCGTACGGCTCGGCGCGGTCGACCGGTGGCGGGAGGAGGTCGTCGCGCGGCATCCCGCCGCCGTGATCGGGCGGCTGGTCACCGAGCGGCTGGACCGCATGGCGCGGGAGAGCCGGCGGCTCGACGAGATGATCGCGGCGGCCGGGCGCCTGACCCGCCACTACGACACCGGGCGCGACTGGCGGGGCGGGGGGTTGCCGGTCGAGCCGGTCAGCGGCGCCGACGCGCTCTACGAGAGCGTCATCGGCCACGCGCTGCAGGCGCCTCCCGCCGATCTGGTCATGGCGGTCCCGGACCACCGCACCGTGGTGCGCTTCGCCGACGCCCACAGCGCGCAGTGGATCCGGGCCGCCGCGGACGGCGTCGTGCGGCTGCGTGCGATCGTCCCGCACGCCGCTCTGTCGTCTCCCGCCGTACGGGAGATGTATGAACGGTTCACGGCGGCGGGGGCGAATCTGCGCGCGCTCGACGAGGTGCCGAGCTGGTTCCTCGCGCTCGGCGACGGCACCGTCTGGCTGCCCGCCCAGTGGGGCGTTCCCCTGCCCGACAACGCCTACAACTGCTGCGTCGTCCGCGCCCCGGCTGCTGCCGGAGCCCTGCGGGCGCTGTTCGGGGAGCTGTGGGCCCGGGCCGCCCCGATCTCCCCGCACAACGGCGCCCGGCAGGTGCTGCGACTCGCCGCGCAGGGGCTGTCCGACGACGCCGTCGCCCGCTGTCTCGGCGTGTCAGTACGCACGGTACGGGCCAGATTCGCCGAGGCGATGGCGGAGCTGGGCGCCCAGTCCCGCTTCCACGCGGGGGTCGAGGCGGCCCGCCGCGGCTGGCTGTGACCCGGCCGCGGACCCCGCCGCGAGGCACGCTGCCGGAGCGAAGGGCCTGACGAGCAGATGAGGCGCACTTTCGCTCCTGGAGGGGGCCGTGGTCATAAGGTGGGATGCGTGCTGGAAGACGTCCCCCGCGACCCGTTCGCGGATGACCCTGACGACCCCGCGGCGGAGCTCGGGTCGGCTGACGACGTGGAACCGCTGACGCTCGCCGAGCGCGACGAGGCACTGACCGATCTCGCCGACGTGGAGGTCTTCCGTTCCCTGCTCGAACCCCAGGGCGTGCTCGGGCTGGTCCTCGACTGCCCCGAGTGCGGCGAGCAGCACTACTTCGACTGGGACCTACTGCGCGGCAACCTGCGCCAGATGATCGACAACGGCCGGCCGCAGGTCCACGAGCCCGCCTTCCAGCCCGATCCGTCCGACTACGTGAGCTGGGAGTACGCCCGGGGCTACGTGGACGGCGTGATCGACACGGAGGAGAGCCGCTGACTGTCCACGTCGGCGACCAGGGCGCCGAGCAGCCGGAGGGCCGCGTCGGTCCCGCTCAGGGCCTCCCGGCGGGCGAGGGCGTCGAGGAGGGCGTCCGTCCGCGTTACGTCGCCCTCCATGTCGGCATCGCCGTACGACCCGGGAAGGCCCGCCGTACGACGACGTTTCATGGTCACGCAATCGACTCCAGCTCGGCCAGCTGCCGGAGCCTGGCGAGCGCACGATGCTGCGCGACCCGGACGGCACCAGGGGTCATGCCGAGTACATTACCCGTCTCCTCGGCGGAAAGGCCCGAGACGACCCGCAGGATGAGAAGCTCGCGCTGGGTGTCCGGAAGCCGGGCCAGCAGGTCCCGTGCGTGCTGCGCCTCGATGTAGCGCACGACGGTCTCCTCCGGCCCCGGGCCCTCGTCGGGCCCGTCCGGCAGGTCCTGCGTCGGCACCGCGGAGCGCACCGAACTGCGCAACGCGTCCGCCACCTTGTGCGAAGCGATGCCGAACACGAACGAGGCGAAGGGGCGGCCCATGTCGCGGTAGCGTGGCAGCGCCGACAGCACCGCGATGCACACCTCCTGCGCCACGTCGTCGGCGATGTGGTACTGACCGGAGACCCTCCCCAGCCGGGCCCTGCAGTACCGGACCACCATCGGGCGCAGTTGTCCCAGCAGTGATTCGATCGCGGTGCGATCTCCTTGTACGGCAAGGCTGGTCAGTTCCCTGAGGTCGGACTCATCCGATCTCGTCGCAAGCCTTACCCCAGTTGCGGCGTCGGCGACGCATCCCTCGGTCACGTTAGGCATGATGCCCGCCGCGATCGTTCATGTCGTCATGGTTAACGGCTACGGATTGGTCACATTGACGCGGCGATAACCCTTTGTAATCAATCGACCACGCGACCGTTGGAACATTCCAACCAGAATGACCAAAACGAGAGATATATACCGGATGCCTTGACAGGTAATAAGAAGTATGCGGCGTCTGCCTATTGCCGCGCGGCGCCTCCGGCACGTACGCCACCGGTATGGACCGCACCGGCCGGGCGCGCCCCCGCCGGGGAGCCGGCGCGTACGCCGCCGGTATAGACCGCGCCCCCTCTCGGGCGCCGGCCCTCATCGGAGGGTGGAGGAGACCACCCTGGGCGCACCGCCGGCGCCGAGGTAGAAGACGCCGGGGAAGCCGCGCGTCTCGAACTGCCCGCTGACGTTGCGGCGCAGCGTCGAGTGCTCGATGCGCAGCGTGCCGCTGCGGTCGTTGCTGACGAAGAACACCGCCCCGCCACCCTCGTTGGCGTGGTTGCCGGTCATCAGCGAGCCGGCGATCCGGATGGTGTACCTGTTGCCGTCCGCGTACACGGCCCCGCCGTTGCCGCCACCAGGGGTTCCGGCCTTGGCCGGGTTGGCGCCGCGTCCGACCGCCCGGTTCCCGATGAAGACGCTGTTGAGGATCTGCCAGGACACGCCGATGCCGCTCAGCGCTCCCCCGTTCGAGCACACGCCGTTCTCGAAGGTGCTGCCCGCGACGTACACCGGCAGGTCGTGCCACTGGTCGAGCACGCGGATCGCCGCGCCGCCGAGGTCGGGGCCGGTGCGGTCACAGCGGTTGCGGACGAACCGCGAGTTGACCACCGTGAGCCTGCCGCCGCGGGCGAAGACCGCGCCGCCACCGCCGCCGTCGGTCCTCTCGCCGGTGGAGTCGCCGTCGGCGAACGTCAGGTTCTGCAGGGTCAGCGCGGGTGTCCGCTGGTCGTCGCAGTGCGAGGTCGTCCACACCTGGGCCCGGTCACAGGTGTTCATGTAGAGGATGCGCCGTCTGCCCGCGCCGCTGAGCGTCACCTTCCCGCCGCCGTCGACGACGACGCGGGCGCTGGTGTTGCGGACCTTCGCCGTGGCGGTGAGCCTGATGGTCATCGGGCGGGGGCCGCAGGAGAAGGTGATGACGCCGCCGCGGGCGACGGCCCTGACGAAGGCCTGGGAGGTGCAGCTCGCGGGCGTGCCCCGGCCGACGACGGTGGTGGGGCGCGAGACGTCCGCGGGCCGCGCATCGGGCGGCACGGGCACCTTTCCTCTGAGGCTCCCCGCCTGCGTTCCCCCGAGACTCGCCGCCTGCGCCGGTACGGATTCCGCGACGGCGGGCGGAGCCGTCACCCCGGCCAGGGTCAGCCCGGCCAGCGTCACTCCGGCCAGCGTCACTCCGGCCAACGTCGCCCCGCGAATGGAGAGACCGGCACCCGGCACCAGCGCGGCGGCAAGAGTCCTGCGTCCGAATCGCACGCCGACGATCGTATTGACCCAGATTCGGCAGATAGGTGGTTTCGGGGAAACTCCCGGAGAAAGCGCGCGCCCCGCGGTCCACCCGTGAGGGCGGCGCGGGGCGCGGTTGCCGATTCGATCGGTCGACTCTGCCGAGCGGCTCCCGATCGATCGCCTTCGATCAGCGACCGTCGATCAAGCCGTCGATCAGTGGCCGTGACCGTGGCCGTGGCCGTGGCCGCCGCCGGCGGCCGGAGCCTCCTCCTCGGGCTTGTCCACGACGAGGGCCTCGGTGGTCAGCAGCATGCCGGCGATGGACGCGGCGTTCTGCACGGCCGAGCGGGTCACCTTGACGGGGTCGATGACGCCCTGGGCCACCAGGTCGCCGTACTCGCCGGTGGCGGCGTTCAGACCCTCGCCGGCGTTCAGCGCGGCGATCTTCGTCGTGACGACGTACCCCTCCAGGCCCGCGTTCTCGGCGATCCAGCGCGCCGGCTCGACCAGGGCCTTGCGGACGATCGAGACGCCGGTGGCCTCGTCGCCGGTCAGGCCGAGGTTGTCGAGCTCCTTGGACACGTGCACGAGCGCGGAGCCGCCACCGGAGACGATGCCCTCCTCGATCGCGGCGCGGGTCGCGGAGATCGCGTCCTCAAGGCGGTGCTTCTTCTCCTTCAGCTCCACCTCGGTCGCGGCGCCGACACGCAGCACGCAGACACCGCCGGCGAGCTTGGCGAGGCGCTCCTGGAGCTTCTCGCGGTCCCAGTCGGAGTCGGACTGCTCGATCGCGATCTTGATCTCGCGGATGCGGTCCTCGATCGCCTGGGCGTCACCGGCGCCGTCGACGACCGTGGTGGTGTCCTTGTTGACCACGACGCGGCGGGCCGTGCCGAGGACCTCCAGGCCCACGTGCTCCAGCTTCAGGCCGATCTCCTCGCTGACGACCTGGCCGCCCGTGAGGGTGGCGATGTCCTGCAGCATGGCCTTGCGGCGGTCGCCGAAGCCCGGAGCCTTGACGGCGACGGAGGTGAAGGTGCCGCGGATCTTGTTGGTCACCAGGACGGCCAGGGCCTCGCCCTCGACGTCCTCGGCGATGACCAGAAGCTGCCGCTTGGTCTGGGCGACCTTCTCCAGCAGCGGGAGGAAGTCCGCGATGGAGGAGATCTTGCCCTGGTGGATCAGGACGTACGGCTCCTCGAGCACCGACTCCATGCGCTCGGGGTCGGTGACCATGTAGTGCGACAGGTAGCCCTTGTCGAACTGGAGACCCTCGGTGAACTCCAGCTCCAGGCCCATCGCGTTGGACTCCTCGACGGTGATGACACCGTCCTTGCCCACCTTGTCGAAGGCCTCGGCGATCAAACCGCCGATCTTTGCGTCCTGCGCGGAGATCGTCGCGACGTTGGCGATCTCCTTCTTGTCCTCGACGTGGCGGGCGCTGCCGAGCAGCCGCTCGCTGACGGCCTGCGCGGCCTTGTCGATGCCGCGCTTGAGCGACAGCGGCTGCGCGCCGGCCGCCACGTTGCGCAGGCCCTCGCGGACCATGGCCTGGGCCAGGACGGTCGCGGTGGTGGTGCCGTCACCCGCGATGTCGTTGGTCTTGGTCGCCACCTCCTTGGCGAGCTGGGCGCCCAGGTTCTCGTACGGCTTCTCCAGCTCGACCTCGCGAGCGATGGTGACACCGTCGTTCGTGATCGTCGGGGCACCGAACTTCTTGTCGATGACGACGTTGCGGCCGCGCGGGCCGAGGGTCACCTTGACGGCGTCGGCGAGAGCGTTCACACCACGCTCGAGAGCGCGCCGCGCGTCCTCTTCGAACTCCAGGATCTTCGGCATTCAGGTCTCCTTGTGAGCACGTCGGAGCCCCGGGTACGTGGACCCGGGGCTCCTCATGGCTTGCGCGGCCTACTACTTCTCGATGATGGCGAGCACGTCGCGAGCCGAGAGCACCAGGTACTCCTCGCCGCCGTACTTGACCTCGGTGCCGCCGTACTTGCTGTAGAGGACGACGTCGCCCTCCTTGACGTCGAGCGGAATGCGCTTCTCGCCGTCCTCGTCCCAGTTGCCCGGGCCCACGGCGAGCACGCGGCCCTCCTGCGGCTTCTCCTTGGCGGTGTCCGGGATGACCAGGCCGGAGGCGGTGGTCTGCTCGGCCTCAAGCGGCTGGACCACGATGCGGTCGCCGAGCGGCTTAACGGGAACCTTGGTGGCGGTCGTCACGATCGGACCTCCCCTTCAGATTGCGATGAATGAGCTGAAGAGGCGACCAGCGGCCTGCCGTCGCGGGTGTCAGACCTGTCTCGTCGCTGTTGGCACTCTCAATGGCAGAGTGCCAACACGAAACAGTATGCAAGTGGCGCGTGACAGTCAACACGAACCCGCCCCGCAGGTCAGACCCACCTCCCGGCAACGCGTCCGAGAGCCCCCGTTCAGCCCTCCGCCGCCTGCGCGTCACCACCGCGACCCCCGGGCCCTACGGTGGCGACTCCGGCCCGCGGGCCGGTCAGGCGCGGGTGGCGTACGAACCGGAGCGGACCTCGTCGACGAGGCCGGGCCTGCTGGGGCTCCAGCCGAGGTCCTTCCTCGCGAGGTCGCCGCTCACCACCTGGCTCAGGGCGAGGCCCTCGGCGAACGGGCGGCCGAGCACCTCGCTCGCCTCGTCGATCGGCCACGGCACGGCCTTCCCGCTGCGGCCGGCGGCCGCGGCGGCGTCGGCGACGCTCACCGCCTCCTCGGCGACCGCGTGGAAGAGGCTGCCCGGCGCGGCCTTCTCGATCGCGAGCACGATCAGGTCCGCCAGGTCGTCCACGTGCACGGTCGACCAGGTCGGCGCCGGGCCGCCCGCGTGGACGTACCTGCCGTCCTCCCCGCCGGGGGCGGCGAGCAGGGCGGGGATTCCCGCGCCCCGGCCGTAGACGACGCCGGGCCGGACGACGACTCCGCCCCCGTCCAGCACGAGCCTCTCCACCCGCGGCCGGTAGCCGGACAGGGCGATCGGGTCCACCGGGGCGTTCTCGTCCGCCGCCTCGGTGGTGGCGCCGAGCACCCACACGCCGCTGATGTAGACCAGTCGCGCGCCGCCGCCGGCCAGCGCCTCGATCGCGGCGACGTCCACCGCCTCGTCCCCGACGGGGTTCGCGGCGTGGACGACGACGTCGATGTCGGAGGTCACCGCCTTCGCGAGCGTCTCGGGCTCATGGAGGTCGCCGTGGCGCACCTCGCCGGGCAGGGCGACCTCGCGCGGCTTCGGCCGGACCAGCGCCACCACGTCGTGCCCGTGCTCGGAGAGCCGCTCCGCGAGCGCCGACCCGATGTACCCCGTCGCGCCGAGAACCAGAACCTTCATCGTTTCACCTCTAAAATTTCGACGTCTGACTTTTCGATCGGAGGTTAGCTTAGGAGGGGTCGACATTTCAACGTCGAAGTAAGCGTTACGATGAGACGAGGAGGAGCGGCGGGTGGACCTTCGGCCGCGCGCATCATGGACGACAACCTCATGAACGGCACCACCAGGAACGACACTGTGAACGACGCCGTCGACCAGATCCTCAGCGGCTGGGCCCGGGTGCGTCCGGACGTGGACTGTTCGGCGATGGGCGTCGCCGGGCGGATCTCCCGGGCGTCCCGCCTGCTGGAGAAGGGCGTCAAGGAGCACTTCGCCCGGTACGACCTGGAGCCGTGGGAGTTCGACGTGCTCGCCACCCTTTTCCGCGCCAACTTCGAGCACCGGCTCTGCATGGGCGACCTCGCCGCAGCCGCGATGGTGAGCTCGGCGGCCCTCACCAACCGGGTGGACCGCCTCACCGCCAAGGGCCTGGTGCATCGGGAGGTCTCGCCGTCGAACCGCCGCATGGTCCTGATCACCCTCACGGACCGGGGCCACGCGATGGTCGACGAGTTGCTGGAGGGCCACGTGGCCAACGAGGACCGGCTGCTCGCCGGTCTCACTCCGGAGGACCGGGAGCAACTGTCCGGCCTGCTCTGCAAGCTGCTCGCCTCCCTCGGCGACGTACGCACCTGCTGATGAGCACCGGCCGCGGGCGATAGCGTCGCGAGCGTGGACCTGGAAGCCTTCCGCATGCTGCTCGCCCCCGCCGGACGCGGGGCCCTGGACGACGCCGTGAGAATCCTCGCCGACGGCGCGGACCCGGTGGCGGCCGCGAGCGCGCTGCGCCGATCCCACTCCCCCGAGCTCACCGCCGCGGCGCTCACCCAGGCGTCGCTGCGGCGGCGTGCCGAAGCGAAGTTCGGCGCCGACGCCGCCGTCATGTACTTCACCCCGCACGGACTCGAGCAGGCCACGCGGCCCGAGGTCGCCGCCCACCGCGCCGCCAGGATCGGCGCCGCCGGGATCGGCGCGGCCGGAGTGGGGCCGGGCGTGCTCGACGTCTGCTGCGGCATCGGCGGCGACCTGCTCGCGCTGGCCCGCGCGGGATGCGGGGTGGACGCGCTGGACCTCGACCCGCTGACCGTGGAGATCGCCCGTGCCAACGTGGCGGCGCTCGGCCTGTCCTCCCTGGTGACCGTGCGTACGGCGGACGCCGCGGCGGCCGGCCCGGCGGGGTACGACCTGCTGTTCGCCGACCCGGCCAGGAGGGGGGCGAGAGGACGGACGTTCGACCCGATGGCCTACTCCCCCGCGTGGCCGGTGGTGCTCGACCTGGTCGCCCGGGCTCGGGCCGCCTGCCTGAAGACGGCCCCCGGCATTCCGTACGAGTTCATCCCGGAGGGCGCCGAGGCCGAATGGGTGTCGTACCGGGGCGAGGTGAAGGAGGCGGCCATCTGGACCGGGATGGGCACGGGCGGCCGCCGCGCCACCCTGCTGCCCTCCGGCGCCACCCTCACGGCCTCGGGCGCGGAGGCGGAGACCGGGCCGGTGAGCCGGTATCTCTACGAGCCCGACGGCGCCGCCGTACGGGCGCACCTGGTCGCCGAGGTGGCGGCCCTCGTGTCGGGCCACCTCGTCGATCCGCGCATCGCCTACATCACCGGCGATCGCCTCGTGCCCACGCCGTGGGCGGCGTGTTACGAGGTCACCGACGTGATGCCGTTCTCGCTCAAACGGCTGCGCGCCGCGCTGCGCGAGCGGGGCGTCGGCACGGCGACGATCAAGAAACGCGGATCCGCGGTCGACGTCGAACGCCTGCGGAAGGACCTGCGGCTGTCCGGGAACGAGTCCGTGGTGATAGTGCTCACCCGGATCGAGGACCGGCCCTTCGCGCTGCTTTGTCAGCCTGTGACCAGCCAGAAAGGCTGAACTCCCGGCAATTCACCGGCAATCATCGCCTTTCTCAGTCCACGCCTGACGGCTGCGGGTCAGGGCCTAAAGTTGGCCGTCGGGCAGTGCCGCCTGCTCGTTCGTCTGCGCGAGACCGGGCTGAACCCACGTTTCGGCGAGCTGAAGGAGCATTCTCGGTGGAGCATTCCAGCCACAACCTCCTCCAGGCGGGCAGCCAGACCGCCATCTCCGACCGGATGCGCGAACTGCTCGCCCGGGCGGCCCAGGACCACGTCTACGAGCAGCGGACGCAGGGCGCCGCGCTCGACGACATCCGCCAGCGGCTTGAGGGCATGGAATGGCTGCTCCGCGAGGTGCGCGAGCGTGAGCTCGGCGGCCTCGGCGCGGCGCTGGAGGCGATCACGCAACGGCTCGACGACCTGGCGGCCCGGCCGCCGGCCTGGGCCGAAGGTCTCGCCCGGCACGTGGAACTGCTGCGCGGCCACGTGGAGGAGGCCGGCGGCCGGACGCAGGGGCTGGCCGACCGGATGACGGAGTTCGCGCACCGGCTCGGCAAGTTCCAGGGCGGCATGGAGGCGGCCGCCGGGCGCTTCACCCGGCTCGACAAGGCCCTCACCTCGCTCACCGAGCGGACCGAACGGCTGGAGGCCGTGGTGATCGAGCGGCTGGACGGCGTGACCGCCACCGTGGCCGGGCTGAGCGCCGGAGTGGGAGACGTCGCCGCGAGCGTGGACGAGACGAGCACGACCCTGGCGGGCATGAACGCCGACCTCACCCTCACGGCGGGGGCGGTGGCGCCGCTCGCGGAGGCGGTGCGGAGCAGGCCCGACCGCGAGCAGATCGCCGAGACCGTCTCGGACGCGGTCACCCGCGCCATGGAGCCCGCACACGGCGACGTGGCCCGCCGGCTGGCCGCGCTGGAGGAGACCATGCTGGCGCTCGCGGAGGTCCTGCTACGGCCCGCTCACAGCTCTGCTCACGGCCCCGCCCACGGTCACACCCGCGACCGCACCGACTGACCCCGCCGTCTCTCAGACGTGGACGACGGTGATCGGGAGGGACGAGTCGGCCGGGATCCGCAGCGTCGAGGGCGAGGCTCCGGCCGCGACCAGGTCGGCGCCGAGCGCCGCCACCATCGCGCCGTTGTCCGTGCACAGGCCCGGCCGCGGCACCCGCAGGCGCACCCCCGCCGCGTCGCAGCGCTCCTGGGCCAGCGCCCGCAGCCGCGAGTTGGCCGCCACGCCACCCCCGATCAGCAGGTCCTTCACGTCGTAGCGGGCACACGCCTGCAGCGCCTTACGGGTGAGCACGTCCACGACCGCCTCCTGGAAGGACGCGGCGACGTCGGCCACCGGCACCGGCTCGCCCGACGCCTCGCGGGCCTCGACCCACCGGGCGACGGCCGTCTTCAGGCCGGAGAAGGAGAAGTCGAGCGTGCCGTCGTCGTACTTGCCGCGCGGGAAGGCCATCGCCGAGCCCGAGCCCTCGCGGGCCGCCCGGTCGATGTACGGCCCGCCGGGGAACGGCAGTCCCAGCACCCGGGCCACCTTGTCGAACGCCTCGCCCGCCGCGTCGTCCACGGTCGAGCCGAGCGAGATCACGTCCTGCGCGACGTCCGGCACGAGGAGCAGCGAGGAGTGCCCGCCCGACACCAGCAGCGCGATCGCGGGCTTGGGCAGCGGTCCGTGTTCGAGCTGGTCGACGGCGACGTGCGCGGCGAGGTGGTTCACCCCGTAGAGCGGGACGCCGAGGCCCAGCGCGTACGCCTTGGCGGCGGCCACGCCGACCAGCAGCGCCCCCGCGAGACCCGGGCCCGCCGTCACGGCGACCGCGTCGATGTCGGAGAACCGCAGCCCGGCGGCGGTCAGCGCGCTCTCGACCGTCGGCGTCATCGCCTCCAGGTGCGCCCGTGAGGCCACCTCGGGCACCACCCCGCCGAACCGGGCGTGTTCGTCCATGCTGGAGGCGATGGTGTTGGCCAGCAGCGTGTGGCCGCGGACGATGCCCACGCCCGTCTCGTCGCAGGACGTCTCGATCCCCAGCACGATCGGCTCGTCGCGCCCCATAATGACCGCTCCCTTTATTTTTCCCCGCCCGCTCCGCAGTCCGGACACCGGCGCGCCTCGCCGGATCACTCGCTGGTCGCAAGGTCCTTCGTCATCGTGATGGCGTCCGTACCGTCCTCGTAGTAGCGCCTTCGCAGGCCGAGGCGGCGGAAGCCGAACCGCTCGTACATCGCCTGTGCCGGGGGGTTGTCCGCCCGCACCTCAAGGAACACCGAGGTCGCGCCGCGCCGCGCCGCCTCGGCGAGCAGCCCGTCCATCAGCGCGGCGCCGACGCCGGCGCGGCGGTGCGCGGCGAGGACGGCGATCGTCTGCACGTCCGCCTGGTCGGCCGCCACCGCGAGCCCGGCGTACCCCACGACGCGCCCGTCCACCTCGGCGACGAGGTAGTGCCGGGTGCGCGGCTGGTCGCGCAGCTCGCCCCGCATCATGGCCTCGCTCCAGGCGTCCGCCGGGAACGTGGTCCGCTCGATCTCCATGACGGCGGGCAGGTCCTCGGCGGTCATCTGACGCAGGACGGCCTCCGCCTGCCTCACGGCGTTCTCCCGGCGCGGGTCACGCCGTCACCCGCTTCGGCGCGCCGGGCACCTGCGCGTCGGGACGCCGCAGGTAGATGGGCCGCGGCGGGCCGAGCACGGAGAGCTCCCGCGCCTTCTCGACGGAGTCGACGCGCCCCTCGGGCACGCGGGCGATCTCGGCCGCCTCCTCCTCGCTCAGCGTGGCGAGGCGCCCGGCCGCCAGGGCCGCGAGCGCTCCGGCCGACGGGTGCAGCGGACCGCGTGTCCGGTCGGCGCCGATGACGTCCGCGTACATGGCGCCGCCCGCGCCGATCACCGGCAGTTCGCCGGGCAGGTCGTGCGGCCGGTCCACGCGCGGCCCGTCGAGCCGCGTGCGCGGGTCGCCGTACCGGGCCCAGAAGACCTCCTTGCGGCGCGCGTCGGTCGCGACCAGGAAGGGCCCGCTCTCCTCCACGGCGTACGCGAGGGCGTCGAGCGTGCACACCCCGAACGCCGGGACGCCCGCGGTCAGCGCCAGCGCCGTCGCCGTCATCAGGCCGACCCGCAGGCCGGTGTACGGCCCGGGCCCGGTCCCCGCGACGATGGCGGTGACGTCCCTGAGCGTCGCCCCTGACTCACTCAGGACCTGCTCGACGGCGGGCGCGAGAAGCTCCCCGTGCCGCCGCGCGTCGATCGTCGTCGACTCTGCCACCACTCGCTCGCCGTCGTGCAGCGCGGCGGTGACGGCGGGAGTGGCGGTGTCGAAGGCCAAGACAAGCACGAAGGTCAAGCGTAGTCGCTCTGCGCAGGCGCCCGGACACCCGTCAGGCGGAGCGGACCAGGGAGGCGTAGACGATGACGTTGTCGCGGTACTCGTGCTGTTTCCAGTCGAAGTCGCCGCCGCAGGTGATCAGGCGCAGGCCGTCCTCGGTGTAGACGCGCTCGGCCGGGAAGTCGTTCTTGGGCACGCGCTCCACGGAGTCCACGCGGTAGGAGGCGGTCTTGCCGTCGCTGCGCACCACCTTGACGACCGCGCCCTCACGCAGGTCGCGCAGGCGGTAGAAGACGGCGGGAGCGGTCTTGGTGTCCACATGGCCGATGATCACGGAGGCGCCGGGGTCGCCCGGCACGGCGCTGCCGGTGTACCAGCCCGCCGTGGCCGGCTTGTCGAACGGCGGCAGCTCCACGTCGCCCTCGTCGGAGAGGCCGAGCTTCATCAGCGGCGCCTTGAGGCGCAGCGCCGGGATGTCGATCCGCTTGGGGACGACGGAGGTCCTGACCTCCGCCTGGTCGCCCGTGTCCCCGCCCCCGGTGATCACGGCGAAGACGAGCCCGGTGACCACCCCGGCGACGATCACCCCCCGGGTGGACAGCGCCAACGTCAGGCTCCGGAGCGCCTGCGGGCCACCCCGACGCCGACGCCGAGCGCGGCCAGCAGCACGACGACGGTGACGCCCACCGGCGGGCCGGACGCGTCCTCGGGGCCTCCGACGGCCGTGCCGCCGCCGCCCGCGTGCGGGGCCCTGGTGGGAATCCTCGTGTGGTCCTCGGTGCGGTCGGGCTCGTCCTGCGGCGCGACGATCCGGAACGACGCCTCGCCGACGTCATTGGTGGCCTCGCAGCGGACCTGCACGCGGTATCCGCCCGGCTTCGCGCCGGACCGTACGGTGGCGCTGCCGGTCACCAGCGGCATGGCGGTGGCCGAGGCCGGGGTGCCGGACTTCGCCGGCGGCGGCACCAGCGTGACGAGCCCCGTGAACGCGTCGGAACGCGCGGTCGCGCGGTATTCGGGACCGCCCTCCGACAGGGGGCAGCGGGCGGTGACGCGGACGCTCCTGGTCGCGCCTCCGGTGATCCGCTTCGGCTCGATCGTCACCCGAACGTCCTGCCGCGCGATCGAGACGAGCGGCGTCGGCAGGGCCGGGGTCAGCGTCATGGTCGGTTCGGCCTGCACCGAGGCCTGCGCGGTGCAGCCCATCGCCCCGACCATGAGGGCTCCCGCGACGGCGACCTGCGTGACCCTGCTCAACGGCACACCTCTTCCACCCAGGTCCCTTACCCAGAAAATCCTGACCGATTCATGACCGAGGATCTTCCGTCGCCCCGATGATCCACAGGATCGCGGACGGGCGTCAAGGACTGCGCGGCGGACCGGTCTGAATCGTGCACGGGCGACGCCCGGCTTGTCCCCGGGCGTCCTTGTCGCACGTCAGAGTCTGGGTTGCGGTCGTTTGTGGCGAGAACGGCCGCGCTCGGCGGAGGCGGCTCAGGCGAGGGAGACGGCGGACCACCGCGGGCCCACGCCGGACAGCCGTACGAGCCGCTCCTCGCCCTCGTCGCCGCGCTCGATGTGGACCTCCAGGCGGTCCTCCGACAACCCCTCGACCAGGCCCTCGCCCCACTCGACCACGGTGACCGACTCCTCCAGCGAGGCGTCGAGATCGAGGTCGTCCACCTCGGGGAAGCCGCCGAGCCGGTAGGCGTCCACGTGCACCAGCGCCGGCCCGCCCGACAGGGACGGGTGGACCCTGGCGATCACGAAGGTGGGCGAGGTGATCGGCCCGCGCACCTTGAGGCCCTCCGCGAGGCCCTGCACCAGGGTGGTCTTCCCCGCGCCGAGCGGCCCGCTCAGCACGACCAGGTCTCCCGGCCCGAGCAGCGCGGACAGCCGCGCGCCCAGCGTCCGCGTCTCCTCGGCGGTCGCGGCCCGGAACTCGGCGGGCCGGATCCCATCGGCCCGGAATCCAGCGGCCCCGGACCCAGCGGTCCGGACCTCGTCGGCCTGGGACTCACCCGTGGTCACGCGTTCCCCCTCTCTGCTCGCTTCAGCAGCTCGCGCAGCGCCTCGTTCACGGCGTCGGGCCGTTCGAGCTGCACGAGATGCGAGGTCTCCGGCACCGTGGTGAGCTGCGCGGTCGGCACGGCGGCCGCGATCGCCCTGCTGTGGTCGAGCGGCGTCAGCCAGTCGCGGTCACCGACGATTATGGCGGTCGGCACCTTGTTCAGCACGTCGAGCGCGGTCAGCTTGTCGTGCGACATGAGCGCCGGATAGAAGTCCGCGATCACCTCGGAGGGCGTGGCCCGGATCATCGACTCGACGAAGTCCACGACGGTCGGGCTGACGCTCCTGGAGTCGCCGAACGCGAGGTGGCGCAGCGCGAGGAACGACAGGTCGGTGCCGGCCTGCCGGCCGCGGTCGACGAGCGCGCCGCTCCGGCGCATGACCGAGACGGCGGGCGGCACCGCGAGGTTGACCATCTTGGAGACCAGGGCGGGCAGGCCCAGGGTGAGCTCGGCGAGCTTGCCGGCCGAGGTCGCGATCAGCGACACACCGCGGATCTTGTCGCCGAACAGCTCCGGCTGCCGCTCCGCCAGGGCCATGATCGTCATGCCGCCCATCGAGTGGCCGACCACCACGCAGGGCCCGGGGACGAGCTCGTCGAGCACCAGCGCGAGGTCCTCGCCGAGCCGCTCGATCGTGCAGTCGCTCGCGGGCGCGCGGGCCGACAGCCCGTGGCAGCGCTGGTCCCACATCACCAGGCGGTAGGAGTCGCGCAGGACGCGCCGCTGGTAGTGCCAGGAGTCGGAGGACAGGCAGTAGCCGTGGCACAGCACCACGGTCAGCGGTGCGTCCTCCACACCGTCGATCTCGGCGTGGATCTGGACACCGTCGGAGGTGGTGAGCGTCACCGGCCGTCCGCGCAGCTCGCCGAAGGGCTCGCCCGCCTCCAGGTCGGGCCGTAGGCGGATGCGGCCCACGGCGTACCTCTTGGCGAGCGTGGCCGCCGCCACCCCCGCCGACGCCGCGCCGAAGACCGCGCCGGCGATCCCGACCTTGCGACGTGTGCTCATGCCTGCCCTCCTCGCAGCCGCATGCTCAGCGTCCGTCCGTGTGGACGCGAGGCACGCGGGATCCGATCCTCGTCACGATCTCATGAGTAATCGTGCCCAGGGAATCCGCCCACTCCTGACAAGTCGGCTCACCGTCGTCGCCGGGGCCGAAAAGGATCACTTCGTCCCCCGATTCCGCCGCGTCGTCGCCGAGGTCGATGACGAACTGGTCCATGCACACCCGGCCGGCGATTCGCCGCCGCCGGCCCGCCGCGAGTACCTCCGCCCGGTTGGTCCCGTTTCGCAGGATGCCGTCCGCATACCCGAGAGGAACGAGGCCAAGCGTGGTCCACCGGTCGGTGACGTACAGGTGCCCGTACGACACGCCCGTCCCGGGGGTGACCCGCTTCACGCTCGCGAGCCTGGCCGTGAGGGTCATCGCGGGCCGGAGCCCGAAGTCGCCCAGCTCGGGGATCGGGCTCAGCCCGTAGATCGCGATGCCGGGGCGGACCATGTCGTACCTCGCCTGCGGCAGCGTGACGGCCGCGGCGGAGTTGGCGATGTGCCGGACGGCGTCGCCCGGCACCCCGGCCTTGTCCGCGACGGCGAGCGCCTCGTCGAACGCGGCGAGCTGGGCGTCGACGGAGGGATGGCCGGGGATGTCCGCGCACGCGAGGTGCGACCAGACGCCCGCGATCTCGACGGCGCCGCTCGCCCGCGCGGCGAGGGCGTGCTCGACCAGCCATGGCCAGTCGGCGACGGTGGCGCCGCCCCGGGAGATGCCGGTGTCGATCTTCAGGTGCACCCGGGCGGTGCGCCCCGTCCGGCGGGCGGCCGCGACGATCTCGTCCACGACCCAGGGGGCGCCGGCGGACAGGTCGACGTCCGCGAGCAGCGCCGCGTCCAGCGGCTCGCCCGGTGTGATGAGCCACGACATGACCGGCGCCGTGATCCCCGCCTCGCGCAGCGCCAGCGCCTCGCGCACGAAGGCGGTGCCGAGCCGGGCCGCGCCCGCCTCCAGGCACGCCTCCGCGACCGGCACCAGGCCGTGCCCGTACGCGTCGGCCTTGACCACGGCCATCATCTCGGCGCCGCCCGCACGCTCGGCCAGCAGCCGCACGTTGTGCCTGATCGCGGACAGATCGACCCGTGCCTCAGCCGGGGTGGCCGCACCCGCCGTCGAGAAGCTCATTTTCCCAGTGTGTCAGGTGGACCCGGGTGGATGCGCCGATGGACACCGCACGTCAGAGCATGCGCAGGGCCTCGGGGATCGCCTCGGCGACGTCGAGGGCGGCGATCGGAGCCTCCCCGCGCCTCCCGTCGCCTCCGCCGTATCCGCCCGCGGCGCCGCCCCTGGCGGCGATGCGCGCGGCCAGGCCGTGGACGTACGCGCCGCACGAGGCCGCGTCGTATCCGGACAGGCCGGCGGCGAGCAGGGCGCCCGTGATCCCGGACAGGACGTCGCCGGTGCCGCCTGTGGCGAGCCAGGGCGTCCCGGTGGTGTTGACCCGCACCGGCCGGTGCTCCTCCGCGACGAGGGTGGTGGAGCCCTTCAGCAGCACCGTCGCCCCCAGCTCCGCGGCGGCCCGCCGCACGTGGTCGAGCCGCGCGGCCTCGATGCGCTCCCTCGGCACGCCGAGCAGCCGCGACAGCTCGCCGGCGTGCGGCGTCAGCACCGTGGGGGCGGTCCTGCGCAGCAGCGTCCGGTCCTTGGCGACCAGCGTGAGCCCGTCGGCGTCCACCAGCACCGGCACGTCGGCCGCGAGCACGGCGCGGGCCACGGCGTGCGCCTCAGGGCCGGTGCCGAGCCCGGGCCCGAGCACCCACGCCTGCACCCTGCCCACCTCGTCCAGCAGGCCCTCCGGCGCCGAGGGGTCCAGCACGGTCGTGACCGCCTCGGGCCAGCGGGCCCTGACCAGCCGCACCGGCTCGGCCGTGCTCGCGAAGCGGACCATGCCCGCGCCGGCACGCACCGCGCCGCCGGCCGAGAGCACGGCGGCTCCCGTGTACGTGTCGCTGCCCGCGGCGATCCCGACGACCCCCCGGCGGTACTTGTCGCTCTCCGCGCCCGGCCGGGGCAGCAGACCGGCCACGTCGTCGGCGGTCGGCGCGGCCACCTCGGGGTCCGGCAGGTGCGGCCCGAGGCCGATGTCCACGAGCTCGACCGATCCCGCGTGGGAGGCACCCGGATCGACGAGCAGACCGGCCTTGTAGGCCCCGAACGTCACCGTCAGGTGTGCGCGGACCGCCGGTCCCTCGACCCGTCCGCTGCTCGCGTCCACCCCGCTCGGCACGTCGACCGCCACGACGAGACCGGCGGCCCCGGCGGTCAGCTCGGCGAGCGTGCCGTACGGCTCCCGCAGCGCCCCGCCGCCCCCGATGCCGACGAGGCCGTCGAGCACGATGTCGGCCCGCGCGAGCAGGTCACCGGCCCGCGCGGCGTCGAAGGGGCGCGCCCGGCCGCCGGCCGCGAGCAGCGCGGCGAGGCCGCCCTCGTGGGCGCGTGAGCCGGCCAGCACGGCCTCCACCCGGGCTCCCCTGCTCGCCAGGCGGGCCCCGGCGTACAGGGTGTCGCCGCCGTTGTCCCCACCGCCGGCCAGCAGCGCCACGTGGGAGCCGTACACCCGGCCGCGCACGCCCTGGAGCAGGTTGGCGCAGACCATGGCGAGCCCGGCGGCGGCCCGGCTCATGAGGGTCCCCTCGGGGAGCCCCGCCATCAGCGCCGTCTCGGCGGTCCGGATCTGGTCGGAGGTGTAGGCGGTCCGCATGCGTCCGACCGTAGCCTCCCGCGACCCCGATCGCGATCACCGGGCGAGCCACCGCACGCCCGGGACGGCGGGCACGGACAGGGGGACGGGCCGCCACCGCACGGGCGGCGGTCTCTCAGACGGTCAGGCCATGCCGCTCGGCCCATGCGCCGATCGCCGCGGCGATGGCCTCGGGCCGGTCCTCCGGCGCGTGATGGCCGGCCGGGCCGCAGTGCTCGACCTCCAGCCCCGCGATGTTCTCCGCACACCACGCGGCCGTCTCCGGCCCGATGAGCAGGGTCGGGGAGGAGTCGAAGGTGAGCAGCAGCTTGGGGACGTCGTGGCTGCTCGCGAGCCACCCTCCGTACTTCTCGACGCGCTCGGCGACGTCGGCCGGCTCGCCGTCGAGCGGCATCGAGCGCGCCCACTCCAGCAGCGGGCGGCGGCTCTCCCGCGTGGGATAGGGCTCCAGGTAGGGCCGCATCTCCTCCACGTCGAGGGGCGTCAGCACTCCTCCGGTGAAGGCGGTCTCCACCAAGAAGTTCCGGTCGAGCACCAGCGACTCGCCCCCGGGGCCGCGGATGGTCTCCGCGCGGGCGCGGGGCGCCTCGCCGAGCTCGCTCCACGACATCGGCCGCACGATCGTCTCGAAGAAGGCGACGCCGCGGACGCGGCCAGGGTGGCGGGCCGCCCAGTCGAAGGCGAGCGACCCACCCCAGTCGTGCCCGACGAGGATCACGTCCTCCAGCCCCAGCCGCTCGAACCACGCGTCGAGGTAACGGGCGTGGTCCGCGAACCGGTACGGCACAGCGGGCTTGCCCGAGCGGCCCATGCCGATGAGGTCGGGGGCGAGCAGGCGGGCGCCGGCGCGGATCCGGGGCAGGACCTCGCGCCACAGGTGGGACGAGGAGGGGTTGCCGTGCAGGAAGACGACGGGAGCACCACTGCCGGTCTCCTCGAAGTACATCTCCGAATCGAGCACCTTGATCGAAGGCATGGAGATCCTCAGGCTTCGTTCGTCTGACTAACGTTAGTTACACGAACAGATTAAACCGTTAGTCGGACTAACACAATCGGTAGGATGGCCGCATGAGCAGCAGCGAGCCCGATCCGGCCTCCCCCACGGCCCCGCCCATGGACGGGAGGACCGGACCCGCCCGGTTGCGGAGCCTGCCGACCCGCCTTCTGTCGCTGGCGGCGACGCACTCGGACCGGCTCGTCAACGAAGGGCTCGCCGCCGCCGACGCCCGCAAGTGGCACTACGCCGTGCTCGCGACGCTGGAGGAGTCCGGCCCGGCCAGCCAGGCCGAACTGAGCCGCCGCACCGGCATCTACCGCAGCGACCTGGTCGCCGTCATCAACGAACTGACCGATCGGGGCCTGGTGGAGCGTGCGCCGGACCCCGGCGACCGGCGCCGCAACGTCATCACGGTGACCGAGCGGGGACGCGCCCGCTTCGTCCGGCTCGACGAGCTGATCACCGAACTCGAAGACGTGGTGCTGGCCCCTCTCAGCCGGCCCGAACGCGACCAGCTCGCCGGGCTGCTCGCCCGTCTGGTGGACCACCACGGGCGCCGGGACGGGTGACGGAGCCGCGAGAGGCCTCAGGCTCCCGCTCAGGGCTCCTGTTCAGGACCTCCGCTCGGCGCAACCGCTCGGCACAACCGCTCAAAACTCCTGGGCATTGCTCCCGGCCGGGGCTTCGCGCGCCTGGCTTCCGCGGGGCTCGCGCTCAGGACTCGGCGATCACGTAGGCGACGGCCATGCCGCCGTCGTGCGACAGGGAGACGTGCCAGCGGCGCACGCCGAGGCCGCGCGCCACTTCGGCGGCCCTGCCGGTGAGCCGCACCTCGGGACGGCCGTGCGCGCCGCGCACCACCTCCGCGTCCAGGTGCCCCAGGCCCGGCGGTCCTCCGAGCGCCTTGGCGACCGCCTCCTTGGCGGCGAACCGCGCCGCCAGCGACTCCGGCGGCAGGACGGCCTCGGCCTCGGTGAACAGGCGGCGCCGCAGGCCGGGCGTACGATCCAGCGCCGCGCGCAGACGCGCGACGTCGACCACGTCCACCCCGATGCCCACGATCACCCCGCCAGCGTACGGGGCATCGTTCTTTCCCCGTCACGCGCGAAAGTAATCCATCGATTTTTGTCCACAGCCTGTGCACGACCCCGCGCGGACGCGGTGCACGGCCGTGGCTACGCTTGCCGACGTGGCAGATGGGGACCCGTACGTCGAGCTCAGCCGGGAGCAATGGCGTGACCTGCGCAGGAACACTCCGCTCACGCTCACCGAGGCGGAGCTGCGGGAGCTGCGCGGCGTCCACGACCCGATCGACCTGTCCGAGGTCACCGACGTGTACCTGCCGCTCACCCGGCTGCTCAACCTGCACTTCACCGGTTCGCGGCAGCGCGGCGCCGCCGTCGGCGCGTTCCTCGGCGAGCACGACGCGCCCCCGCCGTACGTGCTGGGCATCGCCGGCAGCGTCGCGGTCGGCAAGTCGACCACGGCGCGGCTGCTGCACGCGCTGCTCGCCCGCTGGCCCGAGCACCCCCGCGTCGACCTGATCACCACCGACAGCTTCCTCCACCCCAACAAGGTGCTGGAGGAGCGCGGCATCATGCACCGCAAGGGCTTCCCGGAGAGCTACGACCGGCGGGCGCTGGTGGGCTTCGTGGCCGACGTGAAGGCGGGCCGTCCCTCGGTCGAGGCGCCCGTCTACAGCCACCTGGAGTACGACATCGTGCCCGGCGCGACCCACATCGTGGACCGGCCGGACATCCTGATCGTGGAGGGGCTCAACGTCCTGCAGCCCGCGCCGCCGGACGCCCTCGCCGTCTACGACTACTTCGACTTCTCCATCTACGTGGACGCCCGGATGGAGGACATCCGCACCTGGTACGTCGAGCGCTTCCACAAACTGCGCCGTACGGCCTTCGCCGACCCGAAGTCCTACTTCCGGCACATCGCGGCGCTCTCGCACGAGGAGGCGACCACGTTCGCCGAGAACGTCTGGCGGGACATCAACGAGCGCAACCTGGTGGAGAACATCGCGCCGACGCGCGAGCGGGCCGGCCTGATCCTCCACAAGGGCTCCGACCACTCGGTCACCCACGTACGGCTCCGCCGTACCTGATAATCGTCCGATGCTGCATCTGCGGGTGATCGCCCCTTATGAGCGTACGGACCGGGTCGTCGAGGCGCTCGACCGCGCGCCGGGCGTCACCAACGTGGTGGTCCTGGCCAAGGCGGCCCGGCGGCCGGAGGGCGACGTGGTCCTCGCCGACGTCGCCAGGGAGGCCGCCAACGCCGTCATCGAGGACCTCAAGGCGCTCGGCCTGGAGGAGGACGGTTCGATCACGGCGGAGGAGATCGAGCTGTCGATCTCCCGTGGAGCCGTCGAGGCGGAGGAACGGGCGCCCGGCGAAGGCGACGACGCGGTGGTGTGGGACCAGTTCGAGGCGCGGGTCGCCCTCGACAGCCGCATCACCTGGGCCTTCCTGGCGTTCCTCACCATCGCCACGCAACTGGCGGCCATCGGCGTGCTCATCCCCTCGCAGATCCTCATCGTCGGCGCCATGGTCCTCGGCCCGGAGTTCGGCGCGGTGGCGGCGGTCTCCTTCGGCCTGCTCGGCCGCCACTGGCCGCTCATCGGCGCGGCGGTCCGCACGCTCGCGGTCGGTTTCGCGGTCGCGACCGCCGTCACCCTGGCCTGCGCGCTGGTCTCGCGCGGGATCGGCATGATCACCCCGGACATGCTCCGGCACAACGACGAGGTGCACTTCATCGTCAAGCCCGACCGGTGGTCGTTCATCGTGGCGCTGCTCGCCGGGGCCGCCGGCGTGCTGTCGATCACCGCGGGCAAGTCGTCCGCCCTGGTCGGCGTCTTCATCTCGGTCACCACCGTCCCGGCGGCGGGCTACATGGCGGCGGCCCTCGCGCTGGGCCGCTGGGACGACGTCGGCGGGTCGGCGCTGCAGCTCGTCGTCAACATCGCCGGGATGGTCGTCGCCGGGACGCTGACGCTGTTCCTCCAGCGCCGCCTGTGGACCCGGTACGGCGGAAGTCGCGCGTGACAGGCATACCTGAGACGTAGATCGGCTCCTCCATCAGACGGAGGCCCGGCGGCCACCCCGCCGGATAGGGTGCCAGTCATGACAGCGAGCGCGACTCCCTGCTTCGCGACCGAGGGGCTGACCAAGCGGTTCCCCCGCGTCACGGCGCTCGACCACCTCACCGTCGCGGCCGGGACCGGCGTGACCGGCCTGGTCGGCGCCAACGGCGCGGGCAAGTCCACCCTGATCAAGATCCTGCTCGGCCTGGTGCCGCCCACCTCGGGAAGCGCCTCGGTGCTGGGCCTGGACACGGCCACCCAGGGCCTGGAGATCCGGCGGACCGTGGGCTACATGCCCGAGCACGACTGCCTGCCCCCGGACATCTCGGCGACCGAGTTCGTGGTCCACATGGCCCAGATGTCCGGCCTGCCGCGCACCGCGGCCCGCGAGCGCGCCGCGGACACGCTGCGCCACGTCGGGCTGGACGAGGAGCGCTACCGCCCGATGGGGGGTTACTCCACCGGCATGCGGCAGCGCGTCAAGCTCGCCCAGGCCCTCGTCCACGACCCTCGGCTCGTCTTCCTCGACGAGCCCACCAACGGGCTCGACCCGCAGGGCCGCGACGACATGCTGGCGCTGATCCGGCGGGTCGGCACCGAGTTCGGCATCAGCGTCCTGGTCACCTCCCACCTGCTCGGCGAGCTCGAGCGGGTGTGCGACCACGTGATCGTCATCGACGGGGGGCGGCTGCTGCGCTCCTCGGCGATCCGGGAGTTCACCCGGGCCGAGCAGACGATCGCGGTGGAGGTCGAGGAGGGCCAGCGGCAACTGGCCGACCGCCTCACGGGCGGCGGCGAGACGGTGGCGGTGCAGGGCAGGCTGCTGACGGTGCAGGTGTCGCCCGACGACCCCGGCCGCACCTACGACGCGGTCCGTGACGCCGTCAGCGACCTCGGCCTCAGCCTCCTGCGGCTGGAGCAGCGCCGGGGCCGCATCGAGGACGTCTTCAAGGAGTCCACAGCCAAGGAGCCGGTGGCATGACGATCGAGCCGACGGCGGTCATCCACGACATCGGATACCGCCACTACGACGGCGTACGGCTCGGGCGCGGCCGGGCGACGCTCGCCCTCGGCGTGCAGAGCCTGCGCGGCGTGTTCGGGCTCGGCCGCACGATCCGCGCCAAGATCATGCCGCTGCTGCTGGCCGCGATCATGCTGATGCCGACGGTCGTGTCGATCGGTGTGATGGCGCTCGCCAAGCAGTTCGTCATGCCCTATTCGCAGTACGCCGTCTTCATGCAGGCGGTGATCGCCGTCTTCCTGGCCGCGCAGGCGCCGTACCTGGTCGCGCCGGACCTGCGGTTCCGCGTGCTGCCGCTGTACCTCTCCCGCCCGCTGACCGTGAACGACTACGTCGTGGCGAAGCTGGCCGCGCTGGCGGTCGCGCTGTTCTGCCTGATGGCGCTCCCGATCACGATCGAGTTCGTCGGCGAGATGCTGATCGACATGCCGATGCCGCTGCACACGGGCGACTTCCTCGGCGCGCTGGGCGGCACGGTCCTGCGCGCGGTGCTGCTGGCCGCCCTGGGCGTCGCGCTGGCGTCGTTCACCCCGCGCCGCGGCCTCGGGGTCGCCGTGGTGATCGCGTTCTACATGTTCACCGCCGCCGTCTCCGGGCTCTTCTACGCCGTGCTCGCCTCGACCGGCCGGGACGACGTGGCCCCCTGGGCCCTGCTCCTCAACCCGTTCTTCCTCGTCGACGCCGTCCAGTCGGCGCTGTTCGGCACCGATCCGGCGACCGGCGAGGGATATCCCCCGGGCGTCGCCTCGTGCCTGATCCTGCTGGCCGTGATCGCCCTGGCCGTGACGGGCGTCCTCCTGCGCTACCGGAAGGCGGCGTCGTGACCACCACGAGTCCCCCCGTGACCACCCGCCAGGGCGTGCTGGAACTCGCCCAGGTCTCCCGCTGGTACGGCAACGTCGTCGCGGTCAACGACGTCACGATGACGATCGGGCCCGGGGTCACCGGCCTGCTCGGCCCGAACGGCGCCGGGAAGTCGACGCTGCTGCACATGATGGCCGGGTTCCTCGCGCCGTCGAACGGCACGGCGACCCTCGACGGCCGACAGATCTGGCATAACCACGACATCTACCGGCAGATCGGCCTGGTGCCCGAGAAGGAGGCCGTGTACGGCTTCCTCACCGGCCGGCAGTTCGTGCTGTCGGCGGCCCGGCTGCACGGCCTGCCGTCCCCCGCGGACGCGGCCCGCCGGGCCCTCGACCTGGTGGAGATGACGGACGCCTCCGGCCGCCGCATCGAGACGTACTCCAAGGGCATGCGGCAGCGCGTGAAGGTCGCCGCGGCCCTCGTCCACGACCCGCAGGTGCTGCTGCTGGACGAGCCGTTCAACGGCATGGACCCGCGGCAGCGGCTCCACCTGATGGACCTCGTCCGCCGGATGGGCGAGGAGGGCCGGACGATCCTGTTCAGCTCGCACATCCTCGAAGAGGTCGAGCGGGTGGCCCACCACATCGAGGTCCTGGTCGCCGGACGGCACGCCGCGTCAGGGGACTACCGGGAGATCCGGCGGCGCATGGCCGACCGGCCGCACCGGTTCCGGGTCAGATCGAGCGACGACCGGCGGCTCGCCGCCGCGCTCATCGCCGATCTGTCCTCCAGCGCCGTATCGCTGACGGAGCAGGGCATCGAGGTGCAGGTCACCGACTTCGCGCGCTTCACCGCGCTGCTGCCCCGGACCGCCCGCGACCTCGACGTCCACCTGTGGCAGGTCTCCCCCACCGACGAGGACCTGGAAAGCGTCTTCTCCTACCTCATCTCCGGGAGCGCCCGATGAACACGGTGGTGGCCGACATCACGTACCGGGCCATGCTCGGACGCAAGCGGATCTGGCTGCTGGTGCTGCTGCCGGTGGCGCTCGTCGCGATCGCCGCGCTGCTCAGGCTCCTGAACGGCGAGTCCGAGCAGACGGCGGTGACGCTGATGAAGACCTTCGCGATCGGCACGATGCTGCCGCTGCTCGGTCTGATCGGCGGGACGGGCGTCATCGCCCCGGAGATCGAGGACGGCACGATCATCCACCTGCTGTCCAAGCCGATCTCCCGCCCGGTGATCGCCGTGACGAAGTTCGTGGTCGCGGCCTCCCTCATCGCGGTCTTCGCGGCGGTCTCCACGTTCGCCGCCGCCTACCTCCTGACCGGCACGGAGTCGGGCGTCGCGACCGGGTTCACGCTCGGGGCGCTGTTCGGCGGGGTCGCGTACGCGGCGGTGTTCCTGCTGCTGGGCGTGCTCACCCGGCACGCGGTCGCGATCGGCGTGATCTACGCCCTCGTCTGGGAGGGCGTCGTCGGCGGCTACGTGCCCGGAGCGCGCAAGTTCTCCATCCAGCAGTGGGCCCAGTCGCTCGCCGACCAGATCTCCTCCTCGGCCTTCTTCTCCACCGAGGTGACGCTGGGCTTCGCCGTACCGGCCATGGTCATCGTCACCGCCGGGGCCGTCCTGTGGACCGGCCAGCGCCTGCGCTCCCTCTCCCTCACCGGCGACGACTGACCACACGGCCGACGCCCCTCGTTGTCGCTACGGTGGGACGCATGACACCGCGCCTGGCGCAACTTCGCCTGATCGAGTTCAAGTCCTTCCGCAGCGATTCGGTACTGCGGATGGGCGGCATGACCGTGCTCATCGGGCGGAACAGCAGCGGAAAGTCGAACGCCCTCGACGGGCTGGAAGTGCTCTCCCGGCTTGCCGCGGGCGCGGACCTCGTCGACGCTCTCGACAGCCGGCGTGGCGACGAGGGCCCGCTCCGCGGGGGCATCGAGGGATGCCCCCCTCATGGCGCGGACCGGTTCCGTCTTGGTTGCAGCGTCGTATCGCCTGAGCGCACGGGAAACGGCTACGTCGTCATCGACCTCGACCTCACTGTTCAGGTGAGGCCGGAACCCGGAATCGTCAACGAGACGCTGTCCGGGGTGTCCGGCAAGCTCCGCACTACGAAAGATCCCACCGCCAACGTCCCGCACAATCTCCTCAAAACCCGTCAGCCCACGCCGGGAGGCGGCAGCATCGAGGCCACCTGGTACCGGGGTACCCGTGGGCGCGACCGCGCGTCCGCCTTCCGCTCCACCCGGCTGCTCACGGCCCAGCTTCCGCTCCGCCTGACGCAGGACACCGAGACGGAAAGGCATGTGGTCCAAGCGGCCGAGGACATGATCGAGGCACTCCAGGGCGTGTTCCACCTTGATCCCGTCCCTCATCTCATGCGGCAGTACGTACCTGGGCGTGACGTGCGGCTGCGGCGTACAGGAGAGAACCTCTCGGCCTTGATCGGCCAGATGGCGGAACGCGATCCCGCGCAGTTCGCCCAGTTGGTCGGTCTCGTCCGGGATCTCGTCGAGCACGAGGTCACCGGCATCGAGGTCATCCGGTCCGAGTTGAACGACGTCATGCTCGCGCTGCGGGAGGGCCGTGCCGTCACCCCCGCCAGAGAGATGAGCGACGGCCTGCTGCGCTTCATGGCCATCGCGACAACCCTGATCACTCGTGGCCGGGACGTGGATCTCGGCGGCATGCCGGACCGCGAGCGCCCTGTGACCGTGGTCATCGAGGAACTGGAGAACGGGCTGCATCCGTCACAGGCCGGCAAGGCCCTCCAACTCGTACGCAGGGCGGTCAAGGACGACGGAGCGCAGGTGTTGTTCACCACGCACAGTCCCGCACTGCTGTCGGGACTGTCCGCCGAGGACCACAAGTCCGTCATCGTCTGTTCCCGGGACCGCGAGACACAGGAGTCGACGCTCACACCCCTGCCCGAGCTGGACGGATACCCGCGGCTGATGGCCCAGGGAGACCTCGGCTCCGTCGTCACCGCGGGATTGCTGGGCGAGCGGCGTCGCGACGACTTCTCCGAGTTCGACCGTCTCATGGGGATCGGGTGATCATGGCGCGGCGCGTGGAGTTCGTGGACACGTCGATCCTCTGCAACCTCCTCGACGTACCGGGCAAGAACCAGCATCAGCGTGAGATCGCGGAAGAGCTGCTGCTCAAGCGACGCCAGTGTGATCTCATCCTGCCCGTCACGGCGGTCATCGAGACGGGCAACCACATCGCGCAACTCGGGAACGGCCACGACCGGCGGGATCGGGCGAAGAAGCTGCACGCTCTCCTCGACCTGGTCATCCGACGCGAGGCACCTTGGGTGCTGCACATCGTGGAGTGGGGCGAGCCCTTTCTGCGCGAACTCCTCGGAGGCGGCGGTACGGGGATCGGGCTCGCCGACCACGCGATGCGCGGGCTCGGCCTCGGCGATCTGTGCATCCTGACCGAGCGGGAGATGTACAGGCGACGCGTGACCGGCGTCGAGGTCGGGATTTGGACGCTGGACGGGCAGCTCAAAGCGCACGAGTAACTTCAGACGCGGACAGTGCCGACATCGGCGTGCCGTGTGTGAGAAGGGGACTCGTCGAGCAGCGACGGAATGCGCCGAGGACCCCGCCGGGCGGGTGCCTGGCGGAGCCCTCGGAGTGTCGTGGTGTCAGGCGCGTCAGCGCGCCTTACGCACCGGCAGGGTCGGCAGGGGTCAGCCGCAGACCTCTCGGACGACCCGCGCGAGGCGGTCCGCCACGGTACTGGCCTGGTCCTGCGACGCGGCCTCGACCATGACCCGGATCATGGGCTCGGTGCCGCTCGGCCGGATGAGCACCCGGCCGGTCTCGCCGAGCCCGGCCTCCGCCTCCGCGACGGCCGCCCGCAGCTCGGGCGCCGAGGCCTTGGACTTGGCCACGTCCCGCACGTTGACGAGCACCTGCGGCAGCTTCGTCATCACCGACGCCAGTTCGCCGAGAGAGCGGCCCTGCCGTGCCACCTCCGCCATCAGGTGCAGCGAGGTGAGCAGGCCGTCGCCGGTCGTGGCGTGATCCAGCATGATCACATGACCGGACTGCTCGCCGCCGAGGTTGTAGCCGCCGTCCTGCATCGCCTCCAGGACGTACCGGTCACCGACCGTGGTCTCCACCACGGACAGGCCGGCCTCCCGCAGAGCGATCTTGAACCCGAGGTTGGACATCACCGTGGCGACGACCGTGTCCTTGGCGAGGCGGCCGTCGGCGTGCATCGCCAGGGCCAGGATCGCCATGATCTGGTCGCCGTCGATCTCCTCGCCCTCGGCGGTCACCGCGAGGCAGCGGTCGGCGTCGCCGTCGTAGGCGATGCCGAGGTCGGCGCCGCGTTCGACGACGGCCTCCCGCAGAGGAGTCAGGTGGGTCGAGCCCACACCGTCGTTGATGTTCAGCCCGTCGGGTGCGGCGCCGATGGTCTCCACGGCCGCGCCCGCGCGCAGCAGCGCCTCCGGGGCGACCATGTGCGCCGCGCCGTGCGCGCAGTCGACGACGATCCGCAACCCGTCGAGACGGTGGGGCAGGGTGGTCAGCAGGTGTGAGACATACCTGTCCGCCTCGCCGTACGCCTCCCGGACCCGGCCCACGGCCGGGCCCACCGGGCGGTCCCACTTCTCCCCGAGCCGCTGCTCGATCTCGTTCTCCACCGCGTCGGGCAGCTTGTAGCCGCCCCGCGTGAAGAACTTGATGCCGTTGTCGGGCGCGGGGTTGTGCGACGCCGAGAGCATGACGCCGAGGTCGGCGCCCAGGGCGTTGGTCAGGTACGCGACCGCCGGGGTGGGCAGCACACCGAGTCGCAGGACGTCCACGCCGGATGACGCGAGGCCGGCGACCACGGCGGCCTCCAGGAACTCTCCTGAAGCCCGCGGGTCCCGGCCTACGACGGCGATCGGGCGGCCGCGCCGCCCGACACTGGCGTGAAAAGCCCCGGCGTCTCCGAGCACGTGCGCGGCGGCCACGGACAGATCCATGGCCAGTTCCGCGGTGAGGTCGCGCCCGGCGACCCCACGTACCCCGTCGGTGCCGAAGAGGCGCCCCCCGGAGGAGGCGCCTACGGGCTCCCGCGACACGTTAGCGCTTGCTGTACTGCGGAGCCTTGCGGGCCTTCTTGAGGCCGTACTTCTTCCGCTCCGTGGCGCGGGCGTCACGGGTGAGGAAGCCGGCCTTCTTCAGCGGCGGGCGGTTGACCTCGGCGTCCAGGATGGCGAGCGCGCGGGACAGGCCCATGCGCAGGGCGCCGGCCTGGCCGGTCACGCCACCGCCGTCGATGCGGGCGATGACGTCGAACGCGTCCTCGGCCCCGAGGACGACGAACGGCTCGTTGACGAGCTGCTGGTGCACCTTGTTCGGGAAGTAGTTCTCCAGCGAGCGGCCGTTGATGGTCCACTTGCCGGTGCCCGGCACGATGCGGACCCGGGCGATGGCCTCCTTGCGGCGGCCGGTGCCGTACGAGTTGCCCGTGGTGACGGGCTTGCGCGCGGCGCCCTCGCCTGCGGGGGCCGACTCGGTGGTGTACTCGGAGGGGAACTCCTCCGGGGAGTAGTCTTCCGGCTCGCCCTCGACGAGCGTCTCGATACCGGTGGGCTCGGCCACGGTTCTCCTCTTAACTTTCCTGGCTCGCGATTACTGGGCGATCTGGGTGATCTGGAAGGGCACGGGCTGCTGGGCCTGGTGCGGGTGCTCGGCACCGGCGTAGACCTTCAGCTTCTTGGCCATCTTCCGGCCCAGGGAGTTCTTGGGAAGCATGCCCCGGACGGCCTTCTCGACGGCCCGGTCGGGACGCTTCTCCATCAGCTCGCCGTAGCTGACGGCGCGCAGACCGCCGGGGTAACCCGAGTGGCGGTACGCCTTCTTCTGCTCCAGCTTGTTGCCGCTGAGAGCGACCTTGCCGGCGTTGATGACGATGACGAAGTCACCCGTGTCGACATGCGGGGCGAAGATCGGCTTGTGCTTCCCGCGGAGCAGGGTCGCCACCTGACTGGCCAGCCGGCCGAGCACGACGTCGGTCGCGTCGATGACGTACCACTGACGTTCGACGTCGTTGGGCTTCGGTGAGAACGTGCGCACGGCAGTGCCTTCTGTCGGAATGTGAACTCTCGGTAGGTTGCGCAGGCACGGCGACAACCTCCGTCTCCACATGTACGGGAGAAGACGCCGGACGCGCCGTGCACCGGTCTGCGGGCAGACCGATCCACACACAACGAACTCGCAGACTACCGCCCTCGTTCCGCGTGGTCAAAACGACGGCGGGAGGGGGTGTCTGGAACGACACAATTGAACGTTCATCAAATCCATCCCCACGCGCCCCTTCTTCCCCCATACCGCAGGTCCCTATATTTGGCTGCGGCATGTGGCAGACCCCTCACAAAAGGAATACCCTTCGGGGCCCCTTCCGGGTGACTCAGATGGGTTTGCTGGCATGCGCCGTCGCCGTTCTTCTCACCGGCGTCGTCATCGGCCGGGTGACCGCCGCCGCGGACCGCGCCGGGAGCGTCTACCTTCGCGAGTCGCACCCGGGGCCGCCGTCCCCCCGTGTGGAGGCCCTCGCGCCGGCGCGGCGGGACCGGCCGCCCCTCGATCACGTGCGGCGCACCGAGGCGCCCCAGGTGACCACTGAGACGACTCCGGTGCCCAGGTCCCGGCGGGACCGGCCGTCGACCATGATCGGCGGCTCCGGCGGCGGCTCGTCGTACACCACGCTCACCCCGGAGACAGGCGGGGAAGGCGGCTCCTACGGCGGGGACCCGATGCGCTTCGCCTCGATGGAGGCCGAGCTCGTGCGCCTGGTGAACGTCGAGCGCCGCAGGCACGGATGCCGGCCGCTGCGCGTGGACCCCCGCCTGGTCGGATCCGCCCGGGCGCACTCGGAGGAGATGGCGGCGGGCAACCGGTTCCGGCACACCTCGCCGGGGGGAGCCACCCCCTGGGACCGCATGGGCGCCGCGGGTTACCGCGACGGCGGGGCCGAGACGATCGCGCGCGGCTACGACACCGCCGAGCAGGTCGTACGCGGCTGGATGGCCGGGCCCACGGACCGCGCCACACTGCTCAACTGCCGCCTGGTCGCGACCGGGGTCGGCGTGAGCGCGGGCCCCGGAGGCCCCTGGTGGACCGAGGACTTCGGTTATTCCTGACCCTTCCTCATCTGTCCAGATCGCCGACTAATCTCAGCGCCATGGGTTATCCCGGCGACCAGCAACCACCTCGCCAGCCGCACTTCCCCCCCGATCCCCGCAGGCGGGACCTGCCGCCGTACGGGGCCGGGGACGACTCGCCCCGCTCCCCCTCCCGCCGCGAGGCGCCCTACGGCGGCGAGCAGCCTCCGTACGGGAACCGCGAGCAGCCCACGAGCGCGGGGCGGGAGCAACCCCCTTACGGGAACCGCGAGCAGCCTCCGTACGGAGGACGGGAGTCTTCGCCGTACTCCGGCCGCGACCAGTCGCCGTACGCCGCGCCCCGGGAGGCCGGACCGCGGGAGGCAGGTCCGGGCGGGCCGGGCGGGCCGGGCGGGCGGTACGACGCCGGGAGCACGCCTTGGGCGAGCGAGATCGGCCCGGACCCGGACCAGGAGAACCGGGAGATGCGGCGTGAGGCCCCCATGCCGCGAGTGGCGCCCCCGCCGGAGCCCCAGTGGGACCCCGACGACCGCGGTCCCCTATGGCGTCGTCCCTGGGTGCTCGGACTCGCCCTGCTGGCCCTGATCGGCGCGCTCCTCACCGGCCTGTGGTACGCCGCCCACAACGAGGAGCCGCCTGCGCCGGACCCGGGCCCCGCGGCCCGTCCCGCACCGCTCGTGTCCGACCGTCCGATGACCAAGTACGGCTACGCGGCCTCGCGGGCGACCGACAAGAGCCCGCTGTCGCTGCGAGAGGTCTTCGGCAAGCCGAAACCGGTCAACAACAAGCGGGTGTACATCCGCACGGTGACGCGCAAGGAGAAGAAGTGCGCGGACGGCGTCACCGGCGAGAAGATCACCAAGGCGCTCAAGACGGGCGGCTGCACGCAGTTGCTGCGCGCGAGCTTCGCGGACGCCAAGGGCACGATCATCGGCACCGTGGGGGTCGCCAACCTCAGGACCTCGGCGATGGCGAAGAAGGTCGCCTCCGCCGGAGCCGGCGACGAACGCAAGGACTTCCTCAAGCCGCTCCCCGGCAAGGACGAGGCCACCAAGCACCTCGGCAGCGGCGAGGCGTCCGCGGGAGGCTGGACTTACGGGCACTACGCGGTGCTGTTGTGGTTCCAGTTCAAGGACGGCCACAAACCCACCAAGAGCGAGCTCAAAAAGCTGTACCAGGCGGCGACGGACGTCACCGACGCGTCTGTTTACCCTGCCCTCGACACGCGTGCGCTCACCGGCGGCCCCAGCTGAGACGACACGTTCACTGAGGTGAGCGCGGCGCGGGCATGGCCGGGGAGGCAGACCGAAACACCCATGGAGGCACGCCGATCGGGTCCGCGCCGTTACGCTTCCGGCTATGCGTGGCAAGGATTCCGGTTCCGAGCACGAACATGACACGGCGTGGGCGCACAGCGAGGCGGACGCCGAGGGCTCGGCGACGGCACCCGCGACGCCACCGCCGAGCTTCGGGCAGACGACGCCGCCCGGCCACGGCCGGCCGCAGCCGGACGAGGACACCGCCTGGGCGCCCGACGCCGCCCAGGCGGCGGGCGAGGCGAACCCGTGGACGCCGCCGACCGTTCCCTATCCCACCCGGTACGGCTTCCAGGGCGGCCTGCGGGCGCCGGACGGCTACGACGATGACGACCCGGAGAACACGAACAGGTTCAGGGCCATCCCGGCGCATGACGCCCCACCGGCCGAGAGTGGGGGCGTGCCCCCGCAGGGCGCCTATCCGCCCCCGCCGGGTGCTCACTCCGCCCCTCCGGGCGCTTACTCCGCCCCTCCCGGCCCGCCCGGTGCCTACTCCGCTCCTCCCGGGCCGCCCGGTGCTTACTCCGCTCCTCCCGGGCCGCCCGGTGCTTACTCCGCTCCACCGGGCCCCCAGCCCGGCGCTCACCCCGTCCCTCCCGGCCCGCACAGCTCGCCCGGCCCCCAGCCCGCCCCGCCCGGCGCTCACCCGCTTCCGCCCGGCCCTCATCCGGGCCCGCAGCCGGGCGGACAGTCCGGCCCGTACGGTGCGCACCCTCTTCCGCCGGGGGCGCAGCCCGGTCTTCCCGGCCCACAGCCCGGCCTGCCCGGTATTCGGCATGTCCCGCCCGGTCCTCAGCCGGACGCCGGGGCTCTCCCCCCGCCGCGCCGCCCGGGCGACGCCGAGGAGGACCTGGGCCGCCCCGGTCCCGGCGGTCCGTACGCGGGCCAACACCCGGACCCGCACCCCGGCCCACAGACGGGCCCGCAGACGGATCCGCGGATGGGGCCGTACGCGGGCAGTCCGGCGGCGCCGCACCCGGAGCCGGACCTCGGCTGGGTCCCGCGGCAGCCCGCGCCGGGGGCGGACCTGCCGCCGTGGCAGCAGAGCGGCGGCACACCCCCGTGGCAGCCTCCCGTCCAGGGCGGGCCACCGGCCTGGCAGCCTCCCGCGCAGGGCGGGGGCACACCTCCTTGGCAGCAGGCGGCCCACCCCGGTCCGGTCCCACCCCAGCAGAACCCCGGCACCCCCGAATGGCAGCCTTCGCAGGAGGCACAGCCCCCGTCGTCGTGGCAGCCGCCGCAGGAGTCCCAGGCGCCCTGGTGGCGGCAGGTGGGCCCGGACGGGACGCAGGCGTACCCGCCGGAGGCCCCGCGATCCGACGAGCCCTCACCCGGGGTGCCGTCGTTCGCCGCGTGGGCGCCGGGCCCTGCAGAGGAGCAGCCGGCGGAGGACGCGACATGGACGCCCGGAGACCCCGGTCAGCCGGGAGCCCGGAGCGCGACCTCTCATCCGGCCCACCCGGCCGACTCTCGGCAGGCGCAACCGGCGGAACCGGCGCAGGACGTCAGCGGCGGCGCCGCACCCGTCCCCTCGCCGCCCCGGGACACGCCGGCCGCCCCCATGCCCACGCGTCCCGGCGACGCGCTCCCGGCACCGGACGAGCCGGGCGACGCGTACGGCGAGGCCCACGCCTCCTCCGCCGCGCCCGTCCGCCCCGGGGAGCCCGGTGACATACCCGTGTGGCCGCCGAGGCTGCCGGGTGAGCCCGATCCCCAGGGCGAGGGCCGGGCCGGGACCTCGTGGCCGCCCTCAAGCGTCTACCGCGGCTCTCATGAAAGCGGCGAAAACGACCCGTCAGGCGGCCACGACCGCGATCAAAGCGGTGACCGGAGCGGCGGGAGCGGATCGACCGGCGCCTCCGCCGTCACCGAGCGAACCGGCGGTTCGGGTGACCAGACCAGCGCTTCTGGCGAGCGGTCCGGCGGCTCTTCCGGTGAGCAGGCCGAAGTGCCCGGCGAGCTGGGCGGACGGGCCGGTCGGCACTCCGGCGGGCCGAGCGACCAGCACCACGCCGCCGGACCAGGCGACGCCCCCGGCCACTCGGACGGCCCGGCGGACGACGCGGCGGGTCACTCGGCGGAGGGCGCTGTCACCCTGCCCGGTGATCCGGGCTCCGCCTCGGGCGGCGGGGACGCCTCGCATCCCACGCCGTACCCCGAACGCGCCGGCGACCGGCCGTCCTCCGAAGGCCCCCATGGCACCCTGCCGCCCGGAGCCTCCGACGACGGCGCGGGTGCCGCACCGAACCCGTACGCCCTTCCGGGCGGGCCGCCCGCGGGCTTCGGCGCGGAGATCGCCCAGGCGGTGACCCCGATCGAGGGGTTCCAGGTGCCGGGCGGACCGTACGAGCCCGGCCCGCAGGTCGCGCACCACGACCAGGGCGTCACGAACCACGACCAGGGTGGCCCCTACGGCGGCCCGCCGCCCTCCCCTCAGGAGGGGACGTGGCCGGTGCCACCGCCGTCCCCCGAGGGCCCCTACGCCCCGCCGTCGCAGCCGCCCGGCCAGGCGCCGAACCACCTCCCGGGCCAGATCCCCGGCCAGCTCCCGGGCCTGCCTCCGGGCTACGCACCGTCCGGAACGTCCCCTGGGGACGCTCCGCCCGCCGCGCCGGACCCCGGCACGGCACCATACGACGCGCCGCCCGCGAGCCCGTCCGAGACCGGCGACGCTCCGCGGGCGGCCTCCCCCGACACCGATTCAGGACAGATGCCAACGACCTCCCCTACAACCGGCTCCTCCACTCAGCCGAACGGCGAGACCCCGTTCGCGTTCACGCCGGTGACCCCGGCCAAGGCGGGCAGGCCCGCCCCTCCCCCCGGCTTCGGACCGGCCCCGGCCGCCCCCGGCGGCGCGCTGCCCGCGACGCTCGGGTCCACCACCCCTCCCGCCCAGGGCGGGAAGGTCAAGCGGATCCTGATGATCGCCGGCGCGGCGGTCGTCGTGGGCGCGATCGGCACCGCGGCCTACTTCGCGTACGCGGGCGAGCCGGACAGCGGCCCGCCGCCCCGCACGGCGCCAAGCGGCACCGCTCCGTCCTCCGTCGCGCCGCAGCCGAGCACGGCGGCCGCCTCCACCATCCTGGACACGGAGCAGACCGACCCCCGGACAATCAAGCCCGGCGAGGCGTTCCCCGACGAGAAGGTGACGCTGGACGGACGCACCTACCGTCGCGTCAAGATCGACGTGACCGACGACTGCGGTAAGGCGGCCACGGGCGCGTTCGCCACCGCCCTCACCGAACAGCAGTGCCGGCGGGTGCTCAGGGCCACGTACGTGGACGGCAAGCGCGACTACGCGATCACCGCGGGGATCGCGGTGCTGCCCAGCAAGGTGGCGGCGCTCACGGCGGACCGGGAGAAGAACCTCGGCGCCAACGTCTGGTTCCGCGGCCTGAACGGCACGCAGGCGAGCGGGGCCGACAAGGTCACGATCTCCGGCGGCTACGCGGCGGCGACGGTCTGGGGACGCTACATCGCCTTCAGCTACGCCACCTACGCCGACGGCCACACGCCGGACGCCAAGGACAAGGACCTCGGCCCGATCAGCGGCGCCTTCCGCGACCACATGACCAAAATCATCCAGAAGCGCGCCACCCGCTGAGCCCGGCTTCAGGCGGTCGGCGTACGTACCCGGCGCGTGGCTGCGGCGCGCCGGGCCAGCTCCCCGGGCTCCGGGTAGCGCACCTCCTCCAGCGTCAGCCCGTGCGCGGGCGCGACGTGCACCCCGGAGTCCCGCACGGCTCTCGCCAGCACCTCGCCGGGCCACCCGACGGGCCGCCTGCCCTCCCCCACAGTCAGCAGCGAGCCGACCAGCGCCCGGACCATCGAGTGGCAGAAGGCGTCGGCGACCACGGTGGCGAGCAGGATCCCGTCCTCGCCCCTGACCCAGTCGAGACGCTGCAGCTCGCGGATGGTGGTCGCGCCCTCCCGCCTCCGGCAGAACGCGGCGAAGTCGTGCTCCCCCAGCAGGTGGGCGGCGGCGGCGTTCAGCAGGCCGACGTCGAGCGGCCGGGCGTACCAGAGCACCTCGCGCCGCCGCAGCGGGTCGACCCCGCCCGGCGCGTCGCCGACACGGTAGCCGTACCGGCGGGACAGCGCGGAGAAACGGGCGTCGAAGCCCTCGGGTGCCACGCTCACGGCGTGAACCCGCACATCGGGGGGCAGGACACCGGCCAGCCGCCGCGTCAGCGCAGCGAGCAGCTCAGCGCCGCGCTCACGCCACGCCTCCTCCGGGTCCTCGGGGGCGGGCTCGCGCCCGGACGCGAACGCCACGGTCGCGGCGAGCGGCACGTCGACGTGCGCCACCTGTCCCCGCGCGTGGACGCCCGCGTCGGTGCGGCCCGCGACGGTCAGCGACGGCGCGGGGTCCAGGCGCAGGATCCGGCCGAGCGCGTCCTCGATCTCCCCCTGCACGGTCCGCCGCCCCGGCTGCCGGGCCCATCCCGAGAAATCGGTGCCGTCGTAGCCGAGGTCCAGCCTCAGCCGTAGTTCTCGCTCCACGACATCCCTCGTACCGGTCCGGAAAACGAAGAACGGGCCCAGCGTCCCCCGGAAGGGAAACTGAGCCCGCTCACGGAGCCTGTGGGATCAGGCCTCGTCCTTCTTCTCACCCTGGGCCGTCTCCTCCGACGACTCGGCGGCGGCCTCGGGAGCCTCGGCGGCCTCGTCCTGCGCCGCGGGCGTCTCCTCGGCTTCCGCCTCCACCGGAGCGGCGGCGGGCGCGGCCTGCGCGGCCGGAGCCGTACGGCTGGTCCGCACCGGGTTCAGCTGCTCGGTCACCAGCTCGATGATCGCCATGGGAGCGGCGTCGCCCTTGCGCGGGCCGAGCTTGGTGATCCGGGTGTAGCCACCGGGACGCTCGGCGAACGTCGGCGCGATCTCGGTGAAGAGGTGGTGGAGGACGCCCTTGTCGCGGACGACCGTCAGCACCTGGCGACGGTTGTGGATGTCGCCCTTCTTCGCCTTGGTGATCAGCTTCTCGGCGAGCGGGCGGAGGCGCTTCGCCTTGGCCTCGGTGGTACGCACCCGGCCGTTCTCGAACAGCGCGGTGGCGAGGTTCGCCAGGATCAGCCGCTCGTGGGCCGGGCTGCCGCCGAAGCGGGGGCCCTTGGTGGGCTTGGGCATTTCATGCTCCTCATGGATAACCCGCCCCGGCCGTGTCAGGTACCGGGGTCGGGCCAACCGGCGTGCCGGTCGTGACTGTCATCGCCGTTTCGTGCCGCCTCGCGGGGCGGCACGAAACGGTGGTGCCGCTGCTCGAAGACGAGCGATCAGTACTGCTCGGTCTCGATGAATCCGCCGTCCTCGTCGTCGTACCCGCCGCCGGCCACGGCGGAGGGGTCGAACCCGGGCGGGGAGTCCTTGAGAGCGAGGCCCATCTCGTGCAGCTTCTGCTTGACCTCTTCGATCGACTTGGCGCCGAAGTTGCGGATGTCCAGCAGGTCCTGCTCGCTGCGGGCGACGAGCTCACCCACGGTGTGGATGCCCTCGCGCTTGAGGCAGTTGTAGGAGCGAACCGTGAGGTTGAGCTCCTCGATCGGCAGCGCCAGGTCGGCCGCCAGGGCGGCGTCCGTCGGCGACGGGCCGATGTCGATGCCCTCGGCCTCGACGTTGAGCTCGCGAGCCAGGCCGAACAGCTCGACCAGGGTCTTGCCGGCCGAGGCCACCGCGTCGCGGGGCTTCATGGACGGCTTGGTCTCGACGTCGAGGATCAGGCGGTCGAAGTCCGTGCGCTGCTCGACACGGGTGGCCTCGACCTTGTAGGTGACCTTGAGGACCGGGGAGTAGATCGAGTCGATCGGAATCCGCCCGATCTCCTGGCCCGGCTGCTTGTTCTGCGCGGCGGAGACGTAGCCGCGACCGCGCTCGACGGTCAGCTCCATCTCCAGCTTCGCCTTGCCGTTCAGCGTGGCGATGTGCAGGTCGGGGTTGTGCACCTCGACACCGGCCGGCGGCGCGATGTCGGCGGCGGTCACCTCACCGGGACCCTGCTTGCGCAGGTACATCACCACGGGCTCGTCGTGCTCGGAGGAGACGACCAGCGACTTGAGGTTCAGGATGATGTCGGTGACGTCTTCCTTGACCCCGGGCACGGTCGAGAACTCGTGCAGCACGCCCTCGATGCGGATGCTGGTGACGGCCGCCCCCGGGATGGAGGACAGCAGCGTGCGCCGCAGCGAGTTGCCGATGGTGTAGCCGAAGCCCGGCTCCAGCGGCTCGATGATGAACCTGGACCGGTGCTCCTCGAGCGACTCCTCCTGGAGGCTCGGGCGCTGTGCGATGAGCATGTGGTTACTCCTGACCGGGATCCCCCGTGTCGCTCCGAACGAGGGGTCCCTCGGTTACGGCGACGCCCGCTATTTGACGCCGCTCGCCTACAACCAATGATGCCGTACGGCCGGGAATGCGCCGGGCCGTACGGCGTCACGAGGTCGCCGGGCTCTGTTACTTCGAGTAGAGCTCGACGATGAGCTGCTCCTGGACCAGCGTGTCGATCTGCTGGCGGACCGGGAGCTGGTGCACGAGGACGCGCAGGTTCTCGGCGGAGGCGCCCAGCCAGGCCGGGACGGTCTTGTCGCCGGCGGTCGCGCGGGCCACCTCGTACGGGAGCAGGTTGCGCGACTTCTCGCGGACCTCGATGATGTCGTGCTCGCGCACGCGGTACGACGGGATGTCGACCTTCTTGCCGTTCACGAGGAAGTGGCCGTGGCGCACCTGCTGGCGGGCCGCGTCCCGCGACTCGGCGAAGCCGGCGCGGTAGACCACGTTGTCGAGACGGCTCTCCAGGATCTGGAGGAGGTTCTCACCCGTCTTGCCGGCCTTGCGGTTGGCTTCCTCGTAGTAGTTGTGGAACTGCTTCTCGAGGACGCCGTAGATCCGGCGGGTCTTCTGCTTCTCACGGAGCTGGAGCTGGTACTCCGACTCCTTGGGACGGCCGCGGCCGTGCTCACCCGGCGGGTACGGGCGGATCTCGATGGGGCACTTCGCGGACTCGCACTTCTTGCCCTTGAGGAAGAGCTTCGTCTTCTCACGACGGCAGAGCTTGCAGTCCGGACCCGTGTAACGAGCCATTTCTCTCTACTCTCCTGAGCTCAGACGCGGCGGCGCTTGGGCGGACGGCAGCCGTTGTGCGGGACCGGGGTCACGTCCTGGATGGACCCGACCTCGAGGCCGGTCGCCTGCAGCGAACGGATCGCGGTCTCACGGCCGGAACCGGGGCCCTTGACGAAGACGTCGACCTTCCGCATGCCGTGCTCCATGGCGCGGCGGGCGGCGTTCTCGGCCGCCATCTGCGCGGCGAACGGGGTGGACTTGCGGGAGCCCTTGAACCCGACGTGGCCGGCGCTGGCCCAGGAGATCACGTTCCCGTTCGGGTCGGTGATCGAAACGATCGTGTTGTTGAACGTGCTCTTGATGTGGGCGTGCCCGTGAGCGACGTTCTTCTTTTCCTTGCGGCGCACCTTCTTCGGTGCGCCCTGGCGGCTCTTCGGCGGCATTTAAGCGCTGTCTCCTGGAATGTGGCTGCTTGCCCCATCCCCTGGACCTTCCAACCGGTGTCACCGGCGAGATCCTCGGGCCGGGGCCTAAGGACTACTTCTTGCCGGGCTTCTTCTTGCCGGCGACGGTCTTCTTCTTGCCCTTGCGGGTGCGCGCGTTCGTCTGCGTCCGCTGACCGTGGACGGGCAGGCCCTTGCGGTGCCGGATGCCCTGGTAACAGCCGATCTCGATCTTGCGCCGGATGTCGGCCTGGACCTCGCGCCGGAGGTCACCCTCGATCTTGTAGTTCGCCTCGATGTAGTCACGCATCGGGATGATCTCGGCGTCCGTGAGCTGGTGGACGCGCAGATCGGGGCTGATTCCGGTCGCGTCAAGGATCTCCTTGGCGCGGGTGCGGCCGATTCCGAAAATGTAGGTGAGAGCGATCTCCAGCCGCTTGTCGCGGGGGAGGTCGACGCCAACCAGGCGAGCCATGGTCGGGCATTCTCCTTCGATGTGGCGGAGGTCTTACGCCTCGCTTCCCCTCCCATGCCCGGGCGAGGGCCCCGGCCTCCGACCGGGGGTCTCCCACGTGGTACGGCTTTCGCCGCCTGCGCGGGTGCGAGACGCGACTACAGTGTTCGGCCCTCACGCGGGTCGAGCCCGTCACGTGGACGGACTCACCTGCGGGCCTGGTGGCGACGTGTCTGAGCGGAAACTCAGCCCTGGCGCTGCTTGTGGCGCAGGTTGTCGCAGATCACCATGACGCGACCGTGCCGGCGGATCACCTTGCACTTGTCGCAGATCTTCTTGACGCTCGGCTTGACCTTCATAGTCCTTATTCGTTCCGCATACGGGCCCGTCCACAGACGGAGGGGCCTACTTGTACCGGTAGACGATCCGCCCACGGCTGAGGTCGTAGGGGCTCAGTTCCACGACCACCCGGTCATCGGGAAGGATTCGGATGTAGTGCATCCGCATCCGCCCGCTGATGTGGGCCAGGACCTTGTGACCGTTGTCGAGCTGCACCCGGAACATCGCGTTCGGGAGCGACTCAATAACAGTGCCCTCAATCTCGATGGCGCCGTCTTTCTTGGCCATGGCCCTCGCGTTTCGCTGATCGGATCGTCAGAGGCTTCGGAACACTAAGCAGCCGCGACCTTCGGGCGCTTCCAGAGAGCGGCGACCAGCCAGGTCGCCTGAGCGCGAAAGGTCATAGTGAACCGACAAAGGAGTGTACGACAACCCGGGCCGAAATGCGAAACGACGGCAGGGGTCCCGACACAACCAGATCACAGCGTACCCCGGCGAGGGCGTACGGCCAATGCCCGGCGGGACGCCGGGCGTGGATCAGCGACGCCGCCGGGGCTTCGCGGCGACGCCGATGAGAGTGCCGGCGAGGAGGACGGTCCCCCACGGGCCCATGACCCAGAGCGGCCAGGGATAGACGAAGTGCCCCGAGGTGACCCCGATGGTCAGCCAGACCATCCAGTTCACGGCGGTGATCCCCGCCCAGCCGGCCCACGCCGCCTTCAGCGCGGTCCGCGCCTTATCGTCACGCCGGGCGGGCAGGGGCCTGTCGCTCTCCGCCGCCGCGGCGGGCAGGCGGTGCAGGTCGATCTCGGGCAGGTCGGCGGTCAGCGTGGCCAGTTCGCCGTACGTGCGGCTCCGGTAGAGCTGCTCAAGCCGATCGTTGAACTCCTCGACGCTGAGCCTGCCCTCGGCCACGTGCTCCCGCAGAGCCGCGGCGACCCGGTCCCGGTCGCCGTCCGAAGCCCGCATCTCGGGCGTAGCCGCCATCACCATCTCCCGGTCATCGGAACGTTACGCCCCATTATGGTTCACGCGCCGTCCCGGCGGGCCGATCAGGGAGTGGTGTCTCCGGTCTCTGGGGTAACCCCTGCCTCCGCCCGGGGGAACCGCGAGGCGCCGCCGTCGAGCGCGGTGAGCACGAGCGGGCCGTCCTCCGTCACCGCGACGCTGTGCTCGAAGTGGGCGGAGGGCTTGCCGTCGATGGTGACGACCGTCCAGTCGTCGTCGAGCACCCGGGTCCTGTCGGTGCCGAGGTTCACCATCGGCTCGATCGCGAAGCACATGCCCGCCTCGAACTTGGGACCGCGCCCGGGACGGCCGTGGTTGGCCACCCACGGGTCCATGTGCATCTCCGTGCCGATCCCGTGCCCGCCGTACTCCTGGGGGATGCCGTAGCGGCCCTGGGAGCGCACGTAGCGCTCGACCTGGAAGCCGATGTCGGACAGGTGCCCGCCGACCCGCAGGGCGGCGATGCCGCGCCACATGGCCTCCTCGGTCACCCGCATGAGCTCGGTCAGCGCCGGGTCGACCGCTCCGATCCCCACGGTGATCGCGGAGTCGCCGTGCCACCCGTCGAGGATCGCGCCGCAGTCGATGGAGATGATGTCGCCCTCGCGGAGCTTGCGGCGGTCGGTGGGGATGCCGTGGACGACCTCGTCGTTCACCGAGGCGCAGATCGTGGCGGGAAAGCCGTGGTAGCCCTTGAACGACGGGATCGCGCCCTCGTTCCGGATGGCCTCCTCGGCGACGACGTCGAGATCCAGCGGCGTCATGCCGGGCTGCACGGTCGTCCGCAGCAGCTCGAGCGTACGGGCGACGACCAGGCCGGCCGCCCGCATCTTCTCCACCTGCGCGGCGCTCTTGAGTTGAATGCCGTGTCTGTTCTTCTTGAACACGTAACGCACCCCCTCTCGAAATTGTCCCATATAAGCCTGAACGCCACCCCATGATGTGGGGTGGCGTTCCCGGCCGTGGTAACGACTCAGTCGGCGAACCGCCGCAGCGCCGACATCGCCCGTTGCGTGATCTCCTCGACCGGGCCGGTCGCGTCGACGCCCTGGAGGATGCCCTCGTCGGCGTAGAAGGAGATCAGTGGCGCCGTCTGCTCCTGGTAGACCTCCAGGCGCCGCCTGATGGTCTCCTCGCGGTCGTCGTCCCGCTGGAAGAGCTCGCCCCCGCAGGCGTCGCAGACGCCCTCCGCGGCGGGCGGGTCGAACACCAGGTGCCACACCTTCCCGCAGGAGCGGCAGGTGCGGCGGCCCGCCAGGCGCCGTACGACCTCGTCGTCCTCGACGACCAGGTTGAGGACGACGTCCAGCGTGGTGCCGAACTCCGCCAGCATCTTCTTGAGGACCTCGGCCTGGGGCACGTTGCGGGGGAAGCCGTCGAGGAGGAAGCCCTCCTTGGCGTCGTCCTCGGAGAGCCGGTCACGGACCATGGCGACCGTCACCTCGTCGGGGACGAGGTCGCCGCGGTCCATGTACTCCTTGGCGAGCCTGCCGAGCTCCGTGCCGCCGGAGACGTTGGCACGGAAGATGTCGCCTGTCGAGATTTTCGGGATCGACAGGTGCGATGCGATGAACTGGGCCTGCGTCCCCTTACCCGCTCCGGGGGGCCCTACCAGGACGACGCGCACTATCTCAGGAAGCCCTCGTAGTTGCGCTGCTGGAGCTGGCTCTCGATCTGCTTGACCGTGTCCAGACCCACACCAACCATGATCAGAATGCTGGTCCCTCCGAACGGGAAGTTCTGGCTCGCTCCGGCCACCGCCAGCGCGATGATCGGGATGAGCGAGATGACACCCAGATACGGAGCGCCGGCGGCCGTGAGCCGCGTGAGCACGTAGTTGAGGTACTCGGCGGTCGGCCGGCCCGGACGGATGCCCGGGATGAACCCACCGTACTTCTTCATGTTGTCAGCCACTTCCGGGGGGTTGAAAGTGATGGACACGTAGAAGTACGTGAAGAAGATGATCAGCAGGAAGAACACGGTCATGTAGATCGGGTGGTCGCCCCGCACCATGTTCTGGGCCAGCCACTCGATCACCGCGTTCGGCTGGCTGCTGTTGCCGAACAGCGTCACCAGGAGCTGCGGAAGGTACAGCAGCGACGAGGCGAAGATGACCGGGATGATGCCGGCCTGGTTCACCTTGAGCGGGATGTAGGTCGAGGTGCCGCCGTACATCCTGCGGCCGACCATCCGCTTGGCGTACTGCACCGGGATGCGGCGCTGCGCCTGCTCGATGAAGACGACGACGCCGATCATCACGACACCGACGACCATCACCACGACGAACTTGAACGGGCTGAGCCGGTAGATGTTGATCAGCTCGGACGGGAAGACGGCGATGACCTGAGTGAAGATCAGGATCGACATGCCGTTGCCGACGCCCCGGTCGGTCACGAGCTCGCCCAGCCACATGATCACCGCGGTACCGGCGGTCATCGTGATGACCATGGTCACGAGGGGGAAGATCTCCTGGCTGAGGAGGACCTGCTCCTTGCAGCTCGGGAAGAGCTGCCCGCTGCGGGCCAGCGCGATGAACGCGGTCGACTGCAGCACCGCGAGCCCGATGGTCAGGTACCGCGTGTACTGCGTGATCTTCGCGGTGCCCGCCTGGCCCTCCTTCTTCAGGGCCTCGAGCCGCGGGATGACCACGGTCAGCAGTTGCAGGATGATGCTGGCGGTGATGTAGGGCATGATGCCCAGTGCGAAGACTGAAAGTTTCAGCAGGGCTCCGCCGCTGAACAGCTGCACCATCCCGTAGATGTTGCCGGCGTCCCCTGCCTGGGCCTGGTCGAGACACAGGGCGACGTTCTGGGCGTTGACGCCCGGAGTGGGAAGCACCGAGCCCAGCCGGAACAGCGCGATGATGCCCAAAGTGAAGAGCAGCTTCTTGCGCAGGTCCGGCGTCCGGAAAGCCCGGGTAATCGCGGTCAGCACGGTCCCTCCTGCGCGCCTGTGACGCGGTAACGGTCGGCGATGGCCCGCGAGGCGTCCATCGACGAAACTTCTTGCCAAAGAGCTTGTTCGGCCACGGTCGGAGCCGTGTGCCAGGCGAACTCTAACGCACTACGGGCGCGGAGGCTCATAACGAACCTCCGCGCCTCGTGCAGCCTCATGCCTACAGCTCGGAAACCGAGCCACCGGCCGCGGCGATCTTCTCCTTCGCGCTGGCGGAGAAGGCGTGCGCCTGCACGTTCACCGCCACGGAGATGTCACCGGTGCCCAGCACCTTCACGGGCTGGTTCTTGCGAACCGCGCCCTTGGCCACCAGGTCGTCGAGCGTGACGTCGCCGCCCTGGGGGAACAGCTCCCCGAGCCTGTCCAGGTTGACGACCTGGTAGGTCGTCTTGAACAGGGAGTTGGAGAAGCCCTTCAGCTTCGGCAGCCGCCGCTGGAGCGGAACCTGGCCACCCTCGAAGCCCGGCATCACGGAGGTGCGGGCCCTGGTGCCCTTGGTGCCGCGGCCGGCCGTCTTGCCCTTGGACGCCTCGCCGCGGCCCTTGCGGGTCTTGGCCTTGTTGGCGCCGGGGGCAGGACGGAGGTCGTGGATCTTGAGCGGAGCGTTCTCGGTCATGACTAGTCGACCTCCTCAACCTCGACGAGGTGCGACACCTTGGCGACCATGCCCCGGATCTCCGGGCGGTCCTCCTTGACGACGACGTCGCCGATTCGCTTCAGGCCCAGCGAACGCAGCGAGTCACGCTGGTTCTGCTGGCCACCGATCTTGGACCGGGTCTGAGTGATCCTCAGCCGTGCCATCGTCAGCTCACCGCCTTGGCGGCCGCCGCGGCCTCGGCGAGACCCTCCGCGCGGGCCTTGAGCATCGCCTTGGGAGCGACGTCCTCGATCGGCAGGCCACGGCGGGCGGCGATCTCCTCGGGCCTGCTGAGGCCCTTCAGAGCCGCCACGGTGGCGTGCACGATGTTGATCGGGTTGTCCGAGCCGAGCGACTTGGACAGCACGTCGTGGATCCCGGCGCACTCCAGGACCGCGCGCACCGGACCACCCGCGATGACACCCGTACCGGGCGAGGCCGGACGCAGGAGGACGACGCCGGCGGCGTCCTCGCCCTGCACCGGGTGCGGGATCGTGCCCTGGATCCGCGGGACCTTGAAGAAGTGCTTCTTGGCCTCCTCGACGCCCTTGGCGATCGCCGCGGGCACCTCCTTGGCCTTGCCGTAGCCGACCCCGACGAGGCCGTTGCCGTCGCCGACGATGACCAGCGCGGTGAAGCTGAAGCGCCGGCCGCCCTGGACGACCTTGGCCACACGGTTGATCTTTACGACGCGCTCGATGTACGAGACGCCCTTGTCTGCGGCGCCACCGCGGCGGTCATCACGACGGTCACGCCGCTCGCCACCGCCGCCGGCACCGCGACGCGGAGCTGCAGCCATCAGTGGTTCCTCTTCTCGTTGCTCTTGGGACGGGCCGCCGGTCGCGGCCTCCGGACCGGAGCCATCAGAACTCCAGCCCGCCTTCACGGGCGCTGTCCGCGAGAGCGGCGATGCGCCCCGCGTAGCGGTTGCCACCGCGGTCGAACACGACGGCGGTGATCCCGGCGCTCTTGGCCCGCTGAGCGAGAAGCTCGCCGACCTTCTTCGCCTTCTCGGTCTTGTCACCCTCGGACCCGCGCAGCGAGACGTCCATGGTGGACGCGCTCACCAGCGTGTGACCCTGGGTGTCGTCGACGATCTGCACGAACAGGTGACGCGTGGACCGGTTGACGACCAGACGCGGACGCTCGGTGGTGCCGAACACGTTCTTGCGGACGCGGTTGTGACGGCGGGCCCGGGAGACCGTGCGGGCGGCCGTGTGCTTGCCGAACGCAGTCTTTCCAGCCATGCCTACTTACCAGCCTTTCCGACCTTGCGGCGGACAACCTCGCCCTGGTAGCGCACGCCCTTGCCCTTGTACGGGTCCGGCTTGCGCAGCTTCCTGATGTTGGCGGCGACCTCGCCGACCTTCTGCTTGTCGATGCCGTCCACGTGGAACAGGGTCGGCCTCTCGACGCGGAAGGTGACGCCCTCGGGAGCGTCGATGATCACCGGGTGGCTGAAGCCAAGCGAGAACTCCAGCTGCGTCGGGCCCTTGGCCGCGACGCGATAACCGACGCCGACGATCTCCAGCGTCTTCGTGTAGCCCTGCGTGACACCCGCCACCATGTTGGCGATGAGCGTGCGGGACAGACCGTGCAGCGCCCGGACCCGGTTCTCGTCGTTCGGGCGGGAGACGGCGATGTTGCCGTCCTCACCGCGCGAGACCTCGATGGGCTCGGCGACCGTGTGCGTGAGCGTGCCCTTGGGTCCCTTGACCTGGACCGCCCGGCCGTCGATCGTGATGTCGACACCCGCCGGTACGGGGATGGGCAGCCGTCCGATTCGCGACATGCTGGGTTCCTCCCCTCGTTACCAGACGTAGGCGAGGACTTCCCCGCCCACTCCACGCTTGCTCGCCTGCCGGTCCGTCATGAGACCGCCGGACGTCGAGATGATCGCGACGCCCAGACCGCCCAGAACGCGGGGCAGGTTGTCCTTCTTTGCGTAGACCCGCAGACCGGGCTTCGACACCCGGCGCAGGCCGGCGATGGAGCGCTCGCGGGTGGGGCCGAACTTCAGCTCCATCACGAGGTTCTTGCCAACCTTCGCGTCCTCGACGCTCCAGCCCTGGATGTAGCCCTCCTGCTGGAGGATCTCCGCGATGTGTGCCTTGATCTTCGAGTAAGGCATGCTCACGGTGTCGTGATAGGCCGAGTTCGCGTTCCGCAGACGCGTCAGCATGTCTGCGATCGGGTCGGTCATCGTCATGGCCGGTGGCCTTCCTCACCGCGGTTTCCCCGATGGGACCTTCGGTGCGGTCGTGGGCGCTGTGGTCAGCGCCCGGTTGATAAGACTTCTGTACGGCTGGCCCGCGAGGGCTTACCAGCTGGACTTGGTGATGCCGGGCAGCTCGCCCCGGTGCGCCATCTCGCGGAAGCACACGCGGCAGAGCCCGAACTTGCGGTAGACAGCGCGGGGACGGCCGCAGCGCGAACACCGAGTGTACGCCCGGACCTCGAACTTCTGCTTCCGCGCTGCCTTGACCTTCAGCGACGTCTTCGCCATGATCAGGCCTCCTTGAAGGGGAAACCGAGGAGCTTCAGCAGCGCCCGGCCCTGCTCGTCGTTCTTCGCGGTGGTCACGACCGTGATGTCCATGCCCCGCTGCCGGTCCACCTTGTCCTGGTCGACCTCGTGGAACATGACCTGCTCCGTGAGACCGAAGGTGTAGTTGCCGTTGCCGTCGAACTGCTTCGGCGACAGGCCCCGGAAGTCCCGGATACGCGGCAGCGCCAGGGACAGCAGACGGTCGAGGAACTCCCACATGCGGTCGCCGCGCAGCGTGACGTGCGCGCCGATCGGCATGCCCTCGCGCAGCTTGAACTGCGCGATGGACTTGCGGGCGCGGGCGACGGCCGGCTTCTGGCCGGTGATCGCGGTCAGGTCGCGCACGGCGCCCTCGATGAGCTTCGAGTCGCGAGCGGCCTCGCCGACGCCCATGTTCACCTTGATCTTGGTGATCGTGGGCACCAGCATGATGTTCTCGATGCCGAACTCCTCGCGCAGCTTCGCGATGATCTCTTCGCGGTAGCGCTGCTTGAGGCGCGGAACGGTGCGCTCTTCAGTCGTGGCGGTCATCAGCTGTCCTCACCCGTCGCCTCGGCGTCGCCCTTCGCGGCGGCCTTCTTCTCGGGCTTCTTCTCGTCATCCTTGAGCTTCTTGACGTTGCTCACGTGGATGGGAGCCTCCATGGTCTGCACGCCGCCTTCCTTGGCGCCGCGCGGTCCCTGGTTGGTGACCTTGGAGTGCTTCTTGATCATGTTGACGCCCTCGACCACCACGCGCTCCCTGTCGGGGTACGCGGCGATGATCCGGCCCTTGGCGCCCTTGTCCTTGCCGGCGATGACCTGGACGAGGTCGCCCTTCTTCACGTGCAGCTTCGGCATCACAGCACCTCCGGCGCGAGCGAGATGATGCGCATGAACTTCTTGTCGCGCAGTTCACGGCCCACCGGGCCGAAGATGCGGGTGCCCCGCGGGTCGCCGCTGTCCTTGATGATGACCGCGGCGTTCTCGTCGAAGCGGATGTAGGAGCCGTCGGGGCGGCGGCGCTCCTTCACGGTGCGCACCACGACAGCCTTGACAACGTCGCCTTTCTTAACGCCTCCGCCGGGAATGGCGTCCTTCACCGTGCCCACGATGATGTCGCCGATTCCCGCGTAGCGCCGACCCGAGCCGCCGAGCACGCGGATGCAGAGAATCTCCTTGGCACCCGTGTTGTCGGCGACCTTGAGCCGCGACTCCTGCTGGATCACGTCTACTCCTGTGTGTCGTGCCGGTTCTCACCCTGTGGTGAGCCTGGCCGAACCCGATGTGGTCTTTTTCCCCCGGCGACAGCCTGTGACCGCCGCCGCGGGCGGACCGGGCCGATGGACGGCCCCGCCCCTTGGACACCGTCGTGGGGGGTGGTCTCCCACCCCCCACGAGGCGCGTCTGTGTGTGTTACTTGGCCTTCTCGAGGATCTCCACGACCCGCCACCGCTTGGTGGCGGACAGCGGCCGGGTCTCCATCAGGAGGACGCGGTCGCCGACGCCGCAGACGTTCTGCTCGTCGTGGGCCTTGTACTTGGTCGTCCGACGGATGACCTTGCCGTACAGCGGGTGCTTGACGCGGTCCTCGACGGCGACGACGACGGTCTTGTCCATCTTGTCGCTGACGACCAGGCCCTCACGGGTCTTGCGGTAGTTCCGCGCCACGGTGGCGTCGGTGCTCGCGTCGGTGGTCTGGGTCTCGGTTGCTTCAGACATCGCTCGGCTCCTTCTCGACCGTGACGATGCCGAGCTCACGCTCGCGCATCACGGTGTAGATACGGGCGATCTCGCGGCGGACGGCGCGCAGCCGCCCGTGGCTCTCCAACTGCCCCGTCGCCGACTGGAAGCGGAGGTTGAACAGCTCCTCCTTGGCTTCCTTCAGCTTCTGGACCAGGACCTCCTGGTCCTCGACACGCAGCTCCGCGGCGGTCAGACCCTTAGCCATCACGCCTCACCCACTTCACGCTTGACGAAACGGCACTTCATGGGGAGCTTGTGCATCGCGCGCCGCATGGCCTCGCGGGCCACGGGCTCGGCGACGCCGGAAAGCTCGAACATGACACGGCCGGGCTTGACATTGGCGATCCACCACTCCGGAGAGCCCTTACCGGAACCCATGCGGGTCTCGGCCGGCTTCTTCGTGAGGGGGCGGTCCGGGAAGATGTTGATCCACACCTTGCCGCCACGGCGGATGTGCCGGGTCATGGCGATACGCGCGGCCTCGATCTGGCGGTTGGTCACGTAGCTGTGCTCAAGCGCCTGGATGCCGAACTCGCCGAAGACGACCCTGGTGCCGCCCTTGGCGGCGCCGCTGCGGTCGGGCCGGTGCTGCTTGCGGTGCTTGACCCTGCGCGGGATCAGCATGGTCAGCTCCCTTCAGCACCCGGCTGCTCCGCCGGGCCGGTCTCGGGGGCGGCCTGCGCGGCCGCCTCGGTCCTGGGTGCGCGGTCGGGACGACCGGCACCGCCACGACGGGGACGGTCGCCGCCACCGCGACGGGGACGGTCGCCCGCGCCACCACGACGGTCGTCGCGCTCACGACGCTGGCCCGCACGGGCGCCGGCCGCGGCCGCCTCCCGCTCGGAACGGCTGGTCGGAGCCTCGCCCTTGTAGATCCACACCTTCACGCCGATACGGCCGAAGGTGGTACGGGCCTCGTAGAAGCCGTAGTCGACGTCCGCGCGGAGCGTGTGCAGGGGCACGCGGCCCTCGCGGTAGAACTCCGAGCGGGACATCTCGGCGCCGCCCAGACGGCCGGCGCACTGCACCCGGATGCCCTTGGCGCCGCTCTTCATGGCGGACTGCATGGCCTTACGCATGGCCCGGCGGAACGAGACGCGGCTGGACAGCTGCTCGGCCACGCCCTGCGCGACGAGCTGCGCGTCGATCTCGGGGTTCTTCACCTCGAGGATGTTCAGCTGGACCTGCTTCTTGGTCAGCTTCTCCAGGTCGCCGCGGATGCGGTCGGCCTCGGCGCCGCGGCGGCCGATGACGATGCCCGGCCGGGCGGTGTGGATGTCGACCTGGACGCGGTCGGTCGTGCGCTCGATCTCGACCTTGGAGATGCCGGCCCGCTCCATGCCCTTCTGCAGCATGCGACGGATCGCCACGTCCTCGGCGACGTACGACTTGTACAGCTTGTCGGCGTACCACCGGCTCTTGAAGTCGGTCGTGATGCCGAGGCGGAACCCGTGCGGGTTAACCTTCTGGCCCACTAGCGGGTCCTTCCCTTCGGCTCGCGGGACTCCACGATCACGGTGATGTGGCTGGTCCGCTTGTTGATCCGATAGGCACGACCCTGGGCGCGCGGGCGGAAACGCTTGAGGGTCGGCCCCTCGTCGACCCACGCGCGGCTCACGAAGAGCGTCTCCCGGTCGAGCTTGAAATTGTGCTCAGCGTTCGCGATCGCGCTCGAGAGCACCTTGTAGACGGTCTCGCTCGCCGACTGGGGAGCGAACTGCAGCACGGCCTGCGCCTCCGAAGCGGGCAGCCCGCGAATGAGGTCCACCACACGGCGGGCCTTCCGGGGCGTGTGGCGCGCGAACCGCGCCTGTGCCCTGGCTTCCATCGCTTTCTCCTCTAACTGCTGGCTTGAAGGCGCTTACCGCCGGCTGCGGCGGTCTTCCTTGACGTGGCTGCGGAACGTCCGCGTGGGGGCGAACTCACCGAGCTTGTGACCGATCATCGAGTCGGTGACGAACACCGGGACGTGCTTACGGCCGTCGTGCACGGCGATCGTGTGGCCGATCATGTCGGGCACGATCATGGAGCGCCGCGACCACGTCTTGATGACGTTCTTGGTGCCCTTCTCGTTCTGGGCGTCCACCTTCTTCTGCAGGTGGTCGTCCACGAAGGGACCCTTCTTAAGACTACGTGGCATATCGGCTGCTCCTACCGCTTCTTCCTCTTGCTCCGACGACGGATGATCAGCCGGTCGCTCGGCTTGTTCGGCTGGCGCGTGCGGCCCTCGGGCTTGCCCTTCGGGTTCACCGGGTGGCGACCACCGGAGGTCTTGCCCTCACCACCACCGTGCGGGTGGTCGACCGGGTTCATGGCGACACCGCGGACCGTGGGGCGCTTGCCCTTCCAGCGGTTACGGCCGGCCTTACCGATGTTGATGTTGGACTGCTCGGCGTTGCCCACCTGGCCCACCGAGGCCCGGCATCGCACGTCGACCTGGCGCATTTCTCCGGACGGCATACGCAGCGTGGCGTACATGCCCTCCTTGGCGAGCAGCTGGATCTGCGCGCCGGCGCTGCGACCGAGCTTGGCACCGCCACCGGGGCGAAGCTCCACCGCGTGGATGAAGGTACCGGTCGGGATGTTGCGCAGCGGCAGGCAGTTGCCCGGCTTGATGTCGGCCGTGGGGCCGTTCTCGACCTGGTCACCCTGCTTGAGGCCGGCCGGGGCGAGGATGTAGCGCTTCTCGCCGTCGGCGTAGTGCAGCAGCGCGATGCGGGAGGTGCGGTTCGGGTCGTACTCGATGTGCGCGACCTTGGCCGGGATCCCGTCCTTGTCGTGGCGGCGGAAGTCGATGATCCGGTAGGCGCGCTTGTGCCCGCCTCCCTGGTGCCGGGCGGTCACCCGGCCGTGGACGTTGCGGCCGCCCTTGCTGTGCAGTGGGGCAAGCAGCGACTTCTCCGGCGTGCTGCGCGTGATCTCGGCGAAGTCCGAGACGCTCGCGCCGCGCCGACCCGGAGTCGTCGGCTTGTACTTACGGATGCCCATCTTTTTCGTTCATCCTTCGTCGGTTCGTACCGGTCGGGGTCCGCCTCACGGCGGTCCCCCCGGTGCTCTCTTCCTCGGGGCCGGTCCCTCGCACGATGGCGAGGGGCCCCTCTCCCCGCTGCGGCAGGTGCTAGCCGATCTGACCGAAGATGTCGATCCGCTCACCCTCGGCCAGGCTCACGATCGCGCGCTTGGTGGTGGGGCGCTGGCCGTAGCCGTACTTGGTCCGCTTGCGCTTTCCCTGGCGGTTGATCGTGTTCACGCCGGTCACCTTGACGCCGAAGATCTGCTCAACGGCGATCTTCACCTGCGTCTTGTTGGCACCCTTGCGCACCAGGAACGTGTACTTGTTGTGCTCATCGATCAGGCCGTAGCTCTTCTCGGAGACGATCGGCTTGAGGATGATGTCACGCGGGTCGGCGATCTTCTGCATCAGGCCTCTTCCTTCCCGCTGTTCGCCAGACGCGCCACGACCTGGTCGTAGGCCTCACGGGTGAAGACCACGTCGTCGTGGCAGAGCACGTCGTAGGTGTTGAGCTGCCCCGAGTCCAGCAGGTGGACCTCGGGGGCGTTGCGCAGGCTGAGCCAGGTGAGCTCGTCGTTCTCGTCCACCACGACGAGAACGCTGCGGGCCTGCGTGATCTTCCGCAGCGCCTCCAGGGCGGCGCGGGTCCCGGGCGTGTCACCCGTGACCAGACCGCTCACCACGTGGACGCGGCCGCCGCCGGCGCGGTCGGACAGCGCGCCCTTCAGGGCCGCCGCCTTCATCTTCTTGGGCGTCCGCTGCTCGTACGAGCGCGGCTGCGGGCCGTGGACGACGCCGCCACCGGCGAACTGCGGAGCGCGGGTCGAACCCTGGCGCGCGCGGCCGGTGCCCTTCTGCCGGTACGGCTTCTTGCCGCCGCCGGAGACGTTGCCGCGGGTCTTGGTGGCGTGGGTGCCCTGCCGGCGCGCGGCGAGCTGGGCGACGACCACCTGGTGGATCAGCGGGACGTTGACCTTGGCGCCGAAGACCTCCTCGGGGAGGTCGACGGTCCCCGCCTTGGCGCCGCTGGCGTCGAGGACGTCGATGGTCGTGGTCACTTGGCAGCAACCCCCTTCTTGGCGGCGGTGCGGAGGAGAACCAGGCTGCCGTTGGCGCCGGGGATCGCACCCTTGATCAGGATGAGGCCCTTCTCGGCGTCCACGGCGTGCACCTTGAGGCTCTGGACCGTCGTGCGCACGTTGCCCATCCGGCCGGCCATGCGCAGGCCCTTGAAGACGCGGCCCGGGGTGGCGCATCCGCCGATGGAACCCGGGGAGCGGTGCTTGCGCTGGGTACCGTGCGAGGCGCCGAGACCGCGGAAGTTGTGGCGCTTCATGACACCGGCGAAGCCCTTGCCCTTGCTCTTGCCGGTGACGTCGACGTACTGCCCGGCCTCGAAGGCGTCGGCGAGGATCTCCTGGCCGAGCGTGTACTCGGAGGCGTCGTCGGTGCGGACCTCGGCGAAGTAGCGGCGCGGCGTGATGTCGTGCTTGCGGAGGTAGTCGCCCAGGGGCTTGTTGACCTTACGAGGGTCGATCTGCCCGTAGCCGAGCTGAACGGCGGAGTAGCCGTCCTTCTCCGGAGTGCGGACCCGGGTCACCACGCACGGACCGGCCTCGACGACGGTGACCGGGATCACCCGGTTCGTCTCGTCGAAGACCTGGGTCATGCCGAGCTTCTTGCCCAGGACGCCCTTGATCTGCTTAGCCATGTCAGTGCGTTCCTTAGAGCTTGATCGAGATGTCGACACCGGCAGGAAGGTCGAGACGCATGAGCGAGTCGACCGTCTTCGGCGTCGGGTCGATGATGTCAATCAGCCGCTTGTGCGTACGCATCTCAAAGTGCTCGCGGCTGTCCTTGTACTTGTGCGGCGACCGGATGACGCAGTACACGTTCTTCTCGGTCGGCAGCGGCACCGGGCCAGCGACCTTGGCGCCGGTCCGCGTCACCGTCTCGACGATCTTCTTGGCCGAGCTGTCGATGACCTCGTGGTCATACGCCTTGAGCCGGATGCGGATCTTCTGTCCCGCCATAATGGCCTCGGTGTCCTTCGCTGTCGTCCTATAAAGCTTCACGCGGCCTGGTGCCGCAGGTCGTTTCCACGCGACCGACGCCCCGGAATTTGTCCGGTGTTCCGTGATCTGGCAGTGGCTTCGGTCGAAGTGCGGCCGAAAGCACTGCGAGATCACGGTCTCGTCGTCCGTGGGGGGCCGTTTCCGGCCCCTCCGTGGTGCGGCGGTCAGGCCCTCACGGGCCCGACCGCCACCCAGCGGTGCTACTACTTGATGATCTTCGTCACACGGCCGGCGCCGACGGTGCGGCCACCCTCGCGGATCGCGAACTTGAGGCCCTCCTCCATCGCGATCGGCTGGATGAGCTGGACGGTCATCTCGGTGTTGTCACCGGGCATGACCATCTCGGTGCCCTCCGGCAGGTTCACGACACCGGTCACGTCCGTGGTACGGAAGTAGAACTGCGGCCGGTAGTTGTTGAAGAACGGCGTGTGGCGGCCGCCCTCGTCCTTGGACAGGATGTAGACCTGCGCCTCGAACTCGGTGTGCGGGGTCGTCGTGCCCGGCTTGATGACACACTGGCCGCGCTCGACGTCCTCGCGCTTGATGCCACGGAGGAGCAGACCGACGTTGTCACCGGCCTGGCCCTCGTCGAGGAGCTTGCGGAACATCTCGACACCGGTGACGGTGGTCGTGGTGCTCTTCTCCTTGATGCCGATGATGTCGACGGTCTCGTTGACCTTGACGACACCGCGCTCGATACGACCGGTGACGACGGTGCCGCGACCGGTGATCGAGAACACGTCCTCGATCGGCATGAGGAACGGCTTGTCGGTGTCACGAACCGGCTCGGGGACGTTCTCGTCCACGGCGTTCATGAGCTCGATGATGGAGTCGCCCCACTTCTCGTCGCCCTCGAGGGCCTTGAGAGCGGACACGCGCACGACCGGCAGGTCGTCGCCCGGGAACTCCTGGGCGGACAGCAGCTCGCGGACCTCGAGCTCGACGAGCTCCAGGATCTCCTCGTCGTCGACCATGTCGGCCTTGTTGAGGGCCACGACGATGTAGGGAACGCCGACCTGGCGGGCCAGGAGGACGTGCTCCTTCGTCTGCGGCATCGGGCCGTCGGTCGCGGCGACCACCAGGATCGCGCCGTCCATCTGGGCGGCACCGGTGATCATGTTCTTCACGTAGTCGGCGTGACCGGGGCAGTCCACGTGGGCGTAGTGGCGCTTCTCGGTCTGGTACTCGACGTGCGCGATGGAGATGGTGATTCCGCGGGCCTTCTCCTCGGGCGCCTTGTCGATCTTGTCGAACGGGGTCGCCTCGTTGAGCTGCGGAAAACGGTCGTGAAGCACCTTGGTGATCGCCGCGGTCAGAGTGGTCTTGCCGTGGTCGATGTGCCCAATGGTGCCGATGTTCACGTGCGGCTTGTTCCGCTCGAACTTGGCCTTGGCCACTGGTCTGTCTCCTTAGAGATTCTGACTTGACTTGCGTCCTGCAACTCAGGCTGTGCGCGGCGGAGGGATCGCTCCCCCCGCCGTGCACCGAGCGGAACTATTCGCCCCGAGCCTTCGCGACGATCTCCTTGGCGATGCCCGGGGGCACCTCCGAGTAGGAGTCGAACTGCATGCTGTAGCTCGCCCGCCCCTGGGTGCGGCTGCGCAGGTCGCCCACGTAGCCGAACATCTCAGACAGCGGCACAAGCGCCTTGATGACACGGGCGCCGGACCGTTCGTCCATCGCCTGGATCTGTCCGCGACGACCGTTGAGGTCGCCGATGACGTCTCCCATGTAGTCCTCGGGCGTGGTGACCTCGACGGCCATCATCGGCTCGAGGAGTACAGCGTCCGCCTTGCGCGCGGCCTCCTTGAAGGCCATCGAGCCGGCAATCTTGAACGCCATTTCCGACGAGTCGACCTCGTGGAAGGCGCCGTCCTGGAGCGTGACCTTCACTCCGACCATCGGGTAGCCGGCGAGCACGCCGAACTCGGCCGCCTCCTGCGCGCCCGCGTCCACCGACGGGATGTACTCCCGCGGGATGCGGCCACCGGTGACCTTGTTCTCGAACTCGTAGCCGTCGTTGCCCTCGCCCAGCGGCTCCAGGTTGATGATCACGCGAGCGAACTGGCCGGAACCACCGGTCTGCTTCTTGTGCGTGTACTCGACCTTCTCCACCTTGCGGCGGATGGTCTCGCGGTAGGCGACCTGCGGGCGGCCGACGTTCGCCTCGACCTTGAACTCGCGGCGCATCCGGTCGACGAGGATCTCCAGGTGGAGCTCGCCCATACCCCAGATGACCGTCTGGCCGGTCTCCTCGTCCCGGCGGACCTGGAAGGACGGGTCCTCCTCGGCCAGCCGCTGGATCGCGGTGCCCAGCTTCTCCTGGTCGCCCTTGGTCTTGGGCTCGATCGCGACGTTGATGACCGGCGCGGGGAACGTCATCGACTCGAGGACGACCTGCTTGACCGGGTCCGACAGAGTGTCGCCGGTGGTGGTGTCCTTCAGGCCCATGACGGCCACGATCTGACCAGCGGTCGCGGACGGGCGCTCCTCGCGCTTGTTCGCGTGCATCTGGTAGATCTTGCCGATCCGCTCCTTCTTGCCCTTGACCGAGTTCACCACGGTGGTGCCGGTCTCGAGCGTTCCGGAGTAGACGCGGATGTAGGTGAGCTTGCCCAGGTGCGGGTCGCTCATGATCTTGAACGCCAGCGCCGCGAAGGGCTCGTTCGGGTCCGCGTGACGCTCGACGATCTCCTCCTCCTTGCCCACCGCGTGGCCCTTGAAGGCCGGGATGTCGGTGGGGGCGGGGAGGTAGGCGACGATCGCGTCGAGCAGGGGCTGCACGCCCTTGTTCTTGAACGCGGTGCCACACAGGACCGGGTTGATCGCGCCGGCGACCGTCGCCCGGCGGATGGCCGCGACGAGCTGCTCCTCGGTGGGCTCGACACCCTCCAGGAAGAGCTCCATGAGCTCGTCGTCGTTCTCGGCGACCGTCTCGACCAGCTTGTCGCGCCACTCGCGGGCCGCGTCGGCGTGGTCGGCCGGGATGTCGACGGTGTCGTACATCTCGCCCTTGGCCGCCTCGGCGCTCCAGAGCAGGCCCTTCATCTTCACCAGGTCGATGACGCCCTTGAAGTCGGCCTCGACGCCCCAGGGAAGCTGGATGACCGCCGGGCTGGAGCCCAGCCGGCTGATCATCATGTCGACGCAGCGGTGGAACTCCGCACCGACCCGGTCCATCTTGTTCACGAAGCAGATGCGGGGCACACCGTAGCGGTCGGCCTGACGCCACACCGTCTCGGACTGCGGCTCCACGCCGGCGACGCCGTCGAACACCGCGACCGCGCCGTCGAGAACACGCAGCGACCGCTCGACCTCGATGGTGAAGTCCACGTGTCCGGGCGTGTCGATGATGTTGATCGTGTGATCAAGCCAGCTGCAGGTGGTCGCGGCGGAGGTGATGGTGATGCCGCGCTCCTGCTCCTGCTCCATCCAGTCCATGGTGGCAGCGCCCTCATGGACTTCACCGATCTTGTAGTTGATGCCGGTGTAGAACAGGATGCGCTCAGTCGTCGTGGTCTTGCCCGCGTCGATATGGGCCATGATCCCGATGTTGCGGACCCTGGCCAGGTCAAGAGCGGTCGTGGTGGCCACTTCTTCGCGTCCTTAACTCGTCGTCGGTGCTCACTACCAGCGGTAGTGGGCGAAGGCCTTGTTGGACTCGGCCATCTTGTGCGTGTCCTCGCGCCGCTTGACGCTGGCGCCGAGGCCGTTGCTCGCGTCGAGAAGCTCGTTCATGAGCCGCTCGGTCATGGTCTTCTCGCGGCGCGCCCGGGAGTACTGGACGAGCCACCGCAGGGCCAGCGTGGTGCTGCGCGAGGCCTTCACCTCGACGGGCACCTGGTAGGTGGCGCCACCGACGCGGCGGCTCTTCACCTCGAGCGTCGGCCGGACGTTGTCGAGAGCGCGCTTCAGGGTGACGACCGGGTCGTTGCCGGTCTTGTCCTTGCAGCCCTCGAGAGCGCCGTAGACGATCGACTGCGCGAGGGAGCGCTTGCCGTCCAGGAGAACCTTGTTGATGAGCGCGGTGACCAGCGGCGAGTTGTGCACCGGGTCAGCGACCAGCTGGCGGCGGCCAGGGGAACCCTTGCGCGGCATGTCAGCTCTTCTCCTTCTTCGCGCCGTAACGGCTGCGGGCCTGCTTGCGGTTGCGGACGGCCTGGGTGTCCAGCGAACCACGGATGATCTTGTAGCGAACACCCGGCAGGTCCTTCACACGACCACCACGCACGAGCACCATCGAGTGCTCCTGGAGGTTGTGACCCACCCCAGGGATGTAAGCCGTGACCTCGATGCCGTTGGTGAGCCGAACACGGGCCACCTTGCGCAGCGCCGAGTTGGGCTTCTTGGGGGTGGTCGTGTAAACGCGGGTGCAAACGCCGCGCCGCTGCGGGCTCCCCTTGAGGGCAGGAGTCTTGGTCTTGCTGACCTTGTCCTGCCGGCCCTTGCGGACCAACTGCTGAATGGTGGGCACCGCGTCTCCGTTTCGTGCCTAGCCGGTGATACGTCGTCCCGATCCTGGCGATGCCGCCCCTCACGGGTTTGCAGGTGCTGCCGGTGTCATGACCTGCGGATTTTTCATCCCCGCCGACCCACGCGCTCGGGCGTGTCGCGCTCTGCGCGCCCCACACCCGGACAGACCCGGTCGATCTGGAGGATTCACACGGCGCCCCCGCCCGCCTCTCACATGAGAGAACGGCTGTCAAGCGCACGCATGCGAGCCCACGAACCCATGGGCACGAAGGAAAAGACTACCCAGCGGTTCGCAAGTCGTCAAAACGACCGCCGCCGGATCGTCGGGTCCGTGTCATGGTTCCCGCCGCCTGCCTGGTGGCAGACAGCCAGAGGGCTCGGGAAGAGTGTACTCGCCCACCACCCCTCCCCTCGCCATTTCCGCCCACCCCACGCCACCTGAGCGGGAAACGCCGAACCGCCCGGAGAGCGGGTGCTCTCCGGGCGGTTCGGCGTTCGGGACTCAGCCGTCCGGGACTCAGCGGCCGTACTGGCCGAAGTCGTACTCCTCCAGCGGGACGGCCTCGCCGCTGCCGGAGCCGAAGGTGTAGTCCGCGGCGGAGCCGTCGTAGCCGCCGACCGTGTACATCGCGGCCTTGGCCTCCTCGGTGGGCTCCACCCGGATGTTGCGGTACTGGGGCATGCCCGTACCGGCCGGGATGAGCTTACCGATGATGACGTTCTCCTTGAGGCCGAGCAGCGAGTCCGACTTGGCGTGGATCGCCGCGTCGGTGAGGACTCGCGTCGTCTCCTGGAAGGACGCCGCCGACAGCCAGGACTCGGTGGCCAGCGAGGCCTTGGTGATGCCCATCAGGACCGGACGGCCGGAGGCCGGCTGGCCGCCCTCCGCCACGGTCTGCCGGTTCATCGCCTCGAAGCGCGGCCGCTCGACCAGCTCGCCGGGCAGCAGCTCGGTGTCGCCCGACTCGAGCACGTTCACGCGCTTGAGCATCTGCCGGACGATGACCTCGATGTGCTTGTCGTGGATCGACACACCCTGCGAGCGGTAGACCTGCTGCACCTCGTCCACGAGGTGGAGCTGGACGGCCCGCGGGCCGAGGATCCGCAGGACCTCGTTCGGGTTGCGCGCACCGGCGATCAGCAGCTGACCGACGTCCACGCGCTGTCCCTCGGAGACCAGCAGCCGCGACCGCATCGAGACCGGGTACGCGATCTCCTCGGAGCCGTCGTCCGGAGTGATGACGATCTTGCGGGTCTTGTCGGTCTCGTCGATCCGCACCCGGCCCGCGACCTCGCTGATCGGGGCGACACCCTTGGGGATGCGCGCCTCGAAGAGCTCCTGGACACGCGGCAGACCATGGGTGATGTCCGCGCCCGCCACACCACCGGTGTGGAAGGTACGCATGGTCAGCTGGGTGCCGGGCTCACCGATCGACTGGGCCGCGATGATGCCGACGGCCTCGCCGACGTCCACGAGCTTGCCGGTGGCCAGCGAGCGGCCGTAGCAGGTCGCGCAGACACCGATCTTGGCCTCGCAGACCAGCGTGCTGCGGGTCCGGACCGTCTCGATGCCGGCGTTGACCAGCGCGGTGACGGTGTCGTCGTTGATGTCGACACCCGCCGCGGCGACGAGCTTGCCGTCCACCTCGACGTCCTCGGCCAGGATGCGGCCGTGCACGTTGCTCTCGGCGTTCTCGGCCTTGACCAGGGCGCCCTGGGAGTCGCGCTCGCCCACGTGCAGCGGGACGGCGCGGTCGGTGCCGCAGTCGATCTCGCGGACGATGACGTCCTGGGCGACGTCGACGAGACGACGCGTCAGGTAGCCGGAGTCGGCGGTCCGCAGGGCGGTGTCCGCCAGACCCTTCCGCTGGCCGTGGGTCGAGATGAAGTACTCCAGCACCGACAGGCCCTCGCGGAAGGAGGACTTGATCGGCCGCGGGATCGTCTCGCCCTTGGTGTTGGACACCAGGCCGCGGATGCCGGCGATCTGCCGCACCTGCATGCGGTTGCCGCGGGCGCCGGAGTTGACCATCATCCAGACCGGGTTGGTCGCCGGGAACGCGTTGACCATGTCGGTCTCGACGTCCGCCGTCGCGTGGGTCCAGATCTCGATGAGCTCCTGACGGCGCTCCTCGTCGGTGATCAGACCACGGTCGTACTCCCGCTGGACCTTGTCGGCGCGCCGCTCGTACGACTCCATGATGGCGGCCTTGTTCGGCGGCGCCACGACGTCCTCGATGGAGATCGTGACACCGGCGCGGGTCGCCCAATGGAAGCCGGCGTCCTTCAGCGCGTCGAGCGCGTTGGCCACGTCCACCTTCGGGTACCGCTCGGCCAGCTCGTTGACGATCGCCGAGAGCTGCTTCTTGCCGACCTGGTAGTTCACGAAGGGGTAGTTGGCGGGCAGCGTCTGGTTGAACAGGCACCGGCCCAGCGTGGTCTCCAGCCGGATCGCGTCGCCGGCCTCCCAGCCCTCCGGGGCCTCCCAGCCGCGCGGCGGCGGAACGTCCTTGAGCCGCACCTGGATCTTGGCCTGGATGTCCAGCTCGTGCCGGTCATGGGCCATGAGGGCCTCCGACACGGTGGTGAACACCCGGCCCTCGCCCTGGCCGCCCTCCTTCTCGGTGGTCAGCCAGTACAGACCGATGACCATGTCCTGGGTGGGCATCGTCACCGGCTTGCCGTCCGCCGGCTTGAGGATGTTGTTGGTGGACAGCATCAGGATCCGCGCCTCGGCCTGGGCCTCGGCCGACAGCGGCAGGTGCACCGCCATCTGGTCGCCGTCGAAGTCCGCGTTGAACGCGGTGCAGACGAGCGGGTGGATCTGGATGGCCTTGCCCTCGACCAGCTGCGGCTCGAAGGCCTGGATGCCCAGGCGGTGCAGCGTGGGCGCGCGGTTGAGCAGCACCGGGTGCTCGGTGATGACCTCTTCCAGCACGTCCCACACGACCGGCTTGGACCGCTCGACCATCCGCTTGGCGGACTTGATGTTCTGCGCGTGGTTGAGATCGACCAGGCGCTTCATCACGAACGGCTTGAACAGCTCCAGCGCCATCTGCTTGGGCAGGCCGCACTGGTGCAGCCTGAGCTGCGGGCCGACGACGATGACCGAACGGCCGGAGTAGTCGACGCGCTTGCCGAGCAGGTTCTGCCGGAAACGGCCCTGCTTGCCCTTCAGCATGTCGCTCAGGGACTTCAGCGGGCGGTTGCCGGGACCGGTGACCGGACGGCCGCGGCGGCCGTTGTCGAACAGGGCGTCGACGGCCTCCTGGAGCATCCGCTTCTCGTTGTTCACGATGATCTCGGGCGCGCCGAGGTCGAGCAGACGCTTGAGCCGGTTGTTCCGGTTGATGACCCGGCGGTACAGGTCGTTCAGGTCCGAGGTGGCGAAGCGGCCACCGTCGAGCTGGACCATCGGCCGCAGGTCCGGCGGGATCACCGGGATGCAGTCGAGGACCATGCCGCTCGGCGAGTTGCGGGTGTTGAGGAACGCCGCGACGACCTTGAGCCGCTTGAGGGCGCGGGCCTTCTTCTGGCCCTTGCCGCTGCGGATGGTCTCCCGCAGGTTCTCCGCCTCGGCTTCCAGGTCGAAGCCGCCAAGCCGCTCCTGGATGGCCTGGGCGCCCATGCCACCGCGGAAGTAGCGGCCGAACCGGTCGCGCATCTCGCGGTAGAGCAGCTCGTCGCCCTCCAGGTCCTGGACCTTGAGGTTCTTGAAGCGGCTCCAGACCTCCTCCAGCCGGTCCAGCTCGCGCTGGGCCCGGTCGCGGAGCTGGCGCATCTCACGGTCGGCGCCCTCGCGCACCTTGCGGCGGGCGTCGCCCTTGGCGCCGGAGGCCTCCAGCTCGGCCAGGTCGGCCTCGAGCTTCTTCTGGCGGGCCTCGATGTCGGCGTCACGGCGCTGCTCGACGTGCTGCCGCTCGACGGAGATCTTCGCCTCCAGCGACGGCAGGTCGCGGTCACGCATCTCGTTGTCGACATGCGTGATCATGTAGGCCGCGAAGTAGATGACCTTCTCCAGGTCCTTCGGGGCCAGGTCGAGCAGGTAACCGAGGCGCGACGGGACGCCCTTGAAGTACCAGATGTGGGTGACCGGGGCGGCCAGCTCGATGTGGCCCATCCGCTCACGGCGCACCTTGGCGCGCGTGACCTCGACGCCACAGCGCTCACAGATGATGCCCTTGAAGCGGACGCGCTTGTACTTACCGCAGTAGCACTCCCAGTCCCGGGTCGGACCGAAGATCTTCTCGCAGAAGAGCCCGTCCTTTTCCGGCTTGAGGGTGCGGTAGTTGATGGTCTCCGGCTTCTTCACCTCGCCGTGCGACCACTGCCTGATGTCGTCGGCGGTCGCGAGGCCGATGCGCAGCTCGTCGAAGAAGTTGACGTCGAGCACTAGATAATCCCCTTTTGAATCAGACCTCGTCGACGGTCATCGCGCCCTCGTGGGGACGCCGGGACAGGTCGATGCCAAGCTCTTCTGCCGCGCGGAAGACATCCTCGTCGGTGTCCCTCATCTCGATCGACATGCCGTCGCTCGAAAGGACCTCGACGTTCAGGCAGAGCGACTGCATCTCCTTGATGAGAACCTTGAAGGACTCGGGAATGCCCGCCTCTGGGATGTTCTCGCCCTTGACGATGGCCTCGTAGACCTTCACCCGGCCCAGGACGTCGTCGGACTTGATCGTCAGCAGCTCCTGCAGGGCGTACGCCGCGCCGTAGGCCTCGAGGGCCCACACCTCCATCTCGCCGAAGCGCTGGCCGCCGAACTGCGCCTTACCACCCAGCGGCTGCTGGGTGATCATCGAGTACGGGCCGGTCGAGCGAGCGTGGATCTTGTCGTCGACCAGGTGCAGCAGCTTGAGGATGTAGATGTAGCCGACCGAGATCGGGTGCGGGAACGGCTCGCCGGAGCGGCCGTCGAAGAGCCGGGCCTTGCCGTTCTCCCCCACCATGCGGGAGCCGTCCCGGTTGAGCAGTGTGCTGTCGAGCAGGCCGACGATCTCCTCCTCGTGGGCGCCGTCGAACACCGGCGTGGCGACCTTGGTCCAGGGCTCGACCCTGTCCATGTCCTTCTCGCGCAGGCGCTCGGCCCAGGCCTCCTCGATGCCGCTGACGTCCCATCCGCGGGCGGCGATCCACCCGAGGTGGGTCTCCAGCACCTGGCCGACGTTCATCCGGCCGGGCACGCCCAGCGGGTTGAGGACGATGTCGACGGGGGTGCCGTCCTCCAGGAACGGCATGTCCTCCACCGGAAGGATCTTGGAGATGACGCCCTTGTTGCCGTGGCGGCCGGCGAGCTTGTCGCCGTCGGTGATCTTGCGCTTCTGCGCCACGTACACGCGGACCAGCTCGTTCACGCCCGGAGGAAGCTCGTCGCCCTCCTCGCGGCTGAACACCCGGACGCCGATGACCTTGCCGGACTCGCCGTGCGGCACCTTCAGGGAGGTGTCGCGGACCTCGCGGGCCTTCTCACCGAAGATCGCGCGAAGCAGGCGCTCCTCGGGGGTCAGCTCCGTCTCACCCTTGGGGGTGACCTTCCCGACGAGGATGTCGCCGGTCACCACCTCGGCGCCGATGCGGATGATGCCCCGCTCGTCGAGGTCGGCAAGCGCGTCCTCGGAGGCGTTGGGGATGTCCCGCGTGATCTCCTCGGGGCCCAGCTTGGTGTCGCGGGCGTCGACCTCGTGCTCCTCGATGTGGATCGAGGAGAGCACGTCGTCCTGCACCAGGCGCTGGGACAGGATGATCGCGTCCTCGTAGTTGTGGCCCTCCCACGGCATGAACGCCACGAGCAGGTTCTTGCCGAGCGCCATCTCGCCGTTGTCGGTGCACGGACCGTCCGCGATGACCTGGCCCTGCTCGACCCGGTCGCCCTCGGCCACGATCGGCTTCTGGTTGAAGCAGGTGCCCTGGTTCGACCGCTTGAACTTCGCGACCCGGTACGTCGTACGGGTGCCGTCGTCGTTCATCACGGTGACGTAGTCGGCGGAGACCTCCTCGACCACACCGGCCTTCTCGGCGCTGATGACGTCACCGGCGTCGGTGGCGGCGCGGTACTCCATGCCGGTGCCGACCAGCGGGGCCTCGCTCTTCAGCAGGGGCACCGACTGGCGCTGCATGTTCGAGCCCATGAGCGCGCGGTTGGCGTCGTCGTGCTCGAGGAACGGGATCATGGCGGTCGCGACCGACACCATCTGGCGCGGCGAGACGTCCATGTAGTCCACCTCGGACGGGTGGACGGCCTCGAACTCGCCGCCCTTGCGGCGGGCGAGCACCCGGGACTCGGCGAAGCTGCCGTCGGCGTTCAGGACCGTGTTGGCCTGGGCGACGACGTGCCGGTCCTCCTCGTCGGCGGTGAGGTAGTCGATCTCGTAGGTGACGCGGCCGTCCACCACCCGGCGGTACGGCGTCTCGACGAAGCCGAACGAGTTGACCCGCCCGAAGGACGACAGCGAGCCGATCAGACCGATGTTCGGGCCTTCCGGCGTCTCGATCGGGCACATGCGGCCGTAGTGCGAGGGGTGCACGTCGCGGACCTCGAAGCCGGCCCGCTCACGGGACAGACCACCGGGACCGAGGGCCGACAGACGCCGCTTGTGCGTCAGGCCGGCCAGCGGGTTGGTCTGGTCCATGAACTGCGACAGCTGGGAGGTGCCGAAGAACTCCTTGATCGACGCCACGACCGGGCGGATGTTGATCAGGGTCTGCGGCGTGATCGCCTCGACGTCCTGGGTCGTCATGCGCTCGCGGACGACGCGCTCCATGCGGGCCAGGCCCAGCCGGACCTGGTTCTGGATGAGCTCGCCCACCGTGCGCAGACGGCGGTTGCCGAAGTGGTCGATGTCGTCGGTCTCGACGACGACCGACCCGTTCTCGCCCATCGTCTCCTCGCCGGCGTGCAGCCGGACGATGTACTCGATGGTCGCGACGATGTCCTCGTCGGTCAGCGTGCCCTGGGTGATGTCGGAGCCGACGCCCAGCTTCTTGTTGATCTTGTAGCGGCCGACCTTGGCGAGGTCGTAGCGCTTGTGGTTGAAGTACAGGTTCTCCAGCAGCGCCTGCGCCGACTCCTTGGTCGGCGGCTCGCCCGGCCGCAGCTTCCGGTAGATGTCGAGCAGCGCGTCGTCCTGGCCGGAGGTGTGGTCCTTCTCCAGGGTGGCCCGCATCGACTCGTACTGGCCGAAACGCTCCAGGATCTGGTCGCTGGTCCAGCCCAGCGCCTTCAGCAGCACGGTGACCGGCTGCTTGCGCTTGCGGTCGATGCGCACACCGACGCTGTCGCGCTTGTCGATCTCGAACTCGAGCCACGCGCCGCGCGACGGGATCACCCGGCAGCCGAACAGGTCCTTGTCAGAGGTCTTGTCCACAGAGCGGTCGAAGTAGACACCCGGCGACCGGACGAGCTGCGAGACCACCACGCGCTCGGTGCCGTTGATGATGAAGGTGCCCTTCGAGGTCATGAGCGGGAAGTCGCCCATGAACACCGTCTGGCTCTTGATCTCACCTGTCGTGTTATTGATGAACTCCGCCGTGACGAACATCGGGGCGGAGTAGGTCATGTCCTTGTCTTTGCACTCATCTACGGAGTACTTGGGTGGCTCGAACCTGTGATCCCGGAACGACAGGGACATGGTTCCGGAGAAGTCCTCGATCGGACTGATCTCCTCGAAGATCTCTTCGAGACCTGATTGGGCCGGAACGTCCTTGCGCCCGGCCTGGCGAGCCGCCTCGACCCGGCCCTTCCATCTCTCGTTCCCGAGCAACCAGTCGAACGACTCGGTCTGCAGGGCGAGAAGGTCGGGTACTTCGAGCGGCTCCTCGATTCGTGCGAACGACACGGTACGGGGACCGGCGGGTACGGCGGAGGCGTTGCGCGAGGCTGCCAACAGATGTCCTTCCGAGGGCTCGCGGACTGACTACACGCACGCCAGACGACCAAGATCAGAGGTTACTCAGAGAAGCGGTCGTCAAAGGGCAGCGCAAAGGGGCAGTGTAGCCGATCGGCATACACCTGTCCACTCCGCTCTCGCTCTGCGCTCCACGTTGCTGGCAGCATCACCCGTCCGCGCCGAAACGTCAAGCCCGAGAGCCGACATTTCGCCTAACCGACAGGGGTCACGCTGGGTTTTCCCGCCCTCGGGACCATAGCGAACGCCGGGGATCCAGTCCCTACCCGGGACCGGAGACGGGTAACGCTCAGTCACGCGAACGGCCCAACGCTGACCGTGGGTCTACGCTGCCGTGCCCTTGAATACCCATCTACAACCCTGGCTCAAACGCCTTCTTTGCTAACAATTTAGCCACGCGCTCAGGGGGCGGGCGTGTCCCCCAGCAGGGTGGACAGCCGGGAGGCCCGCCAGCCGTCGCCCTGCGTCACCATCACCAGACGCGCCCTGCCCTGGCTGACCTGCTGCTTCGGCTCTTCCTCGCCCCCGCCGGACCGTGTCGTGACCATGTTCACGAACAGCAGCACGCGGACCTCGTCGGGCGTCGCCGACTCCACGCCCGCGGCCGCCACGACGGTCTGCTGGACCGTCCGCCGCTCCCGCGCCTCCGGGCCCAGCGTCGCCGCGAGCGTGCGGTAGTGCTCGGCCAGCTCCCCGGTCGCGTGGCCGCCCGCCCGCGCCATGTCCCGGTCGATCGTACGGTAGTCGTACGACAGCATGTCGGGGGCGTACGACCGGGCTGCCGCGAGGGCCTCGCGGGCGGCCGTGTCGGCGGCCTGGAGACGGCGCAGGTCCAGCAGCAGCCACACGGCGGCGACGGCCAGCCCCACGGCGGCGAGCGCCGGCAGCGCCCGAAGCAGGCGCCTCACTGCACCAGCTCCGCCCGGGAGACCAGCCACAGACCCGACGCCTTGGTCACGTCCATCCGCCAGCGGAAGAAGCGCTCCTCCGGGGCGGCCTTCCTGCCGTCCTCCCAGTGGATCACCGCGTCGGCGACGACGAGGACCTGCGCCGTACGCCGGTCTCCGGCGATGGAGGCGAGCGCGGACGCCCGCAGGACGCCCGTCTGGACGGCCTTGTTCTTCAGCGTGGCGGACCTCAGGACCGCCTGACCCGCGGCGTAGCGCGCCCTCTCCGTGCCGGTTGAGGTGGCCAGCGCGCGTTTGATGTCGTCGTCGATGCGGTGGTGGTCGATCGTCATGAGGCTCACGGCATGCGCCATGGCGGCCCGGACCGCCATCTGCCGGTCCTGCACGGCCGCCTCGGCCTCCGTACGGGCCCCGGCGAGGCGCTGGACCACCAGGGCCAGCACGACCGCGACGAGGACGAGCCCGACGGTCAGCGCGCGCCGCATCCCCGTCCACCTCCCCCAGCACCCGACCGTCTCGGCCTGATCACGTCGCGCCGGATCCTACGTCCCGACCATAGATCAACGGGCCCGCCCTGCCCATAGGGTCTGGATTCCGTAGGGGTCCGGGCACGCGAAAGGGGCGGTCCCATCCGGCACCTGGATGGACCCGCCCCTTCGGTGAAGCGTGAGAACTACTTGACCGTGACGGTCGCGCCGGCGCCCTCCAGGGCGGCCTTCGCCTTCTCGGCCTGCTCCTTGTTGACCTTGCCGTCGAAGACGGGCTTCGGAGCGCCGTCCACGAGGTCCTTGGCCTCCTTGAGGCCCAGGCTCGTCAGGGCCCGGATCTCCTTGATGACCTGGATCTTCTTGTCGCCGGCGGCCTCGAGGATGACGTCGAACTCGTCCTGCTCCTCGGCCTCCTCGGCGGCGGCACCGGCGCCACCGGCGGCCGGGGCGGCGGCGACGGCGACCGGGGCGGCGGCCTTGACGTCGAAGGTCTCCTCGAAGACCTTCACGAAGTCGGACAGCTCAAGGAGAGTCATCTCCTTGAAGGTCTCGAGCAGCTCGTCGGTGCTGAGCTTCGCCATGATGTTCCTCCAGTGGATCTAGCAGAAAACGTGTAAGGGGACCGCGGTGCGCGCTTCCCCCGCCCGCTGCGCGGACCTACTCGCCGGCCTCTTCGCGCTTGGCGCGCAGAGCCTCGGCCAGTCGAGCCATGGTGGTGGGCAGCGCGGCGAAGGTGGCGGCAGCCTGGGACTGCTTGGCCTTCAGCGCACCGGCCAGCTTCGCGAGGAGCACCTCACGGGACTCAAGGTCGGCAAGCTTGGTGATCTCGTCGGGGGTCATCGACTTGCCGTCGACGACGCCACCCTTGATCACCAGGAGGGGGTTGGCCTTGGCGAAGTCACGCAGCCCCTTGGCCGCCTCCACCACGTCGCCCTTGACGAACGCGATGGCGGTCGGGCCCTGGAACAGATCGTCCAGAGCGGTGATCCCGGCGTTGTTGGCCGCGATCTTGGTCAGCGTGTTCTTCGCCACGGCGAACTTCGCATTCCCACCGAGAGAAACACGCAGCTGCTTGAGCTGCGCGACGGTGAGACCGCGGTATTCGGTCAGAACGGCGGCGCTGGATCCTTCGAACTCACTCTTGAGCTCGGAGATCGCGACGCTCTTCTCCGCCTTCGCCATGGGCCTCCTTCCAGATGTGCCGCCGGCGGAAGGCCCTCGGAAAACAGACAAGCCCCGGCGCAGGCGCACGGGGCTTGGGCAGACGTCATACGTCCTCAAGCGTCTCCACACCTACGCGGGCCGTCCACTCACGTGGATCCTTCAGTCATCGGGCTGCACGCCCGGTGACGACCGGCGGTCTTCGGCAGGAGACAGACTACGTTGTCAACCGTCAGGACGGCAAATCGGCGGTGGCGCGCTGCGGCAGCTCGCCCACCTGGTCGGCCGCCGGCGCCTTGATGGAGACCGGCTCGTTGAACGACTTGAACATCGCCGTGGCCTTGAACGCGCCGGCGTCCGGCTTGCCGCCGTTCAGCTCGACCTTCCGCGGCAGGCCCTGGGCGTCGATCCACGCGTCGAACTTGACGTCCTTGGCGCCGGCCAGCTCGCCGCGCAGCTGCGAGCGCTGGTCGTCGGACAGCTGCTTGACCGCCTCGTCCACCGGGAACGTGCCCGCGTAGTGGGTCGTGTCCACTCCGCCGACCTGCTCGCTGCCCACCGACTTGACGTCCTTGGACGCCGTGAGGAGCGCGGTGCTGGTCTTCAGGTCGAACTGCCGGGCCTGGGCGAGGTACTGGTCGACGTCCACGCCCGCCTGCGAGCCGAGCTGCTTCAGGTCGAGCCTGATCCACGGCTTGGTGGCGCCCAGCAGGTTCTTGAGCATGTCGACCTTGACGTACGCCACTTCGCCGTCGACGATGACCCGCACGCCGCCGGGCAGGTTCTGGCCGTTGAACGACACCTGGCTCAGGTTGATGTCCGTGGCGACCTGCGGGCTCTTCTGGTAGAGCATCGTGCCCTGCACGACCCCCGCCTGGGCACCCTTGGCGTCGGTGACGTTGACCACGAGATCCGCGGCGTACGTGTTGACGTCGTCGGCCTTCTGCGCGCTCTGCTGCAGGACCTCGGACGCCGAGAGCGTGACGTTCTCGAGAGACGGAGTCGCGGTCGTCCCGCATCCCGCGACCGTGATCGCGGCAACCGCCCCCGCGGCCACTAGTAGTCGTCGCATTTTTCCATCCCTTTCTGGGTTCCCCCTTTACCTGCCCTTGACCCTATTCGCCTAACGCCCTCCGTGCGTCGCGCCTGTCGCAACCCTCATGACATGTGCACAAAACCTCCACATGCGCATGGACAGACAGAAGCCCCCGCCCGATGTCTCGGGCGGGGGCTTCTGTCAGGCTCGGCGGCCTGTCCGGCCGTCGTGGAACGGTCAGGCGTCGATCTCGGCGGTCATCGCCCGCGTCACGTTCGGGTCGACCGGGATGCCGGGGCCCATGGACGTGGTGAAGGTGACCTTCTTGAGGTAGCGGCCCTTGGCGGCCGACGGCTTGAGACGAAGCACCTCGTCCAGCGCGGCGGCGTAGTTCTCCACCAGCTGGCGGTCGTCGAAGGACGCCTTGCCGATGATGAAGTGCAGGTTCGCGTGCCGGTCGACGCGGAACTCGATCTTGCCGCCCTTGATGTCCGTCACGGCCTTGGCCACGGCGGGCGTCACGGTGCCGGTCTTGGGGTTCGGCATGAGGCCACGGGGGCCGAGCACGCGGCCCAGGCGGCCGACCTTGCCCATCATGTCCGGCGTCGCGACGACGGCGTCGAAGTCCAGACGGCCCTTCGACACCTCGTCGATCAGCTCGTCGGAGCCGACGATGTCGGCGCCCGCCGCGCGGGCCTCCTCGGCACGGTCACCGGTCGCGAAGACCAGGACCCGGGCGGTCTTGCCGGTGCCGTGCGGGAGGTTGACGGTGCCGCGGACCATCTGGTCGGCCTTGCGCGGGTCGACGCCCAGACGCAGGGCCACCTCGACGGTGGCGTCGAACTTCGTGGTCGCGGTCTTCTTGGCCAGCCGCACACCGTCCAGCGGGGCGTACAGGGCCGCGCGGTCGACCTCGGCCGCCGCGTTCTTCCAGCTCTTGCTGCGCTTCACTTCATACTCCTAAGGAGATCGTGGTCCGGGCCGCGCATCGGCCCTCCCACAGCGTTCGAATTCGCCGGTGAGAGTCAGTCGGCGATGGTGATGCCCATGGAGCGGGCGGTGCCGGCGATGATCTTCTCGGCGGCCTCGACGTCGTTGGCGTTGAGGTCCTGCATCTTGGTCTCGGCGATCTGGCGAAGCTGCTCGCGGGTCAGCTTGCCCACCTTGTCCTTGTGCGGGTTCGCGCTGCCCTTCTGCAGACCGGCGGCCTTCTTGATCAGCTCGGGCGCCGGCGGCGTCTTCGTGATGAAGGTGAAGCTGCGGTCTTCGAAGATGGTGATCTCAACGGGGATGATGTTGCCCCGCTGGGACTCCGTCGCCGCGTTGTACTGCTTGACGAAGTCCATGATGTTGACGCCGTGCGGACCGAGCGCGGTACCGACCGGCGGCGCGGGGGTGGCCTGGCCAGCGGGAAGCTGGACCTTCACCAGGGCCGCGACTTTCTTCTTTGGAGGCATTAGTCCTTCTCCGGGTCCTTGGTCCTACAAAAGCCTCACGGCACGCCGGAACACGGCGTGCGTGAGGACGGCTATCGAGTCTACGCGAGCCGGTCAGATCTTCGAGACCTGGTTGAACGACAGCTCAACCGGGGTCTCCCGGCCGAAGATGGAGACGAGGACCTTGAGCTTCTGCGACTCGGCACTGATCTCGCTCACCGTGGCCGGCAGCGTGGCGAACGGCCCGTCCATGACGGTGACCGACTCGCCGACCTCGAAGTCGACGGTCGCGGTGGTCGTCTTGGCCGCGGCCTTCTTGACTTCCTCGGACGGCTCCGGGGCGAGCAGCTTGGCGACCTCATCGAGGTTCAGCGGGCTCGGCTTGTTGGACAGCCCGACGAAGCCGGTCACACCGGGCGTGTTGCGCACGGCGGCCCAGGACTCGTCGGACAGCTCCATCCGGACCAGCACGTAGCCGGGAAGCACCCGCTCCTTGATCGGAGTCTTCTTGCCGCCCTTGAACTCGGTGATCGTGTGGGTCGGCACCTCGACCTGGAAGATGAAGTCCTCCATGTTGAGGGACCCGATACGGCTCTCGATGTTCTGCTTCACGCGGTTCTCGTAACCGGCGTAGGAGTGGATGACGTACCACTCGCCGAACTGACCGCGAAGCTGGCGCTTGAACTCCTCGACCGGGTCGACATCGGGGAGGACGTCGCCGTCCTCGTCGACCTGCGCGGCGGCCTCGGCCGAGTCTTCGCCGCCGTCACCGCCGTCAGAGTCGGCGGCCGTGGTCTCCTCGACCTCTTCTACGGCCTCGTCCTGCTCGGTGCCCCACTCGTCATGCTCGTCATGGGAGCGGTCGGCCGGCATCGGGGACTCGGACACGGGACTCTTCCTTCTTCGCTTGGTGTCGTGGACGTGCTACGACGTCTCGGGCCGGATCAGGATCCGCCGAAGACCCACAGCACAGCCTTACCCAGCACGGTGTCGATCCCGAAAACGAGCGCAACCATAATCACGACGAAGACCAGGACGACCACCGTGTAAGAGATCAGCTCAGTGCGCCTCGGCCAGATGACCTTACGCAACTCGGCGACGACCTGCCGGTAGAACAGAGCGGGCGAGGTACGCCTTGCCTTCTTCTCGCCGGTTGGCTTACCGGGCTTTCCAGCGGTCTCGCCGCGGGTGTCGATCGCCACAGTCCTCACCTGATCCGTCGTGTCCGTCGCAGCTTGCGGCGCGCTTTCACGCCATTGTTGCGCGGACCGCACTCCGCAGGGCACGAGGGACTCGAACCCCCAACCGCCGGTTTTGGAGACCGGTGCGCTACCAATTGCGCTAGTGCCCTAGGCCGTGCACCACGATACCCGAGAAACGCGTTGACGCATCCGTCCGTTGCTCACGTGGCCCACTAGTCGGTGAAGTGTACGCGGGAATCACCACTCCGTCGAACCAGAACGCTCGCACGCCGTCCGGAGACGCCCCGGCAGCGCTCCGGTTCGGACCCAAAGTTACCGTGCGGACCCGCCCGCGGGCCGGATATGGATGCGAAACCGCGCGGCGCGTCTGGAACGATGGAGGCATGACCCGACCTCGCATCTCCGCACGCATATCCGCGATCTCCGAGTCCGCGACTCTGGCCGTGGACGCCAAGGCCAAGGCGATGAAGGCGGCCGGTCGGCCGGTCATCGGCTTCGGCGCCGGCGAGCCCGATTTCCCCACTCCCGGCTACATCGTCGAGGCGGCCGTCGAGGCGTGCCGGAACCCCAGGTTCCACAAGTACACGCCCGCCGGGGGCCTGCCCGAGCTCCGGCAGGCGATCGCCGACAAGACGCTGCGTGACAGCGGGTTCCGGGTCGAGGCCGCCCAGGTCCTGGTGACGAACGGCGGCAAGCAGGCGGTCTACGAGGCGTTCGCCACCCTGCTCGACCCCGGTGACGAGGTGCTGGTCGTGGCGCCGTACTGGACGACGTACCCGGAGGCGATCAAGCTCGCGGGCGGCGTCCAGGTCGACGTGGTCACCGACGAGACGACCGGCTACCTCGCCTCGGTCGAGCAGTTCGAGGAGAAGCTGACCGACCGCACGAAGGCGCTGCTGTTCGTGTCGCCGTCCAACCCGACGGGGGCCGTCTACTCCCCCGCCCAGGTCGAGGAGATCGGCCGCTGGGCGCTGGACAAGGGCCTGTGGGTCGTCACCGACGAGATCTACGAGCACCTGGTCTACGGCGGGACGGAGTTCTCCAGCATCGCCACCGCCGTGCCGGAGCTGCGCGACCGGGTCGTCGTGCTGAACGGCGTGGCCAAGACGTACGCGATGACCGGCTGGCGGGTGGGCTGGCTGATCGGCCCGTCCGACGTGGTCAAGGCGGCCACCAACCTGCAGTCCCACGCCACCTCGAACGTCTCCAACGTCGCGCAGGCCGCCGCGCTCGCCGCGGTCTCGGGCGACCTGTCGGCCGTCGCCGAGATGCGCACGGCCTTCGACCGGCGCCGCCAGACCATGGTCCGGATGCTCAACGAGATCCCCGGCGTGGTCTGCCCCGAGCCGTTCGGCGCGTTCTACGCGTACCCGTCGGTGAAGGCGCTGCTCGGCAAGGAGATCCGCGGCAGGCGCCCGGCGTCGTCGGCCGAGCTGGCCGAGCTCATCCTGGAGGAGGCCGAGGTCGCGCTGGTGCCCGGTGAGGCCTTCGGCACCCCGGGCTACTTCCGCCTCTCCTACGCCCTGGGCGACGACGACCTGGCCGAGGGCGTCAGCCGGCTGGCCAAGCTGCTGTCCGAGGCGCACTAGCACTTCGCCCATCCGGCACGAAGGCCCGGCCCCCACCACGCGGGACCGGGCCTTCGCCATGCCGGCGACAAGGTGAAACAACGTCTTGCGGTCGAACCGCCGTGGCCGCGTTCAGGACCAGAGGACGCAGATGGGCGCCGCGACGATTCTCTCGTCCATCTCTATGACACGCGGACCGGTGTGCAGCACGACACCGGCCACGAAGCGATCGCCCAGTTCGTCCCGCAACCACCGCAGGTGCTTCGCGTCGTCGTGCCGCGGAGCGGCGGCGGCCTTCACCTCGATCCCGATCACTCGTCCCATGCCGAGCTCCAGGATGATGTCGACCTCGTGCCGTCCCTGGTCCTGCCGCAGATGGTAGATGCGGGGCCGGCTGTCGCAGACCGGCGCCTCCGCGCGCAGCTGCTGAACCACGAAGGTGTCGAGCAACCGGCCGAGCAGATCGCCGTCGCGGAGGATCGCTCGTTCGTCCACCCGCAGCAGGGCCGCGACCAGTGCAGGGTCGACGAGATAGCGCTTGGACCCGCGGATCAACCGCTTCAGGCGATTGCTGAACCAGGCGGGAACCTTGTCGGCGACCAGGAGATCGCGGAGGAGGCGCTCATACGCCTCTCCCGTACGGGCGTTCACGGCGGCCGCGTCATAGAGCGTCTTGTCCGTGACCACACCGGCGGTGTTCAGAGCCAGCGCCTCCATGTAAGCCCGGAGACGGACCGGGTCGCGCCGTCCGTCGAGTGTCTCGATGTCCCGCGTCAAGGTCTGCTCGATGTAGCTGTCCAGCCACCGGGCCCGCACCGAAGGCGGCATCCACTGAGCCTCGGGGAAGCCGCTGCGCAACGCCAGATCCACATAGTCGGCCAGATCGGGCGGCTGCGCCGGTGTGGCGAGTTCCCGCACCCGTCCCTGCGCGAGCAGATCGGCGAAAGCGGGTCTCCTCGTGTTGCGCTCAAGCTCCTTGACCGCGAGTCCCATCATGTCGATGCGGACCACCCGTCCCGTGCCGGGCCAGGTCCGGCCGCCGAAGTCGGACCATACGGAGCCTGTGAGGATGAATCGGCCCGGGCGGTGGTCGCCGTCCACCGCACGCTTCACCGCTCCGAGCACGTCCGGCACGATCTGCCACTCGTCCAGCAGGACCGGCTCCGCAAGCCGTCCCAGGGCCGCATCCGGATCGGCGAGGAAGGCGGCGTTCTCCCTGTCCCGGTCGAGCCGCACCACGGTTTCGACGTGCCGGACGGCCGTGGTGGTCTTGCCCGTGGCCCGCGGGCCGACCAGCATGATCGCGGGTAGCGTCCGAAAGAGTTCGTCGATGATCGGATCCACCATGCGCGGGATGTAGGAATCACGGCTCACGCAGGCACATTACCAATTTGACCCAGTGCTCAGTACCAATCTCCCCCAGCTCTGAGTACAACTTCGACCCACGTCATGGTGCGACGATGACCCAGTCGGGGGGTGGGCCACGCCTCCGGTTCGGAGAGCCGGCCGGAGGCGTCGCGGGGCGGAGTGTCAGCGGTCGAGAGCGACGCCGGCGGCGATCTTCCGCAGTTCCCGGTCGGCCGCGGCCCGGCCGATCTTCGCCTCGTAGTCGGGGCTCATCATCACCTCGATCCCGACGCCGGGAGCGAGGGTCCACGTGATCGTCCGGGTGCCCCCGTCATTGATCTCGTCGCCGCCCTCCGACAGGCTGATCAGGTACGCCTTCTTTCCGTCGACGTCGACCGGCTTGGCGCCCTGCCCGGCGTAGCCTCTCAGCCGCTTCGCGAACAGGCTCGCCGCCGCCTTCCGGTAGACGATCATCTGGACGCTGTACACGCCGGGCTCAAGCCCCGGCTCCACCCAGCTCGTGGTGTAACTCTCGGTGCCGAACCCGTCCTTGCCGGACCACTTGCCCCATTCGAGGTCCTTGGGCAGGTAACCGACGTGGACGCCGCCGAGGGTCCGGCCGTCCCCGAGGTCGCCGAGGTCCTGCGGCGTCCACGAGGTCTGCGCGTCCGGCGCGGTGTCGGACGTCGAGACGACCGTCGTCGCAACGGTGATCGTGACCGCCGCCCCGGCGGGCGCGGTCGTCCCGGGGGACGGCGTCTGCGCGATGACCGTCCCCTCCGGGGCGTCGCCGGTGACGACCTTCACCATCCGCACCGTGTATCCGGCGTCGTCCAGGAGGGTCATGACGTCCTCGGCGCTCTTGCCGACCACGTCGGGGACGACGCCCTCGGGTACGGCGACCGTGTCACCGGAGCCGATCGCGGGCGGGGTCGCCGTCTCCTGAGAGGTGACGCCGGCACCGGCCCCGCTCCCCGGTCCGGCGAGGCCGCCGGCGACCGGGTCGGTGCCGGGCTGGGCGGTCAGCGCCACGGGCACCCCCACCGCGACCGCCGCGGTGAGCACGGCGGCTCCCGCCGTACGAAACCGGACGGCGGTGCGGCGGCTGCGCCGCCGCACCGACTGGCCCAGGGACGGCGGCGCTTGCACACCGGCGACCCGCGCGGCCATCGCGTCCCTCAGCGCCTCCTCGACGTTCATGCCGACACTCCTTCCAGGTTCTCCATTCGTGCCCGCACGCGGGCGAGGCCGCGGGCGGCCTGGCTCTTGACGGTGCCGACCGAGCAGCCGAGCAGCGCGGCGGTCTCGGCCTCCGACAGGTCCTCCCAGTAGCGGAGGACCAGTACGGCCCGCATCCGGGCCGGCAGTTTCCTGAGTTCGGCGACCAGCACGTCCCGCAGGCCGAGGTCGGGCGACTCCACCGGCGTCTCCGGCGGCTGGGCGAAGGTGATCTCCTTGATCACCCTGCGCCGCCTGGCCCTGCTGATCGCGCCGTTCACCACGACCCGCCGCGCGTACGCCTCCGGGTTGTCGTGACGGATGCGCGGCCAGTGGCGGTAGACCTTCTCCAGCGCGCTCTGAACCATGTCCTCGGCGTCGGTGGCGGAGGCGCCGCAGACGAGGATCGCGGTGCGCAGGAGGGCGGTGCTGCGCGCGGCCAGGAACTCGTCGAAGGCCGCCTCGTCTTCATCGGTCATGAGCTCCCCTTTCTCCCGTCCACAACGCGCGAGCCCGGCGGCGGGTTGAGAGCGGATACGGCAGGATATGGAGATGGCACGCCCACTCGAAACGCTCCCCAAGGCACACCTGCACCTGCACTTCACCGGCTCGATGCGGCACTCGACGCTCATCGAGCTCGCCCGGGATCAAGGCGTCCACCTGCCCGACGCGCTGGTGCAGGACTGGCCGCCGAAACTGCGGGCGACCGACGAGCGGGGCTGGTTCCGGTTCCAGCGGCTGTACGACATCGCGCGGTCCGTGCTGCGCCGCCCGGAGGACGTGTACCGGCTGCTGCGCGAGGCCGCCGAGGACGAGGCCAGGGAAGGCTCACGCTGGCTGGAGATCCAGGTCGACCCGTCCGGGTACGCGCAGCGTTTCGGCGGGCTGACCGAGACCCTGGAGCTGATGCTCGACGCGACGGAGAAGGCGGCGCGGGCGGCGGGGATCGGGATGGCGGTGATCGTGGCCGCCAACCGCACCCGGCACATGCTCGACGCCAGGACGCTGGCCCGGCTCGCGGTGCGGTACGAGGGCCGGGGCGTGGTGGGCTTCGGGCTGTCCAACGACGAGCGGCGGGGCCGGGCCAGGGACTTCGAGCACGCCTTCCGCATCGCCAGGCGCGGGGGCCTGCTCGCCGTACCGCACGGGGGCGAACTGCTGGGGGCGGCGAGCGTCGCCGAGTGCCTCGACGAGCTGGCCGCCGACCGGATCGGGCACGGGGTGCGCGCGGCCGAGTCGCCCCGGCTGATGGAACGACTGGCCGACCGGCAGATCACCTGTGAGGTGTGCCCGCTGTCGAACGTCGGGCTGGGGGTCGCCGAGCGGCCCGAGGACGTGCCGCTGCGGCGGCTGTTCGAGGCGGGAGTGCCGATCGCGCTCGGCGCCGACGACCCGCTGCTGTTCGGCGCCCGGCTGCTGCCGCAGTACGAGCTCGCCAGGGAGGTGTACGGCTTCGCCGACGCGGAGGTCGCCGAGCTCGCCCGGCAGTCCATCCGGTCGTCGGCCGCCCCCGAACCGGTCCGGAAGGAACTCCTGGCCGAGATCGACGCCTGGCTCGCCGCTCCCGCGTGACCTCCCCCATCCGGCCCGAGGCATCAGCGCCGCAGCAGCAGTCGCAGCACGCGCATGGCCCGGGCACGGCGGGCGGAGTCGGCGGAGAACAGGTAGACCACCGTGAGAGCGGCCGGCAGCGACAGGCCGGCGACGCCGATGGCGGTCAGCTGGGACAGGATCGTCATGGGTGGATCCCTTCGGGTAGGCGGCGTGCGCCGCGGGGACCGGCGGTCATTCCGCGGGCCCGCGCGGCGACAGCCGGCCGCCGGTGATCCGGCGGTGATCCCAGGGTGAAAGACGCCGGAGGCCCGTTGACGGTTACGGCCGATCTTTGACACCACCGGACGAAGTCGTACGCCCCCTGACAGGCGCCGTACGTCCTGCGGCGGTGGCGTCACGCTAAACGCTGTGTGTTGTGCGATGGTCTGGGATGCTCGGTCCACGATGTCCGAGAACTCGTCACCCACCTCCGGTGAGGAGGCGCTGGCCGCGCTGCGCGACCGATTACAGGAGCTGTACCGGCGCCGGGGCAGGCCCAGCTACCGCGAGCTGGCCAGGCTGACCGGCCAGGCGCTCAGCCACACCACGGTCGGCATGGTGATTCACTGCCGGAAGCTGCCGCGCCTCGGCCAGCTCGAACTCGTCGTCGAGGCTCTGGACGGCGACCCGGAGGCGTACCAGGCCCTGTGGCTCGCCGCCGACGAAGCGGACTCGGCGGCGGCGGGCACGAGCGCCCCGGCGCGACTCGGAGGGCCGTACCGGCCGACCGGCACCGCATTCCCTCATACCGAAGCGATCGGCGGCGTGGCGTTCCATCCCGACGGCCGTCTCCTGGCCACGCGCACCGAGGGCAGGAACGCGACGGTGCGACTGTGGGACGTGGCCACCGGCAGTCCTCTCGGCGACCCCCTCACCACTCGCAACGGCTGGGTCCACGAGCTGGCCTTCCACCCGGACGGACACCTTCTCGCGGCCGCGGGCGACGCGGCGCTGCGTCTGTGGGACGTGACCACCGGCGAACCGGTCGGCGCCCCCCTGACCCTCCACTCCGCGGGCCACCGGACCGTTGCTTTCCACCCCGGCGGCCGACTGATCGCCGTCGGCGGAGGCGACGACACCGTGCGGCTGTGGGACGTGACCACCGGCAGACCCGCCGGCGACGTCCGTACGGGCCACAGACATCCGGTCTTCGCCATCCGGTCTCTGACCTTCCACCCGGAGGGCCGGCTGCTGGCGACCGCGGGCAACGACGCGACCGTACGGCTGTTCGATGTGATCACCGGCGAACCGGTCGGCGGACCTCTGGTCGGGCACAAGAGCGAGGTCACCGGGGTGGTCTTCCATCCGGACGGTCATCTGCTCGTGTCCACCGGCAACGACGCGACCGTGCGGCTGTGGGATGTGATGACGGGCGAACCGGTCTGCTCCCCGCTCATGGGACACATCGGCTTCGTCTCCGAACCGGCCTTCCACCCCGACGGCCGGCTGCTCGCCACCGCCGGGCTGGAGGACGGGGACGTGCGGCTGTGGGATGTGTCCGCTCACCGGCCGGTCGGCGAGCCCCTCTCCCACAGCGGCGCCGTCCGCGCGCTGGCCTTCCACCCCGACGGTCACCTGCTGGCCACCGGCGGCACCGATGCGACGCTGCGCCTGTGGCGGGGCGAGTCCACGCCCGAGCCGCACCTGTCACGCCGCCGCGCCGACCGGCTGCGCGCCCGGCTCACGGCCGTACGAGAGGATCGTGACCGGCTGGCGCGCGAGGTCGCCGCCTTGGGAGCCGCGCCGGGAGCGGAGGGCGACGGGCCGTCGCGGCAGGTGCAGCGCGGCGGCGGCCGATAGCCGGCCCCCTCCGCCGCTCCCCCGCGCGTTCCGCTTCAGCGGACGGAGGAGGCGATCCGCACGGCCTCGTCGCGGCCGGGGCCCTCAAGGCGCAGCCCGACCAGGCCGTGCTGCCAGATGAGCGTGGGCCCGGCCACCCGCTCCTCCCGCGCCCGGCCCTCCGCCGAGACGTACGACACCCCGTGGTTCCGGGAGATCCACCAGCCGCCGACCGCGCCCACCTGCTCCGGCCACGGCTCGCCCAGTTCCTTGTGCCAGACGACGGCCAGCGTCCCGTCGTACTCGTCGAGCCGGATGCCCGGCCACAGCAGCGTCACGACCCGGCCGCCGTCGGCCACGCGGACGTCGGCCGGTTCGCCCAGCGCGGACGGCACGGCGACGGGGAACCGCACGGCCCGCCGCGCCTCGGCCAGCGTGACCCGGCGCTCGCCGGGGAGCGGGCCGGGCAGTCCCGTCGGCAGCGGCCCTGCGCCGCCGACGTGGATCTCCACCCCGGCGAACCGGAGCACCGACACCACCGCGGCCCGTCCCTGCGGGGTCGCGCCGAGCAGGGTCGCCACCAGCACCGCCACCAGGGCGGCCGCGAGGCGCGGCGACGGCCGCCTGAGCCACCACTTGGGCCGCCAACCGATCCGGCGAGTGGGCAGGATCGGCGCGTCGTCGTTCTCCAGCCGGGCCCGGACGGCGAGCGCCACGTCGGCGGGAGGCGGCCCGGAAGCGCCCAGGTGCTCTCCGAGCGCCCGCAGCCGCTCCTCCAGCGCCTCCACGGTCGTCTCCGCCGGCTCCGTCGTCTCAGGGCCGTCCAAGGCGTCGGGGGCGTCCGGCGTCTCCGGGATGTCGGGGTCGCCGGGACGGCCGTCATCCGAGATGCTCACGGCCCACCTCCTCCCGCAGGCGTCGCAGGGCCCGGAACGTCCGCGACTTCACCGTGCCGAGCCGTACGCCGAGGACCTCGGCCGTCTCCGCCTCGGACAACTGCAGGAAGTACCGGCACACCACCGCTTCGCGTTCCCCGTCGGGCAACCGCCGCACCGCCTCGTACAGGCGGCTCCTGCCGTCCGCGCCCATCGCCGCGCTCTCCGGGTCGTCCGGCTCGTACGGCTCCCGCTCCCGGCCCAGCCGTACGGCGAGGTCGGAGCGGCGGCCACGCGACCGGGTGAGGTCGTGGGTCACGTTGGCCACGATCCGCAGGAACCACGGGCGGAACGACGCGTCCCTGCGGAAGCTCCGCAGATGGCGGAACGCCTTGACGAAGGCCTCCTGGACGACGTCCTCGGCCTCGTCGCCCGCGCCGAGCAGGCTCGCGGTACGGTGCGCGATCGTGCTGTAGCGGGTGACCAGCACCTCGTAGGCGCCGAGATCACCGGCCAGCGCGCGGGTCACAGCCTCGTCGTCGTCCATCGGGGGGAAATGTCACTCGGGGGGCGTCGGGAAGGTGAAGACTATGGGGGGACGGATGATCCGTCCACGAACTACGGGGAAAAGACCGTCGAGAACCCCGAAGCGTGTCCCGGCCCACCCCCGCGCGAAGCGGATACCGGCCGATAGGACGGGCACTACACTTTCCACGATCGTCAGCGCTGCAAACGAGGATTCTATGTCTGGGTATGACCGAGTAGTCCAGCCGGCCGCCGGCGACGAGGCTCTGGAGAACCACCTCGGCGGCGACGAGGCCAAGAACTACCGGCAGTACGAGTTCGACATGGTCGCGCCGCACGTCGGGCGGTCGTTGCTGGAGATCGGTTCGGGGCTCGGGCACTTCGCGGAGCAGTTCCTGCCGCGTCTCGACCGGCTCGTGGTGAGCGACTTCGATCCCTACTGCGTGGAGCAGCTGCGGAAGCGGTTCGCCGACCGCGACGACGTGTCGGTGCTGCAGTTCGGCCTGCCGACGCGGATTCCGCTGGACGAACCGGTCGACACGGTCGTGATGATGAACGTCCTCGAACACATCGAGGAGGACGCCGAGGCGCTGCGGTCCCTGGCCAGGGTGACCGCCCCCGGCGGCCGGATCGTCATCTGGGTGCCGGGCTACATGCAGCTTTACGGGGACTTCGACCGCAAGGTGGGGCACGTCACCCGCTACACCCCGGCCACGCTCCGCAAGACGGTCACCGACGCCGGCCTCGGCGTCGAGGTGCTCAAGCCGATCAACTTCCTCGGCGGCATCGCCTGGTGGGCGGCCGTACGGCGGGGTGGCGTGGGCTACCCCGACCCCCGGCTCGTCAAGATCTACGACCGGACCGTGGTGCCGGTGACCCGGTTCATCGAGCGGTTCGTCACCCCGCCGTTCGGCCAGACCGTGTTCTGCGTCGCCCGCGTGCCACGATAAGTCGCACACGTCCTGAAGGAAGTCGCTCGCGTCTCGGAATCGACCGGCGAAATGCGACCAAGGACGTAGACCTGCACAATGGGTCCCCAATGAGTGAAACCAGGATCCTCGTCGTGGAGGACGAGCCGAACATCAGAGACATCGTGGAAGTCGCGCTCCGGTTCCACGGTTTCACGGTGACGGCCGTCGGCACCGGGGCGGCCGCGATCGACGAGGTCGGCAGGGACCAGCCCGACCTGGTCGTCCTCGACGTCATGCTGCCCGACATCGACGGCTTCGAGGTGTGCCGGCGGATCCGCGTGGACGGCGTCCACCCCCCGGTGATCTTCCTCACCGCCCGCGACGCGGTCGCCGACACCGTGCGCGGGCTGGGCCTCGGCGGGGACGACTACGTGACCAAGCCCTTCTCCGTCGAGGCGCTGATCGCCCGGATCCGTGCGGTGCTGCGCCGTACGACCGTGCCCGCCGCGGCCGAGCGGGGACAGGGACCGACCCTCCGGGTGGCCGACCTGGAGCTCGACGAGGCGCGGTGGGAGGTGCGCCGCGGCGGCGTGCCGGTGGACCTGTCGCCGACCGAGTTCCGCCTGCTGGCGTTCCTGATGGCCAACGCCGGGCTGGTGCTGACCAAGAGGCGCCTCCTGGAGGAGGTCTGGGGCTACGGCGGGAGCTCCCAGGTGCTCGAAACCTACATCTCCTACCTGCGGCGCAAGCTCGACCCGCTCGGGCCGCCGCTGATCCACACCCAGCGCGGCATCGGGTACGCGCTCCGCCCGCCCCAGGGTTCGTGATGTCGCTGCGGACGCGGCTGCTCGCCGGGCTGCTCGGCGTCAGCGCCGTCCTGCTCGTCGTGCTCTCCCTCGCCAGCGTCGTGGTCCTGCGCGGGCACCTGCGTACGCGCCTGGAGGGACAGGTGCAGGCGGCGACGGTCACGGCGGCGCGGCGGGTGGTCGAGGACGACCCGCTGGCGCAGGCGCTCACCGGCTCCACCTACGCCGTCGCGGCCTACGACATGGCCGCCGGGAGGGCCCATCTGGTCAGCGGCGACGCCGACAACGCCGCGGTGGTCCCCGGGCTGGCCGAGGCGCTGGGCAGGAGCCGGCTGCTGGCGTACGCGGCGCAGGGTGACACCTTCGACCTCGATCCCGGCGGGGAGAACGAGATGATCGCGGCGGCCGCGCTGTCCCGGAGCGGCCTGCGGCTGATGGTCGTCGCGGTGCCCCTGGACGCGGTCGACGACCCGGTGCGCCACCTTCTCGTCAGCGAACTGGCGACCGGCGGGGTGCTGATCCTGCTGCTGGCCGCCGGCGGGCGGCTGCTGATCGCCGGTGGTCTGGCTCCACTGGGCAAGATGGCGCGGACCGCCCACCTGGTGGCCGAGGGAGGCGACCTGTCGGCCCGCATGCCCGAGGGGTCGTCGGAGGTGGGCAGGCTCGGCGCCGCGATCAACCTGATGCTCGACCGGATCGCGGACGCCTTCCGGGACCGCCAGGCGTCGGAGGACCGGGTGCGCCGCTTCGCCGCCGACGCCTCCCACGAGCTGCGCACCCCGCTGTCGACCATCTCCGGGTACGCCGAGCTGTACCGGGCGGGGGCGATCCCGTCCGGGGACCTTCCGAAGATCATGGGAAGGATCGAGGCCGAGGCCAACCGCATGGGCCGCCTCGTGGGCGAGATGCTGGAGCTCGCGCGGCTCGACCGCGGCGCGGCCCTGGCCCTCGCCGAGACCGACCTGGCGCAGCTGGCCCGGGAGGTCGCGGCCGACTCGGCAGCCCTCGACCCGGCGTACCCGGTGACCGTGGACGCTCCCTCCTCGCTGGTCGCGGTCGTGGACGAGGCCAGGATCCGCCAGGTGCTGGTGAACCTGCTCGGCAACGTGCGGGCGCACACCCCCGAGGACACCAAGGCCACCGTACGGATCCTGCGCGCCCCCGGCGCGGTGACGATCCAGGTGTCGGACACCGGCCCCGGCATGAGCCCGGAGCAGGCCGAGCGCGCCTTCGACCGGTTCCAGCGGGGGGAGGACCACCTGTCGGGCGGCGCGGGGCTCGGCCTGTCGATCGTGAAGGCCATCGTGGAGGCGCACGGCGGCCGGTGCCGGATCATCTCCTCCCCTGGCGGAGGCACGGCCGTACATATCGGGCTCCCGGTGGTGCAAAAGGCTACTGGCGGGTAGTTAACGAGCACAGCTCGCTTCACCGCCGAGGAGGTCGACCATGACGACCGATTACGCCAGGGCCAGGGAGGTGGCCGAGCAGGCGCGCGAGACGGAGTGGACCCGCCCGAGCTTCGGCAGGCAGCTCTTTCTCGGGGACTTCCGGCTGGACCTGGTGCACCCCGCTCCCCGCCTGAGCGAGGAGGAGATCAAGAAGGGAGACCACTTCCTGCGCGTCCTGCGGACGTTCCTGCAGGAGAAGGTCGATCCCGCGCTCATCGAGCGCACCGCCGTGATCCCGGACGAGGTGATCAAGGGCCTGGCGGCCATCGGCGCGTTCGGGATGACCATCGAGGAGGAGTACGGCGGGCTGGGGCTGAGCCACCTGTACTACTGCCGGGCGCTGGCCCTCGTGACCTCGTGCTCCCCCGCGCTGAGCGCGCTGCTCTCGGCCCACCAGTCCATCGGGGTGCCGCAGCCGCTGCGGCTGTTCGGCACCGAGGAGCAGAAGCGGCGCTTCCTGCCGAGATGCGCGCGCGGGGAGATCTCGGCGTTCCTGCTGACCGAGCCGGACGTCGGCTCCGACCCCGCCCGTCTGTCGACGACCGCCATACGGGACGGCGACGACTATGTGATCAACGGCGTCAAACTGTGGACGACCAACGGCGTCGTGGCCGGCCTGCTGGTCGTGATGGCGCGCACCGGCACCAAGATCTCCGCCTTCGTGGTCGAGGCCGACTCCCCCGGCATCACCGTCGAGCACCGCAACGCGTTCATGGGGCTGCGCGGCATCGAGAACGGCGTGACCCGCCTCCACCAGGTGCGCGTGCCCGCCGAGAACCTGATCGGCCGCGAGGGCCAGGGCCTGAAGATCGCCCTGACCACGCTGAACACCGGACGCCTCTCCCTGCCCGCCACCTGCGTCGGCGCGGCGAAGTGGGCCACCAAGATCGCCCGGGAGTGGGGCCGGGCGCGGGTCCAGTGGGGACGCCCCGTCGGCGAGCACGAGGCCGTCGCCCGGAAGGTCGCCTTCATCTCCGCCACCGCGTACGCGATGGAGTCGGTGGTCGACCTGGTCGGCCGGCTGGCCGACGACGAGCGCAACGACATCCGCATCGAGGCGGCGCTGGCCAAGCTCTACGGCTCGGAGATGGGCTGGCGGGTGATGGACGACCTGGTGCAGATGCGGGGCGGCCGCGGCTACGAGACCGCCGAGTCGCTGCACGCCCGCGGCGAGCGCGGCGTGCCGGTCGAGCAGATGCTGCGCGATCTGCGGATCAACCGCATCTTCGAGGGCTCGACCGAGATCATGCATCTGCTCATCGCCCGGGAGGCGGTGGACGCCCACCTGTCGGTCGCGGGCGAACTCATCGATCCGAAGTCCGACCTGCGGGCCAAGGGCCGGGCGGCCACCCGGGCCGGCGCCTTCTACGCCAAGTGGCTGCCGGGCCTGGTCACCGGCCCGGGCCAGATGCCCACGTCGTACGCGGAGTTCGGCCCGCTGGCCCGGCACCTGCGGTACGTGGAGCGGACCAGCCGCAAGCTGGCGAGGTCGACGTTCTACGGGATGTCCCGGTGGCAGGGACGGCTGGAGCACCGGCAGGGGTTCCTGGCGCGGATCGTGGACATCGGCGCGGAACTGCTCGCGATCACCGCGGTCTGCGTGCGCGCGCAGGAGGACTCAGCCGAGTTCGGGCTCAAGCCGTACGAACTGGCCGACACCTTCTGCCATCAGGCCCGGACGCGGGCCGAGGCGCTGTTCGACCGGCTGTGGGAGAACACCGACGCCGAGGACGTACGGCTGGCCCGGCGGGTGCTCGACGGCCGGTACACGTTCATGGAGGAGGGGATCGTGGACCCGTCGCTGGAAGGGCCGTGGATCGCCTCGCAGCGCATCGGACCGGCCACGTTCGACGACGTGCACCGCCGCATCGGCTGAGCCGTTCGGCCCGTCGGAACGACTTTGCCCGGGAACGGGACGGGCCCCGCCCCGCGACACTGCGGGACGGGGCCGGGCCCGTGGAGCGGGGATGAGCCGGATGGGCTCACACGTTGTAGCACCACATCCAGCCGTAGCCCGAGACGTAGCAGCGGTACCAGCCGTCACCGGGCTGCATCGCGTGCGCCGGGGCAGACAGGACGCCGAAGGTGGTGACGGCCACGGCCGTGGTGGCGAGGACGGCGGCGGCGCGCTTGATGGACTTCACTGGAATCACTCCTGGTGGGACTGTGTCTCTCTGACGGATATGAGTAGACACGACCGGACTTGGGATGATCTGGGAGTCGACTTGGACTCCGCTTGTACGCCGGCGGCCCGCACTTGGTGACGATTAGACGCGCGAAAAATCCTTTGTGCCCGGTTGCGCCGCATTGTTAGGGTCACCGGCATGTGGATTCTCTACGGCGACCGCTGATCAGCCCACGCTGATCCGCTCAGCTTTCCGGCCCTGTCCATCCGACGCGGCGGCTGAGTGACGGCACCTCGGTGCCGCGTCTCGACGTACCAGGAGATCCCTTATGCGTACTCGCGTGTCCGGCAGAAGCGGCGACGGCGGCAAGCAGAACCCGCGCACTCCGCAGCCCAGGCGTTCCTTCCCGCCCCCGCCGCGCCAGATCCCGGCGCCGCCCATGAGGCCCGTACGGCAGCCTCGGCGGCTCCCGAAGGCCAAGTAGGCCGTCCACACATCGAAGGGCACTCCGGCCGGCCCGGAGTGCCCTTCGTCTTCTCGCCGCCCGGCGGTCGCCTCGGACCGAGACGAGCACCGATGGATCAACGGTGAGCTCCACCGGCGTGCCGGGCCCGTTGGGTCAGAGTCGCTCGATGATGGTGACGTTGGCCTGGCCGCCGCCCTCGCACATCGTCTGCAGGCCGTACCGGCCGCCGGTGCGCTCCAGTTCGTGCAGGAGCTTGGTCATGAGGATCGCGCCGGTGCCGCCGAGCGGGTGTCCCAGGGCGATCGCGCCGCCGTTGGGGTTGGTCCTGGCCGGGTCGGCGTCGATCTCCTTGAGCCAGGCCAGCGGCACCGGGGCGAAGGCCTCGTTGATCTCGATGACGTCCATGTCCCCGATCGACAGCCCGGCCCTGTCCAGCGCCTTGCGGGTGGCCGGGATCGGGGCCGTCAGCATGTAGACGGGGTCGTCCCCGGCCAGCGCCAGGGTGACGATCCGGGCGCGCGGGACGAGTCCGTGCTCGCGCACCGCCCGATCGGACGCGATGAGCAGCGCGCCGGAGCCGTCGGAGATCTGCGAGGAGGTGGCCGCGGTGATCCGGCCGCCCTCACGCAGCGTCTTGAGCCCGGCCATCTTCTCCAGCGTCGTGTCGGGCCGCGGCCCCTCGTCGTCGGCCACGTCGCCGACCGGGGCGATCTGCTCCCTGAAGTGGCCGCCCGCGATCGCCTTGGCCGCCCGCTGGTGGCTCTCGTAGGCGTAGACCTCCAGGTCCTCCCGGGTAAGGCCCCACTTCTCGCACATCAGCTCGGCCCCGCGGAACTGGGAGATCTCCTGCGTGCCGTACCGCTCGACCCACTTGTCGCCGAACGGGAACGGCATGCCCTTCTCCAGGGCGGCCGTGATGCTCGACCCCATCGGGACGATCGACATCGACTCCACGCCGGCCGCCACGACCAGGTCCTGGGTGCCCGACAGCACGCCCTGCGCGGCGAAGTGGACGGCCTGCTGCGACGATCCGCACTGCCGGTCGATCGTGACGCCGGCCACCGTCTCCGGCAGTCCCGCGCTCAGCCAGGCGTTGCGCGCGATGTCCATGGACTGCGGGCCGAACTGCATCACGCAGCCCATGATCACGTCGTCGACGGCGGCGGGGTCGACCCCGGTGCGTTCGACCAGCGCGGAGAGCGTGTGCGCGGCGAGGTCGACCGGATGGACCGTGGAGAGCCCGCCCTTCTTCCTGCCGACCGGAGTGCGGACCGCCCCGACGATGTACGCCTCTGCCACAGTGCCTCCCGAGCAAAACCGAGCAATGTTCGGTTAGTGAGAGGTTACACCAGAGCTTTCGTCGGGGCAGGCGCGGTACAGGCAGGATTCAGGTGAGCAGGGGTTCAGGTGGGCAGGGTTCAGGCGAGCGGGGTTCCGGCATATCCCCCGGGCAGCACGTCGGCGGGCTCGGCGAGCTGGAAGCCCCGGCTGTCGGCGGCGATCCCCTGCAGCCGCTGCGCGATCTCCAGTGCCACCGCCGCCCGCCCGACGAGCGCGTCCCGCGCGACGGCGACCGCGTCGTCGCCGGGCCCGGCACCGCCTTCCGCCACGCCGCCTTCCACCACCCCGGTTTCCACAGCACCGGTCTCCGCGGCGTCGCTCTCCAGGGCGTCCGGATCATCCACGTCCTCGGGACGCGCGGTCTCCTCGCCCGGCGCGACGGGAACCTCGCCGCCGGAGGCGACGGCGGCCGTGTCGTCGGCGTCCTCGGCGTCCTCGGTGTCCTCCGTGCCTCCGGTCGCCTCGGCGGCGGGCCGCGTCTCCTCCGTACGGCCGGCCGGCGAGACTCTCGCGACGGCGATCTCGGTGAGGTACGGCCAGCGGGCCTGGGCGACGGGCGGGACGCGGTGACCCTCCTCGATCGTGATCACCAGGTCGTCGTCCGCGTACACGTCGGCCACCCTGCCCCGGCGCACGGGGACGTGGACGACGCCGTCGACGAGTTCGCCCTCCGGCCACCTGGCACCGTCCACGGCGTCCGCGTGGAGCAGCCCCGCCAGGACCGGCAGGACCTCCTCGGGTTCCGGTACGGCCGGCAGGTAGACCACCGGATCGCCGCCGTCTTCCTCGGCGGGGTCGACCGGCTCGCCCTGGCAGACCGACCAGCCGCCCAGCCGGTACGCGATGCCCTCGGCCAGGCTCTTGTCGAAGAAGTCCACCGGCAGCGGGCCGTCGGCGGCGATCCGGCACGCCCAGAGCGGCTCCTCGCCGGGGACGCCGAGCTTGGCCAGGAGGTCCGGGCCGAGCTCGATCGGTGGCTGGACGCGCGAGCCGCCCGCGAGGACGTCGTCCCCGTCCGGCCTCGCCTCGGGATCGGCGAGCTGCGCTATCGCCAGCAGTGTCTTCGGGTCCGGCCGGGCGGGCAGCAGTGCCGTGGGGCCTGTGCGCAGCCGGCCGGGGAGCAGGAGATTGGACAACCAGCCCACAAGGCCCTCCTCATGATCGGTCGAAGAGACGATAGCCCTCCTGGGGCGTTCTCCACGACCCTTTCCGGCGGGCCGCCCGGTTCAGGACTTCGACTTCGCCAGGCGGGTGCCGGTCATCAGGGCGTAGACGATGACGTTGTCGGTGTAGTGACCGGTCGTGCGGTTGTACGAGCCGCCGCAGGTGATCAGCCTGAGCTCGGCGTCCGCGGCCTGGCCGTACACCCGGTTCGTCGGGAACGTCTGCTTGTCGGCCTGCTCGATGCCGCCCACGGTGAAGACAGCGATCGTCCCGTCCATGCGGAGGACCTCGATCGTGTCGCCGTACGCGAGCTCGTGCAGGCGGCTGAACACGGCGCTGCGCGAGACGGTGTCCTTGTGGCCGAGCATGACGGCCGGACCGGCCTCTCCCACGGTCGGGCCGCCCCGGTACCAGCCGACGAGGTTGTGGTTGTTGATCGGAGGGGTCTGGATCGCGCCGGCGCGGTCCAGTCCGACCGAGCTGATCGGCGCGTTCACGCCGATCTTCCGGATGACCAGGCGCTTGGGCGTGGACGGCTGCAGGGCCGGGGCGGCCGGGAGCTTCGGCAACGGCGCCGGGGCGCCCGCGACCGCCTGCGTCAGCGGCTGCCCCACGCCGCCCGGACCCACCGACGGAGCCAGGCCGTTCTGCGGAACCACCATCTTCAGCGACGTACGGCTCGACGGGGCGTACTCGTCCGGGTGGTTCACCATGATCACCACACCCACGAGCACGGTGACCAGCCCCACGATGGCCGCAGTGATCAGCACACGGCGGGCCGTCTGCGCGGCGCCGCCCGTGGGCGGCTCCTGCCGCGGCTGCGGCTGCTGCTGTACGGGCTGCATCTGGGGGGGCAGCACGACCGGCTGGAAGACGGGCTGGCCGTAGGCCGGCTGGGGGTACCCCTGACCGCCCGGCCCGGGAGGCATGCCGTACGGCTGGCCCGGCGGGTACTGTCCAGGTGGCGGGGTCGTCATGGCACCGTCCTACTGCCGCGCCGGCCTGCGCCGGGTCCGGAGCACGAGCCCGCCGCCCGCCGCCGCCAGCATCAGCGCGGTGCCGGTGAGCACGAACAGGCGCGCGTCGGGGCCGGCGTCTCCTCCGCCGCCGGTGGCGGCGCCGCCCGCGGGCGTGTGGGGAACCTGCTCCTGCCTGGTCGTCGCCTTGTCGGTCGCGGTGTTCGCGGTGACCGTCTCGTACACGGTGCGGGTACCGCGCGGCGTGGGCGTCGCGCTCGGCGTGGCGGAGGGGCTGGGAGTGGGGGTCGCGCTGGAGGAGGCCGTCACCGCGATCGTCGCCGACGCGGGCGTCGTGTTGGTGCCCGAAGACGCGATCGCACACCTGTAGAGCAGGGTGGGCGTCGTCGTGACGGTGCCCGTCGCGGCGGGCGCGAGCATGTTGATCGTGAAGTCCTTCGCCGTGAGGGCGACGGACGTGGCCCCGGTGGACGGGGTGACGGTCAGCGTCGCCACCGGCAGCGGGGGCATCGTCCCCTGGGCCGCCACGTTCGCGGTCACCGAGTTGGTCGGCGATGGCGTGGAGACGCCCGCGGTCGCCGTGGCGGGCAGCACCGTGGCCGCCACGCTGGGCTGCAGCTGGATCGACGCACCGCTCTCGATCGCCACCGGCGCCGGGAACGGCGACTGCGCGACCGCCGCGATGCTCAGGGTCGCCGTGTACTGGGTGCCGGTCGCCGCCGTGTTCGCCGTGAGCGACACGGTGAAGTCATGGTTGACGGGCGTGGCCCCGGTGGCCGACGGGGTGCAGGTGTAGCTGACGGTCTTCACGTCGGCCTGCGCGCCGAGCGCGGTCAGGCCGAGGAGGACGCCCGCGCTGACTACTCCGGCCGCGGCGGCCCTCCCGGCGACACGGCCCCGCGCCTTGGACTTCAGCACTGACTTCTCTCCCCTACTTGTGCTCAGAATGAACAGGCGTACCAGCATTCCAGAGTACGGTCACGACAGGGTAGAGATTTTACGGACAAAAGCCCCATCCTCGCCGCCGATTCCCCAAACCTGGTCATGTTTTCGTCATATCCGCGTCACTCCACGCTACCGCCCGCCGTACGGACGCGCGCCCGGGCCGAGCCGGCGGAGCAGCAGGCCTCCGGCCGCGGAGGCGGCCATCAGCAGCAGGCCGGTCAGCACGACGACCCGGGCGTCCGGGCCCGCGTCGCCGCCCGCGCCCGTCTGCGCGCCGCCGACCGGGGTCGTCCTGACCTGCGCGGTCACCGTGTGGGAGACGGTCGTGGTGGCCCTGGCCGTGGCGGTGTGCGTGACCGTCGCCGTCGCGGTCGCCGTCGTCGTGGTGGTCTCGGCCGGGCTGGGCGTCGTGGTCGTGTCGTCGTCATCGGTGTCCGACGGGCTCGGCGACGCGGACGAAGAGGCGGAGGGCGACGCCGAGGCGGCGACGGTGAGCGCGAGCGAGGCCCCGGCCGCGGAGGCCGGCAGGGTGCACGTGTAGAGCGCCGCTCCCGTGCCGGTCCCGGACGGCAGCAGCCGCAGCGTGAAGTCGCCGGCCTCCACGCCGACGACCCCGGTGGCCGTCGGGGTCAGGGTGACGACCAGATCGGGGATCGGCGACAGGGTGGCCTGCGCCGCCACGGGCGTCTCGGCGGTCACTCTGGCCGAAGGGCTCAGCGTGCGGCCGCCTTCCGCGGCGAGGGACCCCGTCGCCGGATCCGACTCGTCCGGGGACGGCGTCGTGTCGGTGCCTCCCTGCGGATCCGTGTCACCGGCGGGCGGGCTCGGGCTCGGAGTCGCGCTGGGACTGACGCTGGGGCTCGCACTGGCACTGGCACTGGGACTCGCGCTGGCACTGGCACTGGCACTGGGACTCGCACTCGCGCTGGGGGACGGCGAGGGAGACCCGCTCACCACGGGGGTGCCGGTCACCTTCATCACGCCCTCCGCGGCCACGGCGTCGCCGGACGCGACGGCCGTCGGCGCGAGCATCGGCGTCTGCCCCTCGGCGGTCGTGGCGGGGGCCATCCGCCAGGTGACCGGGACGTTGCCGCCCACCGTCGGACTGTCGGGCCCGAGCAGGGTCACGCTCACCGGGTAGGTCCCCTGGCCGCCGCCCATCGCGGTGCAGGAGTAGAGGACGGTCTTGGTCTCGCTCGCCGCGAGCACCGGCCACGTCATCAGCGCGAACGCCGCCGTCGCTCCCGCCGCCACCCGCGCCGCGATTCGTCGCCGGCCACTCCGCTGCCGGACGCTCGGGTCGGCCACGCCGTCTCTCCCGCCACCTCAGTCGCGTACAGGTTGGCCATCAGTCTTCCAGGAGTTGACCACCGCCATAACCACATGCAGCGGGAAGTCAGGAAATTCTCAGGGAACCCTCACGGACTTCCGGCGGTAAGCAGGGCGGAGGTTGACTGAGATGAGACGACTGATCATGGTACTCGCCGCGCTGGCGGCGGTCCTGGTGGCGGCGCCGCCCGCACACGCCCGCGCGGGGTTCTGGGCCGTCACCGAACTCGATCCGCTGCCCGCGACGCTGCGGCCCGGTGTGTCCTACACGGTCGGCTACTGGGTGCTGCAGCACGGCACGCATCCGTACGACGACTACGGCGCGCTCGGGCCGACCGGCCTGCTGCTGACGGGAGAGGACGGCACGACCCTGAGCTTCGGCGGGACGCCGTTGCCGGATCCCGCCCACTACGCGACGACGATCACGGTGCCGGCCGGGCGGTGGCGGGTGCAGGGCGTGCAGGGCAAGTTCGCGCCCTACGAGGTGGGGACGCTCACCGTGCCGGGGACGCTGAAGCCGGCCCCGCCGCAGTACGCGATGCAGGCCGGTTCGGAGATCACGGACTACTGGGGCCGGGTGAAACCGCCGGGGTTCCCCTGGAAGGCGGCGACCGTGATCCCCGCCCGTGCGCCGTTCGCCACCCCGTCGGGTTCCTCGCCCGAGCAGCAGGCCGGGCAGGCGACCGCGCAGGCCGCCGGGCAGGCAGGACTCGCGCCGCCGTCCTCACAACCCGCGGCGATGCGGGCGAGCGGAGCCGCGGCCGCGGACGGCGGCTCCCCGCCCTGGCGGCAGCCGTACGCGCTGGTCGTGGTGGCCCTCGCGGCGGTGGCCGGAACACTGCTGGTCCAGCGCGCCGCCCGGGCCGCGCGTGCGGCCGGACGCCGCGAGCCGTTCGACCCGCCCGAGCGCGAGGCGCGGGAGGGCGAGGAGGTGATCGGGCTGGGCTGACCACCCGCCGGAGTGAGGGGCGCGACGGCGCCCCTCACGGGCGAGCGGACTCGGGCTTACTTGCCCTTGCCCTTGGTCGCCGTCAGCGTGGCGTAGACGACGATGTTGTCGGTGTAGCTGTGCTGCTTGGCGTTGAAGACGCCGCCGCAGGTGATCAGCCGCAGCGAGGACGTGATCGTGTTGCCGTAGACCCGCTTGGTCGGGAACGCCGACTTGCTGACCTGCTCGATCCCGTCCACCGTGAAGATCGCCGTCTTGCCGTCCGCACGCAGTACGGCGATCTTGTTGCCGCGCTTGAGCTCGCGCAGGCGGCTGAACACCGCCGCGCCCTTACGGGTGTTGACGTGCCCGAGGATGATCGCCGGCCCCTGGTCGCCGGGGGCGGGCCCGAAGCGGTACCACCCGGTGAGGCTCGGCCTGCTCAGCGGCGGCGCCTGGATGGCGCCGGACTTCTGCACTCCCACGGAGCCGACGGCGGCCTTCACGCCGATCGACGGAATGCTGATCTTCAGCGGCCTGCCGGTGACCTTCTTCGCCGTCGCCGTCTTCGCCGTGCTCGTCTTCGCCGTGTTCGAGGACGAGGACACCGGCGAGGAGGACGACGAGGCCGTGGTGGTGGTGAGGGTCAGCGGGCCGATCGGCTGGATGGCGGGCTGCGGCGGCGGCGCGGTCGCGTTCGCCGCCGTCAGCGGCACGCCCGGCCCGCCCGGGCCTACGGTCGGAGGCAGCAACGCCACGCTTCCGGCGTCCTGCACGTTCAACTGCACGCCCGGCGTCTGACCGGCGTCCTGGGAGCCGCCGGGCGAGAGCACGGCGAGCATGCCCGCCATCACGGCGGCGATGCCGCCGAACGACCCGGCCACGAGCAGCGTCGCGAGAACAGGCTGCGGAAGGCCCCTACGCTTCCCCGCCGCGTCCCCCTGGACGCTCTGCGGGCCCGTACCGCCCTGCGCGTCCGGCACGCTCTGGGAGCTCTGCGCGGCTTGGCCGCTCTGCGCTTTCTGCGCGGCTTGGCCGCTCTGTGGGTCCTGGGCGGGGGCGCCGCCCTCAGGAGTCGGGTTCATCGTCATCCTCCTCAGCCCCGCTCGCCCGCGTGCGCCGCCCTGCGCCGCAGCAGTGCCACGCCGCTGAGCACGCCGATCATCAGTAGCGCGCCGCCGGAGCCGAGCAGGAGCGGGCCCGATGCGGCCATCCGCTCCGGAGCCTCACCGGTCTGCGCGCCGCCCTGCGGAGTGACCGCCACCTGCGCCACCGTCGGCGTCGCGGTCAGCGTCACGGTACGCGTCGCCGTCGGCGACGGGGTGCCCTTCACGATCACGCTCGTCAGATAGCTCTGCGTCGCCGCCGCCGACGGAGAAGAACTCGGCGTCTTGCTCGGCGACACCGACGGAGACGGCGACGGGCTGTTGCCGTCAGGCGTGCCGCTCGGCGACGTCGACGGCGAGGTGTCCGGCGAAACGGACGGAGACGTGTCAGGCGACGTAGACGGACTGCCCGGCGTGTCACCGCCGCCGATGGTCACCTGCACGGCGACCGGAGCGCTGATGAGCGTGCACGTGGCGCGGTACTGCGGCGGCGGGCCGGGCAGCTCACCGGTGATGACGCGGAAGGCGTCCAGCAGCGTCCGCTTGTCCTCGACGTTCTTGATGGTGATCGTGTGCTGGCCGTAGTCGAGCCCCTTGAAGCTCCACAGGGTCTGGCCCCCGACGTTCGAGTCGTTCACCATCGTGTCGTCGTCGTTGCGGGAGGGGTTGACCCGCGGCGGCGTCCCCAACTGGTTGTCGACCCAGAACTCGACCGGTCCCGCGCGCCGGTCCCGCTGCGTGACGTACTCGATCCCGGTGCCGGTGAAGGTGAGCGACGCCCACGCGCCGGCCTTGGTGGTCCGGTGGAAGTCCAGGTGGTAGTCGTTGTCCCCGCTCGGCCGGTCGTCGACGTTGTTCCAGTCGCCGGGGCTGTAGGTGATCGAGGGGTCGTCGTCGTTGACCATGATCTCTGAGGCGGGCGGCCGGAAGTCCACATAGAGGTTGCCCGGCTTGACCGTCACCGTGCCGGCCCTCGTGGTGTACGCGAAGTCCGAGATCGTGGTCGGCAGGGTGAGGGGGGTGCCCTTCTTCATCGCCTCGGTCTGGTCGATGCTCCCCACCGGCTGCAGCTGTCCCTGCCAGCCGTCGCTGAGGTTGACCTCTCCGGTCACGTAGATCCTGCCGCCGTTGGGCAGCAGGGTGGGCGCCCCGAAACGCGTCGCGTCCCGGTACGCCAGGTTCCAGGCGACGTTGAGGGGATCCTTGACGTTCAGCGTCGTGGGAACAGTGAGCTTCGTCCGGAGATAGACCGTGCCCGATCCCGTCCCCGCGATGCCCTGGTTACAGGCGTAGTCGACGACGAGGTCGGCGGTACTGGCCGTGGCCGTCACCGCCGGTACGACGATCGCCGCCGTGCCGGCCAGGCCGAGGGCCAAGGCGGCCATGGTCCTAGGGAGACCCGCTCTCCACCGTTTCACCACATACTCCGATCAAAGGTCCGCGCCCTGGCGGGCCTACAGCAAACGCGAGCTAGATCTTAGAGGTACGGAAGTGGTCAAAGGGGTCGTTATGGCGATGTTGTCGGAGTTGTGACCCGCCGTACGAGAGAGAGCGGATCGACCGGGGCGCCACCAGAATCGTATTCTGGTGCCGCTGACCGATCCTGCCCCGGAGGCGTACCTGATGCGGCGAGACCTCTTCGACGAGGAGCACGACCTCTTCCGTGAGACCGTCCGTGAGTTCATGGCCCGTGAGGTCGTCCCCCACCACGCGCAGTGGGAGAAGGACGGCATCGTCCCCCGCGAGGTGTGGAAGAAGGCCGGTGAGCTGGGCATGTTCGGATTCTCCGTGCCGGAGGAGTACGGCGGCTCGGGCATCTCCGACTTCCGCTACAACACGGTGATCGTCGAGGAGATCATCCGTGTCGGCGCGACGGGCCTGGGCTTCGGCCTGCACAACGACATCATGGCGCCGTACCTGGTCGACCTCACGAACGACGAGCAGAAGCAGCGGTGGCTGCCGGGCTTCGCGTCCGGCGAGCTGATCACGGCGATCGGGATGACCGAGCCGGGGGCCGGCAGCGACCTGCAGGGCATCCGGACCACCGCCGTCCGCGAGGGCGACCACTACGTGGTGAACGGGCAGAAGACCTTCATCACCAACGGGATCAACTCCGATCTCGTCGTGGTCGTCGTCAAGACCGACCCCTCGGCGGGCGCCCGCGGCACGTCGCTGCTGATGGTGGAGCGCGGCATGGAGGGCTTCACCCGCGGCCGCAACCTGGAGAAGGTCGGCATGCACGCCCAGGACACGGCCGAGTTGTTCTTCCAGAACGTCCGGGTGCCGGTGGCCAACCTCCTCGGCGACGAGGAGGGCCAGGGGTTCTTCCAGCTGATGAACAACCTGCCGCAGGAGCGGTTGTCGATCGCGGTCGCGGCCGTGGCGGCGGCGGAGACCGTCCTGGAGGAGACGATCGAGTACTGCCGCAACCGCACCGCCTTCGGCCGGAACATCGGCAAGTTCCAGAACACCCGGTTCGTGCTGGCCGAACTGGCCACCGAGGTCGACATCGCCCGCCACTATCTGGACAAGTGCGTGCGCGCGCTCAACGCCGGGGAACTGACGGCGGTGGACGCGGCCAAGGCCAAGTGGTGGACGACCGAGCTGCAGAACAAGGTCGTCGACCGGTGCGTCCAGCTACACGGCGGCTACGGCTACATGCTGGAGTATCCGGTCGCCAAGGCCTGGCTGGACAGCCGGGTCCAGACGATCTACGGCGGCACCACCGAGATCATGAAGGAGATCATCGGCAGGTCGTTCGACTTCTAGCCGTCCCGCCCGCGGGCCAGCAGGCGGTCGAGCACGCCGCCGAGCCGTTCGGGGCCGCCCTCCGCCCGCCAGGCGACGTACCCGTCGGGGCGCACCAGCAGCGCGCCGCCCGGCGGGATCTCGGCCAGATCGACGGCGTGGGCGGTCAGGCCGAGCCTGGCCGCCTCGGCCGGCCACGCGGCGCCGCCCGCCTCGTCGCGGTCTTCGCCGGGCCGCCTGGTGAAGACGGTGAACCGCGACCGTACGAGGTCGAGAGTGGACACGCCCTCGGACACCCAGGCGTGCGGCATCCGCGAGCCGGGGGAACCGTCGAGGCAGGCGACCACGTCCTCGGCCGAGGGCAGTTCGGGCCGCGGGTCGATCACGGCCGCGGAGACGTACCGCTGGCCGAGGTGCACGACCGGGGCGTTGAGAGCGCCCGCCGCCGCCCGCGCCTCCGCCGCGGCGGGGCCGTGGCCCCAGTGCAGGGCGGGGTCGGACATCCGCACCAGCGCCTGCTCCATGGTGAGCGACGCCACCGGCCGGCGTTCGGCGTCGTAGGTGCCGAGCAGCGCGGGGCCGGCCTCGCCGCGGAGCACGAGGGCCAGCTTCCAGGCCAGGTTGTGCCCGTCGGCGACACCCGTGTTGAGGCCGAAGGCGCCGAGCGGCGGCACGGCGTGCGCGGCGTCTCCGGCCAGGAACACCCGCCCCTGGGCGAACCGCTCCGCGACCTGGGCCCGCACCCGCCAGACCAGCGTGCTGAGGATCTCCACGTCCAGATCCGGCACGCCGGTCGCGGCGCGGATCAGCGCGGGGGCCGGTTCCCGGTCGAGTCCGGTGAGGAACACCCACTCCTTCTCGCCGTCGATCGTGATGAGCATGCCCGGCGCGGCCGGATCGGTGATCTCACAGGCGACGAAGTGGCGTCCGCGGACCAGTTCCCGCAGGTCGGCGCGGAACAAGATGTTCTGCCCCGGTTCCGTGAGCGCGCCCGGACCGGTCAGGCCGATGCCCAGCGCGGCCCGGACCTCACTGCGGACGCCGTCGGCCGCCACCAGGTAGCGGGCCCGCACCCGCTCTCCCGTGGACAGCACGGCCGTGACGCCCTCCTCGTCCTGGGTGAACGAGACCAGCCCGGTGCCGTACGACACGGTCGCGCCATTCTCGCGGGCGGCGGCGAGCAGTACGGGATCCAGCCGGTTCTGCGGGCAGGGGCCGCGTAACGCGGCGGGGCTGTAGGGCACCTGCCGGGGGACGGCGGGCGCGGGCGGGGCGGTCTCCGCCAGGTCGGCCAGGGTCCGCGCCCGCGCCTTGCCCAGGGCTCCCGCCGACCAGTCGAGGGCGACCGCGTCCACCGCGCCGGCCAGGCCGGTCTCCCGGAGCATCTCCACCGTCCGGACGCCGATTCCCGTGGCCCGTGGGTGCGACCGCGGACCCTCGTCGCGCTCCACCAGCAGCGTCCTCACTCCGTGGTGACTCAGGAAGACCGCCGTGGCCAGTCCCACCGAGCCGCCTCCCACGACCAGCACCTCTGTCGTACGCATAGGCCCTCCTCCAGTTTCGGGCACGGCGTTCCCGTAATGGGAACACCGTACCCGCACCGGTACGATGGGCGCCATGGGTGCGGAGAGCTCACTTCCAGGCCGGGTGTGGGGCCGGGAACGGCCCACGCCGCGGCGGCAGGCGCCGACGGTCGGGCGCATCGTGGAGGCGTCGATCGCGCTGGCCGACGCCGAGGGGCTCGACGCGCTCTCCATGCGGCGCGTCGCCGCCGATCTCGGCTCGGGCACGACCTCGCTCTACCGGTACGTGGCCGGGCGGGACGAGCTCCTGGAGCTGATGGTCGACGCGATCGCGGGCGAGACGGAGCCCGCTCCGCTGACCGGGGACTGGCGGGCCGACCTGGCGGCGATGGCGCGCGCGCATCGGGCGACGCTTCTGCGTCATCCCTGGCTCGGCGCGGTGATGGCGACCCGGCCCGCGCTCGGCCCGAACTCCCTGCGCGGCATGGAGCACGCGCTCGCCGCCGCCGGGCAGCTCACCTCCGACATCACGCTGGCGGCCGGCGTCGTCGCCCTCGTCGGCGACTACGTGGCGGGAGCCGTCTCCCGCGAAGCCGCCGAGCAGGAGGCGCAACGCCGGACCGGCCTGACGGAGGAGCAGTGGCGGGCCGGGGTCGGCCCGTACATCCGCGAGGTGATCGAGAGCGGCGCCTACCCGCAGTTCGCCCGGCGGGTCCTCGAGGCCCGGGACCAGACCTACGGCGAGCGGTTCGAGTTCGGGCTGGCCTGCCTGCTGGAGGGGGTCGCCGCGACGTGCGTCAGCGGTGCTGCTGGCCCCACAGGAGCAGCATGACCAGCACGAAGACGATCATCACCCCCGCGTAGGCCACCGTGCCCAGCCGGAAGAACCGGCGCACCTTGTTCAGCAGCCACGCGAACAGGAACGCCAGGAAGACCAGAAGGATGAGTCCGGGGTCCATGACGATCAGTATGCGCGTCTTTCCGCGCCGGCGCGCGCCGAGCGCGGAGGGCGACCGGCCGCCGATGCGGATCGGTCACCGGCCGCCGATGGGGATCTCGAACCAAACCGCCTTGCCTTCCCGGGTCGGACGGGAACCCCAGCGCCGCGCGAGCTGGTCCACGAGGTAGAGGCCGCGGCCGCCCTCGTCGTTCTCCCCCGCGCTGCGGATGCGCGGCAGGCGCAGGTCCTGGTCGAAGACCTCCACCCAGACGGACTCCCCGCCCCGGCGCAGCCGGAGGGTGAACTCCTTGTCGCCGGCCATCTCCTCCTCGAAGCCCGGCACGTCCCACGACTCGTCGAACGGCAGCGGCGGGCCGTCGAGCACCAGCTCGCGGCGTGGCACGCCCGCGCTCGCGGCGTGCAGGACCACGTTGGTCACGACCTCGGAGACCAGCAGGCAGGCCAGCTCCGCGCGTTCCTCGGGCACCTGCCACGCCTCGAACGCCTCGGACGCCATCCGCCGGGCCTCGCTCACCATGATCGGTTGCGCCGGGAACGTCCGCTCCTGCGACTGAAGTTCGGTGCCGGCCGCGCGGACGACGAGGATGGCCATGTCGTCGTCGATCTCGCCGGGGACCGCGCCGGTGGCGAGGTCGGCGATGCGCTCGACGGACTCCCCCGAGGACTTGGCCAGTTTCTCGCGGAGGACCGTCAGCGTCTCGTCGTCGTACGCACCCGCGGCCGCGTCGCGCGGCGGCCTGCGGTCGACCAGGCCGTCGGTGTAGAGCAGCAGGGTCGCCCCGGCCGGCAGGATTCGGGTCTCCTCCTTGTAGACCAGGTCGGCGTGCATGCCCTTGGCCCGCACCCCGAGCGGCTGGCCGACCTCGGTGATCTCCAGGTCCCTGACCTCGCCGTCCACGAGCAGCAGCGGCGGCGCGTGCCCGGCGTTGGCGAACCACAGCTGCCTCGACCAGGCGTCGTACACCATGTACTGGCAGGTGACGATCGGCGGGTTGGTGATGTCGGCGCCGAAGTCGTCGTGCTCCGGCGAGGCGACCACGCGGGTCCACTCGTCCAGCCGGGCGAGGATGTCGGCGGGCGGCTTGTCGTCCTGGGCGAAGGCCCGCAGCGCGGCCCTGAGCTGGCCCATGACCGCCGCGGCCTTGGCGCCCCGGCCCTCGACGTCGCCGATCACGATGCCGACCCGGCCCGCCGACAGCGGGATCACGTCGTACCAGTCGCCGCCCACCTGGGTCTGGATGCCCTGGCCGTGGGTGGCGAGCGGGGCGGCGGGGAAGTAGCGGTGGGCGATCTCCAGCCCGTCGAACGACGGCAGCACACGCGGAAGCAGGTGCTTCTGGAACGACTCGGCGGTGTGCCGTTCCTCCTCGAACAGCAGCGCGTTGTCGACGGCGAGCGCGACGCGGGTGGCGATGGCGCCGACGAAGTCGCGGTCGAAGGTGTCGTAGTGGGGCGAGTGCCGGTTCGTGAGGTTGGACAGGAGCAGGTACATCAGCCCGAGCGTCTCGCCGCGCACGCACAGGGGGGCGACGATGGCGGAGGTCACCCCGATCTCGGCGAACAGGCGGGCCTCGCCCTCGCTCGGCGCCGGATAGCTGACCTGGGAGAAGTCCTCGACCAGGATCGTCTCCTGGCGGCGCAGCGCGGTGTCGGCGTAGTGCCCGAGGGGGTAGGCGATCTCCGCGCCCACCGGCGGCCAGGAGCCCGGCGGCGGCGTCCAGCCGCTCACGTGGGTGGAGACCTTGCGGACCAGACGGTCGCCCTCGGCCAGTTCGATGAAGCAGTGGTCGGCGAACTGCGGGACGAGCGACTCCGCGACCCGGTTGAGCGTCTCCTCGACGTAGAGGGAGCCCGCCAGCCGTTCGCCGATCCGCTCCAGCAGGCCGAAGCGGTCCTTCTCGCGCTCGTTGCTGCGCATCGCCTCGCGCGCGGTGATCACGATGCCCGTGATCGAGCCGGAGGGATGCCGCAGCGGCACGGCCTGGGCGCGTACGTAGATCAGTGTGCCGTCGCCCCGGACCACGTCGAAGGTGCCCTCCCACACCCCGCCCCGCAGCACCTGCTTGGCGAGGTCGGCCGCGAGCGGGTGGTCGTGGTCGGAGATGCCGAGGGTACGCAGCGACTCCCGGCCCGGATTCGCGCCCACCCGGCCGAACAACCGCTCGGCGAAGGGGTTCCAGTAGAGGACGTTGCTGAACCGGTCGGTCACGACCACGGCCATCTCCGCGTGGTCCAGCACGGAGCCGGCGGTGAGGCGGTCGTCCGCGTCCTGTGACAAGTCTCCCCAGCGCCTCATGCCACGACCATCCCTTGACGAGGCGGGTTCGCTATGCCGGGCACGGGCGCTCCTGCGAAGGCTGGGTCGCGAGAAATGAAGGACTCCCTACGGGATTCAACCAGGCACAACTCTTTCCGTCATCGTCTGGTGACGAAAACGTGAGAGGCCACATCGCGCGGAAGGTCCGCGGTCGTGCTACCCACCTCACCATCACCTGTCACCCGTACACCGTTGTCGCTCGCCGCGAGCGTCACCTCGCGTCCGGGTTGTATCCCAACTTGCTTGAGTTTAAGCATCACAGCCGGGTCGCTTTGCACTTGTTCGCTGATTCGCCGCACGACGACGGGCACGGCGCTCGGACCCGCGAGGGTCACCATGGGAGACACCATCTCATCCCCGCCCGAACCGGGCTGCGGCACCCCCAGCTCGTCGAGACCGGGGATCGGATTGCCGTGGGGGCAGAACCGGGGGTTCTGCAGCAGGCCGACGAGCCGGGTCTCCACCGACTCCGACATCACGTGCTCCCACCGGCACGCCTCGATGTGGACCTCTTCCCAGGGCATGCCGATCACCTGGGTGAGCAGGCACTCAGCCAGGCGGTGCTTGCGCATCACGCGGATCGCGAGCGTACGGCCGAGATCGGTCATGCTGAGGTGTCTGTCCCCCTGCACCTTGACCAGGCCGTCGCGTTCCATCCGCGCCACCGTCTGGCTGACCGTCGGGCCGCTCTGCTGCAGGCGTTCGGCGATCCGGGCCCGGAGCGGCACGATGCCTTCTTCTTCGAGTTCGAAGATCGTGCGGAGATACATCTCCGTCGTGTCGATCAGGCCATGTGCGGTCAAGGCTCCTCCACTACTACAACGATGCTACGACCTCCCCCGCGTTCGCAGCCGACCCTATTGGGGAAGCGACCCAGGATGGGAAACATCGGAGCCCAGCGATTCCTTCCTGACGAGGTCAGTCTGCCCGCCCTCAGGGAGGCCGCGCGCCACTGCGAAGGCTGCGACCTCTACCGCGACGCCACCCAGACGGTTTTCGGCGAGGGCGTCCCGGACGCGCGGTTCATGCTGGTCGGCGAGCAGCCGGGCGACCAGGAGGACCACGAGGGCGCGCCGTTCGTCGGGCCCGCGGGCCGCGTGCTGGACCGGGCCCTGGAGGAGGCGGGCATCGACCGCGAGGCCGTGTACGTCACCAACGCGGTGAAGCACTTCAAGTTCACGCTACGCGGCAAACGCCGGATCCACCAGAAACCGACCGTCGGGGAGATCAACGCCTGCCGGCCGTGGCTGGAGGCCGAGATGCGCCTGGTGGACCCGGAGGTGACCGTGGTGCTGGGCGCCACCGCCGCCCGGGCCCTGCTGGGCCCGGACTTCCGGGTCACCCGCCACCGGGGCGAGCCGGTCCCGCGCCGGGAGGGCGCCTACTACGTCGCGACGATCCACCCCTCGGCGATCCTGCGCGCGCCCGACCGGGACGAGGCGTACGCGGGCTTCCTCGCCGACCTCACGGTCGCGGCCCGCACCGCCGCCTCCGGGGTCATGGGGCCAGGCGCTCCATGACCCAGGAGCCGCGCGCCAGCCGGTACCGGAGCCGGTCGTGCATGCGATCGGTCTGACCCTGCCAGAACTCGACCTCCGCGGGCGCCACCCGGAAGCCGCCCCAGAAGTCCGGCATCGGCGGGTCCTCGGGCCAGCGCTCGGCCAGCTCCCGGTAGCGGGCGTCGAGCCGTTCACGCGACTCCACCACGGCGGACTGGCGGGAGGCCCACGCGCCGATGCGCGACCCGTACGGCCGGGAGTGGAAGTAGGCCGCGCTGTCCTCGCGCGAGATCCGGGTGACCGGGCCCTCCACGCGGACCTGCCGCCGGATCGGATGCCAGGGGAACAACAGACAGGCCCGCGGGTTCTCGGCGAGGTCGCGGCCCTTGCGAGACTCGTAGTTGGTGAAGAAGACGAACCCGCGTTCGTCGAACCCCTTGAGGAGGACGGTGCGGGCGGAGGGACGGCCACCGGCGGAACTGGTGGCGACGACCATGGCATTCGGTTCGGGCAGGCCCGCGGCGACGGCGTCCGCGAACCACAGCGCGAACTGCGTCACCGGGTCGTCGGCCATGCCGGTTTCGAGCAGGGGCTCACCCTCGTAGCTGTGCCGGAGCCCGGGCAGGTGCGAAGCGCTGTCCACGGAAAGGTATTGTCGCGCGCCCGGCGCACTTCTCACCCGGTGGCCCCCAACAGGGGGAACGGCGTGGGGGAGGGGCGGCGACACGACAGCGTCACACTGCGGGTTAAATTGACCCGCCGGTATCTCGACATCAAGGCTCTGGACTTCACAAGAGAGGGAGGCGGCCGAGAATGTCCGACTTCAAACCCGGGCTCGAAGGCGTGGTGGCGTTCGAGACCGAGATCGCGGAACCGGACAAAGAAGGGGGCGCCCTGCGATACCGGGGCGTCGACATCGAAGAACTCGTGGGCAACGTCTCCTTCGGGAACGTCTGGGGCCTGCTCGTCGACGACAAGTTCCAGCCGGGTCTGCCCCCGGCGGAGCCGTACCCCGTTCCCGTCCATTCCGGCGACATCCGAGTAGACGTACAGAGCGCGCTGGCCATGCTGGCGCCCGCGTACGGCTTCCGCCCGCTGCTCGACATCGACGACGACCAGGCCCGCGACGATCTCGCACGCGCCTCGGTCACGGCCCTGTCGTTCGTCGCGCAGTCGGCCCGCGGCCTGGGGCTGCCGATGGTCCCGCAGAAGCGCGTGGACGAGGCCGAGAGCATCGTTGAACGTTTCATGGTCCGCTGGCGCGGTGAGCCCGATCCCAAGCACGTCAAGGCCATCGACGCGTACTGGACGTCCGCCGCGGAGCACGGCATGAACGCCTCGACGTTCACCGCCCGCGTGATCGCCTCCACCGGCGCCGACGTCGCCGCCGCCCTGTCGGGCGCGGTCGGCGCGATGTCCGGCCCGCTGCACGGCGGCGCCCCGGCGCGGGTGCTGCACATGATCGAGGGCGTCGAGCAGATGGGCGACGCCCGCAAGTACGTCCAGAGCGAGCTGGACAAGGGCAACCGCCTGATGGGCTTCGGCCACCGGGTCTACCGGGCCGAGGACCCGCGTGCCCGCGTCCTGCGCCGTACGGCGAAGGAACTGGGCGCGCCGCGCTACGAGGTCGCCGCCGCGCTGGAGACCGCCGCGCTGGAGGAGCTGCACGCCCGCAAGCCCGACCGGGTTCTCGCCACCAACGTGGAGTACTGGGCCGCGGTCGTCCTCGACTTCGCCGAGGTGCCGTCGCACATGTTCACCTCGATGTTCACCTGCGCCCGCACCGCCGGCTGGGCCGCCCACGTCCTGGAGCAGAAGCGCACGGGCAGGCTGGTCCGCCCCAGCGCGAACTACGTGGGCCCGAAGCAGCGCTCGATCAACGACGTGCCCGGCGCCGGCGAGGTCGTCGGCAGGGTCTGAGCCGCCCGAGGGGCTGCCGAGGGCCCGCGGCTTTCCGAGAGGGCCGCGCACCCTCGGCCGTCCCCCGCGCCCGCCCCGCTCACCGTCAGGGCTCAGCGGCGGGGCTCGCCGTCCTCGCCGTACACGTCGGGAAGGTGGTCGCAGACTCCGCCGGGCGGCGCGGACTCCCGCAGGCTGAGGCGCCCGCAGCGGACCGCCACCTTCACGCCGCCGCCGGCCTGCACCCGCATGATCGCGATGGTCTTGTCCACGGGGTCGTGGGCCTCCCGGCCGCCGAAGTCGATCACTCCGCTCGAACCGTTCCTGGCGAGCCGCCCCGAGACGAGCGCGAGCCGGTAGAGGAGGTCTCCCCTGCTGGGCAGCCTCCTGCCCTGGTACGCCCGGTTGGCCGAGTCGTAGAAGAGTTCGACCGCGTCGTAGCCCAGGATGAGGTTGTCCTCCGACTCGGTCGAGTTCCGGCCGAAGAGGGCCTGGATGAACCCGGTCGGCTGCGTGCCGTGGTCCCGCGACGGATCCCGCCACAGTTCCCGGCTCGCGAGCGCGGCGTAGTACACCTGCACGCGCCCGTAGTCGCCGATCTCCTTGCCATGGTCGGTGACCACCTTGATCACGTCGTCCCCCGCGATCACCTTGACCTGGCCGTCGCTGCACTTCTCGACGGCGTCGACGAAGCCGAGGAACTCGGTGGCCCGGCCCGCGTACAGGATCACGTCGGGATGGCGCCCGCAGGCGACCGACGTCGCCTCGGCGATCCCGCCGCCGTCCACGGTGTAGTAGACCTCGTCACGCTCGGAGATCTCGATCCCCTGGTCGCCGGCCGCCTCCTTGTAGTCGCGGGCGAGGTTGTTGGTGTAGCTGTCGCCGGGTGACCGGTCCTGGACGATCACCGCGGTGGGCGAGGACTTCCCGGGCAGCAGCGTCCGGCGGATGAACCGGGCGACGAGCTGCGCCTCGCGCCAGTTCGTCGGGCCCATGCGGAAGTAGTAGGGGGACGGCCGCCTGGGCGCCGTCCCGATCTCGCCGGCGCCGGCGACGTCGGGCACGTACCCCAGGTCGTCCGCGGTCGCGGTGGTCGAGAGCATCGGGATCTTGGCCTGGTGCAGCACGCTGATCGCCTCTTCGACGCCCTTGACACTGCGCGGGAAGCCGATGACGCCGAGCGTGTGCGGGTCCTCGGCCGCCAGCCTGCTGACCAGCCGGGCGGCCCGGCGCCCCTGGCGGAAGTCCGTCCCGGCGTTGGCGATCAGAACCTGGAGGCGGGGAACGTTCCGGACGGTGCGCTGGTACTGCTCCACGGCTTTCAGCTCGGCCAGCGCCCCGGACACCCTGCTGTCCTCCTCCGGCGCGTCCTCGCCGGGCTCGGCGGGCTCGCCGTCCGGCCGCGGGCTCCTGATCGAGTACTCCCCGAACAGGACCACGTTCACGTACGCTCCGACGTTCCGGGCGGCGGCGTTGTTCTCGTCGATCCGCTTCACGACGGCGCCGATGTTCCTGCCGAAGACGTCTTCGGGGGCCCGGCCGTCCGCGTTGACGACGCCGACGCACTCGTCGCCGACCAGCTCGGCCCAGGACAGGCCGCCACAGCGCGCCTTCTGGTCCTGGTAGATGCTCCAGGCCAGGGTCACCGGGCCGACGACGAGCAGCGCGATCACGCACCAGTACCCGATCGCCCGCATCCGGCTGGGCAGCAGCCGCGGCCGGTGGTCGTCGTCGGGCGCGGGGCCGGACGTGGCGGCCAGCAGGCGCAGCGGCGGCACCTGCCGCCGCACCCGGGCCCGCCAGGCGTCGGCCAGCGCCGGCAACTCCGTCAGGCGGCCTCCCGTGACCGCCCTCGCCTCCGCGGCCTTCGACTCCGGCACCGCGGCCAGCACCAGCATCGGCGGCAGGAGGCCGGTCTCCTCGGTGGTCTCCTCCAGGACGCGCAGGAACCGCTCGTTGGCGCACCCCGGCAGGGTGGCGTCCAGGACCAGCAGGCCGTACAGGCCGCGGCCCCAGCTCGGCCACGGAATGATCCACTTCTGGTACGCCTGGTGGAGGTCCTGGCACAACGCGTGCACCAGCAACCGGTCGGCGTCCTCGTCGCTCGCGCTCGCCACCCGCAGCGCGTACTGCGACAGCCGCTCGAACGGCTTCCTGGTCAGGTACGGCTGCCGCCGGAACCAGCCGTTGAAGAACGATCCACGGACCGACAGCAGCCCCTGGACGACCGTGCCGGCCGCGAAGACGAGCAGGCCGAGCGCCCACGGGAGCACGCCGACCAGGTCGGGCGCGCTGTCCAGCCACCAGGGCGCGTGGTCGCCGGCCACCTGGGTGCTCAGCAGGACCGCGGCCAGGGTGCCCACCGGCAGCCAGGTCGTCGCCGCGCGCCCGAAGAAGTCGGCCGCCGTCCTGCGGCCCTGGTGCCCGCCGTGCCTGCCGCCCCGCCAGAGCTTGAGCCGCTCCTTGAACTCCTCCAGGCTCCCCCGCGACTGCGGGTCGGGCCAGCGCGGGGGCGGCGTTCCACCGCGGTCCGGCTCCGGCGGCAGGCCGCGCTGCCTGCGCGCCCACAGCACGAACTGCACCAGCGAGAAACGCGGCGGCGGCAGGAACGAGCCGCCCACCGGCCGGCCGAGCTGCCCCTGCTCCCCGGCCAGCGCGTCCACGAGCTCGTGCAGCGTGCCGTACCGGCCGGCCGCCACCGACGCGTACGGGAGGCAGTCCTCGAACGGCGCGGCGAGACGGCGCGCGGCCTCGAACGCGTCGCCGTCCCGCTCGACGACGAACACCAGGGGAAGCGGCTGGTCCGGCAACCAGAAGAACGGCCTGCGGACGAGTTTCTCGATGACGCCGTGCACGTCGGCCACGTGGATGTCTCCCGGGAGGCGGAGTCCGTTTTCAGGGTGGTGCGTGCTTCTGAAACTCGACCGTGACTCCTCCGCTCCCCGAAGGGAGCGGCTTCTCGCTAAGCCGCTTGTACGGCGTCGCGAAGGGCAAGCCCTGCCCTGAGGATGTTGGTTGCCGCGTTCACGTCGGCGTGCGCGGTATGCCCGCAGGCCGTACAGGCGAATTCGGCTTGGGTGTGGCGGTTCTCCTTGGCGACGTGCCCGCAGCGGGCGCACGTGCGGGAGGTGTCGGCGGGGTTCACCGCGATCAGCTCGCGACCGGCGCTTTCAGCCTTGTACGCGAGCACACGCAGGAACACCCCCCAACCCGCGTCCAGGATGCTGCGGTTGAGCCCGGCTTTGGCGGCGACGTTCCGGCCAGGGGCCTCGATCGTGCCGGACGCCGACCGGGTCATGTTCACGATCCGCAGGTCCTCATGCACGATCACGCCGTAGGCTCCTACCAGCCCGAGCGCAACCTTGTGCGCGCCGTCCAGCCGCTGACGGCGAACCTTCGCATGCTGGGCGGAAAGCCTGGCCACAGTCTTTCGACGGCGATGGGAGCCGCGCTTTTTACGGGCGAGATCCCGCTGAGCGGCGGCCAGCTTGTCAGCGGACGCGGCCAGATGACGCGGGTTGGCCAGATGCTCCCCGTCCGAGGTGGTGACCAGGGACGCCACACCCATATCGAGGCCCACGGCCGCGTCGGTCGCCGGCAGAGGTCCTGGGGGGACCTCATCGCACGCCACGACCACGTACCAGCGGTCGCCTTCCCGCTTCACCGCGATCGTCTTCACCCGCCCGCGCACGGGCCGGTGCTGGTGGACGCGGACGTGGCCGACGCCCTGCAGGCGGACGTAGGTCGCCGTCGGGTGCTCAGGCTGGGAGTCCCACCGGCAGCCGTCGCCGTCCTTGGGCCACTCCACCGTGCCGAACCACCCGCGGCCCTTGAACCGCGGGAAGCCGGGCTTGTCACCGGCTTTGACACGGCGGAAGAACGCCGCGAACGCCCTTTCCAGTCGGCGCAGAGTGGCCTGCTGAGAGGAGAACGACCACCGGCCCTGCCCATCAGGGTCGTCAGCGCGAATGTGCTTCAGCTCCCCCGACTGGTCGCCGTACCCGACACTCACCCCCGCCATCCGATAGGCCGTACGACGGTGCTCAAGCGCCGCGTTGTAGAGCTGCCGGTGATCCTCCAGGCACGCGACGAGCGCAATGCGCTGATGGCGGGTCGGGCGCAACAGGAACGTGAAAGACCTACGCACGGCCGCTCGCCCTACGAGCGCGCCCGTACCGCGGTGCAGTACAGCGGAATGCCGGGGGAGGTAGGCACTCGACGAGTCACACGACCAGTATCACAGCACCGGGCATCCAATGCCTGGAAGATGAGAAGACAGGAAAGGGCCCGCGGGAGACCAAAAGACAAGCCCGGTCAAGGACGGCATGCCCCCGTTGCCTCAAGCGACGGTCCGCTGCCGAGGTCGTGAGGTGTCTCATCATCCGGACCATGGTCTAGAGCATTCGCAGGTCTCACTAGGCTTGAACCGTGGCTGACATCGTGATTCCCGCTGACATCAAGCCCGCCGACGGCCGTTTCGGCTGCGGGCCCTCGAAGGTACGCCCCGAGCAGCTCGCCGCCCTGGCCGGCGAAGGCGCGAAGGTGATGGGCACGTCCCACCGGCAGAAGCCCGTCAAGAACCTCGTCGCCCGCGTCCGCGCCGGCCTCACCGACCTGTTCTCCCTCCCCGAGGGCTACGAGGTCGTGCTCGGCAACGGCGGCACCACGGCGTTCTGGGACATCGCCTCCTTCGGGCTGATCCGGGAGAAGTCGCAGCACCTGAACTTCGGTGAGTTCTCCTCGAAGTTCGCGACGGTCGCGAAGAAGGCCCCCTGGCTCGCCGACCCCTCGGTGATCAAATCGGAGCCGGGCACCCACCCGCTGCCGGTCGCCGAGGAGGGCGTGGACGTCTACGCGCTCACCCACAACGAGACCTCCACCGGCGTCGCCATGCCCATCAAGCGCGTGGGTGACGACGGGTCGCTCGTCCTCGTGGACGCCACCAGCGGCGCGGGCGGCCTGCCGGTCGCCGCCGAGGACTTCGACGTCTACTACTTCGCGCCGCAGAAGAGCTTCGCCTCCGACGGCGGCCTGTGGATCGCGCTGTTCTCGCCGAAGGCGCTGGCCCGGGTGACGGAGATCGCCGAGAGCGGCCGGTTCGTCCCCGAGTTCTTCAGCCTGCCGACCGCGATCGACAACTCGGTCAAGGACCAGACCTACAACACGCCGGCGGTCGCCACGCTGTTCCTGCTGGCCGACCAGCTCGACTGGATGAACGGCCAGGGTGGCCTCGGGTGGACCACCGCCCGCTCGGCCGACTCCGCCTCGCGCCTGTACACCTGGGCCGACAAGACGTCGTACACCTCGCCGTTCGTGGCCGACCCGGCGCAGCGCTCCAACGTCGTCGGCACGATCGACTTCGACGACTCCGTGGACGCGGCGGCGGTGGCGAAGGTGCTGCGGGCCAACGGCATCGTGGACACCGAGCCGTACCGCAAGCTCGGCCGCAACCAGCTGCGTATCGCGATGTTCCCGGCCGTCGACCCGGCCGACGTCGAGGCGCTGACCGTCTGCGTCGACTACGTGGTCGAGCGCCTCTGACGGTTCTTCCCGGCGGCCGCCTCCCGTGCGGCCGCCGTTCTCGCCGACGGTCTCCGGCCGTCGGCTTTTTCTTTTCTCCTCGAATTTGTAACGGTACGGAGTGCTCCGTCCAAGCAGGGGTGTGTTGATCCACACGACCGAGGGGAGCGCCGGTGCGCCGTGAACAGACCGGTCCGGCGGACTTCGCCCGAGATCCCGACGCCTTCGAGACCTTCTACCGGCGGCATGTCGACGCCGTGACGCGGTTCCTGGCCAGGCGGGTGGCCGATCCGCACCTGGTGGCCGATCTCACCGCCGAGGTGTTCCTCGCCGTGCTCGACTCGGCGCACACCTACCGGCCGGCTCGGGGCAGCGAGATCGCCTGGCTGTACGGCGTGGCGCGCAACACCGTGCTGGCGCAGCGCCGCCGTACGGCGAGGGAGCTGCGGGCCACCAGCCGGATCGCGGGCCGCCGCCTGCTCGACGCCGACGACATCGCCCGCCTGGAGGAACGCGTCGACGCCGAGTCGCCGGCCCGCCTGGCGCTGGAGGCGATGGCCGATCTGCCGGACGGCGACCGCGCGCTGCTCGAACTCGTGGCGGTGGACGGGCTCAGCCCCGCCGAGGCCGCCGCCGCGCTCGGCATCGGGCAGGGCGCCGCCCGGGTCAGGCTGCACCGCGCCCGGCGGCGGATCCAGCGCGTCCCCGGAGTCATGGAGCTGATCGGAGGAACGAAGTGAACGACACGTTCGAGGACAGGCTGCTCGCGGAGCTCAAGGCGGAGATCGTGGCACGGGAGGCCCGGGCGCGCGCGCCGGGCGTGCGCCGGATCCTCCGGCCCCGCTTCCTGGCCGGCGCCGCGGTCACCGTCGCCGCCGCAACCGCTGTCGCGGTGCCGCTCGTGGCCGGGCAGCAGACCCCGGCGTACGCGCTGACCAGGCACCCCGACGGCTCCATCAGCCTTCAGATCAACGAGTTCAGGGACCCGGACCAGGTCGAGCGGGACCTGGCGAAGATGGGTGTGCGGGCCGACGTCACCTATCTGCCGCTCGGGAAGAGATGCGCCGAACGACGCACCCCTGTCGTCGCGGGCGACCACCTGTCCCTTTCCAAGGAGGAGGCGACGAGCAAGGATCCGGCCGTACAGGCGCGGATCCGGAAGAAGGCGCAGAAGTCGGCCTCGGCCCGGGCCATCCGGCCGGAGCACGGCATCACGATCTATCCCCGGTTCATCGGGCCGGGGCAGATCGTCCTGATCGAGATCAACGAGAATCCGGTGCCGCCGGACACCGCCCACCCCGGAGTGGCCTGGCAGTTCAGCGGGCGCCTGACGGACGGCCCGGTCAAGCCCTGCCGGGTGGTCGACGACCCCGGAGCGTTCGACATGGGGACCGCCGGGCCGCCGCCCGGGTCCTGAGCCCGCGTCTCAGTAGGCCCGCCGGCGGCGGAGCAGCCAGGCGGCGATCACGCCGCCGATGAGGCCGAACAGGTGGCCCTGCCAGGAGACGCCCGGCTGGGTGGGCAGGGCCCCCCACAGGATCGAGTAGTACAGCACGGCGACCACGACGCCGAGGACGATGTCGAGAGCCCGGCGGTCGAACAGGCCCCGGGCCACGACGTAGCCGAAGTAGCCGAAGACGAGGCCGCTCGCGCCGATCGTGAGCGTGTCGGGCGGGCTGGTGAGCCAGACGCCCATGCCGCTGACCAGGATGACGATCAGGCTCGCGGCGAGGAACCGGCCGATGCCCCGGATGGCCGCCACGAACCCCAGGATCAGCAGCGGCACCGAGTTGGCCATCAGGTGGGCGAAGCCCGCGTGCAGGAACGGGGCGAAGAAGATCCCGGGCAGCCCGTCCGGCTCGTGGGCGACGATGCCGTACCTGTCGAGTCTGTTGTTCTCGACGTAGTCGAGGATCTCGATCGCCCACATCGCCGACACGAGCACGATCATCAGGATCGCGCTGCCGAGGGCGCCGGTGAGCAGCTCGGACGCGCGCTCCCGCATCGACCGGCCGGACGGGGGCAGCCCGGGCTCGGATACACTCATGGATTCACCGTACGCAGTCACGCCCATGGACGAGCGGACTGCCCGGAACCACCCCGATCATGCCTGCGGGTTGCGGTGAACGGCGATCGGCTGTATTTATAAATGCACGTTCATTTATGAATGAGGAGGGGCCGATGGCGGGACGCCCCCGGGGCGTGGACGATTCGGTGATCCTGCGGGCGGTGGCCGAGGTCGTCGGCCGGGTGGGTCCGGCCGGGCTGACCCTCGCCGCGGTCGCCGACGAAGTGGGGCTCGTGCCCGGCACCCTCGTGCAGCGCTTCGGGTCCAAGCGCGGTCTGCTGGTGGCACTGGCGCGGCAGGCCGCGCACGAGGCGCGAGCACACCACGAGCTGTCGCGGCAGGGGCGCCCCTCCCCGCTGGCGGCGCTGGCGGCGCTCGCCGAGGAGTCGATGGCCCTCATGGACACACCAGAGCGCTTCGCCAATCACCTGGCGTTCCTGTGCATGGACCTCACCGATCCACAGCTGCACGAGTACGCCCTGGTCGTCCACGAGGCGCAGCGCGAGGCGATCCTGGCCCTGCTGGACGAGGCCGTGGCCGAGGGTGAACTCCGCGCCGGCACCGACACCGGCACGCTGGCCGAGTCCGTCCAGGCGCTGATCACCGGCACCGGTCTGACCTGGGCCCTCGACCGGCGGGGCGCCCTGGCGGAGCGGCTCCGGCGGGCGGTCACCACCCTCCTGTCGCCCCACATCCGCACCGAGGAGAAGCGATGAACGACAACCAGCCCACTCGCCGGGAAGATCGCGCTGGTCGCGGGAGGCACGCGGGGCGGCGGACGCGGTATCGCCGTCGAGCTCGGGGCCGCCGGCGCCACGGTCTACGTCACCGGTCGCAGCGGCACGGCCGGCCGTTCGGACCTGGACCGTCCCGAGACCATCGAGGAGACCGCCGCCCGCGTCACCGCGGCGGGCGGCACCGGCATCGTCGTACGCACCGACCACAGCGAGCCCGAGGAGGTGCGCGCCCTGGTCGGCCGGATCGTCGCCGAGCAGGACGGCCGGCTCGACATCCTGGTCAACGGGGTCTGGGGCGGCGACGCGCTGACCGACTGGGAGCATCCCCTGTGGGAGCAGGACCTCGACACCGGCCTGCGGCTGCTGCGCCGCGCGGTGGAGACCCACGTCGTCACGAGCCGCTTCGCGCTTCCGCTGATGGTCGCGCGCAGGAGCGGTCTGGTCGTGGAGGTCACCGACGGCAACACCGCCCGCTATCGCGGCTCGTTCTTCTACGACATCGCCAAGTCCACCGTGATCCGGCTCGCCGTCGCCCAGGCCGCCGAGCTGAAGCCGTACGGCGTCGCGGCCGTCGCCCTCACGCCGGGTTTCCTGCGCTCGGAGGCCGTGCTGGACCACTTCGGCGTGACCGAGGCCGGCTGGCGGGACGCGGTGGCGGAGGACCCGCACTTCGCCTATTCCGAGACCCCCGCGTACCTCGGCCGGGCCGTCGCCGCCCTGGCCGCCGGCCCCGGTGTCATGGCCAAGACCGGACGCGCCCTGGCCACCTGGGAGCTGTACAAGGAGTACGGCTTCACCGACGTGGACGGCACCCAACCGGACTGGGCCGCCCACTGGGCCGACGCCCTGGAGGAGGAGTACGGCCCCCTCGGTGACCCCCTCTGACATCTCGCTCTCGCCCGCCGGAGGACGAGAGGGATTCCCGTCGAGCGGCTCACCGCCTGCGCTGAGGCCGTCCTACGGCTTCGTCAGCGCGACGGTGTGACGGTCGGCGTGGCGGGCGGAGGAGCCGACGGCGTGACGGTCGGAGGGGCCGACGGGGTGGCGGACGGCGTGACGGTCGAGGTAGCTGTCGGCGTGGCGGTCGGAGGGGCCGACGGGGTGGCGGACGGCGCGCCGGTCCGCAAGGTCGTGACGATCTCGGGCACGCTGGTCACCAGCAGCTTGCCGCTCACGGCGATGTCAGTGGCCGTGCTGTAACCCATACAGCTGAGGATCACCGGGCTGGGGGTGGTCAGCTTGGCGGTGGCCGGAAACGCGAGCAGAAGCGTCGTGCCCGGCGCGGCACTGCCGGATTGGGACGAGGCGGAGGTGGTGCCGGCGGGCGTGTGAACGTCGCACTCGGCCTCTAAAGCAGACGCCTTACTGCTTCGGGGACCGACGATGACGCTGACCTGGATGACGTAGTTTCCAGCGGGCAACTCGGGGATCCTCGCGACCTCATCATACGTTCCGGGCGTGCTGATGAACCTCTTCTCCGCGAGGTAGGTCTTCCCGTACGTCGCGCCCGGCTCGCCCTTGTCCCCCTTGGGGCCCTGAGGACCGGCCGGGCCCTGCGGCCCTTGCGGACCGGTCTCTCCCTCGGACCCCTGGGGCCCGGTCGGTCCGGTGGGGCCCTGGGGTCCGGCGGCGTTCCAGGAAACGGTCCGGTACTCGACGGGACACGTGCCGGCGGAGGCCTGCACACCCGCGGTACCGGCTTGGACCGACTCCTCCTCCCCCCGGGGCACCCGCATGACCCCGTCAGAGCCCACGCAGGCCACAATCGGCGAGGTCGTCGCCACCGTCGTGGCCACGGCGATTCCCCCGCCGCCCACGAGCAGCCCCGCCACCGCCCCGGCCGCCAGCCAGGCACTACGACCAGCTCGCACGCCCCATCACCCTCTCCTCGTTCGCATGATCGACACGAGGAACCTAGGCGGACGGAGGGGATCGGCGCGTCGTCACGGCGGGCGATGCGCCGTCCGCCGCCAGGTTTAGGAGACGTCCCGGCCGGGGCGGGACGGCCGTCCTGGACCTGTCCCGGACCTGTCCCGGACCTGTCCCGGACCTGTCCCGGACCTGTCCCGGCCCCGGTCGCCGTCGAAGCGAGCGGGGCCGCCGCCGACCGGTCGCGGCAGGTCCGGGAAACGGCTCGGGGCGCCCCCGCGCGAAGCGCCCGGAACGGACACCGCGCGGAGCGCCCCGAGTGACGTGCCGGAGCAGGGGCTACTCGCCCTTCCAGACGGGAGGGCGCTTCTCCGCGAAGGCCGCCGCGCCCTCCATCGCGTCGCCGGACGTGAAGACCGGGCCGATGATCTCGCCCTGCTTCCGGAACATCTCCTCCCTGGACCAGTCGGCCGACTCGACGACGACCCGCTTGGTCGCGGCGAGGGCCAGCGGCGCGTTCGCGGCGATCGTGCGGGCCAGTTCGAGCGCGCCGTGCAGGGCCTCGCCCGGGTAGGTGACCCGGTTGACCAGCCCCAGCTCGTAAAGCCGGGTGGCCGGGTAGTGCTCTCCGGTCAGCGCGATCTCCATCGCGACGTGGTACGGAATCCGGCGCGGCAGCCGCATGATCCCGCCCGCGGCGGCCACGAGCCCGCGCCTGGGCTCCGGCAGGCCGAACTTGGCGTCCTCGGAGGCGACGACGATGTCGCAGGCGAGCGCCAGCTCGAACCCACCTGCCAGCGCGTACCCCTCGACGGCCGCGATGATCGGCTTCTTCGGCGGCGCCTCGGTGATGCCGCCGAAGCCCCGGCCCTCGACCGTGGGCATGTCGCCGGTGAGGAACCCCTTCAGGTCCATGCCCGCCGAGAACGTGCCGCCGGCCCCGGTCAGGACGATCACCGACACCTCGGGACTGGCGTCGAGCTCGTCGAGGGCGGCCGCGACGCCGCGCGCCACCGCGCCGTTCACGGCGTTCCTGACCCTCGGCCGGTTGATGGTGACGACGGCCACCCCGCCGTCGACGATCTCTACGAGCACCTCGTCCGGCGCGGCGGCCGGTCCGGAGTCAACCTCGGACAACCTGACCTCACCTGTCACTTGGGCTGGAAACGGATGCCGCCGTCGAAGCGGATGACCTCGCCGTTCATGTAGTCGTTCTCGATCAGCGTGCGGACCAGGTGGGCGAACTCGGACGCCTTGCCCAGCCGCTTCGGGAACGCCACCGGCCCGATCAGCTTGGCCTTGAACGCCTCGGCGTCCTGGTCGCCGATCTTGCCGTAGATGGGGGTGTCGATGATGCCCGGCGCGATCGTCAGCACGCGGACGCCGACCACGGCGAGGTCGCGGGCGGCGGGCAGGGTCATGCCGATGATCCCGCCCTTGGACGCGGAGTAGGCGACCTGGCCCGTCTGGCCCTCGATGCCGGCCACCGACGCGGTGTTGACCACGACGCCGCGGGCGCCGTCCTCGTCCGCCGGCTCGGTCCTGGCCATGGCCGCCGCGCCGATGCGCATGAGGTTGAACGTGCCGATCAGGTTGACGTCGATCACCTTGCGGTAGGACGCCAGATCGTGCGGAGAGCCGTCCCGCCCGACGGTGCGCTGGGCCCAGCCGATGCCCGCGCTGCTGACCACGGCGCGCAACGGCTTCCCGGTGGCGACCGCCGTCTCCACCGCGGCCTGCACCGACGCCTCGTCCGCCACGTCGGTGTGGGCGAACACGCCGCCGATCTCGTCGGCCAGCGCCTTGCCGCGCTCCGCGTTCAGGTCGGCCACGACCACGGTCGCGCCGACACGGGCCAGCTCGCGGGCGGTCGCCTCGCCGAGGCCGCTGGCGCCGCCCGAGATGATTGCTGCTGCTCCGTTCAGATCCATAGCCGGACCCTAACGCGATAACCGAATGAAGTTCTACTCGGGGTGGCGCAAAATCGCGGTATCGACGTCCGGATAGACCTTGATCCGCCGGTCCAGCCCGGTCGTGCGCAGGATGCGGGCGACCGGCGGCTGCGGGGAGGCGAGGCTCACCCCGCCGCCCTCGCTCGTGGCCAGCCGCCAGGCCTCGATCAGCACGCTCAGGCCGCTGGAGTCCATGAACGACAGCTCGCCGAGGTCGAGCACGAGGGTCGGGTTGTCGTTCGTTATGGCGTCACGCACCTCGTCGCGCAGGAACGGCGCCGTGAACAGGTCGAGCTCACCCTCTACGGCCACCACGACGGCGTTGGAGAGCGATTGGCGCGCGAGCCGCAGCTTCAACGTGTGACCTCCTCCGCTGCGCCCACTTTACTTATTCATCACCCGGGGTGAGCGGGCACGGCGAAGCCGTACGGCAGTTCGAGCCGATGGTCGGCGAGCAGCCGCCCGTCGGCGAGGAGCGTGTGTGTCGGCCCGTCCGCGGCGATCACCCCATCGGACATGACGAGCGACCGCTCGCACAGCTCCAGCGCGTACGGCAGGTCGTGGGTGACCATCAGCACGGTCACGTCCAGGCTTCTGAGGATTTCGGCGAGCTCCCGGCGCGAGGCGGGGTCGAGGTTGGAGGAGGGCTCGTCGAGCACGAGGATCTCCGGCTCCATCGCCAGCACGGTCGCCACGGCCACCCTGCGCCGCTGGCCGAAGGACAGGTGGTGCGGCGGCCGGTCGAGGGCGTCGAGCATGCCGACCCGCTCCAGGGCGGCACGGACGCGGCGGTCGAGTTCGGCGCCGCGCAGGCCGAGGTTGGCCGGCCCGAACGCGACGTCCTCGCGGACGGTCGGCATGAAGAGCTGGTCGTCGGGATCCTGGAACACCAGCCCGACGCGGCGGCGGATCTCCCGCAGCGTGTCGGCGCGCACCGGAAGGCCGCCCACCTCCACCGTGCCGTGCCCGGCGGTGAGGATGCCGTTGAGATGCATGACCAGCGTGGTCTTGCCCGCGCCGTTCGGGCCGAGGAGGGCCACCCGCTCCCCCCGCCGGATCGTCAGGTCCACGCCGTACAGCGCCTGCGTCCCGTCGGGATAGGCGTACGCGAGCCTGCTCACCACGAGCGAGGGGCTGCCGGAGGTCATGTGGTGCTCCACGCCAGTAGGGCCGTCGCCGCGGCGAGGCAGGGAAGGATAGCCGCCGTCCCCCAGTCTCGCCCAGACGCCGATATATCCCTAATCGTCGGCATCTCGCCGGTGTAGCCCCGGCTCAGCATCGCGAGGTGGACCCGCTCCCCCCGCTCGTACGCCCGGATGAACAGGGCGCCGGCCGACTTCGCCAGCACCGGGGCCTGCCGCAGGTCCCGGGCGACGAATCCGCGCGACTCGCGGGCGACCCGCATGCGCCGCATCTGGTCGAGGATCACGTCGAGGTAGCGCAGCATGAACGTCGCGATCTGCACGAGCAGCCGGGGCAGCCGCAGCCGTTCGGCGCCGAGCAGCGTCATCCGGGGCTCGGTCGTGGCCGCGAGCAGGATCGAGGCGACCACGCCCAGCGTCGCCTTGGCCAGGATGTTCCAGGCGGCCCACAGGCCGGGGAGGCTGAGCGACACTCCGAGCACCTGGACCCGCTCACCGGTGCCGATCACCGGGATCGCCAGGGCGAACAGCACGAACGGCACCTCGATCACCATCCGCCGCGCGATCGCCCCCGCGGGCACCCGCGCGACCACCGCGACCGCGGCCAGCAGCAGCGCGTGGACGGCGAACGCCCAGAAACGCTCGCGCGGCGTGGCGACCACGCACACCGCGAACACGACGACCGCCACCAGCTTGCACTGGGGCGGCAGCCGGTGGACGGGCGTGTCGGCGGGCCGGTAGATCGGATGATGGTGCCCGGCGCTCATCCGGCGCCCGTCACTTCGCCACCATCACTTCGCTTGTCACTTCGCACTCACACCGCCATCATGGCCGACCCGCCGCCGCCCGCCGCGCGTGAGGGCCGGCAGGGCTCGCGGAGAGGCTCACGCGGGTGCTCGCGAGGCGTGGAAGAGCTCACGGGACACTCGGAAAGGGCTCACGGAGCGCCCGCGGGCGACACCCCGCCGGTCGGGCGCCTGCGTCGCCGGACGGCGTAGAACACCCCGCCGCCGGCCGCCACGGTCAGCGCGACGCCCGCGACCCCGGCCAGCCCTCCGGAGAGCCGCTGGTCGCTCAGGCCCCTCACGGAGTATCCGGCCAGCGGGGCGTCCTCCGCCGCGTGCGGCTTCTCCTGCGCGCTCAACCCCTTGTCGGACGCCACCTTCTCCAGCCCGTCGGGGGCGCTGGAGGCGTAGAACGACACGACGCCGGCCAGCAGCACGGCCACGATCGCGCCACCCGCCAGGACCGGACGCAGCCCGATCCCCGCCGAGGGCTTCTCGGCGGACCGCCCGCCGACCTCGACCTCCCCCTCGGCCGTACGCAGCACCAGTGGCCCGGCCGTCCCGCGCGCGCCGTAGACGAGGTCGGGCCGTACGGCCAGCACGCTGCTCACGGTGAGCGCGGTGATGAGGCCCTCCCCCAGCCCGATGAGCACGTGTACGCCGCCCATCGCGGCGGCCACCGCGCCCAGGTCGATCGGCGCGGTGCCGCCGAGCCGGAACAGGACCGTGAAGACGAGCGCCGCGGCGGGCACCGAGACCAGCGCGGCGAGGAACGACGCGGCCACCAGCGTGCCGCGCCGGCGCGGGCCGGTCCGGGTGACCAGCCGGAACACCGCCCAGCCGACGACCGAGGTGACGATCGCCATGAGCGTGATGTTGACCCCGAGGGCGGTCAGCCCGCCGTCGGCGAAGAAGAACCCCTGGACGAGCAGCACGACCGCGACGCACAGCACGGCGGTGTACGGCCCGACGAGTATCGCGGCCAGCGCCCCGCCGAGCAGGTGCCCGCTGGTGCCCGCGGCGACGGGGAAGTTGAGCATCTGCGCCGCGAAGACGAACGCGGCCACCAGGCCCGCCATGGGAGCGGTGCGGTCGTCGAGCTCCCGGCGGGCGCCCCGCAGGCACACGGCCACGCCGGCCGCCGCGAAGACTCCGGCGCCGACGGACACGGGAACGTCGAAAAACCCATCGGGTACGTGCACGATCAAACCCCTCTGAAACGGGCAGTCCTCAAGTCCACTTTAGAGCACGGGGTTGTAGTTGCAACTAATTCGCAATTAGCGCCGGCGCACGGCCCGGATCACCCGATTGACCAGGGTCAGCGGGGTGTCCACGCGTACCGACAGGCTGAGCCGCCGGTTGACCGCCGTCGCGTACGGCCTGGCCGTCAACCGCAGGGGGCCACGCCACCACCGCATCGTCCGGGCGGGCGCGTCCATCGCGGCCTCCACCTTGACCGGGAGGCGCACCGGCGGCCCGCCGAGGTCGAGTTCGAGGTAGGCGTCCCAGGTGCCGGGCGGTGGAACGTCCGTCTCGGCCGCGAACCCCTCTGATGAGAGGGCCACCGCTCGCTCCCGGTACTCCCGTCCCGGCCCGCGCTCACGCCACACCAGGTGCCGTACGGCCGGGGCGGCGGGCTCCTCGCCGACCCGCACGTGCCCCTCGACCAGCAGCCGCCGGGCCCGCCTGCGGACCCGGGTCAGCCGTGCGGCGGCCGGGACGCCGGCCGCGTGCCCTCCGGCGTCGATCGACAGGTGGCCGTGCGACCGGGTGAGGAAGGGCACCACGGCGACGCCGTTCACCAGACGGGGGCCCGGGACGCCGGCCCCCGGGTCGCGGCTGGAGCCGAACCGGGCCGGCCTGCGCACGCCCTCGCACTCGACGAACACGTGGACGTCCCACACGCCCGGCGGCAACGCGGCCACGTCGATCAGGACGGTGAAGAAGCCGGTGGCGTGGAGCGCGGGAAGCGCCCGCTCCTCCCGGGAGAGGCGCTCACGCAGCAGCAGCCCCACCACCCCGCCCAAGCCGCCCTCGCCCGGTGCGGTGGCGGTGGCGGCGGTGGCGGCGGGTGGTCCGGCCAGGCAGGCATGTCCGCCGACCAGCAGATGATCGCCGCGCCAGGAGACATCGGTCAGGCGGTGGCGCAGCGGCGCGGCCTCGACCCGCGCGAGCCGTACGAGACGGGCGGTGTCGTCGAGCGCGGCGAGCCTGGCGACGTCCATGTCGTCGAGGGCGGCCCGCACACCGGGCGTCAGCCACTGGCCGCAGATGTCGGCCACCTCGACGGCGATCTTCTCGCGGTCCGCCTCGTCGTCGTCCAGGAACGGCGCTCCCAGCCGGGCCAGCACGTCACGGCGCAGATGCCGCAGGAGCAGCCGGTCGCGCAGCGCGCCGGGCGGCACGTGCCGCGCCATCACCTCGATGGGCGTGCGGACCAGGCGCAGCCGGGTCAGGGGGTCGGCCACGCACCCCGCCTCGGCGTCTCCGGTTCCCGCGCCCTCCGCTCCGGTGGCCTCGGCGTGGTAGCAGTCGTGGTCCGCCACCACGGAGACGACCCGGGCGTGACAGTAGGCGTGCACGGTGAAGGCCATGTCCTCGCCGGTCCGCTGCGTCTCGTCGAAGCGGAGGGCGTGCCGTTCCAGGAAGGCCCGGCGGAAGAGCTTGAAGCACGTCAGGTCGTCGTAGACCGCGGCTAAGGAGGCCCGGTCGGCGCTGTCCCGCAGCCCGTCGCGAGCGCCGGAGACCCTTCCGACGACGACGTCCGAGCCGTTCCGGTCGGCCGCGGCGACCAGCGGCGTCAGCGCGTCCGGCGCGAGACGGTCCCCGGCGTCGCAGAAGAAGACGTACCGCCCGGCCGCGCGGGCGAGCCCTCTGTTACGGGCGGCGCCCGGAGTGCAGGGGTGCCGGTCGTGGATCACGGTGATCACTCGCGGGTGACAGGCGGCGTAGAGGTCGAGCAGCTCGCGGGTCCCGTCGCGGGACCCGCCGTCCACGACGACGATCTCCTTCGCGACCCGCTGGACCAGCAGCGAGGTGAGGCAGCGGTCGAGGGACGCCCGGCAGTTGTACGCCGGGACGACGACGCTGACGTCGATCATCCCGCGGGCCCCCCGGTCGACGCGCCGATCACTCTCCGTGTCCATCACCTTTCATTATGTGCCCCTGACCCTCGCGAACAGCGCCTGCGCCGCTCACCCGGCGCGTCACGCCTCTCCGGGACGGCGTCACCGGGCCCGGCAGGGGAACCGGCCGTCGATCTTTGGCAGGCCACGGCATAGGTTGTCTGGAGTTCCAGCCAACTGACGGCAAAGGCAGGTCACTGTGACTCACGAGCTCAGCCACGAGCGGTTCGAGACCCTTAAGCGTGAATTCGACGCGATCGACCGCGACGGCGACGGCTTCATCACCGAGGCGGAGCTGCTCTCCCACTTCCCCGGCCTGCCGCCGGAGGCGATCGCCGCGCTGGACCGGGACGCCGACGTGGACGCCGACGGCCGGTTCTCCCTGGAGGAGTTCGTCCGCCTGGCCGGCTCCCGCGACTGACCCGACCGCGCCACTCACCGAAAATTGCATATTCCGCAAAATTGCGCGCTACGCATCCTTGCGTAGCGCGCAATTAGTTGTATGGTGGTCCGTGTGAGCGGGGATGACGGGCGCCCGGGGCTGCGCGAGCGCAAGAAGCAGGAGACGCGCATCGCGCTGAGCTGGGCGGCGATCAAGCTCGTCGCGGAGCGCGGGCTGGAGAACGTTCGCGTGGAGGACATCGCGGCGGCCGCGGGGGTGGCGCCGCGGACCTTCAACAACTACTTCTCCAGCAAGGGCGAGGCGATCGCCGCCAGGCACCTCGACCGCGCCCGCCTGATCGCGCAGGAGCTGCGCCGCCGTCCGGTGTCGGAGCCCCTGTGGGAGGCCATCACGAGCGCTGTGATCACCCAGCTCGCGATGGGTGCGGACTACGACGACCGGCGGCCGGACCAGCATTGGCAGGCCGGCATCCGGCTCATGATCGACGAACCCTCGCTGCAGGGCGAGATGCTCAAGGCCAGTGCCGTCGCCGAGGAGGAACTGGCCGCCGCGATCGCCGAGCGGACCGGCACCGACATCGCCCACGACCTCTACCCACGCCTGGTGGCGGGCGCGGCGGGGGCCGCGATCAGGGTGGCGATGGACCAGTGGTTGCGGGCCGACCCGCCCGTGCCTGTCAGACCACTCGTCGAGGACGCGCTCGGCCTGCTCGCCGCCGGCCTGCCCGAACCCCGATCGTCGTAGTCGCCACCGGAGATCCGCAGGCCGCCGGATCTCACCGATCCAGTTCCAGGAGCGCCGGAACGGCCGTACTCGGGGTGAGTGACGTGCCGTGTCTCCGGCACGCCGCCCGGCCGTTCCCCATCCCCTGATCCGCGGGCACCGTCGTACACCGGCGCCGCCCGGTGGATGCGCCATGCCCGAAATCGACAACTTCGTCATGCACGGAAAACCAGGAGGAACCACCATGACCGTCGACGTCCTGATCGCCGGAGCCGGGCCGAACGGGCTGATGCTCGCCTGCGAGCTGAGCCTGGGCGGCGTACGGCCGATCGTGCTGGAGCGTCTGCCCGATAACACCAAGGAGAACCGGGCCAACGGGCTGGTCGGCCAGGTCGTGCGGGCCCTCGACCGGCGCGGCCTGTACGAGCGCCTCAGCGGCGGCGCCGAGCCGCCCCGGCCGAGCCCGGCCTTCGTCTTCGGCGCGCTGCCCCTGGAGCTGAGCAGGCTCGACGACAACCCGATGTACGGGCTGGCGGTGCCGCAGCGCCGGGTGGAGCAGGTCCTGGAGGAGCGCGCCCGGGAACTCGGCGTGGAGATCCTCCGCGGCCACGAGCTGACGGGGCTCGCCCAGGACGATGACGGGGTCACGGTGGAGGTCACCGGACCCGATGGCCCCTACACGCTGCGTACCCGGTTCCTCGTCGGCGCGGACGGCGGACACAGCCGCGTCCGCAAGCTGTGCGGCATCGGCTTTCCCGGAGTGACCAGGGACGGCTCGGTCTCCGTCGGCGCGCACGTCACCGTGCCAGTGGAGCTGGTCGACGCGGCCACCGGCGGGTTGAACGTACCCGGTTACGGGCTGATCCCCCCGTTCATGCACCACCGCACCGATCACGGCCTGTTCGTGTGGGCGCCGTTCCCCACCGGAACGCTCGTGAACACCACGGAGTGGAACCGGGACGGCGGCGGCGACCGGCCGCCGACGCTCGACGAACTGCGGGAGAGCGTACGCCGGGTGCTCGGCGCCGACCTGCCGTTCGGCCCGCCCGAGGGGGACGGCCCGCACCTGCTGCGCCGCCTGAGCGGCGGCAACACCCGCCTGGCGGAGCGGTTCCGGGACCGCCGCGTGCTGCTGGCCGGCGACGCCGCCCACGTGCACAGCGCGATCGGCGGCCCCGGCCTCAATCTGGGTCTCCAGGACGTGGTCAACCTGGGCTGGAAACTGGCCGCCGAGATCCGCGGGTGGGCGCCGCCCGGCCTGCTCGACACGTACGAGACCGAGCGGCGGCCGGCCGCCGAGCGCGTCGTCATGCACACGCAGGCCCAGTCGGCGCTGATCGCGCCCGGGCCGGAGGTCACCGCGCTGCGCGTGCTGTTCACCGAGCTGCTGCGGGACGAGCGGACCATCAAGCACATCGCCGACATGATGTCCGGCGCCGACATCAGGTACGACCTCGGTGGGGACCACCCTCTCGCCGGCCGGCCCGCCCCCGATCTCACGCTGGAGACGGAGACCGGCCCGGTACGGCTGGCCGAGCTGACCAGGGCGGCCCGCCCGCTGCTCCTGAACCTGACGCCTGACGCGGCGCCGGACGCCGCGCTGGACGGAGCGCTGGAGGGGTGGCGCGACCGCGTCGACCTCGTCACCGGCAAGGCGGACCGGGACGCCCCTGCCGTGCTGCTCGTGCGGCCCGACTGCTACGTGGCCTGGGCCTCCGACTCGCCCCGGCTTGGCGATAAGGAGCGTGACGCCCTGCGCGCGGCCCTGACCGCCGCGTTCGGCGCCCCTTCCGGCACCTCTTCCAGCGCCGGGAGCCGAGAGGGGTGAACGTCAGCCCGCGGCGCCGGACAGCTCGGGGTTCGGCTGCCGGATCGGGGTGAAGAACGCGGCGAGCGCGATCAGCAGGCAGGCCGCCCCCGCCAGCAGGCAGACCACCGCCACCCCGTGGCGCTGCGCGCCCCAGGTCAGCACGGCCGCCCCCGCCGGCCCGAGCGAGAAGTGGATGGTCCAGAAGGCGGAGGTGACCCTGCCGAGCAGGTGGTCGGGGGTGACCTGCTGACGCAGCGACATCGAGGCGATCCCGGCCACGCTGACACAGCCGAGGTAGACCGCGGCCGCCACCGCGGCCCCCACGACACCGCCCGACGCGCCGAGCCCCACGACGGCGAGCCCGGCGACCGCGATCGCCCCGATCCAGGACGCGCCGAACCCCAGCCTGCGGCGTACGGGGCCGACGAGGAGCGAACCGGCGACGGTGCCGAGCGCGGCGACCGCGAGCACGGCTCCGACGGCCCCGTCCGACCGGCCGAGGTCGTGCTTGAGGTGATAGATCAGCACGTCGGTCAGCCCGAGGGTCAGGAAGATGAAGAACGACAGCAGCACGGTCAGGGCGCGCAGCACCGGCTGCCGCCACAGGAAGCGGGCCCCGGCGAGCAGCTCCCGCCAATGCCCCCGGGCCTCCTGGCGCTCCTGGTCCTCGCCGGCCTCCCCCGCCCCCGACACCTCCGGGGCCGATGCTGACGGCCGACGCCCGAACCTGATCAGCATTACGCCGAGCGCGGAGATCCCGAAACTGGCCGCGTTGACCGCGATCGCGGCCGTCGGCCCGGCCCAGCCCGCGACCACCCCGGCCAGCAGAGGCCCGCCGATCCCCGCCGCGGCGGACGTGGCGCCGAGCCGCCCGTTCGCTTCGGTGATCCGGCCTGGCTCGACCAGGTTGCGCACCACCGTGACATACGTGACCTGGAAGACCATGCCGATCGCCTCGGCGGCCGGCAAAACCACGTAGAGCAGCCAGATCTTCGGCCCGAACGCCCAGGCGACGGGCACCATCCCGTACAACGCCATCCTGGCGAGGTCGCACCAGATCAGCAGCCGCCTGCGGTCCAGCCGGTCGGCGAGGATCCCGGCGAAGACCCCCGCCGCCACCGACGCCGCGCTCGCGAGGCCGGTCAGCAGCCCCATCCGCGCCACCGACCCGGTCACGTGCAGCACGAGCAGCGGGACGGCGATCAGGGCGAACGAGTCCCCCGCCACCGACAGCGTCTGCGATCCCCAGAAGACCATGAAGTTCCGGTCACGCCACAGCGGTGATCCTTTCCCTTCCACCTCCGTCATGCTGCCGCACTGAGCGACGCCGGGGGACCCGCGCTCGGGAACCGTACGGTCCCCGAGCGCGGGAGGAGCGACGCAGCCGCCGTTCGGGCGGCGCGACCGTCAGTCCTCCAGCGCGGCCGGCGCACGGAACGGCGGCGCGTCGGGCACCGGCGGAAACGGGATCAGCGCCAGGACCGGGAGGAGCGACCGCTCCTCGTCGTCCAGGTGCGCCCGCAGTTCCTCCGACATACGGTCGAGTTCCGCCATGAACCGCCGGGGTTCGGCCGTGCCGATCCCGTCCAGCAGGGCGACCAGCTCCCCCTGGACGCGTGCGATCACCTGATGCTGCTCGCCGAGACGGTCGAGGGCGTCGCGCAGGTGGGGATGCCGGTCCGCGAGCGTGGGAAAGACCGCGGCGTCCTCACCCCGATGATGGAGCGCCAGCCCCTGGCAGAACGCCAGGCAGTGCTGCCTGAGCCGCAGCCCGAGCCCGAGGTCGCCCCGCTCTGCCCCGCTGTGTGCCTGCGCGGTGAAGTGGGCCTCGGCCTCCTCCCGTACGTGCCGGAGCTGGGCGCGCAGCCAGGCGTGGATCTCCAGCAGCTTGCCCGCCATGGTGGTGACGTCCTCGGGCACCTCGGCGGGCACCTCCGGGCGCTCCAGCACGACGACCGGCAGGGTGCGGGCCGTACGCGCCTGGTAGTCGCCGTATCCCGGGGCCACCCGCACGACGCGCTCGAACAACCGCTCGCGTGCCGCGCCCTCGGCCGGCACCGCGATCGCGTCGAAGACCTCCTCTCCCACCTCGACCCGTACGGCCGGACGCGCGAGCAGGTTGTGATACCAGGCGGGGTGGCGTGGCGCGCCACCCGCGGACGCCACGACCAGCAGCAGGTCGCCGTCGCGGACGTAACCGAGCGGAACGGTGTGCTCCTTTCCCGACTTCGCGCCGACGGTGGTCAGCAGGAGCAGGTCGCCGCCTTCGAAAGGGCCGCCGACCCTGCCGCTGTTGGCGCGGAACTCGTCGATGACGGACTGGTTGAACGATTCGGGCACTGGATGAACTCCAAGAGATCGAAAAAATGAACACGAAGACGGGCGCGGTGACGGCGCGTACCGGCATGCCGCTCGGGGCACACCCGCGCGCGGAAAGGCCGGCAGGCGGAGACTCCCGGACGTCAGAGGACCGGAAAAGGACCGGATCGACGGCACGGCGCTCACCGTGAGGAACGACGGCTCACGAACGGCGGCACACGAACGACAGACCGGCGGACGACGGCGGACGAGCGGTCGTGGCCGACGGCGGCGTGGGAGTGCGCTCGCCCGTGGCGTACACGGGCGCGGCGGCTCAGCCGCGACGTGCGAGCACGGAGCGCGGCGTCAGGCGGGAGATGCGGAGTGTGTACTCACAGCGGAGGTCCCTTCACGAAGGTGCGGCCCGGCTGCCGATCGGCCTACCGCTGCCTCCCTGGGGCAGCGTCCATTTGATCGGCGCCACGCGGCACGCCGATCATTAGAACCGGCCCGTTCTCCCCCTGTCAATGCGGTCGGATCAGCCCCGCAGTTCCAGCGCCGGCTCGTCGTGGACGCGGAAGCGGAGAATGTTTCGATTCGGAGAAGGAGACCGCATGGCGGATCAGACCACCTCGATCCGGCTCGTCCGGGTGGACGACGCCGAGATCATCGCCGCGCATCGGGCCCGCGACAGGCGGGCGTACGCGCAGTGGGAGCCCGCGCAGCCCGACGAGTTCTACACCACGGCCGGGCAGCGGGCCCGCATCGAGAGGCTGCTCGCCGACCATCGCCGGGGCGACCGGTGGCCCGCCGTCATCGTGGCCGAAGGCGAGGTGATCGGCCAGGTGACCGTGAGCACGATCCTGCGTGGCCCCTTCGGCAAGGGCTTCCTCGGCTACTGGGTCGCGACGGCCTGCCAGGGCCGAGGGCATGCGACCCGAGCGGTGGGCCAGACCCTCGCGGTGATGCGCCGGGACCTCGGGCTGCGCCGCGCGGAGGCGCACACGCGGCTGGAGAACCTCGCCTCGCAGCACGTGCTGCGCGCCAACGGCTTCCGGCCCTGGGGGATCGCCCACGCGCACATCCTCGTCGACGGCGCGTGGCGAGACGAGATCTTCTGGGAACGGCTGCTCGACGAGGAGCCGCCCTTGACCCGCGCCTGACCATTTCCTGGGACACCAGTTACCTTTTCGCGGCGCGTCGCGCGTCGCCGCACGGCCACGACTTCGAAACTCACTCTCCGCAACCATCACGTGGAGGAGGAGTTCGTGGTCACAATCGACCGGCGAGGATTCGCCAAGCTGGCCGGGCTGGGCGCGGTGACGTCCGTCGTCAGTCCGTCCCTGGGCACGGCCGCCCCCGCATCGGCGGCGCGGGCGCCGTACGCGGGAGAGCGCCGGCAGACCTGTCTTCGGGTGGCGCGCGATCTCCTGCTCGTGGAGGAGAACGGCACCGACCTCAAGCACCGGTACCTTCAGGTGCTGATCGACAAGGGTCTCCCCCGGGCCCGTACGTCCAAGAGGGTGCTGGTCGTGGGGGCCGGCATCTCCGGCCTCGTGGCCGCCACGCTGCTCAAGCAGGCGGGGCACCGGGTCACCGTCATCGAGGCCAACGGGAACCGCATCGGCGGCCGGATCAAGACCTTCCGCACGGGGTTCCGCGACCGGCGCCAGTACGCCGAGGCGGGGGCGATGCGCATCCCCGACTTCCATCCGCTGACGCTGGCGCTGATCGACAAGCTGGGGATCACCCGCCGCCCCTTCTACAACGTGGACGTGACGCCCGGCGTCCCGCCCAAGGGACCGGTGCCGCCGGTCGTCTACACCTCGCGGCAGGGACAGGTGTGGCGGTCCGCCCCGCCCAAGGGCGACTTCACCGCTCCGCCGCGGATGAACCACACGTTCGTCCACGTGAACGGCGTCACCCAGCGCCGGGACGAGTACGCCGCGGACCCGCGCAGGATCAACGCCACGTTCGGGCTCAAGGACAGCCGGACCGCGGCCCGGATCCTCGACGAGGCACTTGACCCGGCGAGAGACTACTTCTCCGTGGTCCGGGGCGGCGACCGGGTCGACAAGCCGCTGCCGGAGCTGGTCGACGGCTGGGCCCGGCTGCTGCACGACTTCGACGGCTACTCGATGTACGCCTACCTGAAGGAGCACGCGAAGCTGGGCGACGAGGCGATCGACGCCATCGGCACGCTGGAGAACCTGACCTCCCGCCTGCCGCTGTCGTTCATGCACACGTTCCTCACCCGCAGCCTCGTCAACCCCGGCGTGACCTACTGGGAGATGGCCGGCGGCAGCGGATCGCTGCCGTACGCGCTGGAGCCCGGACTGCGCGACGAGATCCGCATGGACCGCAGGGCCATGCGCATCGACACCTCCGGCCGGGGCGTGCGGATCTCGACCGTCAGCGAGGCGGGCAGCACCGAGGACGAGTTCACCCGGCAGGGGCGGCACGAGACGTTCGAGGGCGACGTCGCGATCATCACGGTGCCGTTCTCCGCGTTACGCCACGTCGAGATCGCGCCGGCCCTGTCCTACGCCAAGCGCCGCTCGATCATGGAGTTGCACTACGACTCCGCGACGAAGGTGCTGCTGGAGTTCGGCAGGCGGTGGTGGGAGTTCACCGAGGAGGACTGGAAGCGCGAGCTCGGCGGCCGTTACCGCCCCGGGCCCGTCACCCACGTGACGGGCGGCGGATCGGTCTGCGACAACGCCAACCGGTTCATGTACTTCCCCTCGCACCGGGTGCCCGGCAGTGAGGGCGGGGTCGTGCTGGCCAGCTACTCGTGGGCCGACGACGCGACCCGCTGGGACTCGATGGACGACGAGGAGCGGTACGGCTACGCGCTGCGCGGGCTGCAGGAGGTGCACGGCGACCGGATCGCGGAGTTCTACACCGGCCACGGCCAGACCCAGAGCTGGATGCGCAACCGCTATGCCTTCGGCGAGGCCGCGGTCTTCACCCCCGGCCAGATGACCGAGATCCACCCCGCCATCGCCGTCCCCGAAGGCCCGCTGCACTTCGCCGGGGAGCACACCTCGCTCAAGCACTCCTGGATCGAGGGCGCCCTGGAGTCGGCCGTACGCGTGGCCCTGGAGGTCAACGCCTGACCCGTACGCCTTCGGTGTCCCCGGCGGGGTGAGGGCAGCGGCAACCGGTGAAACCTGGTCGAAGGCACCGTGAAACCCGGGCCGCCGAGAGTGATGCCATGAGCATCACAGAATTCCGACCTTCCGGGGGCGGCCCGTCCGCGGCCGGGGGCACCGATCTGGCCGTGCGGGTGAGAGGGCTCGTGAAGACGTTCGGCGAGCACCGCGCCGTCGACGGCATCGACCTGGACGTGCGTTCGGGTGAGATCTTCGGCGTGCTCGGCCCGAACGGCGCCGGGAAGACCACGACGCTGCGCATGCTGGCCACCCTCCTGAAGATCGACGAGGGCCGTGCCGAGATCTTCGGGGTCGACGTGGCCGGCAACCCGCACGTGATCCGGCAGCTGGTCGGCGTCACCGGGCAGTACGCGTCGGTCGACGAGAACCTGACCGCCCGCGAGAACCTCTGGCTCTTCAGCCGCCTGCAGGGCGTCGCCGCGCCCCGTGCCCGGAGCGTCTCCACCGAGTTGCTCGGCCAGTTCGGCCTGGAGGACGCCGCCGACAAACCGATCTCACAGTTCTCCGGCGGCATGCGCCGGCGTCTCGACCTGGCGGCCAGCCTGATCACCAGGCCACCGCTGATCTTCCTCGACGAGCCGACCACCGGTCTCGATCCCCGTACGCGCGGCCAGATGTGGGACACCATCCGCGGTCTGGTCGCCGACGGCTGCACGGTGCTGCTGACCACGCAGTATCTGGACGAGGCCGACCAGCTCGCCGATCGCGTGGCCGTCATCGACCACGGCCGCAAGGTCGCCGAGGGCACCCCCGACGAGCTGAAGACCGCCGTCGGCGACTCCACCCTCCAGTTGCTGCTCGCCGACCCTGGCGAGGTCCCCGCTGCCGTGGAGGTCGTACGGCGCGTCCTCGGATCCGAGCCGGTCCTCAGCCCGGAGAAGGGCCGCCTCAACGTCGCCCTCGACCAGGCCGACCTCGCCGCGGACGTACTGATCGCGCTGCGCTCCGCCGGGGTGTCGATCACCTCGGTGAGCGTGGACAAGCCCAGCCTGGACGAGGTGTTCCTGGCCCTCACCGGCCACGGGACGGACGGGGACGCCGAGAACGGCAAGAAGGAGAACCGATGAGCACCGTGATCGCACCCTCCCGCGAGGTGGTCCGGGCCGCCGAGCGCGTGGCGGCAGCCCGGCCGCGTGTCTCCGTCGGGGACACGTTCAGCCAGACCCTGATGATGGCGTGGCGGGCGCTCAAGAAGATGCGCCGCAACCCGGAGCAGTTCTTCGACGTGGCGCTGCAGCCGCTCCTGTTCACGGCCATGTTCGCCTTCATCTTCGGCGGCGCCATCGCCGGCGACGTGGCGAGCTACCTTCCCCTGATGATCCCCGGCATCGTCGCCCAGACGGTGCTGACGACGTGCATGGCCACGGGCACCCAACTCCGCGAGGACATGGAGAAGGGCGTCTTCGACCGGTTCAAGTCGCTGCCGATCGCCCGGATCGCGCCGCTCGCCGGCCCGATGGTCGCCGACCTGCTGCGCTACACGATCGCGGCCACGCTGACCTTCGCCATGGGCCTGGTGATGGGCTACCGCCCGGACGGCGGGCCGGCCGGAGTGCTCGCCGCGATCCTGCTGGCGGTCGTCACGGGCTGGTCGCTGGCGTGGGCCTTCACCTGGGTCGGCACGATCGCCCGGAGCGCCCAGGCCGTGCAGGGCATCTCGATGATGATCCTGTTTCCGCTGACGTTCCTGTCGAACGCGTTCGTCCCGGTCGAGACCCTGCCCGGCTGGCTGGCCGCGTTCGTCCGGATCAACCCGGTCTCACACCTGGTCACGGCCACCCGCGACCTCGCCAACCACGCACTCGTCAGCGGAGAGGTGGGCTGGACGCTCCTCGCGTGCGCCATCGTCATCGCGATCTTCGCGCCGCTGTCGGTTCGCAGCTACAAGCGGCACATGTGACGTTCGTCCGTCGCGGCCGAAGACCTGCTCGACGAGGCTCCGCGCCTCGGGGAGCAGGTCCGCACCGCGCCGATCGCCGTACTCGGCCCGGACGGCGGCGAGCGTCCCGGGCGCGGCCCGCTCCGCGTACGGCTCTATCAGCTCGATGGCCATGCTGGGCATGCTGTTGTGGTACGTGAACCGCTCGGCCAGCACCAGCAATCCGATCGCCTCACGGGGAGCCATCGCTCCCCGCAGCAGCCCCCAGGCGCCGAGCCCGAAGAGCACCGTGCCGCACAGCGGGTAGTCGAAGGCGGGGTCGTCCACGCTCCACAGGGCAGGGCCCAAGGCGTCGGAGAAGGACCCCTCCAGGGCCAGCGGGTTGTAGCCCTGGGCGATGGAGAACAGCGTCTCGCCGTACCCGGCGTCCTCCGGCGACGCGTGGTGCGCGTACGCCGTGAGGGCGACCGACACCGCGATGATCACCCACGGCGTCTCCGCCGGCTGGTTGCTCTTCGGCAGGCGCAGGTCACGCGCCCGCTCGACGGCCAGGCGATACTCCCTGAGCGCGGCGGCCGTCTCGCCGCGGGTGAGGGCGAGCTCGGCCGAGCACATCGAGGCGATCGCCGACACTCCGAGCACCGCCTCTCTGGCGTTGATCCTGGTGATCTCGGCGAGCTCGGCCTCGGCGGTGCCGAGATCGCCGCCGGCGAGGGCGGAGGCCAGCAGCACCGTACGGAGCTGGGTCTCGTCCTCGGTCGCTGCGAGCCGGTGCAGCACCGGAATGGCGGTTCGCGCGTGCTCGACCGCCCCCCGGTGATCGCCGCGCCGCATCACCAGATGGGCGAGCGCGGCGTGCAGGATCGCGGCGAGCCACGGCCCGTCGTCCACGGGCAGCATCGTCAGGGTCTGCTCGGCGGCCTCGATCGCCCCGGTCACGTCTCCCGCGTTCTCCAGGATGTAGACGCTCATCTGCGTCGCCATGGAGGCGACGTGCCGGTCGCGGCTCCGGCGCAGCTCCATCAGCCGACGGTGTATCTCGGCCCCGTCGCCCGTATGACACGCGAACAGCACCGTGGCCATCGCCGCCAGCCGGGGGTCGGTCGTGGGGCCGACGGGCAGCGTCTGGATGACGTCACGTACCGGGTCCACCCGCCGATCGGTGACCATGCTGTTCATGAGTGTGATCAGCATGGCGCCCCTGGTCACCTCGACGAGGTGCGGGGGCGGCGTCCAGGCGGTGACCACCTCACAGATCGCGTCCAGGTGGACGAGGAGCCGGGAGTGCTCACCGCGGATCGACCACAGCGCCCCGAGGCCGGCCAGCAACTGGACCGTCGCGACCGGATCGGCCTCGCCGAGTGCCTGCCGGAGCAGATCGGCGAGGTTGCCCTCCTCCGCACGCATCGCGTCGACCGCCGCGAACTGCGCCGAGGTGAACATCGCACTGCCGTTCTCGACGGCGTACGCCGTCGCCCAGGCCCGTTGCGCCGCCTGGGCGTCCGCCTCCTCGCCCGCCTCCCTCAGCCGCATCCGCCCGAACTCCCTGACGGTCTCCAGCATCCGGTAACGGAGACCGTACGTCGTCTCGGAGAGGCTCAGCATCGACTGCTCGGTCAGCGCGGCCAGGACGTGCAGGGCGTCCGGGCCGAGCACCTGCTCGGCCGTGGCCAGCGTGAAGCCGTCGCCGAACAGCGACAACCACCGGAGCGCCCGCCGTTCCGGCTCGTCCAGCAGGTTCCACGACCAGTCGATGACCGCGAGCAGCGTCTGGTGCCGGTCGGGGGCCGTACGGTTCCCGCCGCGCAGCAGGGCGAACCGGTCCGCCAGCCGCCGCGCGATCTCCTCCACCGACATCACCCGCACCCTGGCCGCGGCGAGCTCGATCGCGAGCGGCAGCCCGTCGAGGCGGGCGACGATCTCTTCGGCCACGCCTTCGTCGATCCGTACGCCGGGGCGGGCGGCGGTGGCGCGCTGGCGGAACAACTCGACGGCGTCACGCGCCGGCAGCGCGCCGAGCGGATAGACGCGCTCGGCCGGGATCGACAGGGCGGCGCGCGAGGTGGTGAGCACCCGCAGGTCGCGGGTCGTCACGGTCAGGAAACCCACCAGGTCGGCGACGGCCTCGATCACATGCTCACAGTTGTCCAGGATGAGCAGCGCCGGGGCCTGGCCGAGATGCTGGGCGATGCGGGCGCGGACGTCGGAGCGCTGCTCGGCGGTCAGGGTACGACGCCCCCTGACCGAGTCACGGACCCCGAGCGCCGAGCCGACCTCGCCCACCACGCCCTCCGGCGAGGAGACGCCGACGAGCTCGACGAAGTGCGCGACGGGCTGCGCGGCGTTCCTGCCGACGATGTGGGCCAGCCGCGTCTTGCCCAGCCCTCCGGGGCCGATGATGGAGACCACCCGGTTGGTCCGCAACAGGGCGTGCACGGCTCGGATGTCGCCGTCGCGGCCGAGCAGCGAGGAGCCGTCGAACAGGATGCCCTCACGCACCGGCCGGTCGGCGACGAGGAGTTCGGCGTACACGCGGGTGAGCTCGGGCCCGGGTTCCGCGCCGAGCCGCTCCACCACGGCCGCGCGATACCGCTCATAGCGCTCCAGCGCGGCGGCGGCACCCCGTACGGCGGCCTCACTGCGCAGCAGGCAGGCGAGCAGTTCCTCGTCGTGCGGCCGATCGGCGGCGGCCTCCTCCAGCAGCGGCAGCGCGCCCTCGTGCGCGCCGCTCCGGCCGCGCGCGATCGCCGCCACCCGTCGCGCCTCTGCCGCCCACCCAGCCGCGGCGCCCCTGAGCTCGGCCAGCGGGCCCGTCGCGCCGTCCGATCCGCTCTTCCCGAGATCGATCGCCTCTTCGGCGCGGCTGCGCGCGAGCGCCACGTCGCCTTCGCCCAGCGCGGCGCGTGCCTGCTCCACCAGCGCGGCGAGCAGCAGCGCGTCCACCTGGTCGGCGGTGAGCCCGAGCCGGTAACCACGCGGAATCCGGACCACGACATCGGCGTGGGTCGCCGCCCTGGTCCGCGAGACGACCACCTGCAGCGCCTTCGCCGGGTTGGCCGGCGCCTCCTCAGGCCACAGCTCCTCGATCAGGCGCTCGTCACGAACCCCCGCACGCCCGTGCGTGGCGAGCACGGCCAGCAGGGTCTGCGCACGGAAGCCGACCACGCGCGCACCCCGCCAGCGGACGCCGTCGAGCAGGACGAGTTCAGGGGACACACCTTCAGCTTACGGACGAGCCCCCCTTGACGAGCGTGCCCGCGCGCATCTCGCGGCGACCTGGAGGACTTCGTCGTAGCCCTCCCCCACCATTGCCGCATATCGCGACCCCTCGGCGAACGTGCCGTCGCGACTCTGAAAGCGTGGAAGTCACTGCCGAAGAGAGGGCTCGACGAGAACCGCGTGTCATCACGAAGAGGCATCTTTTCCCCGGAAACTTCTGCAACCCGCGGGACACACCTAAGCTTGGTTTGATCGACTCAGGCCACAGATCAGGCGAGGCGCAGTGGGTAGAGCCGAGTGGTCCGCACTCGCCATTGGAATCGCCGGCGTTCTGGCGGGGATAGCCGGGGCTTTCGCAAGCAATCAACGCGTGAAAGTTCTCCTCAGTCTACTGGCCGCATTGTTCATTCCCGCCGCCATCGTGATCGCTGTCCTGGGTCCCGAAGAGCCAGGCACCGCGCCACCGCCCACCCCTTCTTCGGCCACCGGCCCACTGAATGCCCTGTCGCAGACGCCACCCTCCTCGCCGCCTCGCCGCACGGCAACGGACACCCGCGTGGAAACCAGCGATCCCGCCGTCTACTACGACGGAGTGAGCAGACTGCCCGGGTCGGTGGATCTGGACCAAAGCCCGATGGTGGTTACGGGAGACCACGGCATTCTCGATCTCGATTTCACCGATCAGCGGTCTTTACACCTCGGAGACGGTGTGCGAGGCACTCCACTCATCGACATTCTGCCCAGAGAATATCCCTACCGTGAATGCGTCGACCTGCTTCGCCGAGAGGGCGCAGGACAGAGGGATTATGGAGAATACACAAATCTGTCGACTTCGTCCAAGGCCTTCTGTATTGAGACCCAGCACGGCCGCATCGCCTATGTGCTGCCGCTTCCCCATCTGTACGAGGCACCGATAGTGAAAGTGGTCACGTGGGACAAGGAGCAGGATTGAAGGCCCTGCGTCTCCACTCCATCGGGTCCTCAGAGTGCTCTCAGCGGCGTTGGCCGCCCCGTGGTGTTCTGTGACCGGCCTGGCTGCGCGAGCGCCGGCGGACCGTCAGCCCCCACGTTGATCCACGGAGGATTCGCAGGGAAAGTTTCAGCGCATGCTCGGTATCGCCGCAGGTCGCCTCGCAGGGAAACCACGGCGGCGAACATGAACTGTACTGATATCACCCGCACTGCAATGCTTCCAGCGGAAGTCCGGCACGACATCCACTCCAAGGAGGGTAAGTGCGGAAACTCAGATCTTTGGCCGTCGCCGGCGCTTTGGTCAGTGGGCTGGTGGTCGTCGCCAACGCCGCCCCCGCGCACGCCGATACGCTTCGCAACGTCTACTACTACTCCTCCGACTGCTACCGGTACGGGGACTACGGCGTCCAGAACCACATGTGGAGCTGGTACCACTGCGATTACCAGTACAACTTCTGGTTCCTCTGGAGCGTCCCGTAAAAGGTCCTCCACGGCCGCGACCGGCTCGGGTCCACTGATCGCCGGGCGGAACGAATTCCACCCGGCGATCAGCTCGTTCACGTGATGCTCATCGAACGGTGACCCGGTCGCCGGCCGGTGCGCTGACCGGCGAGTTCTTCACCAGATAGGTGGCCAGGGCCCCTCTGTCGTCCGGGCCACCGCGATAGACGTTGGTGACTCCGGGCCATCGGGGGAAACCTTCGTAGCCGCCCACCAGGACGTAGTTGGCCGCGATTCTGATGACCTGGTCGTCGGCCACCGGAACGCCGTTCAACGTCAACTCGGTGACGGCGCCGCCCTCCAACGTGTAGCGGAGCGAGGACGACGGCGTGAGCACCCAGCCCTGCGCATTCGGGTAGGCGAGGACGGACTTCAGCGCGGCGCCGGTGATCTCCCACACATCCACCGCGAACCCGGCCGGAAGCGTCGCGAACACCTCCTCGTAGGTGACCGGGCCCGCGTCGAGGTCCAGGTGGAATCCGTACCTGCTGACCAGGGCGGCCTCCGCGCCCGACCGGGCCTGGACCGCGTCGAGGTTGGCATCGGCGACCAGTTCGGCCAGCGGGCCGCCGCTGGGCGTCCGGACGATGGGCTCGGAGGTCTCGCCGAAGGTCTCGTCCGCGCCGGCCACGCCGCACTCGAAGTAGTAGAGCTTGTTGGACACGAGACCGTCGGGCTGCCTGAGCTCGATCTGGACTGACGTCTGTCCTGACGTCTGTGTCTCGGGGTCCCATTCCCAGTCGAGCGTCGCGAGCAGGGCGGTGAAACTACCGTTGTGCTTGATGGGGGATTTGAGGTTCTTCCATTGCTCGGTGCCGACGATGCGGTATTGAATGAGTTGCAGGCCCGGAGGGAGTCCTTCGAAGGTCCCGTAGACCTTGAAGGTCACCGGACACTTCGACGCAGTGGTTCGCTCGAATGAGAGGGTGAGCTTCCGCACCGGATTTTCGGCCGATGCGAATTGGGCGGAAGCCGTACCCGAGAATGCTCGCTGGGGTGCGGCTTGTGCGGCGGGAACGAAAGCACCGGCCGACAGAACCGCGATTCCCGCCAGCCCTCCGATCCGACGCCCGGCCCTACTGGGTAATCCCACAGTCTTCCCATCTGTCGATGACGACAAGGACGAGCAGACCCTAGCCACGCCGACCGACAATTCCGCGCGCCGAATGAACCGGTAATACCGGCACGGCACCCGGCGAGACCGTGGCGGGTAATCGCGTCACGGTCGACCGACCGGGCTGTCAGGGCTCCGGCGTGGTACCCGCGGGCGGCCGGACTGCCGGCCAAGCGGCCAGAGCCAGTTTCGCGGAACGCCGGTGCCTGAAGGATGTCGGTCTCGCTTGCTACCGTTCGACACCTGCCGATGACGATGCCGCACGGCGTTTCTCGCCGACCCTTCATCCGGTGGTCAGAGAGAGTGAGGACCCGATGGATGACAGTGAGAAGGACACACTGCTGATGTTCCTGGAGGCGCAACGCGCCGGCGTTCTCGCCATCATCGAGGGACTGGACGACGAAGCCCTGACGACTCCTCTCCTGCCCTCGAAGTGGACGCCGCTGGGTCTCGTGGAGCATCTCGGCTACGCCGAGCGGCACTGGTTCCAGGAGATCGCGACCGGCTCCGCCGAGCCACTGTCCTGGCCCGACGGCGACGTGCCACTGACCACTCCGCGACCGCCATCCGAGGTCTTCGCGTTCTACCGCGACCAGTGCGAGCGGTCCAACGCGGTCCTTGCCTCCATGCCACTGTCGACGCCCCCGCGCGGACGTCACCCCGCTCCGCTCGGCGCCGAGATCACCGACCTGCGCCGGATCGTCCTCCACATGATCGAGGAGACCGCACGCCACGCCGGCCATCTCGACATCGTCCGTGAGCTCATCGATGGGAAGACGGGGCTCGGACCTCGATAGGGTGCGGGCGATTCCCCGAGGGCTTGCCCGGGAACCTTGACGGACCCGTTCGCGCACAGCGGTTTCGGCGGAAATCCCCAGCGGGCCACCCCGACCGACCAAGCACGGCGGACACTTTCAGTCCGACAACCGGGAGATGCTCTGCTGTCCAGATCCGCTGGAGCTTCACGAGTTCTTGGACCCCGTCATCCGTGTCCTCCCGACGAGGGATGCGCGCGTGCTACGCAAGAAGATCGGCGAACTCGGCGACCGCCGGCAAACGTACCTCTTGACCCAAGCACAGTGAACCGGTCGCGATGATGCGGTGCTGGCATATGCAGGCGGAGTACGGCGGGCGGCCCGAGCTGCCGGCGGCCGAGACCGGCCTCCGGGCCGCATGCTGAGGCCATTTCCGGCGCTCTGCCGGGGCAACGGAAGCGGGTGGCTCCCAGGGTGGCTCCCAGCGACGCCGAAGAGACCGGATGAGCCGCGAAAGCACAAGGCCCCTGACCGCGCGTGCGCTGATCAGGGGCCTGCCGTACGAGAGCCGCCTTGGGGAATCGAACCCCAGACCTTCTGTTTACAAGGGAAGGGCAGGTCCCTGGTTGATGGCTCACCGCCCTGCTCCGGCGATAGATGCGGGTTGGTGAGGTGTGATCGTGCAAGGGGCTGTTGCTGTACGTCGCTGCTGTACTGCAGTTGCCGAGGTGCGATGGTTGTCTCTCGGATCACCCAGCCCGGGAAGATAATTCTGTGGCCGCCCTCTCCCGGTGTAGGTAGTGGCCTGGTCACTAGTAGGCCGCGACGGCGGCAAAGTAGAGGCCGAGGCTGGTTGCCCCGGCGCTGGCGCCAGTGAGGATCGCCGGGGCGGTACCGACGCCGGAGGCACGGGCGACCAGGTACGCGGTGATCGCGATGTTGAGCGCGATGGACACCGCCAGCAGCAGGGACAGGATCTGTGCCAGGTTCATCCGAGGGCTCCCGAGGTCATTGGGTGAGCGGCCCTGTGGGTGCCAGGGTCCGGTGGATGAAGCCGAGGCTCGCTGTCCAGTGGGCCGTCCAGTAAGAGTCACATCGCAGGTCGGACACATCGGGGTGAGATGGCTGCTCGCGGGCTTAAAGTGAACGGCACCGGAAGGGCCGTTGCGGACGAGTGTCCAGGGGGCGGATTGGACACCCTGCCCGGACGTCCCTGTATCGCAGGCGAGTGGACGAGGACGGGACGTGATGGCACACGCTGCGGCCGGACCGGGCCAGGAGGACTACGCGTCGCTGATCACCCAGCTGGCTGCCTTCCGCAACGACTGGCTGAACCACCAGCCCTCAGACCACGCGCTGGCCAGGGCCGCCGGGGTGACGGTGACCACGATCGGCAACTGGCTGCGCGGTAAGCACTTCCCCCAGAAGATCGATTCACTGCTGGCGGTGCTGCGTGCGGTGCGGGTGCAGGCCGAACGGGCAGGGCTGGCCGGCGATCCCGCGGTGGCCGCCCTGCTGGATGAGGAGCGGTGGCGGGGTGTTCATCGGGCCGAGGCGGAACGCCGCGCCGACGGCACGCGTACCGCGGTGCAGGCCGCGCAGGGACGGGCTGTGCTGGAACAGCTCCAGCCGGGCTGGCCGCTTTCCGAGGTGACCGATCCGTTCCGGTTCAACTTGGAGGTGCACCACGCGATTGACGCTCCGATCGCCGGTCTGCCCCAGCTTCCAGCGTACGTCCCGCGCGAGCATGATCGGGCGCTGGGCGAGGTGGTGGCGGCCGCCGCCGCAGGGACCAGCGGTATCGCGGTGCTGGTCGGCGGGTCCTCTACCGGCAAGACCCGCGCCTGCTGGGAAGCCCTCACCCTGCTGCGGGAATTCGACCAGCCGTGGCGGCTGTGGCATCCCATCGATCCCACCCGCCCCGACGCTGCCCTCGCCGAACTCCACAACATCGCGCCGTACACCGTGGTGTGGCTGAACGAGGCCCAGTTGTACCTGGCGCCGGAGAAGGTGGGTGAGCAGGTCGCCGCGGGCCTGCGCGAGCTGCTGCGCGACCGGCAGCACCGCCCGGTACTGATTCTTGCCACCTTGTGGCCGGACCACTGGGACACCCTGAGCACCCGCACCAACCCTGATGCACATGCCCACGCTCGGGAGCTGCTGGACGGACACGACATCCGCGTGCCGGATGCGTTCACCGGGGCCACCCTGGATGCGCTGGCGGGCCTGGCCGGCGAAGATCCCCGCCTGGGTGAGGCCGCCGAGCACGCCGAGGATGGGCAGATCACCCAGTACCTTGCGGGGGTGCCAGTCCTGCTGTCCCGCTATGCCCAGGCCGTGCCTGCCACCAAAGAGCTGATCCACGCCGCCATGGACGCCCGCCGCCTCGGCGCCGGACTGCATCTGCCGCTGGCGCTGCTGGCCGACGCCGCACCCGGCTACCTCACCGACACCCAGTGGCACCAAACCGGCGAGGATTGGCTGCAAGGCGCCTTGGACTACGTCACCCGGCCTTGTAAGGGCATCCCCGGCATTCTGGTCCCGGTCAAGCCAGGCACCCCCCGCAACCAGCGCACCCGCCCGACCGCCCACCACACCGCCACGCGGCCACGGCCGGGTCCGCTGTACCGGCTGACCGATTACCTGGACCAGCACGGCCGCCGCCACCGCGCCGACCAGATCCCCCCCATCGACTTCTGGACCGCAGCCGCCGCCCACGCCCACCCCACCGACCTCACCGCGCTCGGCAACGCCGCCCGGGCCCGCGGCCTGTATCGCGACGCCGCCCAACTCCACAAGAAGTCCACCGACCACGGAGACCCGTACGCCGCCATCGCCCTCATCAGAAACCTGTACGCCCTGCACCCAGGCGACCACTGCCCTGCCACCTGGGCGGTCGACCACGCCGCCCTAAACGATCCGAACGCCGTGGCCTTCCTGCTGCGGGTGTTGCGCGGGGCCGGAGCGGATGAGCAGGCCGCCGCGCTGCTGGCCCGTGACCCCGCTGCCCACGCCCCCCTGGACGACCCGAACGCCGTGACCGTCCTGCTGCGAGCGTTGCGCGAGGCCGGAGCGGATGAGCAGGCCGCCGCGCTGCTGGCCCGCGCCGCTGCCCACGCCCCCCTGGATAACCCCTACGCCGTGGCCGACCTGGTGCAAGCGTTGCGCGAGGCCGGAGCGGACGAGCAGGCCGCCGCGCTGCTGGCCCGTGACCCCGCTGCCCACGCCCCCCTGGATAACCCCTACGCCGTGGCCGACCTGGTGCAAGCGTTGCGCGAGGCCGGAGCGGATGAGCAGGCCGCCGCGCTGCTGGCCCGCGCCGCTGCCCACGCCCCCCTGGACGATCCGAACGCCGTGACCGTCCTGCTGCGAGCGTTGCGCCGGGCCGGAGCGGATGAGCAGGCCGCCGCGCTGCTGGCCCGCGCCGCTGCCCACGCCCCCCTGGACGACCCGAACGCCGTGACCGTCCTGCTGCGAGCGTTGCACGAGGCCGGAGCGCACGATCAGGCCGCCGCGCTGCTGGCCCGTGACCCCGCCGCCCACGCCCCCCTGGACGACCCGAACGCCGTGGCCGACCTGGTGCAAGCGTTGCACGAGGCCGGAGCGCACGATCAGGCCGCCGCGCTGCTGGCCCGCGCCGCTGCCCACGCCCCCCTGGACGATCCGAACACCGTGACCGTCCTGCTGCGAGCGTTGCGCCGGGCCGGAGCGGACGAGCAGGCCGCCGCGCTGCTGGCCCGCGCCGCTGCCCACGCCCCCCTGGACGACCCGAACGCCGTGACCGTCCTGCTGCGAGCGTTGCACGAGGCCGGAGCGGATGAGCAGGCCGCCGCGCTGCTGGCCCGCGCCGCTGCCCACGCCCCCCTGGACGACCCGAACGCCGTGGCCGACCTGGTGCAAGCGTTGCGCGAGGCCGGAGCGCACGATCAGGCCGCCGCGCTGCTGGCCCGCGCCGCTGCCCACGCCCCCCTGGACGACCCGAACACCGTGACCGTCCTACTGCGAGCGTTGCACGAGGCCGGAGCGCACGATCAGGCCGCCGCGCTGCTGGCCCGTGACCCCGCCGCCCACGCCCCCCTGGACGACCCGAACACCGTGACCGTCCTACTGCGAGCGTTGCACGAGGCCGGAGCGCACGATCAGGCCGCCGCGCTGCTGGCCCGCGCCGCCGCCCACGCCCCCCTGGACGACCCGAACACCGTGACCGTCCTACTGCGAGCGTTGCACGAGGCCGGAGCGGACGAGCAGGCCGCCGCGCTGGCCGAGCAGCTTCCTGCCGCAGGGCTATTCGATGTGTTCCTTAAGACAGTTGATCACCAGGGGCGGTTTCGGTTTGGAAGGGAACCGAATGGAAACGCCGCTGCCGCTTGGGGGTGGGAGGACTTGGAGTAACCACAGGTCAGCATTCGGGTGTAGCTGTGCCGGTCGAACGCTGCCTATCTCATGGCCAGCTTCACGACCAATCGGCCTGAACTGTAGTGCTACTTGCGCGATCGGTTATATGCGCAGCGGTCGGAGTGCTCGCTCACACGCGCCAGCCAGAGGGCTTCACTCACCGGAACGAGTCGCTACGTCATCCGGTGCGAAGCCGACCCGGAGCGCAGGGCCGCCAGGGCCGAGCACCGGAAGCGACGCGGCAGTGGCCTTCCGCTTTTCAGGCGGAGCAATCGCCCTGCTCGCCCGGTCTGTGCCGAGGTCGGGGGTGCTGCTCGGATGTCGATGCGCGGTCATGGTGGCCGACGTTGTCGTCAGTGTTGTCGTCACATCAGCCGTGGCGCTGAAGAATCTCGATGGCTTGCAGTACGTCGGTAACCACGTGGTCGGCCTGGTGGTCGACTCCGGGCCAGGTTCCTCGATCGATCCAGACCGTCCGGAGGCCCGCGGCTCGCCCGCCGGCTATGTCAGCGGTCAGGTTGTCACCAACCATCCACCCTCGGCGAGAGCCACGCCGCAACGCTTGGCCGCGATCTCGAACAGGCCGACGTTGGGTTTACGGACGCCCTCCAGCCCCGACAGCGCATAGCCGTCGACGGCCTCGGCCAGCCCTGTCTGCTGGATCTTCCCAAGCTGGTTGTCCGCCGTCCCGTTGGTGACGATCGCAACTCGCCACCCGGACGCGCGTAGCCGAGCGAGCCCGCCCAGGACTTTGGGCCGGCAACACACGAGGTGCGGCATCCGCTGCCGGTAGCGACCCCACAACTCCTCCACCGAGTCAGGCAGAGCGAGGCGCTCGCGGATCTTGCTGAAGAACACCTCTCGGTGTGGGTAACCGCCCCGGTCAAGACCGATCAGCCAGTCGACCGCACCAGCCTCCAGCCGGTACTTCTCGGCGAACTCCTCAACCCACACCTGGAAGGCCTGGTCTAGGTCTATGAGGGTGTTGTCCAGATCGAAAAGCGCAAGTCGTTGCACGAGGACAACGTAGCCAGTCCCCGTGGAGCAGACCGGCAGACGGTATCCAGATGATCCAGTGGCAAGCAGGTCCGGGTCAGCAGCGGCCGCCAGGCGCGAGTACCGCAGTTCACGCGGCAGCCTATGAGCACCCGCTTTAGAAGAGCGATTGTCTGTCTGGCGATGTTCCGCTTTGACCTGGCAACACAGCACACGGAATCAAGAACCTTTCTTGATCATTCCGCGCATGCTCCACGAGGATAAAACTATTCGGTATCCCTCAGGTGAGACAGAACACTCTGCAGTGTGGCGACGTCGGGGTGGTCGGGACCGTAGGCGGCCTCAGTGATGATCAACGCCCGTTCAAGCAGTGGTACTGCTTCGCCCGGCCGCCCCAAAGCACGGAAGCTGGCCGCGAGGTTACCCAGCAGTGTGGCGACGTCGGGGTGGTCGGGACCGTAGGCGGCCATAGTGATGATCAACCCTCGCTGCTCCAACGGCACCGCCTCACCCGGCCGCCCCAAAGCACGGAAGCTGGCCGCGAGGTTGCCCAGCCGAATGGCGACGTCGGGATGGTCGGGACCGTAAGCGGCCTCGGCAATGATCAACGCCCGTTCAAGCAGTGGTACTGCTTCGCCCGGCCGCCCCGAAGCATGCAGGCTGCCCCCGAGGTTGCCCAGCCGAATGGCGACGTCGGGATGGTCGGGACCGTAGGCGGCCTCAGTGATGATCAACGCTCGCTGCTCCAACGGCACCGCCTCACCCGGCCGCCCCAAAGCATGCAAGCTGCCCCCGAGGTTGCCCAGCCGAATGGCGACGTCGGGATGGTCGGGACCGTAGGCGGCCTCAGTGATGATCAACCCTCGCTGCTCCAACGGCACCGCCTCACCCGGCCGCCCCAAAGCACGGAAGCTGACCGCAAGGTTGCCCAGGCAAGCGGCAACGTGGGGGTGGTCGGGACCGTAGGCAGCCTCAAGAATGGCCATGGCCCGCTTGGTGAGGTTGTAGGCGCGCTGATGCTGGCCCTGAACCATGACGAAGAGGGCGGCATGGTTGAGGACAGAGCCGAGTTCCGGGGGCTCGGCTCCGTGCCGGTGACAGGAGGCCAGAGCATCGATGTGAGGCATCAGATCACGCCAAATGGACCAGCCGCTGACGTTGGAGGCCGGATCGGAAGGTAACCCCTGCCCCATCCAGGTCAGGGCAGTGCGGCGGGCGGCGTTCTGGCGGGGGTCGTCGTAGTCCAGGCCGTGGCGGATCACGGACTGGAACAGCCGGTGCATGCTGATCGTCTCGGCTTCGTCCACCCCGGACCGGGTGATCATGCTGTAGGAGGCCAGCACCCCCAACGCCTCATCCCACTCCTGCTCACCCTCCTTCCCGGTCTCAGGCTGGTGATCTCCGGGCGGAAGGTCGCCGAGCAGGGTGCGGGGGATGTCGCCGGGGCGTAGCAGGCCAGTACCCGTAGTAGGTGCTCGGCGGCTAGGTCGGTACGGCGGTCATAGTCCTGTAGCGCTATCAGGTGGTGGTGCCACAGCCGGGCCATGATCCGCTCGGCCTCGCCGCCGTGCGGGGAGCGTGCGTGCGTCCGCGCAGGCTCCTCGCGCAGTTGCCGCAGGTAGCGGGTAGAGCTGCAGCGTTGCTGGTGCATATAGGCCGCTGCCTGCTCCAGCGCCAGTGGCAGATACCCCAGCTCGGCCGCGATCATCTCCAAGTCGGTCACCTGGGCAGGGCCGAGCCGCTGGGACTGCCCGATGATCGCGCACATCAGCTCCAGCGCGGGCGTACTGTCCAGCACTGGCAGGGCAACGGAGGTCAGGCCTGGCCAGCAGATGTCTCGCCGGGTGGTGATCATCAAATGGCCGGCTGATAACCGGTTCAGGTACGGCCGGACGTCGTCGAGTTCTTCGACGTTGTCCAGCACCACCAGCCAGCCGGGGTGGGCCTGCAGCCAGTCCATCGCCCAGGTGGCCGCCTGTTCGACGTCGCCGATCAGCCCGACCGGCGGATGGAGCGTCATGGCTAGGGCGGCCAGGCCCTGCTGCAGGTCGCGCGGAGAGTCGGCGGTGATCCACCATGCCACCGGGTAACGGTCCTGGTAGATATGGGCGTACTGGCGGACCAGCTCGGACTTGCCCACCCCGCCCATGCCGTACACCACCTGGCGTACCACCACCGGCGTCTCCTCGCCGGTCAGCAGCATTCGCAACCGCTCCAGCTCCTGTGTACGGCCAACAAACTGCTGGGCCCGCTCGACCGCCTGGGTCAGAGCCTTGATAGTGGAAGCGCCTGTTGAAGGAGCTAGTCCTTTGGCGCGCGGCGGTCCCCTTGATAGTAGAAAGGGAACCGCCTCTTTGAGCTCTATGACAAGCAGCCCGGCTTGACTACCCGGGACATCTCACTCGGGAACTAACGCTGCATGCGGGACGTCGTCATCATCGGGCTTGCCTCATGCCACGAGAGGACAACAGATGGCAACCGAAGAGATGACAACCCGGCGCTTGTCGAACTCGATCAAGCTACTCGCCCTCTCCCCCGCTTTCCTGTTGTTCGCCTCTGCGATTCGGCTACTCATAATTGCCAATTACGACCCGTCGGTGGCTGTTGCAATCGCCTCATCGGGAGGAGTCACCGGCACCCTGCTCGGCACACTCATTCCGATTATTCCGCCATTCTTTCCCATCATGTGCCTCGCGCTACTAATTCTGCGACGCTGGACCCTTTGCACAGTTTCCCTATTTGCAACATTCCTAGTCGTGCCCGTGTATGCCGGATTAGTCGATTCGCTGCACGCCGGATGGCACGGACTTACAGAATTCACTAGCCTACTTGGAGACCGGAAAGCAAAAGTAGATATATGGCCAGAGAAGGCACAGGTGGTGATATTTACCAGCCTCGTTGTCTTACTCGTTGTGGTCGATTGGATTCCTAGCCTATTCAAGCTCATGACAACTACACCAGAGAGCAGCGAATACGACTCTGACGAGCAAGCACCAGCCGCCGTCACCAGAGTGCTTGCCGCCACCACCGTCGCTGCACTATTCATGGCCGTACCTGCAGCCATCTCCATCTTCTTCTTCTCCTTTGTCAACCATATGTACCATATACGATATGACACGGCCGCAATTTCGGAGGTTATGCGACGCCCATGGCTTCCAATGGAGAAGATCAGACTTAAGAAAGGCGGGATGCGCCTGGGATACACGGTGGCGGTGAAAGATGACTTCTACGTAACACTCGACGACACCGACAGGTCCATTAGCTACCTACGAAAGGACGAGGTTCAAACTCGACAGATTTGCAGGACATCGACCGACCTCGCCGACTCACCGCCACCACTGATAAATCTTGCCGGCGCCACCGGGAAGAAAGTCGTAGAGCCTTGCATACAACCGATACCACATGTCTAATTTGGAGGCAGTGCCATCTCCCTATGAGTGGCTTACCCGCACCCGCGGACGCAAGCTCACGAAACTGCACTGCCGGCATAAGTTCCCACTAGCATCCGGTCATGGAAACATTCCCTGGCCCTGCTATGGTCGCCCGCGTCAGAAAGGTCCTCCAGCAGGAATTTCGCGCGCTCCGCAAAGCGCTGGAAGACTACTCCACAGCCCCTCAGCCGGGAATCTTGTTTCAGATCGAGAGCGCTGCATGGAAGACAACGCCTCACCCAATGAGGGCACATCAGCGTCGACTCCATCAGGAGGCGCTGTTACAAGCCAGACTGATCGTGGTCAACGTTCTGGACCACCTGCGAGGGGCGGCCCTATGGATCCCGATCTCCTCCCACATGACACTCTCGCGGGTTACCTGCGAGGCCGCGACACGCGTCGCGTACCTTCTCGATCCGGATGTAGGGTACGAGGTCCGCACCGTAAGGGCCGCGGTCATGCGAATGGCGAGTGAGGAGGCGAATCTAACGGCGCTACGCGACATCGTACGGGATCAACCTGAGCTGTCCGTAGCCTTGGCCGACGCCGAGCGCATTCGAAACAAGTTTGTCGACACCATCACCCGGGCCGGAATTACTGTACATCGAGACGGCAAGGGGAGACCGAGCAGACTGGAAGTCGCCCATACCGGCCTCAGGGAGTCCACAAAGGTGGAGGCCATCGCACTTATGGCTAGGTACTTCCCGCATCGCCCGGCTTGGTATCGGATGACCTCCGGCGTCACCCACAGCGGTGCATGGATGCTGGACGACACGATTGTCTCCGCGCCGACCGATCCGCTGCTCGCAGTCGATCCTGATTTTTCTGGCATTGGTGCCGCTGGTCTGTTGGCCGTCGATGCATCCGCTCTTGTTGCTCAGAGCTACGCACGGTACTACGGGCACAACCCCGCTCCTTTCGCCCAGGCCAGTGCTAGGCGAACCAGGGCGATCGATCTGGTCATGAACGAGTTCGCCAGTAGTGGCTAGGTCGATCCCTCGCGATCACCCGAAGCCGGCAACGTGCTCCTCGTTTGACCCCCTGCTGTCGGTCGAGCCCGAGGGCGTCGGTAGCGACTGAGGACGTTGCTGTACCTCGCTGCTGTACGGGACGTCAGAGGCCCCTCCCAAGTACAGGAAGGGGCCTCTGAGCTGGAGCCGCCTTGGGGAATCGAACCCCAGACCTTCTGTTTACAAGACAGATGCTCTGCCGATTGAGCTAAGGCGGCCTGCTACCAGACGAGTTTAGTGGGCCGGGGGCCGTACCGTCACGGCGGAATCACCGGCGGCGGTGGCGGGCGACCTCGTAGAGGGCGATCCCGGCGGCCACGCCCGCGTTCAGCGACTCGGCGGCGGCGTTCATGGGGATGCGGGCGATCTGGTCGCACGACTCCCTGACCAGGCGCGACAGGCCCTTCCCCTCCGACCCGACGACCACGACGAGCGGTTCGGAGGCCAGCTCGACGTCGGCGATGTCCACCGTGGCGGTGCCGTCGAGGCCGACCACGAAAAGGCCCTCCTCCCGGTACGTCTGGAGCGTCTGGGTGAGGTTCGAGGCGCGGGCGACGGGCAGGGTGGCGAGGGTCCCCGCCGAGGTCTTCCAGGCGCCCGCGCTGACGCCCGCGGAGCGGCGTGACGGGACGAGCAGCCCGTGTGCGCCGAAGGCGGTCGCGGAGCGGGCGATGGCGCCGAGGTTGCGGGGGTCGGTCACGCCGTCCAGGGCGACGATCAGCGGCACCTCGGCCGCGTCCCTGGCCAGCTCCACGAGCTGCTCGGGATGCGCGTACTCGTACGGCGGGATCTGCAGCCCGACACCCTGGTGGACGGTGCTCTCGGTCAGCCGGTCGAGCCTGTCGCGGCCGACCTCCAGCAGCGCGATCCCGCGGTCGGCCGCGATCTTGATGGCCTCGCGGACCCGGTCGTCGCTGTCGATCCGCTGCGCCACGTACAGCGCGCTCGCGGGGACGCCGGCCCGCAGCGCCTCGACCACCGGGTTACGCCCGCCGATGACCTCGGGCGCGTCGTCCCTGCGCGTACGGCTCGGCGTGCGCGAGGACGAGGCGCCGCCGCCCCGGGACTCCCGCTCGATCCGCTCGGCGCGCGCCTTGTCCTTGTACCAGTGCCGCATCTCCGCCGGCGGCGTCGCTCCCCTGCCTTCCAGGGAGCGACGAACCTTGCCACCCGAGCCCTTCGCAGGCCCCTGCTTCTTCGACGGCTTCCCTGAAGCCCTACCCGCCATGGTCTCTAGCGTAGGGCCACGTTCAGCGTGCCAATTCCCACCGCGGGCCCTGCGGGGTGTCCTCGACCACGATGCCCGCGGCGGCGAGCTGGTCGCGGATCGCGTCGGCCGCCGCGTAGTCCTTGCGGGCACGGGCCGCCTGCCGCTGCTCCAGCGCCACCGCCACGAGCGCGTCCACGACCTCCCGCAGCCCGGAGTCGCCGGTCGTACGCCACTGCTCCGACCTCGGGTCGAGGCCGATCACGTCGAGCATGTTCTGCGTCTCGGCGAGCAGCCGGGCGACCTGCTCCTTGTTGCCCTGGGCCAGGGCGACGTTGCCCTCGCGGACGACCTCGTGGACCACGGCGAGCGCCTGGGAGACGTTCAGGTCGTCGTCCAGTGCGTCCACGAAGGCCTGCGGCAGCGGCGCGGCGGCGTCCACGTCGTGGATCACCTCGGCCGCCCGGGTGACGAACCCCTCGATCCGGCGGTAACCGGCCGCCGCCTCCTGGAGCGCCTCGTCGGAGTAGTCGATGGCGGAGCGGTAGTGGGCCGCGACCAGGTAGTAGCGGAGCTCCACGGCGCGCACCTTGCGCAGCATGTCCGGGATCAGCAGCGAGTTGCCGAGCGACTTGCTCATCTTCTCGCCGCCGAGCTTGAGCATGCCGTTGTGCAGCCAGTAGCGCGCGAAGCCGTCGCCCGCCGCCTGCGACTGGGCGATCTCGTTCTCGTGGTGCGGGAAGATCAGGTCGACGCCGCCACCGTGGATGTCGAACGTGCCGCCGAGATACTTGGTCGCCATGGCCGAGCACTCCAGGTGCCACCCCGGGCGGCCCCGGCCCCACGGCGTCGGCCACGTCGGCTCGCCGGGCTTGGCGCCCTTCCACAGCGCGAAGTCGCGCGGGTCGCGCTTGAGCGAGTCGGTGTCGGTGTCGCCCGCCGCCCGCATGTTCTCCAGCTTCTGGTTGGAGAGCTTGCCGTAGCGGTCGGCGTAGGAGACCACGTCGAAGTAGACGTCGCCGCCCGACGCGTACGCGTGCCCCTTGTCCATCAGGCGCCGCATGAGCTCGACCATCTCGGGCACGTGGCCCATCGCGCGCGGCTCGACGGTCGGCGGCAGGCAGCCGAGCTGGTCGTACGCCCAGGTGAAGGCGCGCTGGTTGCGTTCGGAGACGACGAACCAGGGCACGCCCTCCGAGGCGGCCACCCTGATGATCTTGTCGTCGAGGTCGGTCACGTTGCGGCAGAAGATCACGTCGTAGCCCTGCCGCAGCAGCCATCGCCGCAGGACGTCGAAGTTCACGCCGGACCTGATGTGACCGATGTGCGGCGGAGCCTGAACGGTCGCACCACACAGATACATCGAGACCCGGCCGGGCTCGACCGGTACGAATTCACGGACCGTACGCGTGCTGGTGTCGTAGAGGTGCAGGCTCACGAAGGCTAGGCTAACGCCTGACGCCACAGCACAGGGCTACTTGGGCGCCCGTGAATGCCTCGGCCTGGCGGAGCAGTGAAACATACGTCACATAAGTCCCGATTTAAGCCGCAGCAAAACCGGTATTGATCTCGCAGCCCCGCCGAATCTCTCACGGTCTGTCCCGGACACGCTCCGCGGGACACGCGGGCGAAGCCAGGACGATCTCCGCCGCGACACGCGGCTCACGACACGAAGCGGGCCGTCACCCCGGTGCGATCAACCCGCCGGTCCGATTCTGTAGGCTCGAAACGCCATGGACGTCACTCCCCCCGGCGCGGCAGGCAGGGCCTCCCGCCCGTCCCGAAACACTTATTCCGGTATCCCGCTGGTGCTGCGCCGCCTTGCCGTCGGCCTCGCGGGCGCCGCCCTCGCGATGCTCGCCGGAGCTGCCTGCGCGCTCTCCTTCGAGGATCTGCGGACGCTGGCCGTCTCCGGACGCGCCGAGCCCCGCCTCGCCTACCTCTATCCCGCCGCGTTCGACATCCTGCTGGTCGTCGCCCTGGTCAGCGTGCCCCTGCTGCGGGGCGCGCGTCTCCTGGTCCGGGTGCAGGCGGGCTTCGTCCTGCTGGTCCTCCTCGCGTCCGCCGCCGCCGCGAACGCCTCGACCGCCATGGGCGTCTCCTTCGATCCCGAGGCCGCGGCGCTCGTCGTCGCGCTGCTGCCCTGGGTGATGCTCACCGCCGGCCTGTGGCTGCTGCTGCTCCTGCTGAAGCACGTGCGGACCAACCGGGCCGACCTGGACCTGGACGGCGACTCCGACGAGGGCCTCCTGCCGTTCGACGGCGAGCCCATGAGCCGGCGCGCCCCCCTGCCGGCCGCCACCGCCCCCTATCCCGTCGTCCGCGAGGAACGGCGCACTCCCCCGCCGCCTCCCGCCGAGGAGCACGCCGCTCCGCTGAATCCCGTGCCCGAGGCCGTGGCGCCCCCCGGCTACGTCCCCCCGCTGCCGGTCAGCCCGGTCTCCGAGACGGTCGCACCACCCGAGTACGCCCCGCCCCTGCCGGCCACCGCTCCAGCCGACGGCGAAGCGGCCGGCGTCGTCAACCCTGACACCGACGAGGACGGCGTACGGCTGCCCGCCGAGGCGGTCCCCGGCACTGTCTCCGAGACGGGATCCGAAACGGCGTACGAGACCGACGAGGAGCGGGACGACCCCGAGGCCCTGGCCGTTGTGCCCCCGACGGCGGCGCCCCCGACGCCCCCCGTGACGGAGCTTCCCGTGGAGGAGCCCGCCGAGGCGGCTTCGCCCGCGCCGGAGCCCCCGGCCGACGACACGCCTGGGAACCCCGGCCCGGCCGGCACCGGCTCCGCCGAGATCCCCGCGAGCACCGAGACCCCCGCGAGCACCGCCGACCCTTCGATCGCCGTGAGCCCCGAGGCCCCTGTGGCCCCTATGGATCCCGAGGACTCTGGGAGCCCGGACCCGGGCGTCGTCACTGACGCCCCCGCGAGCACCGAGAGCCCCCGCCCGGCCGAGCAGGCGGCCCCGCCACGGCGGAACCGGCCGGTGCGCTGGGGCGATCTCGTCCGGCCCCACACCGGCGACGTCCTCGTGCACCCCCGGCCGAAGCCGGCCGAGGAGACTCCCGGGACGGACGACATCGTGGACGGCTCACAGGGGGAAGACCCGCAGGACGAGGCGGGCATCGACACCCAGCCGCTCCGCACCATCCGCGACGTCCCCGACCCCGCTCACGCGGCGGACTGCGCCGAGCCGGACGAGCAGGCGAGACGGCACGACCCGTACGTCGCCGAGGGCGGCGAGCGGTCCTCGCAGGAGACCGCACAGGACACGGAGACCGCACAGGACGCCGGTCGGGAGGCCGCGGAGGACGGCGAGGAGTCCGTGCCCACGGCACCGCCGTCGGGCCGGATGCGCAGCACCCCTCGCCCGCCTGCCTGACAGGCGGCACCGGCAGACGCGCGGCGGCCCGAACGCGGTGCAGGCCCGCCCGGCTGGGGAGCCGGACGGGCCTGCGCCGTTGATTGGGGCGGGAGCCGCCCTACCAGGCGAGTGCCTTACACTCGCGACCCTCGCTTCAGGCCGGCGACGATGCCGACACCGACGACGGCCAGTACGACCTGCATGACCAGTTCGATCCAGTCGATGCCATCAGTCGTGGCGACACCCATGACCTGCGCGATCGCGGTACCGATGAGGGCCGCGACGATGCCGACGACGATCGTCAGCAGCCAGCCGATCGGCTGCCGCCCGGGCAGGATCAGACGGCCCACAGCGCCGACGATCGCGCCGATGATGATAGCGCCGAGAATGGACTCGATTGTCATATCGACCTCCCGTTGAGGGTGACCCTTTCATCCTCGAACTGTGGGCTACCCCATGGGACGGGAATATGCATCCCACGAAAGAAAAAAGAGGGCGGCGGCTCGATTCCGCGCCTGGTTCGTGCCGCCGCCCACGTGTTAGTGAGACGCGCCGGGCCTCAATCAGGTTGGCATGTCCGATTGGAACGGGACATTCACGCCGGCACGATCAGGGCGGTCGCGATGGCCGCGATCCCTTCACCCCGGCCCGTGAGCCCGAGACCGTCGGTCGTGGTGGCGCTGACGCTCACCGGCGCCCCCGCGGCGGCCCCGAGGGCCTTCTCCGCCTCCGCGCGGCGGGGTGCCACCTTCGGGCGGTTCCCGATGATCTGAACCGCCAGGTTGCCGATCTCGAAGCCGGCCGCCCGCACCTGACGGGCCGCCTCCTCCAGGAGTGTGACGCCCGCGGCGCCGGCCCAGCGGGGGTCGGCGGTACCGAAGAGCGCGCCGACGTCTCCGAGCCCGGCCGCCGACAGCAGCGCGTCGCAGCACGCGTGGGCCGCCGCGTCACCGTCCGAGTGGCCGGCCAGCCCGGTCTCACCCGGCCAGAGCAGCCCGGCGAGATGAAGATCTCTCCCAGATGCGAAAGGGTGGACGTCGACTCCGACGCCCACCCTTGGCAATGTCGTGTTCAGGAGTTGAGCACCTCGTCGAGCAGGGCCTCGGCCTTGTCCTCGTTGGTCTTCTCGGCCAGCGCGAGCTCGCTGACGAGGATCTGGCGCGCCTTGGCGAGCATGCGCTTCTCACCCGCGGACAGGCCGCGCTCCTTGTCGCGCCGCCACAGGTCGCGCACCACCTCGGCCACCTTGTTGACGTCTCCCGACGCCAGCTTCTCAAGGTTGGCCTTGTAGCGGCGGGACCAGTTGGTGGGCTCCTCCGTGTGCGGCATGCGCAGCACGTCGAAGACCCGCTCGAGTCCTTCTTGGCCGACGACGTCGCGCACACCGACGAGCTCGGCATTCTCTGCTGGTACCTGTACGGTCAGGTCGCCCTTGTCGACCTTGAGCACCAGGTAGGTCTTTTCCTCACCCTTGATGGTTCGGGTCGTGATGGCCTCGATCCGAGCAGCCCCATGGTGGGGGTAGACGACAGTGTCGCCGACCTGGAAAGTCATGTGACGAGTACCCCTTCCGCTGTACTCCAGAGTACCACGCGGTTCCCGCCTCCCGGAACAGTGAAAGAAACATAACTGCAGGTCAAAGCCCCGTTTTGGGGCTTGACAAGCAATCCACTCTGTGAATGGGCCGGTGCGACACAAGGGGTGACCTGCGGTGCTACGGGCCACGGGCGGGAGCCGACGCCGGACCGGGGACCGGCGCGGATAAGGTGATTGCTGCCCATACACGTGCGTACCAAGGAGACCTCGAACCGTGACCAGCAGCAGCCGTCGCAGGGCGATCGCCGTTGCCGCGCTCCTCGCCGCCGCCATCCCTGCGCTGGCCGCGTGTGGCGCCGGTTTCGACGCCAACACCAACGTGCCTTACGCCCCCGGCGAGGCCGGGGTCCTCATCTCCGATGACGGTTCCGGCCAGACCTACGGCATGAACGGCGTCAAGATCCCGCAGGCGTTCATCCTCGGGCCGGACTCCGGCGAGCAGATCGCCGCCGGCGGGTCGGCGCCGATCCACCTCACCCTCCTGAACGGCACGGGGGCCGCGGACCAGCTCGTCGGCATCGTGCCGGAGGAGCAGAAGGCCACCTCGGTGAAGGTGCCGAGCCCCATCACGCTGGAGCCCGGCACGCTCGCCAAGACCCCCGGCGTCACGATCGAGGGGCTGAAGACGGCCCTGCGCGGCGGCGAGACCGTCCAGCTCACGCTGCGGTTCCAGAAGGCCGGCGACATCCCGGTCATCGCGCCCGTCGTCACCCGCAGCCGGGAGTACGCCACGCTGCCCCCGGCCGCCCAGGCGACGCCCACACCGGCGGCCTCGGCCCCGGCCGGCGCGAGCCCGGCGCCGACGGACACCGCGCTGCCCGGGGCCGGCCAGGCCGCGCCCTCCGGCTCCCCGAGCGCCCCTGCCGGGTGAGCCGGCGCGAGAGAGCGCAGGCCACCCAGCAGGCCACTCAGCAGGCCACCCGGAGGAACACGAGAGCCCCTGTCCGCGACCGGACAGGGGCTCATGCCGTACGGGTCACTCCTCGGCGGGGTCGAACTTGTAGCCCAGGCCGCGTACGGTCAGGATGCAGCGCGGGTTGGACGGGTCGGCCTCGACCTTCGCGCGCAGCCGCTTGACGTGCACGTCGAGTGTCTTGGTGTCGCCCACGTAGTCGGCGCCCCAGACCCGGTCGATGAGCTGGCCGCGGGTGAGCACCCGCCCGGCGTTGCGCAGCAGCACCTCCAGCAGCTCGAACTCCTTGAGCGGAAGCTGCACCTGGCGGCCGCGCACCGCCACGATGTGCCGGTCGACGTCCATGCGGACCGGCCCGCCGGTCAGCACCGCCGACTCCATCTCCTCGACGTCGCCCTGGCGGCGCAGCACCGCGCGGATGCGCGCCACCAGTTCGCGGGACGAGAACGGCTTGGTCACGTAGTCGTCGGCGCCCAGCTCCAGGCCCACGACCTTGTCGATCTCACTGTCCTTGGCGGTCAGCATGATGACGGGCACCTTGGACCGCTGCCGGAGCGACCGGCAGACCTCGGTTCCGGGCAGGCCCGGGAGCATCAGGTCGAGCAGGACGAGATCGGCTCCGTTGCGGTCGAAGGTCTCCAGGGCCTCGGGGCCGGTGGCCGCCACGGCGACCTCGAACCCTTCCTTCCTGAGCATGTACGACAGGGCGTCCGAGAACGACTCCTCGTCCTCGACGACGAGTACCCGAGTCACTTAGCGGCCTCCTGGGGGATGATCGTGCTTGGTACGGGGACCGCCTGACCGCCGAACGCGGGAAGGCGAAGCGTGAAGGTGGATCCGGAGCCTTCCTTGCTCCACACGGTGACCTCGCCCCCGTGGGCGCCGGCCACGTGTTTGACTATCGCGAGCCCCAGCCCGGTGCCGCCGGTGGCCCGCGACCTCGCCGCGTCGACGCGGAAGAACCGCTCGAAGATGCGTTCCTGGGCGCTCTCGGGGATGCCGATGCCCTGGTCGCTGACGCTCACCTCGACGGCGTTCCCGGCCGGTCGGGCGCTGATGACGACCCGGGTGTGGTCCGGGCTGTAGGCGACGGCGTTGTCGATGAGGTTGCGCAGGGCGGTGACGAGAAGCTCCTCGTCGCCCCAGACCTTGAGCCCCTCGGTGCCGCCCGCCACCAGCGTGATGTCCTTCGCCGCCGCCTTGGTGTTGCACCGGTCGATGGCCTCGTGGACGGTCTCGTCCACCGGCACCTGCCCCGGCGCGGGGATGGGCTCGCCGCCCTGGATCCGCGACAGCGTGATGAGGTCCTGCACCAGATACGTCAGCCGGGCGGCCTCGTGCTGCATCCGTCCGGAGAACCTCTTGACGGCCTCGGGGTCGTCGGCGGCGTCCTCGATGGTCTCGGCGAGCAGGCTCAGCGCGCCGACCGGCGTCTTCAGCTCGTGGCTGACGTTGGCGACGAAGTCCCGGCGTACGGCCTCGACCCGCTGGCGCTCGGTCTGGTCCTCGGCGAGCACGAGCACCTGCCCGTGGGAGCCCAGCGGGGCCACCCGGACCGCGAACGACGTGGACTCCTGCCCGAACTTGCGCCCGGCGGTCTCTATCTCGCTCTCGCGGATCTCGCCGTCCCGGCGGACCTTGCGGGCCAGCGCGAGCAGTTCGGCCGCCATCAGCGACTCTCCGCGTACGAGGCCGAAGGCACGCGCCGCCGAACTCGCGCGCAGCACCCGGTCCTCGCGGTCGAGCACGACCGCCGAGGACGGGAGCACGGCCAGCACCGACGCCACGCCCGGAGGCAGGGTGTCGTCCACCGGGTCGGGCTCTGGGGGCTTGTACGTCTGCCGTCGGATCGCGAGCATGACGAAGGAGCCGAGGACGAATCCGCCCATCGCCGCCAGGCTCGCCAGCAACTCGTTCACATTCAGCAGCCTAGGCGGCATTTCGGGTTCCTCCACCTGTCCGACCAGGCACGACCCTCCTCTTTCCGGAAAAGTTCATCCGTCGGTCGGAATTCGTTCATCGGCGCGCGCGTAGCGTGGCGGCCATGCGCGACGCCTATCACGAAGAGCTGGCCGGTCTGACCGACCGCCTGGTGGAGATGACACGCCTGGTGCGGTCGGCCATGTCGAGGGGGACGACCGCCCTGCTCGACGCCGACCTGCAGCTGGCGGAGAGCGTCATCGCCCAGGACGCCGAGGTCGACCGGCTGCACATGGAGCTGGAAACCTCGATCTACGAACTCATGGCCACCCAGCAGCCGGTGGCGGTCGACCTGCGCACCGTCATCACGGCGCTGCGGATGGCCGCCGACCTGGAGCGGATGGGCGACCTCGCCGAGCACATCGCCAAGCTGGCGCGGATGCGCCACCCCGAGTCGGCCATCCCGGCCGAGCTGCGCGAGACGTTCGTGGAGATGGGAGCCATCGCCGAGAACCTGATCACCAAGGCGGGCAGCTGCATCGCCTCCCGGGACATCGACCTCGCCAAGGAGCTGGAGGAGGACGACGACGCCATGGACCGTCGTCACCGCCGCCTGTTCCGCGTGCTGCTCTCCAAGGACTGGGAGCACGGCATCGAGGCCGCGATCGACATCACGCTGGCCGGCCGCTACTACGAGCGGTACGCCGACCACGCCGTACGGGTCGCCCGTGACGTGGTGTACCTCGTCACCGGCACCCGCGACGCGGACGCCCTCACCGGCTGACGCGCCACGGCGTACGGGAGACCGCGTACGGGGGACGGCGAACGAAAGCCGCGAAAGCCCCGGTCCTCGGGGGGCCGGGGCTCTCGCATCGGTTCTGTCGCACGGGTCGCGTAGTCTGCGCCCCCGTGCCGAGACGATCATGGGTGCTCTGGGCGGCGGCCGTGCTGACCTCCGCGGCGGCGTCGGCCTCTCCCGGCAGGGTCAGCACCGATTCGGAACTCGACTGCGCCGGGTTCGGTGACGGCACCGTGAAAGGGCTGACCACGGGGGAACGGCACTTCCCTCGTCGAGGTCTTCCCCGGCAGGGCGAAGAAGACCGTCGTCTACAAGTAGGCCGCGCGTTGTGCGGGGCGACCCGCACACGGACACGGCCGCGTCCCCTCGGGAGGGGCGCGGCCGTCGTGACGGAAGCGGGAGTTACTTCTTGCCCTGGTTGGCGACGGCCTCGATGGCGGCCGCGGCGGCGGCGGGGTCGAGGTACTCGCCCTTGCCGACCGGCCGGAAGTCGTCGTCGAGCTCGTAACGCAGCGGGATGCCGGTGGGGATGTTCAGGCCCGCGATGTCCTCGTCGCTGATGCCCTCCAGGTGCTTGACCAGCGCGCGCAGGGAGTTGCCGTGCGCGACGACCAGCACCGTGCGGCCGCCGGTCAGGTCGGGGACGATCTCGTCGTACCAGTACGGCAGCATCCGGCCGACGACGTCCTTGAGGCACTCGGTGCGCGGCACCAGCTCCGACGGCAGCAGCGAGTAGCGGCCGTCGCCGAGCTGGGAGTACTCGTCGTCGTCGGCGATCGGCGGCGGCGGCACGTCGTACGACCGGCGCCACAGCATGAACTGCTCGTCGCCGAACTCGGCGCGGGTCTGCGCCTTGTCCTTGCCCTGGAGCGCCCCGTAGTGACGCTCGTTCAGCCGCCAGGAGCGCTTCACCGGGAGCCACAGCAGGTCGGCCGCCTCAAGGGCGATGTTGGCGGTCCTGATGGCCCGGGTGAGCACCGAGGTGTGCACCACGTCGGGCCGGATGCCGGCCTCAAGAAGCAGCTGCCCGCCCCGCCGCGCCTCCTCCTCGCCGGTCGGCGAGAGGGTGACGTCCACCCAACCGGTGAACAGGCCCTTGACGTTCCATTCGCTCTCACCGTGCCGCAGCAGCACCAAAGTAGCCATGCGGCCAATCCTATCGGCGTACGGTTGACAGCCCGTTGGTCAGGAGTCGACCACGCGGGCGAACGCCTGGAGGTTCGCCAGCGACTCGCCGCGCTTGACCCGCCACTCCCATTCGCGCCTGATGGACGACGCGAAGCCCAGCTCAAGGGCCCGGTCGAACGACTCGTCCGAGTAGGTGAGCACGCAGCCGAGGATCCGGTCGATCTCCTCGCCGGTCACCGCGCCGAGCGGCAGCCGGCCGACCAGGTGCACGTCGCCCACGGCGTCCACGGCGAAGTGGACGCCGTACATCGAGCCGTTCTTGTGCAGCAGCCAGCGGTAGAACTCGGCGTGGTTCTCGTCGGGCTGCCGGCAGAAGAACGCCTCGACGGTCAGCGCCTGGTCGCCGACGACGAGCCAGGTCATGGTGGCGAGCTTGTGCCGGCCCGGCAGCTTCACCAGGAACGCGCCCGGTCTGGGCTGTTCGTAGGACAGCTCGGCGGACTCCAGCGCCGACTCGATCACGACTTCGAGCTCGGTTCTCATCTCGCCACCCTACGAGCTGACCGCGATGGGAGTGCGGTGGAGCTGGGCCTTGGCGCCGGCGTAGACCTCGGCGAGGCGGGCGGCGGTCGCCGACCAGCCGAAGGCGGTCGCGTGCTCCACCGCGTTGGCGGCGAGCGCGGCGAGCCGGTCGGGACGCCCGGTCAGCAGCCCCAGCTCCCGCGCCCAGTCGTGCGGGTCGTGCCCGTCGACCAGCACGCCGGACACGCCGTCCCGGACGGCGGTGCGCAGCCCGCCGACCGCGGCCGCGACGACGGGGGTGCCGCACGCCTGCGACTCCAGCGCCACCAGCCCGAACGACTCGTTGTGCGAGGGCACGACGGTCACGTCGGCGGCCCGGTACCAGTCGGCGAGCTCGTGCTGCGGCGCGGGCGGCGCGAGCCGTACGACGTCGGAGATGCCGAGCTCGGCGGCGAGGTCGCTGAGCAGCGCGGGACGGGCGAGGCCGTTGCCGCTGGGCCCGCCCACGCAGGCGACGACGAGCCGCGACCGCAGCGAGGGGTCCTCGACGAGCATCCGGGCGGCGGCCCTGAGCAGCACGTCGGGGGCCTTGAGCGGCTGGATGCGGCCCACGAACAGCAGCACGTGGGCGTCCTGCGGGAGGCCGAGGCGGCGCCGGGCGGCGCCCTTCGACGCGGGCTGGAAGACGGCGAGGTTCACGCCGGGGTTGACCACGGCCACGCGCTCACGCGGCGCCTTGTAGAGGTCGATCAGCTCCTCCGCCTCGGCGGTGGTGTTGGCGACCAGGCGGTCGGCGACCTCCACGACCTGCTCCTCGCCCAGTACCCGCATCGCCGGCTCGGGCTTGTCGCCCTCAGCGAGCAGGGCGTTCTTGACCTTGGCCATCGTGTGCATGGTGTGCACGAGCGGCACGCCCCAGCGCTCCTTGGCCAGCCAGCCCACCTGGCCGGACAGCCAGTAGTGGGAGTGGATCACGTCGTAGCGGCCGGGGTCGTACATCGCCTCGGTGCGCAGGACGCCGGACAGGAAGCCGCACAACTGGCCCGGGAGGTCGGCGCGGCCGAGCTCCTCGTACGGCCCCGCCGTGACGTGGCGGACCAGCACGCCGGGGCTCAGCTCGGCCTCCGGGGGCAGGTCGCGTGCGGTGCGCCGCGTGAAGATCTCCACCTCGATGCCGAGCGCGGCGAGTCGCTTGGCGACCTCGAGAATGTAGACGTTCATGCCGCCCGCGTCGCCCGTACCCGGCTGGTCAAGCGGGGACGTGTGCACGCTGATGGTCGCGACGCGGTTGACCCGACGCCGAAAGACCGACACCCGAACCACCTCCGAAAGGCTTACAACCACCAAAATCATCACCGGATTCCCCGACACATGTGAGCGCCGGGGGTCCTGAGAGGATGGCGGCTGCCTCAGGGGGACTCCCCGGGGGCGCCCAGAGGAGCGGCGTAGAGGGAGGATGTCGGTGACGATGACCGATCCGACGGTGACCGATCCGGAGGTCAGGACCGCGGTGGTGACCGGCGCCAGCAGCGGCATCGGCGAGGCGACGGCCCGGCGGCTCGCCGCCGAGGGCTACCGCGTGGTGGCCGCGGCGCGGCGGCGGGACCGGCTCGACAAGCTGGCGGCCGACGTGCCGGGCATCCGCCCGGTGACGCTCGACGTGACCGACCAGGCGTCCGTGGACGCGCTGGCCGGCTCGCTCGACCGCTGCGACGTCCTGGTGAACAACGCCGGCGGCGCGTTCGGGCTGGAGCCGGTGGCGGGAGCCCAGGTGGACGACTGGCAGCGGATGTACGACGTGAACGTGCTCGGCGCCCTGCGGGTGACCCGGGCTCTGCTGCCGAAGCTCGTCGCGTCGGGTGACGGCGTGCTGGTGATGCTCACCTCGACGGCGGCCTTCGTGTCGTACGAGGGGGGTGGCGGCTACTGCGCGGCCAAGCACGCGCAGACCGCGATGACCGAGACCCTCCGCCTGGAGCTGTGCGGCGAACCGGTGCGGGTGGTCGAGGTCGCCCCGGGCATGGTGAAGACCGACGAGTTCGCGCTGACCCGCTTCGGGGGCGACGCCGAGCGGGCGGCCAAGCTGTACGAGGGCGTCCCCGGCCCGCTGACCGCCGACGACATCGCCGACGTGATCGCCTTCGCGGTGACCCGCCCGGCCCACGTCAACATCGACCGGCTGGTCGTGCGGCCCCGGGCCCAGGCCGCCCAGCACAAGGTGCACCGGGTCGCGTCCGGGTCATGAGGCCGGTCCGGCCCGGCCGGCCCGTCGGGGCGGTCACCCGTGGAACGACCGGGCACAACCGGCTGCGCCGGTGCGACCGCTGGATCGCCGCCGTGTACGGCCCGCTGCTGCGCTCGGGCCGCGCGGGGACGGCGCCGCCGCTGGTGGTCGACCTCGGCTACGGCGCGTCCCACGTCACGACGACCGAGCTGTTCACCAGGCTGCGCCGGGTCTGCCCGGTCGTCGAGGTGGTGGGCGTCGAGATCGACCCCGGCCGGGTCGCGGCGGCCAGGCCGTACGAGCGGGAGGGGCTGTCGTTCGTCAGGGGCGGCTTCGAGCTGCCGGTCCCCCGCCCGCCGCTGATCGTCCGCGCGTTCAACGTGCTGCGGCAGTACGGCGAGGACGAGGCGTGGGCGCACTGGGACCTGCTCCGCGCGGGCCTGCACCCGGCGGGAGTGGTCGTCGAGGGCACCTGCTCGGAGGTCGGCCACCGGGCGACCTGGGTGGCGCTCGGCGCCGAGGGGCCGCGGACGCTGACCTTCGCGGCCCGCTTCACCGGCTTCGGGCGGCCGTCCGACCTGGCCGAGCGGCTGCCCAAGACGCTGATCCACCGCAACGTCCCCGGGCAGCCGGTCCACGCGTTCCTGGCGGACTGGGATCGCGCGTGGGCGACCTGTGCCCCCTTCGGCGCGTACGGCGCCCGGCAGCGCTGGATCAGGGCGGCCGAGCTGGTGGCGCGGGACTGGCCGGTGGAGACCCTGCCGCCGGCCGGAGGCCCGGGACGGTGGCGGCTCGGCGAGCTGACCCTGCCGTGGAGCGGTATCGCCCCGAGCGCCTCTCCCGGTGCTTGGTAACGTCCGGGCCATGCGTTTCGTCCTCGACCCGGAGATGACCCCCGAGCTTTTCGACCAGCTCCTGCTCTGCTGGACGGAGGTGACCAACGCGGACGGCGCCGTCGGCTTCGTGCCTCCCGTGACGCCGGACGTCATCAGGCCGACGGCGGAGAAGGCGTTCGCCCGGACCCGCTCCGCCGGTGGGCCGGGAGCCCCGGACAGCCTTCTCGCCGGGTTCGGCGACGACGGCGAGGTCGCCGCCTGGCTCATCCTGGCCGACAACGACTCGCGCCTGCGGGCGCACTGGCGGTGGGTGCTGCGGGTCATGGTCCATCCCAAGCACCAGGGCAAGGGGTACGGCCGGGCCCTGCTGAGCGCGGCCGACGACGCCGCGCGGTCCCTCGGCCTGGAGGCGCTGCAGCTCACCTGCCGCGGCGGCACCGGGGTGGACGCCTTCTACGCGAGCGCGGGCTACCGGGAGGTCGGCCGGGTGCCCCGCTCGATCCGGCTGGCGCCCGGCGACGAGCGGGACGAGATCTACATGCTCCGGTGGCTCTGAATCCTTGGCCCGATGCTTAGGCCGGCTCCGCGAGAGCGGTCTCGAACGCGGCATAGGCTGCGTTACTGAACAGTACGAACCGCACCTCGCGGACGGCGGACCCGGCCTGCCGCAGGGTGGTCATTCGTACGGTGGTCAGCGCGATGCGGGCGGCGTCCTCCATCGGCCACCGGTAGATCCCGGTGGAGATGGCGGGGAAGGCCACGGTGGCGGCGCCCAACCGGCCGGCGACGGCCAGCGACTCCCGATAGCAGGAGGCGAGCAGATGGGATCGGTCCTCATCCGGCGAGTACACGGGCCCGACCGTGTGGATCACCCATCGGGCGGGCAGCCGTCCGGCGGTGGTCTCGACGGCCTGCCCGGCCGGCAGTCCCCGTCCGTACCGGGAGGCACGCAGCGCCCGGCACTCCTCCAGGATCGCCGGACCGCCGCGCCGGTGGATGGCCCCGTCCACGCCTCCGCCGCCCAGCAGGGACGAGTTGGCCGCGTTGACGATCGCGTCGACCCGCTGCTCGGTGATGTCTCCCTCGACCAGAACGATGTTCATGTGCGTCACCTCTCTACAGGACGTAGTACTACCCCAGGTAGCCTTAGAGGTGTGAAGGGACTGGGAGAGCTCGAACGCAGCATCATGGACATTCTCTGGGCGGAGAACGCGCCGCTCACGGCCCGCGAGGTCGGGCGTCTCATCGAGGACCGCGATCTCGCGCCGACGACCGTGATGACCGTGCTCGACCGGCTCTCCCGCAAGGGGTTCCTCACCCGCACCCGGGACGGGCGGGCCTGGCGCTACCAGCCCGCCGCGAGCCGCGACGCGTACGTCGCCGAGCTGATGCTCGAAGCGCTCGACATGACCGGCGACCGGGACGCGGCGCTGACCCGCTTCGCCCGGGCCGTCTCCGGCACGGAGGCCGAGATCCTCCGGAAAGCGCTCACGGAGCTGGGGGAAGAGTGATCGCGGCGGCGGTCTTAGCCGCGCTCGCGACGACCTGCGCGCTGGCCGCGTGGCGGCTGACCTTCGCGCGCTGGACCTGGCGCGCCCCGCGCACGGCGATCCTGCTCTGGCAGTCGCTCGGGGTGACCTGGGGCCTCGCCTCCACCGGCGCCCTGCTCGCCTTCGCCCTCGGCCCGTACGGCAAGGGGGTCGTGCACGGCCTGGCCGAGTTCCTGGCGGGATTCCTGGCGAGCGTGGGGTCCAGCGTGCGCGACCCGTACGACATGGTCCGGCTGGCCGCGCTGATCGCGGGCCTGTCGCTGCTCGCGGTGCTGGTGGCCCTGCCGCTCGCGGCGGGGGCGCAGACGCTGCGGGCCCGCCGCAGGCACCGGCTGCTGCTCGCGCTGGTGGCCAGGGACGAACCGGCCGTGCCCGGCGTGCGGGTGGTCGACTTCCCCGGCGCCGCCGCGTACTGCCTGCCCGGGCTGAAGTCGCAGGTGGTGATCAGTGACGGCACCCTGCACCTGCTGTCGTCCGCCGAGTTGGAGGCCGTGCTCGCGCACGAGGCCGCGCACGTGCGCGAACGCCACGACCTGGTGCTGCTGCCGTTCGCCGCACTGCGCCGCGCCCTGCCGTGGTCGAAGCTGGTGCGCGACGCGCAGGCGTCGGTCGAGCTGCTGATCGAGATGGCCGCCGACGACCGCGCCCGCCGGCGTTGCTGCCCCCGCAGGCTGGCCACGGCCCTGCTGCGGTTCGGCACCTCGGCCGCGCTGCCCACGCCGCAGGGCGCGCTGGGGGCGTCCGCGTCGTCCAGCGTGATGGCCAGGGTCGACCGGCTCGTGCGTCCCGAGGTGTCGCTTCCCGCCGCGCAGCGCTTCCTGATCCTGATCGGGTCGGTGGTGCTCGCGACCAGCGCGCCGCTGCTCTGGCTGCTCCCCGGCTGAGACCGCCTCCCGGCCCGACCGTTCTCTGACCAACGCTTGGGTGTTAGCTGAAGTTAGTCACTCAGTTTGCAATTGCAAGCAGTGCGATGCAGACTGGGGACATGGAACTGCCCAAGGTCGGCTCGCTCGGTGAGTACATCCGCCAGCAGCGGCAGCAGGCGAAGATCTCACTCCGCCAGCTCGCCGCGCAGGCCGGCGTGTCGAACCCTTACCTGAGCCAGGTCGAACGGGGCTTGCGCAAGCCGAGCGCGGAGATACTGAACCAGATCGCCAAGGGTCTGCACATCTCCGCCCAGGCGCTGTACGTCCAGGCCGGCCTCATCGAGGACCGCGAGCCGCACAGCGACGTGCTGGCCGCGATCCGGGCCGACGTGGCACTCACCTCGCGGCAACGCCAGGTGCTCGTCGATATCTACGAGTCGTTCCGCAAGGAGAACCGGGCCGGCGCCGCGCAGCCGCCGCAATCGGCCGCGCATCTCGGGGACGACCCGGTTCCCTCGCGTGACGGCTTGACGCCGGATTCGCAGGAAGGATAACCCATGACCACCATCGTCACCCAGGCCAAGAAGATCACCGAGAGCAAGCCGTTCTACGCCCTCACCGGGGCCGGCGACTTCGCCGTGGAGAAGGCCCGCGCCTACGCCTCCACGGTGCAGGACAGGGCCGAGACCGTCGCGCGCGAGCTGCCGGAGAAGGCCCGGGGCTACGCCGACGCCGCCGCCACGCAGATCAACCGCCTGTACGACGACCTCGCCACCCGTGGCCGCAAGGTCGTCAGCCGGGTGAGCGGCGAGGCCGCGCTGGAGCTCACCGAGGTCTCGGAGACCGCCGAGCCGGCGATCGCCGCCGAGGTCACCAGCGGGGCCACCACCGGGAAGCGGACCACGGGCGGCCGCGCCCGCGCCACCACCGCGAACCGCGGCTGACCTTCCGCCCACGCCGGCGACACCGCGGCCCGCCTTCCCCTGGGGGAGGCGGGCCGCCGTCGTCCACGCCACCTGTCGGCGGCGCCCATTAGTCTTGGGGTCGTCGGCCACCTTGACCATGCGGAGAACCAATGTTCGGGCTCCACGGAATCCTCTCCATCATCTTCTGGCTGCTCTCCCTGGCGGCCTTCCTGCTGTGCGTCGTGGCGCTGGTCCACGCCGTGCGCATCCCGGCCCGGGCCTTCCCCGCGGCGGGCAAGCAGACCAAGCAGCTCTGGCTGATCATCCTCGGCTTCGCGACGTTGTTCACCTTCGCCGCGGCGGTCCAGTACCTGGGCGCGCTGAGCATCTTCACGATCGCGGCGGTCATCGCGGCGGGCATCTACCTCGCCGACGTGAAGCCCGCGGTCAACGAGCACAAGGGCGGCGGCGGCAACCAGGGGCCGTACGGACCCTGGTGACGGGGGCAGCGCCTCAGAGCCAGTCGCGCGCCCGGAACACCCGGTAGAGCGTGGCGGAGGCGACGACGATCAGCACGCTGGACGTCCAGAAGCCCCAGTGATGCCCGAAGCCGGGGAACGGGATGTTCTGGCCGTAGAATCCCGTGATCAAGGTCGGCACCGCGATGATCGCGGCCCAGCTGGTCACCCGCTTCATGATCAGGTTCATCCTGTTGCCCTGCATGGTCAGCTGCGTCTCGCGGATGTTGCCCACCAGGTCGCGCAGCGACTCGGTCCACTCGGTGGCGCGCAGCACCTGGTCGTACACGTCCTGGAAGTACGGCGCCATCTCCCCGTCGCCGACCATGCCGTTGCGGCGCAGAAGCGTGTTCACCGCCTCCCGCATGGGCATCACGACCCGGCGGAGCGTGACCAGGCTCTTGCGCAGCTCGAACGTGCGCCGCTGCTCCTCCCGGCTCACCGGCCGCTCGCCGAAGACCGTGTCCTCCAGGTCCTCCACCTGCTCGTCCATCGCCTCGACGGTCGCGAAGTGGCTGTCCACCACGTAGTCGAGCAGGCCGTGCAGGAGGAACGCGACGCCGTGCCGGGCGAGGTCCGCCCCCTCGTCCCAGCGCCGCATCACCTCCTCGACGGAGAACTCGTCCGACTGCCGCACGGTGACCAGCGCGTTCGAGGTGATGAAGGCGGCGGCGTCCGCGACCCGCACCTCGCCGGTCCCGGCGTCGAAAGCGGACGCGTAGACGCTCAGGAACATGTGGCCGTCGTAGACGTCCAGCTTGGGCCGCTGCCGGCGCTGCAGCGCGTCCTCCACCGCCAGGGCGTGCAGCCCGAGCTCCTCGCTGATCGCGTGGAGGTCCTCCTCGGTGGGGTCGCACATGTCGAACCACACCACGGCCGCCGGATCCCTGACGTGCTCGGAGACGTCGGCGACCGGAAAGCCCTCGGCCTCCAGGACGCCGTTCCGGTACAACCGGGTGTGTCCCATGGACGGTAACCCTACCGACCCCGCGAAACGTGTCGGATGGGACCGATAAGGTTTCGGCTCATGCTGGATCTCGCGCGCCGGCTCGGACCGGCGGCACTGCTCGCCGCCCTCGCCGTCCTCGCCGTCTCCCCCGCGCACGCCTCGCCCGCACCCGCTCAGCCCGCACGCGCCGCGGCACCGGCCGACAAGGACGAGGTGACCCTGGAGCTCCGCCGGGACGGCGTGCTCCACGTGAAGGAGACGGTCACCCCCGCCGGCGGGACCGTGCGGCGCACACCGATCACCCGCACCCGCTTCGACGACGGCCACGACCGCGTCTACCGCCTCTCCAACGTCAAGGGCGGCTCGTACGACGGGGAGACCCTGACGTTCGGCGGCACGGTCGAGTACGACGTGACCGGCGCCGTCTCGCCCGTCGCCGACGGGGGCGAGGAGCTGCGCTGGTTCGCGGTGTCCGGCCCGGTGCGCGACGCGGTGGTGACCGTGACCGGCCCGGGCAGGGTGCAGAACCTGTCCTGCTTCGCGGGCGAGCCCGGCGCGGCCACGGCCTGCACCGGCGCGTCGGTCGACGAGACCGGCGCCACCGCCACCTTCGAGCAGCAGGACCTCCGGCAGGGCCAGACGCTCACCGTCGTCGTCGGCTATCCGAAGGGCGCGACGGGCGCGGCCCCGATCCTGGAGCGCAGGTTCGAGCTGTCCAACGCGTTCGCGCTGAACGCGGTGACCGGCGGGTCGCTCGCGGCGCTGCTGGTCCTGCTGCTGGGCGGCGTGGGGCTGCTGTACTGGACGCGCGGGCGCGACGCCCGGGTGATCGGCAGTGAGACGGCCGGCACCGGGACGGCAGGCGGCGGGACGACAGGCGATTGGCTGAACCAGGTCAGCGGCCACGGCGGCGGGCGCTTCACCCCGCCGGACGGGGTGCGGCCCGGGCAGATCGGCACGCTGGTCGACGAGCAGGCCGACGTGGTCGACGTGACCGCGACCCTCGTGGACCTCGCCGTGCGCGGCTTCCTGCGGATCGACGAGCAGCCCCGGCAGACGTACGAGTCCCCCGACTGGTGCCTGGTCAAGCTGCCCGGGGCCCCGATCGGCGACCTGCTCCCCTACGAGCGCGCGCTCTGGGACGCGGTCTTCGACGGCCGCGACAGGGTGCTGCTGTCGCAGCTGCACGGGTCCTTCACCACCCGCCTCACGGCGGTGCGCGACGCGCTCTACCAGGACGTGGTGGACCAGGGCTGGTTCGCCCGGCGGCCCGACTCGGTGCGGTCGCGCTGGACCACCCTCGGGGTGGTCGTGCTCGCGCTCGGGGTGGTCGCCACGGTCCTGCTCGCCTGGTTCACGTCGTACGGCCTGCTGGGACCGGCTCTGATCATCGCGGGGGCGGCCCTGGCCTTCGGCGGCCAGTACATGCCGGCCAAGACCGCCAAGGGCGCCGAGGCGCTGGCGCACACCCTCGGCTTCCGGGAGTACCTCGCCCACGCGAGCGCCGACGACGTGCCCCCGGACCGCCGGGTGGAGCTGTTCTCCCGCTACCTGCCCTACGCGGTGATCTTCGACAACGTGGACCGGTGGGCGGGGATCGTCGGCACGTTCACGGGCGACGGCCGGCAGGCCGACCACCTGTACTGGTACCAGGGACCGGCGGAGTGGGACCTGTCCAGGTTCGCCGACTCGATGCGGACGTTCACGCTGACCACCTCCGGCGCGATCTCGTCCTCCCGCCAGTTCCGCTCCCTCTGATCCCCCGCCCCCGGATCAGAGGGCTGGGGGCACTCGGGCGGAGGGCAGGGGGGTGGGAGGCGCAGCGGGCAGCGGCTCGGGCGGATCAGGCGGCTCTCCCGCCCCGCGGTGTCAGGCGGCGTGGACGCGGACCTCCCCGACCGGGACGCCGCCGCCGAACAGCGGCGTGGTCGCGAGCCCGGCGAATTCGGGGGCGTCGATCCCGGCCGCGCGCAGGGCGGCGACGGTGACCGGCACGCGGGCCCGCCCGCCGCCGTCCACGATCTTCACGGCGCCGGCCCGGCCCTCGGCGTCGGCGAAGGCGTCGAACGCCTCCGCGCCCGACTTCACCAGCAGCCCGGGAACGGCCCGCATCAGCAGGGCCTCGGCCCGGGTCGTGCCGCTCGTCCACTCAGGGTGCGCGCGCATCGCGTCGGCGACGCGCCGCTCCGGGGTGCCGTCCGAAGCGAGCGTGAGGCGGCGGAAGGCGCGGGCGACCGCCGCCATCGAGACGAAGAACAGCGGCGCGCCGCAGCCGTCCACGCCGGTCGCCGCGACCCGTTCGCCGGTGAGTTCCTCCACTGTGGCGCGGATCGCGCGCTGCAACGGGTGCCCGGGATGCAGGTAGCCGTCCACCGGCCAGCCGTTGACCACGCAGGTGGCGAGCATCGCCGCGTGCTTGCCCGAGCAGTTCATGAAGACGCGGCGGGCCTCGCCGTACTGCCGCAGGACCTGACGGCTCGCCTCCTCGTCGAGCGGCAGGTCCTCGGGGCAGCGCAGGAAGGACTCGTCCAGTCCCGCACCCGCGAGGATCTTCCGGGCGCCGTCGACGTGGAAGGGCTCCCCGCTGTGGCTGGCGGCGGCCAGCGCGAGCAGTTCCCCCTCCAGCGGCAGGCCGGCCCGGACCATCGCGAGCGCCTGCAGCGGCTTCATCGCGGAGCGGGGCGAGGCGAGACTCGCCGTGTCCCCGCGCACGAGGGCCGGGGAACCGTCCACCCCGATCACGTGCACGCGTGCCCGGTGCACGGACTCGACGAACCCCGAACGGACCACCTCTACCACTATCTCCGACATGGGGCGCAGTCTACGAAGGCCCGGGACATGGCAGAATCCGGGGGCATGCGTGCCGTCGTACAGCGGGTCAGTTCCGCGTCGGTTGTGGTGGAGGGGCGTGTCGTCGGAGCGATCGACGAGCCCGGCCTGCTGGTGCTCGTGGGCGTCACCCACACCGACGGGCGGGCCGAGGCGGCGAGGCTCGCCGCCAAACTGTGGGGGCTGCGGATCCTGCACGGCGAGAAGTCGTGTTCCGACGTCGGCGCCCCGCTGCTCGTCATCAGCCAGTTCACCCTGTACGGCGACGCCCGCAGGGGCCGCAGGCCCACCTGGCAGTCGGCCGCCCCCGGCCCGGTGGCCGAGCCGCTGGTGGAGGCGGTGGTGGCCGAACTGCGGACGCTCGGCGCGCGGGTCGAGACGGGCCTCTTCGGCGCCGACATGAAGGTGACCCTCACCAACGACGGCCCGATCACCCTCGTCCTGGACGTCTGAGCCGCCGCGGCCCGGGGCGGCACGGATACGGCACGGGCGCGGCACGGATTCCGCCCGAGGCGTGATCCGCACCGGCCGAGGGACCGTCCCAGCCGGCGGACGCGGGTGATCGGCAGGGCGCCGTCAGCGGACGCGGCGGCGCAGGGCGGGGTCGATGTGCACGTTGCGGCCCGCGTCCGGCGGCACGACGATCTCCTGGCTCGCCGCGACGCCACCGGCCAGCAGGTCGATGTCCACCGGCACCGTCCGCTTGACGACCGCGAGGGCGATCGGGCCCAGCTCGTAGTGGCGGGCCGATGAGCCGACGAACCCGAGCTGGCCTGGCTCGGCCGCGCCCTCCACGGCCGCCTCCGGCTCCGCCTCGACCGGGGTGCTCACACCGAGCGTCACCGGGGCGCCGTGGGGAGGCAGGCTGTCGACGCTGCCGTCGAGGTGCAGGAAGACCAGGCGGCGGGGCGGGTGGCCGAGGTTGTGCACCCGGGCGACCGTCTCCTGCCCCCGGTAGCAGCCCTTGCTCAGGTGGACCGCCACGCCGATCCAGCCGACCTCGTGGGGGATCGTCTTGTGGTCGGTCTCGAACCCGAGCCGGGGCACGTGGGCCGCGATGCGCAGCGCCTCGTAGGCCCACAGACCGGCGGGGCGCAGGCCCAGCTCCTCCGGGAGACCGGCCAGCCGCCCGCGCGGCACGAGCAGGTCACCGCTGCCCATCGCGACGGTCCCCTCAGGGAGCGCCCGGCCCTCCGCCCGGCTCTCCGCCCAGCTCTCCTCTTGGGCCGCCGGCTCACCGGCGGGGACGGGCGGCGCGACGGAGACCACCGCGTAGTCCGAGGTGAGCTCGGCGACCTCGACCCGCAGCATGAACCGCATCTTCTCCAGGAAGGCGACCAGCTCGGCCGCCGTGCCCGGCTCCACGTGCGCCCACACCGCCTCGCCGTCGTCCACCAGGGTCAGGTGGTGCTCGACGCGGCCCTGGCCGTCCAGCAGCAGCGCCTGGGCGGGCGTGCCCGGCTGGAGCGTGTCCAGTTTCTGCGAGCTGAGGTCGTTGAGCCAGCTCAGCCGGTCGGGTCCGGCGATGCGCACGACCTCGCGGTCGCTCCGGTCGACCAGCGCCCGCCCCTCGGCGAGCGCGCGCTGCTCGGCGTAGGGGTCGCCGTAGTGGGCCGCCACCGTCTCGTCCGGTGCCTGCGCGGCCACCGCGCCGGATGTGTCAAGCAAAGGGCTCCGCATGCCCCAAGGCTATTCGGTCCCCCGCGACCGTCGCGGCCCCGGCTCGCCCCCTGTGGACAACTCGCGGCGGAAGGCGACCAGCGCCACGTCGTCCTCGCGGGCCCCGAACGTGGCGATGAGCCGGTCGCAGAAGCTCTCCAGGTCGTCGCCCACGTGTTCGGCCTGCTGGCGGGCGACCTCCAGGCTCTCGTCGAGCAGTTTGTCGCGGTCCTCGATCAGCCCGTCGGTGAACAGCACCATCGTGGCGCCCTCGGCCAGGTGGAGCCGGTCCACCCGGTACCGCTCCTCGGCCACGCCCAGCAGCAGGTTCCCGAACCTGTGGTAGGCCGCGTCCCGGCCCGCCATCAGCGGCGGGATGTGCCCGGCGTTCACGAGCTCCAGCTCACCGGTCTCCGGGTCGAGCAGGAGCAGGCAGACGGTCGCCGTCATCCGGGGGTGATAACGCCGCAGGACCGCGTTGAGCAGGCTCATCGACCGGGCCGGATCGACCGCCTCGATCACCGACGCCCGCAGCGCGTACCGGAGCTCCGCCATCACGGTGGCGGCGTGCAGCGAGTGGCCCTGCACGTCGCCGAGCGCGATCAGCACCCGGTCGCCCAGAGGCAGGACCTCGTAGAAGTCCCCGCCCACCTCCACGTTGTCCACCGCGGGCTGGTACCGCACGGCGATCCGCAGGCCCGGCACGATGGGGATCCTCTCGGGCAGCAGGCTGCGCTGCAGCGTCAGCGCGATCGTGTGCTCCTCGGCGTACGCGCGGGCCGCGTCGACGGCCAGGGCGACCGCCTGTCCGAACTGCCGCAGCAGGCTCGCCTCGTCGCCGTCGAGCGGCGGGTCCGTCTCCACGCCCAGGAAGACCGGCGCCCTGCCCGACTTCGTCCGGCACAGCACGCCCGACACGCTCCCGACCACGTCGCTGTCGGGGACGACGGCGGCCCATCTCTCGCTGTCCAGGTCGAGCGCCCATACTCCGGTGGAGTCCCCGACGGCGATGGCGCTGAGCCGGTCGAGGGTGTCGGGCCGCACCGGCCGGGCCGCGGCGGCCTCGCCGGGCCGGGCGGAGAACCTGCGCAGCTTCCCGTCCGGCGACACCGCCAGCACCCGCGCGGACCGCTCCACCAGCCGGGAGCAGCCCTCGGCGGCCACCGACAGCAGCCGCTCGAAGCCCTCCGCCTCGTTCAGCAGCAGCGTGCTCTCGGCGAGCATGCTCAGCCGGGCCGCCATCCGCTCGGCCCGCTGTCGCGCCCGGTAGTACCGCAGCATCGCCCGGACCGTCGCCGCGAACTCGTCCGGCTGGATCGGCTCGGAGAGGTACGCGTCGGCCCCGCGCTCCAGCCCCTCGGCGCGGTCGGCCGGGGTGATCGCGTTGCCGGACACCTGGATCACCGGGATCGAGGTGGTCTCGGGGTTGGCCTTGATCTTCTCGCAGACCTCCATGCCCCCGAGGTCGGGCATCCGCACGTCGAGGACGACCAGGTCCGGCCTGAGCGTGGCGACGAGGGCCAGCGCCTCCTCGCCGCCGCCGGCCTCCACGACGCGGTGCCCCGCCCGCCGCAGCCAGCTGGAAAGTATGTAGCGCTTGGTCGGGATGTCGTCGACCACGAGCACGGTCGCCGGGGTGTCAATCATCGGCCCCACCTCCGCGCCGCGCGGCGACCGCCTCCCTGACCGTCTCCAGCAGCCGGTCCCGGCGCAGCCCGTGCTTGCTCAACGACAGGTGCCCGCTCTCCTGCTCGTCCAGCGCTCCCGACACCGTGACCACGGGCACCTCCCGGAGGCTCTCGTCCTCGGCCATCCGCTGCCGCAGTGCGGCGCCGTCCAGCCGGGGCATGAAGAGATCGACCAGGGCGACGTCCGGGACGTGCTCACGCATCCGTTCAAGGGCCTCGTACCCATCGGCGGCCTCGTCCACGACGGCGGCGAAGCCGAACAGCAGGCGCCGGGCCAGCGCGCGGAACCCCGCGTCGTCGTCGGCCACCAGCACGTGACCGATCTCGGGGCTCGCCATCCGGTGCGGCACCCGCAGCGTGACCGTCGTCCCCTTCCCCTGCGTGCTCGACAGCTCCAGGTCGCCGCCGAGCGCCTCGGCGAGCCTGCGGGCGTACGGCAGGCCGAGGCCGGTCCCCTTCGCCTTGAGCTGGAGCGGGCCGGGCACCTGGAAGAACTCCTCGAAGACGCGCTCCAGGAGCTCCTCCGGGATGCCGACGCCGGTGTCGGAGATGGTGAAGACGACCTCGGCCATCGCCGGATCGACCTCGGCGCTGAGCCGCACCTCACCCTCCTGGGTGAACTTCAGCGCGTTGCTGAGCAGGTTGCGCAGGATCCGGGTGAGCATGACCTCGTCGACGAGCATCTCGCCGACCTCGGGCGACACGTCGATCACCAGGCCGACCCCCTCGGCCCGTACGGCGGTGTGCAGCGTCCCGCGCAGCGCCTCGGCCACCGCGACCACGTCCACCAGCGACGGCTCCGGGTCGAGCCGGCCCGACTCCGCCTTGGCGAGGTCGAGCAGCTCCCCCACGAGGCCGAGCAGCGTCTCCGCGCTGCCGCCGATGAGGTTCACCTGGTGTTCCTGTTCCTCGGTCAGCGGCTCGCCCCCCGCGCCGACCATCAGCCGGACCAGCCCGATGATCGAGGTCAGCGGCATTCGCAGCTCGTGGCTCACGTTGGCCCAGAACCGCTGCCTGGCCTCGGCGGCGTTGCGCAGCTGGGACGACTTCTCGTCCAGCTCGGCGTACAGCGCCACGACGCCCCGGTTGGTCTCCTCCAGCTCCGCCGACAACTGGTTGTACAACGCCATGACGCCCTGGTTGGTCTCCGCGAGCTCGGCGTTGAGCCGCAGGACCTCCTCCAGCGTGCGGGCCAGCTCCTTGTTCTGCTCGCGCAGCTCGTCCAGGGCGGTGGCGGGCGCCAGCGGGGCCAGCCCGGCCCGTACGTCGGCGACCGACGGACTCTGCCGGCGCCCGGGCACCCGCTTCACGAGCGTGACGCGCCCTTCCTCCGCGGCCAGGGTGACCTCGTCGACCAGGCGGCCGGCGAGCGTCAGGCCCTCGCTGGGCCGCAGGCTCTGCCCGTCGCCGTACTCGACGGTGATGACCAGCCGGTCCTCCGCCAGGCTGAAGGTCACGTGGCCCTCGGCGCCCGAGGCCAGCACCTCGCGGCCGATCTCGCTGAGCGCGGTCGCCATGCGGATCTGGTCCTGCGACTCCATGCCCACGAGCTCGGCGATCCGCCTGCCGAGCCGCCGGACCGCGAAGACGTCCTGGTCTGCGCTGATGTCCGCGCGGGTGAGCACCTCGCCGGTCACGGCCCCTGCCTCAACGCCACGACGCAGGCGTCGTCCCTGCGGCTGCCGGCGTCCCGCAGCAGGGTGGCGCCGATCACGGCCGGGGAGCGGGCGAACAGGCCCGGGAAGGACGCCGGGTCCCAGCGGTCGGTGAGGCCGTCGGAGTGCAGCACCACCGTGGCGTGCGGCGGCAGCGCGTACTCGTACTGCTGCGGGCGCCTGCCCTTGTGCCCGGCGATGCCCGGCAGGGAGATCATGCCCTGGCGGCCCTCGGCGTGCGCGATCCAGCCCGAGATGTTGCCCAGCCCGGCGTACGACACGGTCTCCCGCTCGACCCTGACGACGGCCACGGCGCCCCCTCTGGTGTGGCTCAGCCCGCGGTGCACGCGTTCCAGCGCGGCGACGGGCGGGGCGAGGGGGTCGTCCAGGAACACCCGTACGGCCTCGCGGGAGGCGTGCGCGGCGGCGGCGCCGTGGCCGAGCCCGTCGCAGAGCACGGCCGTGATCACGCCTCCGGTGTCGACCACGGCGTAGGAGTCGCCGCAGATCGTCTCCTCGCCGATCGGGCGGCGGATCCCGCTCACGCGCGGCGGCGGCCCGGGCGAGCCGTCCGCGGTGAAGTGCGTCACCAGGACGGTGCCCCGGCCCGGCATGCTGTGCACGTCCCAGGCCGAGGCCATCCGCGCGATGGCGCCGAGCCCGATGCCCAGGGTCCCCGAGGTGGAGAAGCCGTCCCGCAGGGCGCGGGCGAGGTCGGCGATGCCCGGTCCGCGGTCGACGGTCACCAGTTCCACCACGCCCGTGCGCTCGCCGTGCGGGCGCACCAGGACGACGCCGTCCTCGGCGTGCTTGACCAGGTTCGAGACCGCCTCGGTGACCGCCACGGCCACCTGGCCGGTGCGGTTCTGGTCGAACCCGGCGGCCGTCGCCAGCGCGACGGCCGACCTGCGGACGGCGCCGATCACGCTGGGGTCCGTCGCGCGGACCCAGATGTCCTCGTGACGGCCGGTCACGCGGCTCTCACCGGGCGGCTCGGCAGGGCCGCTCAACGGGACCACTTGGTCACCGTGATGCGGGTGCCCTCACCCGGGGCGGAGACCAGGTCGAACTCGTCGACGAGCCGCCGCGACCCGCTCAGGCCGAGCCCGAGACCGCCCCCGGTGGTGAATCCGTCGGTCATCGCCTGCGCGATGTCGGAGATGCCGGGGCCCTCGTCGGAGAAGACCAGCCGCAGGCCCGGCCGCAGCCCGGTGGAGACCTTCTCGACCTCCACCCGCCCGCCGCCGGCGTGCACCAGGACGTTCCTGGCCAGCTCGCTGGCGGCGGTCACAATCTTGGTTTGGTCGACCAGGGAGAGCCCGATCTCGGCCGCCACGCTCCTGACCTTCTGGCGTACCAGTACGACGTCACCGTTGGTGGCGATGGGCAGCTCCTGCGGCCCGCTCACCCCTCGGCGCTCCTCGCGTGCTCCAGCATCACGACTCCCTTTTCGAGGTTGAGGGCCGTGCGCACGCCGCCGAGCGACAGTCCCAGTTCCACCAGCGTGATCGCCACGGCGGGCCGCATCCCGACCACCACGGTCTCCGCGTCGAGCATGCGCGTCATCGCGGCGATGGTGGAGAGCATCCGGCCGATGAACGAGTCGACGATCTCCACGGCGGTGATGTCGATGATCACCCCGCGCGCTCCTCTGGACACCACCGTCTCGGCCAGGTCCTCCTGCAGAGTGAGCACGCTCTGGTCGTCCAGATCGATCTGGATGGAGACGATCAGGATGTCGCCGAGCTTGAGGATCGGCACGCGCTCCATCAGTCGCGCTCCGCCCTGACCGCGACCCGGGTGGTCGCGGCACCCTTGACCTGCACACCGCTGCGCGTCAGCGCGTACGCCAGCGCGTCGGCGAGCGACGCCTTCGTCACGATGTCGCCGAACTCGATGCCCAGCGTGACGATGGTGTGCGCGATCTGCGGGCGGATGCCGGAGATCACGCACTCCGCGCCCATCAGCCGGGCCGCGACGACGGTCTTGAGCAGGTGCTGCGCGACCTCGGTGTCCACCGCGGGCACGCCGGTGATGTCGATCACCGCGTGCTCCGAGCCGGTGTCCACCAGCGTCTGCAGCAGCTTCTCCATCACCACCTGCGTACGGGCGGAGTCGAGCGTGCCGACCAGCGGCACCGCGACGATCCCCTCCCACAGCTTCACGACAGGGGTCGAGAGTTCGAGAAGCTGCTCGGCCTGGTCGATAATGATCTTCTCGCGGGCGGCGGAGTAGGTCTCGAAGGTGAACAGCCCCAGGTCGTCGATCAGCCGCGACAGCCAGGCGAAGCCACGCAGCGCCTCGGTCTGCCCGTCGGCCTCGACCTGTTCGTACACCGCCTCCTTGAGCGAGAACACGACCCGGGCGGTGTCGGAGGGGGTGTAGCCCTGCCGGGCGCGGGAGCGGGACAGCTCGCCGAGCAGGCCGCGTACGTCGGCGAGGTCGCCGTCGCCGGTGAGGGCCGTGCGCAACGCCTGGTGCAGATCCCGGAGTTCGTCGATCGGCGCGCCGGAGATCTGGCTCCACCGCCGCAGCAGCGGCTCCTCCTGGGAAGTGAATATCTCAACGATGCGCCGCCGGGCGGCGTCCGCAGGAACGGTCACGTGTACTCCTGACGACGGCAAGGTGTCTCACCGCAACGCTACCGTCAGAAGGACATACCACTGCCCACAACTGGGACATTACCGGCATACCGGAAGGTCAGCGGCACTTGCGGCAGGTGCCGAAGACGGTGAGGTGGCGCACGTCGGTCGCGAAGCCCAGCTCCGCGTCGAGGGCCGAGACGAGGCCGTCCACGAGCGGGGGGGCCACCTCAGTGACCTCGCCGCAGCCCCGGCAGACGAGGTGGACGTGATCGGCCTCCGAGGCGAGGTGATAGGTCGGAGCGCCGTGCCCCAGGTGGGTGTGGGTGACGAGCCCGAGCTCCTCCAGCAGTTCGAGGGTCCGGTAGACGGTCGAGATGTTGACCCCTCTGGCCGTCCGCTGCACCCGGGCGCAGATGTCCTCCGGCGTGGCGTGCCCCAGCTCGGTGACCGCTTCCAGCACGAGCTGGCGCTGGGGGGTGATCCGGTAGCCGCGGGCCCGCAGCTCCTCGTGCCAAGTCTCGGCCATGACCAGAAGTTTAGGTCGTGGCGCGGAAACCGGCCTCCGCCACGCCCCGGGGGGCGGCCGATAATCCGCTTGCCCCTTCGCGGATCGCTCGCATAACTTGAAGGCACGCAGAAGGGAGGTGGTCCAAACAATGGTTGATCATTATTGGGCTAGCGAGGTGGCTGTCCGCTAGGACTCGTCCATCTGGACCCTCCGTCTGGATGTCGTACGACGTCCCGGCGAATCCTCGACAGACACCGGAACCCCGGGCAGCCGGCGGCCGCGGACGAACGTCCTCGGTCATGGTCCAGCCGGCCCGCCTCCCCAGGAGGCGGAGCGCGCCCGGGGTTCTTTCTTTCCCCCGCTCCCGCTCTCGTCAGCCCTGCTCGTCGAAGTCGCCGGTCCTCCTGAGCTCCGCGGAGGCGTGCGACTGCAGCGGGTGCCCCACCGCCGCCATGTCGTAGGCGTACATGAGGTTGCCGTTCACCAGGCCGTACAGCCGGTGGCCCGCGTTGTACTCCTTGGCCGTCGTGGTGCGCGCGACCACGTCCGTACGCAGCTCGATCTTGTGGAAGACGACCTCCCCCACGTAGATCTCGACGATGCCGGTGGGATGCGCGAGGCACACCTCGATCTGGCGCCCGGGCTGGATGCGCCAGAAGCCCGCCTCGGTGGACAGCGGTCTGACCTTGTTGCCCTCGGCGTCGAGCAGCCAGCTACGGCTCCGGTAGCTCAGGAACGGCTTCCCGTTGTGCCCGAACACGACTTCCTGGCCGAAGTTGGCGCTCTCCATGGTGGGATAGCCGATCACGCCGGCCCCCTCCCAGCGGCCCAGGAGGAAGGCGATCGGCTCAAGGTCGGGGTGTACGTCCATGGAGACGAGCTTAGAGGCGGTGGACGGCCCTCCCGACAGAACCGCACAGCCCGGCCGCGGGGCCTCAGCGGCCGAGGCCGGCGTCCCGCCCCCGGATGATCGCCTCCGCCCGGTCGGCCGCCTGGATCTTGCCGAGCACCGCGTGCACGTGGTTGCGCACGGTCTTCTGGGACAGGAACAGCCGCGCGGCGATCTCGCCGTTCGACAGCCCGGCGGCCACCAGGTCGAGCACCTCGTGTTCGCGGGCGGTCAGGCCGGGGAACGCCGTGGCGGCGCCGCTCTGCGGCCTGGGGGCCAGGAAGTCGGTGATCCGCCCGGCGAGGACCGCCCCGAACACCACGCCGCCGCCGGCCACGGTGGTGATCGCGCGCACCACCTCCTCGGGCTCCGCGCCCTTGAGCAGGTAGCCGCGCGCTCCGGCGCGGAGCGCCTCGAAGATCGTGCCGTCCTCCTCGGACATGGTCAGCACCACGACACCGGTCTCCGGCCGCTCCCGCAGGATGTGGCGGGTGGCCTCGATCCCGTCCATGCCGGGCATCGAGACGTCCATGACCACGACGTCGGGCTCGCGCCGGGCGGCCTGCTCGACGGCCTCGGCGCCGGTCGCGGCGGTCCCGACGACCTCGACCTCGTCGATGCTGCCCAGCAGGGCCGCGAAGCCCTCGCGGAACACCGGGTGGTCGTCCACCACGAGCACCGTCACCGGGCGCTGTCCCGTCATATCCCCACCTCTTCCGTCGTCGCCGCTCGCGTCACGGCCTCGCGCCTCGTGGCGGGCGGTCCGATGGGCAGCCGCGCCCACACCCGCGTGCCGCCGGACCCGGCGGAGGTCACACTGCACGACCCGCCGAGTTCGGCGGCCCGTTCGCGCAGGGAGACGAGGCCCACGCCGCTCACCACTCCGTCGCCGAGGCCGACGCCGTCGTCGGTCGTCACGACGTCGAGGCACCCCGCCTCGCCGTCGCGGGTGAGCGTGATCACGCACTCGCCGGCCCGCGCGTGCCGGACCACGTTGGTGAGGGCCTCGGACGCGATCCGGTACGCCGCCACCTCGACCGCCGCCGGGAGGTCGGACAGGTCTCCGTGCTCCTCGACCCGGACGGCGAGCCCCGGGGCCCGCAGCCGCTCCGCCTGCTGCCGGATCGCCCCGACCAGCCCGACGTCGTCGAGCGCGGGCGGCCGCAGGCCGTGCACCAGGCGCCGCACCTCGGTGAGCATCCCGGTGAGCTCCTGCCGGGCCAGACCGAGGATCCGGTCCGCCTCCTCGGGCGAGCGGCGGGCGGTGATCCGCGCGGTGTCGACGCGGGAGGCGACCGCGGCCAGGGCCGGCCCGAGGCCGTCGTGCAACTCGCGGCGCAGGCGGCGGCGTTCGTCCTCCACCGCCGCGACCAGGCGCTCGCGGCCGCCCTGCAACTCCTCGGCGAGGCGTACGGCGCGGGCGGCCGCGGCGGCCTGCCGGATCAGGTCGGCCAGCAGGCGCTCGTCGTCCGACGAGAGCCGGGTGCGGGAGGGCGCCTGGCGGGGCAGCAGCAACCGGCCGATCTCCTCGCCGCGGTAGGTGATGGGCAGGGCGCGCGTCCCGGCGGGACGCTCGCCGTCCTCGACCAGCAGCCGTTCACCGCTGACCTGCGTGATCTCCACGCCGACGTACGGCGACCGGAAGGCCCGCGCCACCGTCCGCGCCAGCGTGAGAAGCTGCGTCCCCGAGTCGTCGGCCCGCTCCAGCCGCTCGGCGAGCCCGGACATCACGCGGTAGGGATCGTCCCGTTCGCCCACGACCCAGCGCCGCACCAGCCGCCACAGCCGGTGCCGTAGCTGCGCGTACAGGATGGCGACCGCGAAGACGGCGATGACCAGGCGTTCCCCCTCGTTCAGGCGCGGCCCGAGCAGGCGGCCCGCGCCGCCGAGGACCAGCAGGTCGAGCAGGAGGGTCAGGGCGAGCAGGGCGCCGTACACCACGGTCCCGCCGAGCAGCCGGTCGATGTCGACGAGGTCCGGCCGGACGATCCCGACCGCGACCGATCCGGCCGTGAGGACCAGGGCGATATCGAGACCGGCGGTGCCGAAGTCGTTCGGCAGCAGCCGGATGGTCAGCATGACCAGCAGGTCGGCCACGGCCGCCCACAGCAGCCAGCGCATGCGCGCCCGGCCGACGCCGGCCGACCTCTGGTAACGCCGCACCACCACGACGAACGGCGCGAGGAGGCTGAGCGGGATGCACAGCTGGGCCACCAGGAGCACGCCGCTCCAGACGGCGTCCGGCAGCGGGACGTACAGCGGATCGAGGTCGAGGGCGGTCAGCGGCGCGGGGATCGGCCGGGAGTCCGTGATCGCCTGCGCGATGGCGGACGGCACCGCGACCAGGACCAGCGGGAGCAGGCTCGTCAGCGCCAGGCTGACCAGCGTGACCCCGCGCCACCAGCCCGTGGGCATCTTCCCGTCGGGGTAGAGCAGCAGCACCAGCGGCAGCAGCAGCAACAGTCCCGCGCCGAGCCGCTGGTAGACGAAGAAAGCCGCCGACCCGCCCGGCAGTGCGGGGTGGTGCAGAGTTGCGTAGGCGAGCCACGAGGCGGCCGCGTCGTCCACCGCCCACCAGGCGCCGAAGACCGCCATGAGCCGGCCCAGGGGATGGCGCGCGTGCCGGGTGAGCACCGCCGCGCCGGCGGTGGCCAGCGCGACGCCCGCCATCGCGTCGGGACCCGCCGGAGGCAGGTCGAGCAGGACCCGATGGGCCTGCGGCACCCGCAGGCCGATCAGCGCCGCCGCCACCGCTGCGGCCATCGCGACCACGAGGAACGCGAGCCCGGCGACGTTCAGGCGCACAGGCCGACGAACCATCACAAACCGCACCAGAGCAGTGTGCCGCAGGCGGAACGGGATGTCCCTAGGACGCGCGTCCCGTCCGTCCTGGGACACGAGACGGGCCCGGAATCGGGACGCCGCACCCTGACGGCCCAGGGCGGTGGTTCAGCAGGATCGTCCCCGTCGCCGCGGTGATCCTCACCGCCGCTCCACCCCCGGATCGAAGGAAGCCCGATGACCAGCACCTCCCACGTCCCGGCGCACACGGACCCCGCCGCCCCCACCGCCACTCCCACCGGAGGGCTCGCCGACCCGACGGTGCGCCGGCTGGCCCTGGGCCTCTCCACCGGCGCGCTGACCTGGTCGGCCGTCAGCTTCGTCTACGGCTTCGACGTCGCGGGCGACCCGGGCCTCATGATCACGGACCTGGCCGGCCTGGCGTTCCAGATCGGCGCCCAGTGCCTTCTCACGATCATGCTCCGCACCGGTGCGACCGGCGTGAGCCGCGTGGCGCGCGGCATGGTGCAGGCTGAGCGGGTGCTGCTGGGCCTGGCCATGATGTGGAGCCTCGTCCACGGGCTCTTCCCGGCCGCGCGTGACACGGTCTGGCTCGGGATCCTCGACGCGTTCTGGCCGCTGTCGATGCTGGGCATGTTCGTGCTCGGTGTCAAGATCGCCATCACCGGCCGGTGGCGCGGGGCGGCCCGCCTGTGGCCGCTCGTCGCCGAGAGCTGGGTGGTCGTGACCCTCCCGACCCTGGCGATCTTCGGCACCTCCGTGTCCAACGTCGTCGGCGCGGCCCACCTGCTGGTGGGGTACACCACTCTCGGGCTCGTCCTCGCGTTCCGTCCCGACCTGGTGCGCGGCGAGAAGTGAGTGGCGGAGAACGCACGGGGGCCCGGCGGACTAGGCTTCCGTTATGGCACGATCTTTGGTGATCAAGGTGACGGCCGGGGCGGACGCCCCGGAGCGCTGCAACCAGGCCTTCACGGTCGCGGCGGCGGCGCTGGCGAGCGGTGTCCCGGTCTCGCTGTGGCTGACCGGCGAATCCTCCTGGTTCGCCCTGCCGGGGCGGGCCAAGGAGTTCACCCTGGCCGAGGCCGCGCCGCTGGAGGACCTGCTCGCGGCCGTCCTCGCCGCGGGCAGGGTCACGCTGTGCACGCAGTGCGCCGCCCGCAGGGGCATCACGGTGGACGACGTCATCAACGGGGTCCGCATCGCGGGAGCCCCCACGTTCGTCGAGGAGGTCCTGGGCGAGGGCGTGCAGGCGATCGTCTACTGATCCCGCTCCGGGCCCGCCCGGCGATCGGCCGCCGGCCCCCGATTTCTCGGGGACCGGAGGCGCGGGCGGGTCAGGCGGGCAGCACCGCGCGCAGGCGCTCGTCGCGCAGCGCCTGGTACCAGCCGTCGTCGATCGCGGGCAGCGGCCCGGTCACCCAGCTCAGCAGCAGGTCGGCCAGCGCGGGGTTGCGGGCGAGCGCCGGGCCGTGCAGGTAGGTGCCGATGATCCGGCCCGCGTAGCAGCCCTCCGTGCCGTCACCGTTGCCGGTGCCGACGACCGTCCTGGACAGCGGGCGCACCCCCGGGCCCAGCCTGGTCACGCCCATGTGGTTCTCGAACCCGGTCAGCGTGGGCAGCCCCAGCGCGGGGTCGACCTCGGCGGCCAGTTCGCCGACCGCGCGCCGCTCGCCGCGCCCCGAGCTGATGTCGAGCAGGCCGACGCCGGACACCGGCTGGCCCTCCTCGCCGCCGAACACCGTGCCCATGATCTGGTAGCCGGCGCAGACCGCCAGCAGGGCCGCACCCCGCTGGATCGCGGCGTGCAGGCCGCCGTCGCGGCGCAGCCGCTCGGCGCCGAGGATCTGCGGCCGGTCCTCGCCGCCGCCGATCAGGTAGACGTCGCCCTGCTGCGGCACGGGGTCCGAGGAGCGCACGTGGATGGTCCGGGTGGGGATCCCCCTGGCCCGGGCCCGCTGCTCCAGCACCAGGACGTTCCCCTGGTCCCCGTACGTGCTGAGCAGGTCGGGATAGATCCAGACGATGGACAATTCAGACGGCACGGCCGAACTCCGCTCGGATCTGCTGGAACGCGGTGTAGTTGGCGATCACGTCGATCTTGCCGGGGGCGAGGACGGCCACCGCCTGCTCGAACGACTCGCAGAGCTGGAAGGGCACCTCCGCGACGGCCAGCCGCAGCGCGAGGTCGAGGCGGCGTTCGCCGGTGACCAGCACGGGCCGGCCCCGCAGGATGCGGTAGTCGACGTCCCACAGCCAGGAGGTGTCGCGGCCGTCCGGCCCCTGCGCGTTCACCGACAGGATGATCGGCAGCGCCGGGTCGGCGACGTCGAACGCCTCCAGCCAGCCGGCCGGGTTCTTGGCCAGCAGCAGGCGCAGCGATCTGCCCTCCCGCTCGACGGTGGTGTAGCGGCCCGCGACCGAGGTGACCGTACGCAGCCGGGGCAGCGCCCGGCCGGGGTCGAGGCCCAGCGTCTCGGCGACCGCCAGCGCGACGGCGGCGTTCGCCCGGTTCGCCTGGCCGGGAAGCTGGAGGTCCAGCCGCCAGCGCTGCCCGCGGGGGTCGATCACGTCCTCACCGTCGAGCACCCAGTTGGGCTCGGGACGGTGGAAGGTGCACTCGCGGCACGCCCAGCTGGTGTCGGCGAGCTGGGCGGCGGTCAGGTTCTGCCCGCCGTTGCCGAAACCGGCCCGGTCGAGCGGGCCGCCGCACTCGGGGCAGCACCAGGAGTCCTCCCGCCAGCGCTGCCCGGCCGCCACCCACGTCACCCGGGCGGCGGTGGACGCGCCCCAGGTGACCAGCGGGTCGTCGCAGTTGGCGATCACATGGGCGGGCCGGCCCGCGAGCGCGCGGCGCCACTTCTGGGCCAGCAGCCAGATCTCGGCCGCCCGGTCCATCTGGTCGCGGCTCAGGTTCATGAGGCAGATGATCCCGGCCTCGGTGGTGTCCAGCACCTCGGGCAGGTACTTCTCGTCCACCTCCAGCACGCCGTACGGCGCGCCCTTGCTGGAGGCGAGCGCCGACACGTGCCCGGCGGGCATGTTGGCGCCGAACGCGTTCGTCGCCACGTCGCCGAGCTCCTGCAGCGCCGAGGTGATGAGACGGGTCGTCGTGGTCTTGCCGTTCGTCGCGCTGACCAGGACGAGCTTGCGGTCGGCCGCGAGCTTGCGCAGCAGGTCGGGCTCCAGCATGAGGCCCACCCTGCCGCCGATCACCGAGCCGTCGCCGCGCCCGGTGGCCCTGGACAGCGTCGCGGCCGTACGGCCCAGAGCACTGGCGAGCTGGGCCCGCAACGGAAGCTGACTCATGCCCAGATCCTAGTGCCCCCGCCCGAAATCACGATCCGAAGGACAGCTCGGCGGGGGTGTCGCCGTCGAAGGGCAGCACGAACCGGCGCGGCCAGGACAGCACGGTCTCCAGCCAGCCCGCGCTCATCGTCTGGGCGATGTATCTGATCCGCTCACGCGGCTCGACGCCGATGGCGACCGTCGTCACGTCCCGCTGGATGCCCTCGTGCTCGTCGTCGCCGAGGAGGACCCGCCAGGCCAGCGCGCGGTTGCGGTCCACCTCCATCGACAGCGGGTGGTGGCGCAGCGCCTTGGCCCGGTGGCCCAGCAGCTCCGTGCGCACGCCGACCGCCACCGCGCCCTCGGCGGGCTCGGCGCCGTTGACCCCCTGGTGGGGGTACGGCCGGCCGGCGGGGTCGGTGCCGAACAGCGGATACTCCATCGCCGGGGCGGGGCTGCGCAGGTTGGGCGCGGGATGCCCGAAGGGGAACAGCCGGTCCACCTCGTGCAGCCAGCGGACCTGCGGGATGACCCAGGCCGCGCCCGGCCGCTCGCCGGCGCGCATCGGCGGCTCGCCCTCCGCGCCGTCCGCCTGACCGGCCGCGAGCAGCCCGGCCGCCACCTCGGCGGCCTTCTCGGTGAGCAGCGCGGGGTCGAACCAGGTGCGCAGCGACCAGGCGCGGCGCGACACCGACCGCTCGACCAGCGTGGCCAGCAGGCACTCGCGCCGCTTGACCGGCAGCTCCGCCCAGATGTCGGCGAGCACGCGCGGCACGCCCGGCAGCGACCGGTTCGTCACGAACGCCAGGACCGCCGTGTCGGTCCAGATCCGCAGCCAGGCCCACTCGGGGGCCACCGCGAGCAGGTCGGCCTCGCGCAACTCCACCAGCGTGCAGGCCTTGCCCGTGCGGCACTCGCGCCCGCAGGCGGCCGAACGGCGGCCGCAGATCGGCGGGACCGGGCCGAGCGTCTCACGCTCGCGGTCCTCGCCCAGCGGCACCTGGACGCGCAGCGGGCGGTCCATGCCGTCGGCGAACACCGCGGCGAAGCCCGGCTGGAGCGACACGACCTGACGCGACTGGTCCTCGCTGAGGTTCATCGCCGCGCCGACCAGCGCGCGGTCGTCCTCGGCCGGGAGCCGGTGCACGACCTTGAGCGCGGTGTTCTTCACCACGTCGGAGACGAGCTTGGTCGGGATCTGCTCGGCCACGACGATGCCCTCGCCGTACGCCCTGATCTCGGCGAGCATCCCGGCCAGCAGTTCGACGGCGTGGGTGGAGGCCCGCTGGGAGCCCCGGTCGCGCAGCAGCCGGTGGGCCTCCTCGATCACGATGACGTGCCGCAGGCCGCCGACGCCGTCCTCGGCCCGCGGCTCGGAACGGGCCCGCATCCGCAGGTGCTCGACGATCCGGATGATCAGCGTGCCCATGAGGAACGCCTTGTCCTCGTCGTTGGCGACGTCCTCGATCGCGAGCACCACGTTGCGCTGGAGCAGGCCGCCGATGTCGGCCGGATGGCCGCCCTCGAAGAACCGGCCCGCGCTGCCGACGCGCAGGCTGCGCAGGCGCAGGCTGATGAAGCCCTCGACGTCGGCCTGGACCTCGTTGCCGTACCCGATCTCCTGGATGACCTCCAGCGCGTGCTGCTGGAGCTGCTCCAGCGTCGGCACCGCCGGCTGCACGGCGGCCCCCGGGATGCCGCCGCCGGTCACCACGTCCCAGCCGTTGGCCTCGTAGACGCGCTGCAACGCCAGCGACATGATCTGCGGGAACGGCTCCTCGGCGTCGAAGGCCGCCAGGAACAGCGCCCTGACCATGTCGATGTGCGCCTGCACGGGATAGCCGGGCTCGGGCGCGAGCGGGTTGACGCTGATCGGCACGTTGTCCGGCGCCGAGGGGTTGATGACGGTCAGCGGGCCCAGGTGCTCGACGCGGCCGGCCATCGCGGCGTACTCCGACTTGGCCGGTTCGATGGCCAGCCACGGGATGCCCGCGATCGTGAGCTGCTCCAGCAGGTGCCGTACGGTCTGGGACTTGCCGGAGCCGGTGGCGCCGGTGACGAAGGCGTGCCGGTTCAGCGTCGCGAGCGGCACCCGGAACGCGCCGACGGCGCGGTCCTGCCCGTCGACGATCGCGCCGAGGTCGATCGACTCCGAGCCCTCCACGTCGGCCTCGCTCGTCACGTCGAAGAAGCCGGCGTCGAGCACCCGGACCCCCGGCACCTCCCGGCGCGGCAGCCCGGCGAGCGCGGCGAGGGCCCCCGCCGTCGCCGCGAACGGCGCCGCCGCGCCGTCGGCCGAGTCCTGCAGGTCGACGGCCAGCGCCTCGGCGAAGCCGTACACCGACTCGCTCGCGCCGTCCCCCGACAGGGCGGGCAGCGTCATGGCGCTGCGCAGCCGGTAGGGGTGGTGGCTCATCTCCACCGAGCCGACCAGCACCGGCGCGATCTGGCGCAGTTCGTCGGGGCCCGCCGCGCCGGCGAGCACCCGGACGTTCCACAGACCTGCCTCGCGGAACGCGTCCAGCTCCTGCATCCTGCGCTCGGCCCGCTCGGCGTCGAACCGCGACCGCTCGGAGGCGTCGCCGTACTGGCGCAGCACGTTGAGCTGGGTGCGCAGGTGGGCGACCTCGGCGTCGAGCAGGTCGGTCGGCTCGGCGACGACCACCCAGGCGAACGGCCGGGACATGAGCGTGACCAGCGTCGACTCGAAGAGCGTGGGCCGCTTGGGCTCGTCCGGCTCCGGCTCGCGCCTGCCGTAGAGCGGCGGGGCCTGACGGCCGGGGCACGGCGTCCAGACGAGGTCGGCGAGGTCGGCCAGCCACTCGTCGCCGATCTCCACGCCCCGCGCGCCACCGGGGAACAGCAGCGGCTGCGGGCCGGTGACCGGCGGCTCCGGGGCCGAGGCCGCCCGGCGCGGCGGCTTGGGCGGCGTGAGCGGCCCCGCGTTGGTGATCAGCTCAAGCGGGGCACCCGACCCACGCGACAGCCAGCCGATGACGAACGGCCGGTTGCGCTGCGCGGCGGACAGGACCGCGGGGAGCACCGTGACGAAGTCCCACTCCGCGGACGAAGTGCGCGAGGGAGCGGTGATCGCCTGGATCCGGTACCACGGCCCGCTCAGAGGGAACGGATGCAATGAGACCCCTCAGTCGACGACGAACAGGGAAGAGACTCCTTCAACGATCACGCCTGCACACCTCGGTTGACGATGCCCTTACCGACCGCGGACCGTGTCATGGCCGCTTGCGCCAGTCGAGGCGGGGCGGCGGCGGACCGAGGTTCGGGGGGACCTCGGGCAGCGTGGGCTCGGCCGGCTCCGGCTCGGGATCGGGTTCCCGCGGCGTCAGGGCGGCGCGGCGGATCTCCTCGAACTCCCCCAGCGTCGTCTTCGGGAAGGTGAGTATCGCCGGGTTCGCGTCCGCCAGGCGCACCTGGCGTCCCTCCGCCGTCGAGTAGGTGACGATCACGGACGTCGTGGGCAGCTGCTGGAGCTGGTGCGGCTCGACCAGGAACTCCCGCGACCGCTGCAGGACCCCGTCGGCCACCGTGGGCGCGCGCCGGCCCCACTCGGTCGACTCCGTGATGTCCTCGCGCAGGTCGCCCTCCCGCATGTCCTCCCCCTCCGTACGGCCCTCGCCGACGGTGGAGGTGTAGAACCCGCTCGGGGAGGGGACCGCCGTGCTGAACGTCTCGGTGAGCTGGGCGAGTTCGAGGCGGTGCTCGGTGCCGACGTGCTCGCTGGCCACCCGGGCGTCCTCGGCGTTGCCCAGCCGCATGAACGCGACGGCGGCGTGCCCCCGGCCGAGCCGTTCCCGTACGGTCGGGGTGAGGCTTCGGTAGGTCAGCACGAGCCCGGTGCGTGAGGTCTCGCACGCGTCCATGAGCCGGTCGAGCACGTCGCCGCGGAGCTTGTCCGCGCCCGCGACGATGATCGTGTGGTACCAGGGCCGCTCGCTGGCCGGCGACTGCCGAAGGATGTGCGTGAGCGCGGTCGCGACGTACGTGCCGAGCACCCGGTTGCCGAACACGCCCGCCTGCCGGTCCATGCTGACCACCCGCAGCCGCGCGGGCGGCAGCCGTACGGCCTCCGAGCCCAGCGTCTCCAGCTTGCGTAGCTGGGACTCCAGCGCCCAGGCCCGCTCGATGACGACCCGGTCGGCCACGCCCCGGCCGAACAGCGTGCCGATGCGTTCGAGCTGCGAGGCGGTCAGCAGGCCGTACTTCATGTCGTCGCGCGGGTCGCCCACCTGCGCGAGCGCCCGCAGCGCGGCGGTGACCTGGCTGATCGTGGCGTTCTCGCCGAGGACCTCCAGCACGCGCTCCAGGATCGCGTTGTCGAAGCCGATGTCCCGGCTGGTCTCCTCGCTGACGCTCACCACGTGGGCCAGCACGTCGGCGAACGCCTCGGGCTTGAGCGTCGCCCCCAGGTCGAGCCGGGGCAGGTCGACCGGGAGCACCCAGACCAGCGGGTCGTCCCCGCCCCGGCGGGCGAGCTCGATGAGGTCCTTGGCGATCGCGCCCTCCGACAGGTCGAGCACGGTGAGGTGGCCGCCGCTGTAGAGGCGGGTCGCGCCGATCAGCGTGACCAGCGCCGACCAGCCGGTCAGCGTGCCGCCCGCCACGTCGACCCGGTCGATCTCGTCGGGCACCGCCACGGCGTACCAGGTGATCTGCTTGTCGAAGCGGTTCTTCTTCTCGGCCCAGTCGCGGTACTTCGCGGCGTGCTCCTCCTGGGCGGTGATGATCTCCCGCTGCCGCCGCTCCTGCTCCCGCAGCGCCTTGCGGCGGCGCTCGTCGAGCCGCTCGTTGACCGTACGGTCGCCCTGCCGGATGGCGTAGGTGCAGATGGCCGCCACACCGCCCGCGGCGACCAGCCCGAGCAGCACGAACGACCAGGTGAGCAGGCCGGTCACACCGAGGACGAGGATCCCGGCGGCCAGCACGGCCATGAACGTGCGGAAGAGCCGTACCGGATGGTTGAGCAGGTCCTTCTGCAGACGCTCCCGGTGGACCCAGTCGTTGTTCTCGGCGGGAGGCTCGGCGACGTCCTCGCGCGCCGGCCGCTTCGGCGGCGGCCCCGGATCGGGGTACAGCAGAGCGTACTGCCAGCCCAGGTAGATCCGGTCCGCCTGCAACTGGGCATGCTCGGGGTGCGGGTCGCCCACGGGCCCTCCATGTCCGCCTAAGGTCACAGCGTAGGATCTGGAAGCCCTGTCAGGGCGGCCTTCTCGCCATTCGGACCTATTTCCCGCCGGCGCCTGGAACCTATGGGGCCCATGGGGCGATTGTGATCGTACTACCATCGCTTGCCATGACGTCATCCCCCAATGGCGCCCGACGGCGACGCCCGGTGCTGGTCCCGGTCGCCTCTGTGCTGGCCGTAGTGGGCATCGGCGTCACCGCCGCCTTCGGCGGCCTCAAGGAGGCTCCGGACGAACCGCCGCCCACGGCCTCGCCCGGGGACACGATCGACCAGGGGCAGTTCCGCACCCAGTTCATCAAGGCGATCGACACCACGGAGAAGGGCAGCTTCGGCGACCCCAAGCGCTACCTGGAGCTCGTCGTCAAGGTCACCAACATGGGCGACGAGACCGCCTCGGTCGGTATCGTGCCGGAACCCGGGAAGGGCTTCCGCCAGACCGGCTCCTTCGCCGGCTCGCTGCTGCGGACCCGCCCCGAGATGAAGAGCGAGTACGGCCCGCGGGCCTCGGTGCTGAGCTACGGCATCGAGAGCCAGCAGCTTCATCCTGGGATCACCACCACGGTCGTGGTGAAGTACGAGCTCCAGCCCACCGCGACCGCACCCGAGGAGATCAGTCTCGACCTCGGCAAATTCGAGAACGAGCCGCTCGGGCTGCTCAACCAGAGTCGTGACTGGATGCTCGCAGGCGAGTACGAGGACGACGACGGCCCATTCCAACCCGAGGTCGCCGCGCGGATCACCCTCCCGGTGCGGAAGGAGGACAGCTGATGGCGCTGGCCCAGGCCGAGAGCCGTACGTCCCGCCGGGCCGCCGCCGGCCGGCCCCGCAGGCGCGGGCTGGGGCGGCGTCTCGCCGCCGGAGTGGCGGGCATCCTGCTCGCTGCGGCGGCCGTCTACGCGCAGCAGAACTTCGCGATGCCCTTCGAGCAGCGCACGTCCTTCCTGACCTACAACGGCCACATCGGGGAGACGGTGACGACCAAGCGCTTCTCCGTGAAGGCCGTGTCGGTCACCGCAGCCCACGCCGTGGACACGACGGACTACTCCGGCAAGGTGAGCAAGGTGGGGACGAGCCATCTGTTCCTGCTGGTCGACGTCACCGCGACCAGCGTCCGGGAGCCGATGAAGCTGAGCAAGCTCAGCCCGCCCCTCCTCCTGAGCGGGGACGGCCGGCGCTACCTGCCCACCGACAAGGTCGACGAGAGCCTGACCCTGTTCAACCGGTACATCCAGCCGGGATTCTGGACGAGCGGACCGCTCGTCTTCGAGGTGCCGAAGGACGCGGTGCCGGGCGCGAGCCTCGTCTTCATCCCGCCCAACAGCCCGCTGGTCGTCGACAACTACGCGCCCGAGGCGCAGGTCGACCTGGATCTGTCCGGCGCCGCCGCCGACCGGCTGATCGCGCAGGCGGAGGACTACCACACACTGGCGGGCCCGAGCCGATGACCGAGACGCCCATGGACGGAAACCCGCCGAGGAACGGCCAGGACACCCGCGACTGGTTCGCGCCCCCTCCCGAGCAGCCCACCGACATCGCCTCCGACATCACCTACAGCGGCGCTTTGCCGCCGCGGCCCATGCCGACGGCGCCACCGTCCATCCCGATTCCCGGGAAACTGGCCCCGCCGACAGACCAGCTCGTGTGGCCGCCTCCGGAGCCTGAGGGCGAGGACAGGTCGACGCAGCCCTTCCCCGCGCTGCGGACGAACCGGCAGCCGCCGCCCCGGGCACTCGTCCCCGCGGCGCCTCCCCCCACAGCGCCTCCCCTCGCCGCGCCACCGGACCCGTCCGCCGGGATGCCGCCGGCTGCCCCCACGTACGGCGTGCCGGCGGAACCGCCCGGCGTGGACCTCGCCACGGACGCGTCCGCTTCGCCCGCGCGGCGGCGGACGGGCCTGCTCATCGGCGGAACCGTGCTGTCCGTCGGGCTCGCCGTCGCGGCCCCCTCCTTCTTCGGCTACCAGGCCTACAAGTACGGCCGCCCCGACTACACCGTCCACGTCGTGCCACCCGGCCAGTCCGGGACCGTGCAGCACGTGTCATGGCAGGTCACCGTCGAGAAGACCAAGGACCCCAGCGGCAAGCCGGAGCGGTCCGACCGCCAGTGGATGAAGATCGTGGCCACCAGGACCGCGCTCGACGCCGAGGGCGCCATTCGTCACGGGGCGCCGTCGGAGGTCAAGCTCACGGACCGGGCCGGGCGCACCTGGCAGGTCGAGACGCTGAACAACGAGACGCCGCCCGACGTCAAGGAGAACAAGGTCGGCACGCCGTACCGGATGGAGATGCTGGGGGTGGTGCCGCCCTCGGTGGCCGACCAGGTCGAGGTCACCCTCCGCCCGAGCACCTACCGGGACGTGCCCGGGCAGTCGGCCAAGGACTTCGTGAAGGACGCCTTCAGCGCGACGGAGAGGGACGATCAGGTTCTGCGGTTCCGGCGGTGACCGGTGACGGGCCGCCCGGTCGGCCGCCTGTCCGTCCGTCGGCCCGGGCCCGGGTCGCGGCCAGGTCGAACGTGGCGGCGATCAGGCACATGGTCACCAGGGTGACGACCAGATCCGTCACGTAGTTGATCGGCACATCGGTCGCGAACCAGAGATACGGCTCCTCGCTCGCGGTGAGATAACGGCCCGCCCTGCCGAGGAAGTCACCGCCGATGTGCAGGCCGACGTAGCACAGCGCGAAGAGGCCGAACAGCGGCGCGCCCCCGCGGGCCGTCAGGCGCAGGGAGTTCAGCAGCGGGATCCAGCGGCCCGTCCATCCGGCGCTCAGCTTGGCCAGCGCCCGCCTCGTCCAGTCATGCGTCCGTTCCAGGTGCACCGCCGCCTGTTCGAGGCGGGTGCCCCTGATCGTGGTCTGGGTGTCCTCCGCGTACGCGCCGTAGACGAGGATGCCGACCGTCAGCCACGCGAGCGGGACGGCCAGGGCGTCGATCACGTACGGCCAGACCTCCCCCAGCCACTCCGAGACCTGCTGCCACCCCGGGATTCCGCTCTCCGCCCCGGCCATGAGGTCGTGCCAGGCGGCGACGGCGGACCGCTGACCGATCCAGTCGGAGCGCGCCCCCACGGCCGTCGCGACCGCGTTGATGCCGTAGAAGGCGAACGCCAGCTCGCCGAAGGTGGCGAGCACACCGGAGAAACGGCCGTTCCCCGCCTCGTGGCGGCGGCCGAAGTACCACTTCACCCCGTAGGCGACCATCATCGTCGCGAGGGAGACCTTCGGGTCCAGGTTGATCAGCCCGGCCGCCACCCCGCTGTCGTCTCCGCTGCCCGCGTCGAGCACATACCGGTCCGGCTGCCGCATGATGTCGATGCCCATGAAGTCGCGGGCGTCCTCTGCGACGAATCCCCAGGTCGTGTAGATGCCGGCGAAGACGAGCGCGGTCCGATTGAGCGAGTTGAGAAGGCTCTCCTTGGCCTCGCCTCCGGCGCGCCGGGCCCGGGTCTCCAGCAGCGCCTCGCGGACGACGTACAGCATGCCCACGGTCGTGGCGAGGGACGTCATCACGACGAGCGTGAACAGGAACATCACCAGGACCAGCCGGGCCTGGTACCACGAGCCGTGCGAGACGGTCGCGGCCAGCAGGAGCAGGCCCCACCGGACGAGCCGTCCGAGCGAGAACCAGATGATCAGCGGGAGCGCGCACTTCGCGAGGATCCGCAGGGCGTGCAGCGGCAACGCGTACGGCGACAGCATCCAGGCGAACCTGCGGGGGGCGGGCAGTGCGGACGTTCCGGACACCTGCCGCATGTTATCGGCTCCCGCTTCCCCCTATGGCGCGATCACCTTCGCGTGAGCCCGCTACTCGTCGCGCAGCAGCCCCAAGACCTCGTCCGTCGTCGGTGAACGACCGGTCATCCGAAACCGAAAGGCCGGCGCGTTCGCGGGAACGCACCGGCCTCGGGTGAAGCGGTGGATCAGACGGCGACCGAGAGCTGGACGACCTCGCCGAGCTTGGCCTCGACGGCGACGTCCTTGGTGACACCGCCGCCGGCGATGATGCGGACGGTCCACTGGCCGGGAGCGGCGAAGAAGCGGAAGACGCCCTCGTCGGAGACGACGACCTCGCCGGTGAACTCGCCGCTGTGGTCCAGCAGGCGGGCGTACGCCGTGCCGGCGCCGGAGACGACGCCCTGGATCACGGCCTGGTTGGACAGGTCGATGCCGGCCGGCAGCGCGACGGTCTGCTCAGGAGCAGCGCAACCCTGTGTGGTGGTCATCAGCGGGCCTCTCCCAGCTCGATCGGCACGCCCACGAGCGAGCCGTACTCGGTCCACGAACCGTCGTAGTTCTTGACGTTGGGCTGGTCGAGCAGCTCGTGCAGCACGAACCAGGTGTGCGCGGAGCGCTCGCCGATGCGGCAGTAGGCGATGGTGTCCTTGCCGAGGTCCACACCGGCGCCGGAGTAGAGCTCGCGGAGCTCGTCGTCGGAGCGGAAGGTGCCGTCGTCGTTGGCCGCCTTCGACCACGGGATGTTGCGGGCGGTCGGCACGTGGCCGCCGCGCTGCGCCTGCTCCTGCGGCAGGTGGGCCGGGGCGAGCAGCTTGCCGGTGAACTCGTCGGGCGAGCGCACGTCGACCAGGTTCTGCTTGCCGATCGCGGCGACGACGTCGTCGCGGAAGGCGCGGATGTCGTTGTCGGGCTCCTGCGCCGTGTACTGGGTGGCGGGGCGCTCGACCGCGTCCTTGACCAGCTCGCGGGACTCCAGCTCCCACTTCTTGCGTCCGCCGTCGAGCAGCTTGACGTTCGCGTGGCCGTACACCTTGAAGTACCAGTAGGCGTAGGCGGCGAACCAGTTGTTGTTGCCACCGTAGAGGATCACGGTGTCGTCGTTGGCGATGCCACGGGACGACAGCAGGGCCTCGAAGCCGGCCTTGTCGACGAAGTCGCGGCGGACCGGGTCCTGCAGGTCGGTCCTCCAGTCGATCCTCACGGCACCGCGGATGTGACCCTTGTCGTAGGCGCTGGTGTCCTCGTCGACCTCGACGAGCACGACACCCGGCGTGTCGAGGTTGGCCTCGACCCAGTCGGCGTCCACCAGAACGGCGGAGCGGCTCATTGGATTCTCCCAGGTTGTAGACGGCGGATGAGCAGGTACGTTTCGCAGCCCAGGCAGAAGCCGAACGCTGCGTTGAGGAAGGCGGCCAGCAGTGCCGCTGCTGTCGCACCCAAGGCCAGTGCGGTGATTCCCGCCGCGAATCCGATCAGTCCCACGAGCGCGAACCCCAGGCCGACGATCTGCGCGAATCTCGGCGGCGCCGCGTCCTCCAGCTCGGCCGGCGGCCGCAACCGCGGCCGGGCGAACCGGCGGAAGACGAACCCGTACGGCGACGCGTCGGCGGCGCCGAGCGCGAAGACGACCGCCTGTGCGGCGAGCACCCAAGGGTTCTGCGTGACCAGCACGACCGCGAGGACGAACGTGGTCACAGCCGCGTTGAATCGAGGGCCACGAGAATCTATCTGCATCGTGGGACGCTCCTGAAGGATTCTTGGAACGCGGCGCGAAGCCGCAGGAATCACCCTCAGGCGATGCGACAGAGCGATGTCGCGACGCGGCAGAAGTCCACCGCACGCCGCTTCGTGAGCAGCTCTGTCGTGGGAGTCATGGCCACGACAGTACCTTCCGTCTCGACATCTGTCACACCTTGTCCGACGGGTGAGACGGATTTTGAGACGTTCCATCCACGGCGGCACCGAGAGCGGCGATCACGTCGGCCTTGCGCGGCTGGCCCGACGCCCTCTTGACCACGTTTCCCGCGCCGTCGAGGACGAGCACCGTGGGGGTGCGCAGCACCTCGAACCGCCGGACGAGGTCAAGGCGCGACTCCGCGTCGATCTCGACGTGGCGCACGCCCGGCACCAGGCCGGCCACCTCGCCGAGGATCCGGCGGGTCGCCCGGCAGGGCTGGCAGAACGCGGTGGAGAACTGCACGAGCGTGGCCCGCTCGCCCAGATCGGCGCCGAGATCCGCGGCCCATTGCGCGGCCGGGCCCGCGCCGCGGTCGCCTCCTGTCGCCGGGACGTTCTCCACTGCCCGCATCCTCCCGTCGCGCCGCCGCATGACCAGCCCGGCGACCACACCCACGACGAGTGTGGTCACAAGGGTCGCGATGCCTGCCATCGCCGTCTGCAACCCTCGGTACGCCGGAGCTGATTCCCGGCCCGGGTCACGGAAAGGTCACAGGACGCTCAGAGCCTGGCGGCGACCAGTGTGCGGCCGTCGGCGCCGGCGAGTTCGACGCGCTCGATCTGATCGGGGCTCAGCGCCGTCGAGCCCTCGAAGACCATCTTCGGCCCGCGGTACTCCCCGCGCTCCACCGTCCAAGTGCCGAGGACCGAGACGGTGCCGTCCTTCCCGACCACACGGAGCGCGCACACCGTCCCCGCGGGCACCCCGGCGACCCTCGCGACGACCTGCGTCCCGCGCTCCTGCGGGACGAGCCGTACGGTCAGCCGCATGTCGCCGTTGCTGCCGCGAGCCTCCGGCGAGGTGGTGACGGTCGCCTCCGCGGGCGGCTGCTCGGCCTTCTTCGCCACGGTGCCGGATGAGGGCACAGGCGAGGCGGAAGCGTCGAAGATTCGCGGGATCTCGTCGTTGCCGGTTCTGGGCGCCTGGGCCGCGGCGGCGTCCGAAGCGGCGTCCGAGGCGGCGCCGCCGGCCGCCGCACTGCCGGCCGCGCCCTCAAGCCTGCTCTCGGGCCCGGTCGCGTACCGCGGGGCCGCGACGGCCGACCCCGCCGCCGTGTCCTGCGACGACGTCTGCGCCGCCGACAGCCAGGCCGTGCCGCCCACTGCCGCGACGACGACGGACGCGGCGAGCGCCAGCAGCACGCGGGACCGGCGCCCCCGCTTCGCCGACGCGGCGACCAGCCGGTCGAGCACGGCGCGCGGCGGCGCGGCGGCGCGCTCGACGTCCTCGGCCGACACGAGCGCCAGCAGGGGCGGCAGCCCCGACAGCGCGGCCAGCTCCGCCCGGCACTCCGCGCAGGTCTCCAGGTGGGCCTCGACCTCGGCGGTCTCCTCGGCGTCGAGCGCCCCGAGGACGTACACGCCGAGTGAGATCCGCACCTCCTCGCAGGTCATGGTGCCAGCCCCCGTTCCTCCAGGGCGAGTTTGAGCGCTCGGAGTGCGTAGTAGGTCCGCGACTTGACCGTCCCCTGCGGGATGCCGAGGATCTCCGACGCCTCCTTCACCGATCTCCCCCGGTAGTACGTCTCCATGAGCACCTCCCGGTGCTCCGGCCTGAGCGAGGCCAGCGCCTCCGCGACCCCCCACGACTCGACGGCACGGTCGAGCTCGTCGTCGGCGGGCAGCACGGCGAGCGCCTCGTCCCCCGTCTCCTGCGGCCTGGACCTGCGGGCCCGGTGCTGGTCGACGACGATGTTGCGGGCGACCGTGAACAGCCAGGCGCGCACCGGGCGTCCTTCGAGCACCCCGGGGTTGCGCCAGGCCCGAAGCAGCGTCTCCTGCACCACGTCCTCCGCCCTGCCCGGGTCACTGGTCAGCCGCAGTACGTAGCCGTACAACGGCCCTGCGTGATCCTCGAAAAGCGCGCGTACGAGCTCCTCGTCGGCGGTTCCGGCTGGACTCACACCTTCTTCACGTACGAAACGGCCGGCCGGTTCGGCACTGTGACCATCGTCACGTGGGCCGTCACTTGAAGGAGACATCACTCGCGGTGCCCTGGACCGCGAGTCCCTCACTGGTCGAGGTCACGCGGGTGATGCGCAGGTTCAGCGGCAGGTTCTTCACCGGGACCGTGAAGGAGATGAGCCGCTCGGGGTTCGGCACCGGAATCGCGCCCGCGAGCCGCACGCTCGCCGGCGTGAGCCGGATCCCGTCCTTGATCATTTCGATCTTCATGTCGGCGGTGACCGGCACCTGGTTTCCCAGCACGGTCACGTTGCCCGAGACGCGGAGCTTGTCGTCGCCGGTGCCCTCGACCTTGATGCCCTTCGGCGCGTGGGCGGACAGGGTCTGGCGCGAGATGACCACGGTCCCCACCACGCGGTCGGCCCCGATCTTGGCGGCCGCGGCGTTCTGGATGAGGTCGGCGAGCGGGGCGGTCACGCCGTAGAGCGTGGCGTCGATGCGTTCGAGCTGGACGCCCTCCCGCTCCACCTCGCCGATGCCGATGGCGATCTCCTCGTATCTGCCGGAGAACGCCTGCGTGAGGAACGGAAGCCCCTTCACCTGCACCGAGGGCGGCTGCGCCAGGTCGTACTGGGCCTCGATCTGGCGGGCGATCTCCCGCTGCACGCCGACCACGGCCACCCGGTCGAGCACGACGAGCAGGATGGCGAGCATAACCACGGCCACGACCAGCTTGCGCATCCGACTCCTCCGAAGGCGCCCGTACGATTCAGCGTAGTGCCCCTGCCCGCGAGATTTGCCCCGAGAACGGACAATGTCCGGAGCGACGCACACCCACTCCGGACGCCGTGAGGGGTGAAGCTTGACGGGAGAGGCACGTGCCGCTCATCCCCCGGCGAATGGGGGCAAAACCTCTACCACGAATCCCTCGGGCAGCGTGATCGTGGCGGGGTCGCGAGTGCCCGCCGGGGCGCCGTCGATCAGGAAGGACGACCGGCGCAGCACGCGCTCCAGGGCCGGGTCCCCCCCGATCCGCGCGAGCAGGTCCGCCAGCGTCGCCGCGTCGGCGGCCTCCTCGGGCGTCCCGGCGGCCTCCTTGGCCGCCGCCCAGTAGCGAATCGTCCCCGTTGCCATGGTCAGCCCGCTCCCCTCGTGAGCCGCGTCTCGGTCGGCGTCCGAATCATGTCACCTCCATGAAAGCTCTCCGTCACCGCCACGTTACGGTCTTAAACCACGTGACGTGTTGTTCACACGGGTGACGCGGATTGGACGCAAAGTTCGTGTGGGCTACCCTACGGATTAATGGACTCGGGCGATGTAGCCCCCGGGTCCTTACGTGTTTGTACGGCTGTCGCGGTTTCCAGTGCTGCAAACGGCGCCGAGCCGACATGGTGCGAGGAGGCTCATGTGAGCAATCTGCTCCTGCTGACCAACGCTCTGGAGCCGTCGGCGGAGGTGCTCCCGGCACTCGGACTGCTTCTCCACTCGGTGCGGGTCGCCCCGGCCGAGGCCTCCGCTCTGATCGACGCGCCGCCCGCGGACGCCATCCTGGTCGACGCGCGCCGTGAGCTCGTGCAGGCCAAGAGCCTGTGCCGGCTGCTGCGCACGACCGGTGTCACCTGCCCGCTGATGGCGATCGTGACCGAGGGCGGCCTGGCGGCGATGACGGCGGAGTGGGGCGTGGACGACGTCATCCTCGACACCGCCGGCCCCGCGGAGGTGGAGGCCCGGCTGCGGATGTCCGTCGGGCGGCTGTCGCTGGCCGCCACGGAGGACGTCCCCGACGAGATCCGCAGCGGTGACCTGTCGATCGACGAGGCCACCTACACGGCCAGGCTGCGCGGCCGGGCGCTCGACCTCACGTTCAAGGAGTTCGAGCTGCTCAAGTATCTCGCCCAGCACCCGGGCCGGGTCTTCACCCGGGCCCAGCTGCTCCAGGAGGTCTGGGGCTACGACTACTTCGGCGGCACCCGGACCGTGGACGTCCACGTACGGCGGCTGCGGGCGAAGCTGGGAGCGGAGTACGAGGCGCTCATCGGAACGGTCCGCAACGTCGGCTACCGGTTCGTGCCCGACCGCGGCGGCGAGCAGCAGGCCGAGGCCGAGACCGTCAGACGCTGACTCCGGCCGGAAAGGCCCGCCCCCGCTGCGGGGGCGGGCCTTCCGGTGTTCTCCGTCCCTTACCGGATGAGGTTGATCCGGCCGGTGGCCGGCGGGGCGATCGGCGAGTGCGCGCCCATGTAGGCGACCAGCGCGTCGATGTCCAGCGGGCCGCTCCACAGGTTGGTGCTCTGCGTGAACACGGTGAAGCCGTCGCCGCCGCCGACGAGGAAGTTGTTGGCGGCCACCCGGATCTGCTGGGTGTCGGTCACCGCGGTGCCGTTGATCTTGATGTCGGAGACCCGCGAGCCCTCCGGCTTGGTGGTGTCGAAGGTGTAGGTCAGTGACGAGGACGGCTGCAGGATCCGCTGGGTGATGCCGCCCGTGGTCGGGTCGACCTTCCAGATCTGCTGCTCCAGCAGCGCCTTCAGCTGGGCCCCGGTGAGCGTGACGACCTGCATGAGGTTGTTGAACGGCTGCACCGTGAAGGCCTCGCCGTACGTCACGACCCCGTCCCCCTCGGCGCCGCTCTGCGGGAAGGTCAGGTCGGCGCGGACGCCGCCCGGGTTCATCAGCGCGATCTCGGCGTTGCCGCCGGTCTTGGTCGCCTCCAGCTGCGCGTCGGCGATCAGGTCGCCGAGCGGGGTCTCGCCGACGTTGCTGCCCCGCCCGATCGTGGCGGTGATCTTGCCGATCGGCTTGTTGGCGACGGTCGAGACCCGCTCCTTCCAGGTGTTGATGTACGTCTCGGTGTCGGAGTCCGGGGTGACGGTGCGGGTCACCACGTTGTTCTTGGCGACGACGCTGGAGCGGATGACGTCCTTGGTCCTACGGTCGATCTTGAAGTCGATCTGGGTGATCGCGCGGCCGAACGAGGAGCCCTGGGTGTAGACGCGGTCCTGACCGGCCGGGTCCTTCACCTTGCAGACGTACGCCTGGTGGCTGTGGCCGCTGATGACCAGGTCGATCTGCGGGTCGAGCCCCTTGGCGATGCGCGAGCCGGCGCCGGGGACGACCGGGCACGAGCTGGGGTCCTGGTTGGGAGTGATGCCGTCGCCCTCGTGCACCAGCGCGACCTGCGCCTTGACGCCGTGGCGGGCGAGGAGCTTCGACACCTTGTTGGCGGCCGCGATCTCCTCGGTGAACTTGAGGCCCGCGATGCCGGAGGCGGTGACGATGCTGGGGGTGGTCTGGGTCACCAGACCGATGAAGGCGACCTTCATCCCGTTGATCTTCTTGACGAAGTAGGGCGGCAGGGCGTAGTCGCCGTTCGACTCCTTCTGCACGTTGGCCCCGAGGTAGTCGAAGCTCGTGCCCTTCCACGTCCCGGCCGGGGAGCAGCCGTCGACCGGGTGGCAGCCGCCGTTCATGATGCGCTTGAGCTCGTTGATGCCCTCGTCGAACTCGTGGTTGCCCGCCGAGGAGGTGGCGAGGCCGAGCTGGTCGAGCAGCGCGGCGGTCGGCTCGTCGTGGTAGGCCGCGGACAGCAGCGGCGAGGCGCCGATGAGGTCGCCGGCGCCCACCAGCAGGGTGTTGTCCGTACGCAGTTGCTTGAGGTGCGCGGCCAGGTAGGCGGCTCCGCCGGCGATCGAGTACTTGGCACCGGCGATGCCGGTGAGGGAGCCGTCCGTGTCGGTGAGCGGCCCGTTGGGGTCGAGGATCCGGGAGCCGGACCCGGTCGGGGGCTCCAGGTTGCCGTGCAGGTCGTTGATGGTCAGCAACCGGACGGAGACGGAGGGGTCGGGCTGGTGGCCGTGCCCGGCCGGGTGCTTCGGCCCATGGTTCGTTCCATTGGAGACCGCGGGGGCGGCAGCCTTCGAAGCGGGATCGGCGACGGCCGGGCTCACGGTGAGAGCCGCGGCGCCCAGGATCGCGGCGCCGGCGACGGCCAGTCGCGTCAGGGATGCTCGGGTCATGACCCCCGACAGTAGAACGGCGACCTGATCGGGAAATGGCGCAAAGATAACGATTCAGGGAGGCCACGGCTGGCGTCTATTGCCGAAGCCCCCCGCCGGGGCGCGCCGGCCCCTCGCCTATCGTGCCAGGCATGAACGTACGCGTGGAGATCACGGAAAGTCTCGGCGACGAGCAGGTTACGGCCGTGCTCGCTCTGGTGGAGGCGGCCGCCGAGGCCGACGGGGTACGACCGCTCAACGAGCACGTGATGCTCCAGGTGCGCTACGGCGCCGTGCCGGGGGCGAGAGCCGTACTGCTGCACAAGGACGGCGACCTCGCCGGATTCGCCCACCTGGACCCGCCCGGCGACCCGGCCGGCCCCGAGGAGGGACCGAGCGGCGAACTCGTGGTGCGCCCGGCCTTCCGCGGGCTCGGCCTGGGCCGGCGGTTGCTCGACGCGGTGCTGGAGGCGAGCGGCGGCAGGCTCCGCCTGTGGGCGCACGGCGACCTGCCCGCCGCCGCCCGCCTCGCCCGGAGCGCGGGCCTGACCCGGGCGCGGTCGCTGTGGCGGATGCGCCGTCCGCTGGCGGAGCCCCTGCCCGCCGCCCCGCTCCCCGAAGGCGTACGGCTGCGCACGTTCGAGCCCGGGCGCGACGAGCAGGCCTGGCTCGCGCTCAACGCGCAGGCCTTCGCCGCCCACCCCGAGCAGGGCTCCTGGACGATCGACGACCTCGAACTGCGCGAACGCGAACCGTGGTTCGACCCCGCCGGCTTCTTCCTCGCCGTACGGGACGACACGCCGGTGGGCTTCCACTGGACCAAGGTGCACCGCGACGGCGACGACGGCGAGCCGATCGGGGAGGTGTACGTCGTGGGGGTCGGGCCCGGCGAACGCGGCACGGGCCTCGGCCGGGCGCTGACGATCGCCGGGCTCGCGCACCTGCGCGGCCTCGGCCTGGCCCGGGTGATGCTCTACGTGGACGAGGAGAACGCCGCGGCGGTCCGGCTCTACGAGTCGCTCGGGTTCACCCGGTGGATCACGGACGTGATGTACCGCCGGTGACGACGGCGGGCCGGTCCCGGGAGAGGGCGCCGGCCCGCCGGGTCAGCCGAGGACGAGGTTGAGGATGAAGTAGCCGATCGCGGCCACGACGGCCGCCGCCGGGATCGTCAGGACCCACGCGGTCACGATGCTGCCCGCGATGCCCCACCGTACGGCCGACAGCCGCTTGGTCGCGCCGACGCCCATGATGGCGCTGGTGATGGTGTGGGTGGTCGAGATGGGCGCGCCGAACCCGAGGGCCGCCGTGTAGAGCACGCTCGCCGCGGCGGCCTCGGCCGCGAAGCCCTGCGGCGGGTCGAGGTGGATGATCCGGCGGCCGAGGGTGCGCATGATCCGCCAACCGCCGGCGTACGTGCCGAGGGAGATCGCGAGCGCCGATGAGGTGATGACCCATTCGGGGATGTGCGAGTCGGGAGAGACGTAGCCGCCGACGACCAGGGCGAGGAAGATCACACCCATCGTCTTCTGCGCGTCCTGCAGGCCGTGACCGAGGGCCATCGCGGCCGCCGACAGCGTCTGGGCGTACCGGAACCCCTTGCTGGCCCGGTGGGGGTTGGCCCTGCGGAAGATCCACAAGATCGCGATCATGATGACCGCGCCCAGGAGGAGCCCCACGACGGGGGACAGCACCATCGGGATGACGACCTTCTCGATCACCCCGCTCCAGTGCACGGACGCGCTCGCCGCCAGTGCCGAGCCGACGAGCCCGCCGATCAGGGCGTGGCTGCTCGACGACGGCAGGCCGAAGTACCAGGTGATGAGGTTCCACACGATGGCGCCGAACAGCGCCCCGCCGACGATGATCAGGCCGTGCCTGCCGTCCGGAGCGTCGATGATCCCCTTCCCCACGGTCGAGGCGACCGAGGTGCCGAGATGGGCGCCGATGAAGTTCATGACCGCCGCCATGAGCAGCGCCACCCGGGGGGTCAGCGCCCGGGTGGAGACCGACGTGGCGATCGCGTTGGCGGCGTCGTGGAAGCCGTTCGTGTAGTCGAACACCAGTGCGATGACGACCACGCTGATGACAAGCGCGAGCTCCACTTAGCTTTCCTTGACCGCGATCGTCTCGACCGTGTTCGCGACGTGCTCGAAGGCGTCCGCGGCGAGTTCGAGCTGCTCGATGACCTCGCGCATCTTCATCACGGTCAGCGCGTCGTACTCACCGCTGAAGAGCTTGGCCAGCAGCCGGCGGTAGATCTGGTCGGCCTGGTTCTCCAGCCGGTTGATCTCGATCCAGTACTCGTTGAGGTGCTGCATAGAGCGCAGGCGCGGCATCGCGTCCGCGGTGAGCTCCGCCGCCCTCTCCAGGACCTCCACCTGGCGTACGACCTCCTTGGGCAGGTGGTCGATCTGGTAGAGGACGATCAGGTCGGCGGCGGCCTCCATGAAGTCCATCACGTCGTCGAGGTTCGACGCGAGGCGGTAGATGTCCTCACGGTCGAAGGGCGTGATGAAGCTCTCGTTGAGCCGGTTCATGATGGCGTGAGTGCGCTCGTCACCCGCGTGTTCGCAGGCGCGCATCTTCTCGGCCAGGGCGTCACGGTCCGAACCGTCGCTGATGATCTCGACCAGCAGACGCGATGCGGTGACGAGGTTGTTCGCCGAGTCGGCGAACAAGTCGTAGTAGCTGTCCTCACGGGGCGTGAGACGCAGGCGCACGTCGTTTCTCCAGTGTGCGGGGACGGTCCGCAGAGAAGGGTACGGGTTACCAGTTGAAATGCGAAGTTCAGGCCATGCAGGCCCACTTGTAACCTACTCTTCCCCTCCCAGCTGCCCGGAAGGGCTCCCGTGACACACTTGTTGCCAGGTTCCGCTCAGATACTCGTCCGGTGGAAGTTGAGGAACGACCGGCTGGGAGTCGGCCCCCGCTGCCCCTGATAGCGCGAACCGTACCGGTCCGAGCCGTAAGGGAACTCGGCGGGCGAGCTGAGCCGGAACATGCAGAGCTGGCCGATCTTCATGCCGGGCCACAGCTTGATCGGCAGTGTGGCGACGTTCGACAGTTCGAGCGTCACATGCCCCTGGAAACCGGGGTCGATGAACCCGGCCGTGGAGTGCGTGAGCAGTCCCAGCCGGCCCAGGCTCGACTTGCCTTCGAGCCGTGAGGCGATGTCGTCCGGAAGGCTGATCACCTCGTACGTGCTGGCCAGCACGAACTCCCCCGGATGCAGGATGAACGGCTCGTCGCCCTCCGGCTCCACCTGCCGGGTCAGGTCGGGCTGCTCCATCGCCGGGTCGATGTGCGGGTACCGGTGGTTCTCGAACACCCGGAAGTAGCGGTCCAGGCGTACGTCGACACTGGACGGCTGGATCATCACCGGGTCGTACGGGTCGAGCTTCACCCTGCCCGACTCGATCTCGGCGCGAAGGTCACGATCGGAAAGCAGCACGGTGCCAGGCTAGTAGGCCCGTTGAGCGCCGGTGTCAGGGATCTTCGCGTCGGGACTGCAGGAGCACCCCTTGAATCCGCTACAGTAGGGGCAGCGACGGGCTCCACTGCCCGTCACGCGGGTGTAGTTCAATGGCAGAACATCAGCTTCCCAAGCTGACAGCGCGGGTTCGATTCCCGTCACCCGCTCCAAGATCTAAGCGAGCACCTCCGGCAGTAGCCTGAACGCCGCCACATGCCGCGGCCGGATCAGTCCGAAATCGCGCCGGTCGATCGTCGCGATCTGTGTGATTCCCAGACGCTCGGCGATTGCGACCACGGACACATCGGCAGGGTCGAGGCGAGCATCTTTGTAGAGCCGGACGAGTTCGGCCATACGTCGTACGTCAGCGGCAAGCAGATCGACCAGCTCGAACTCTGCCGTGACGAGATCAAGAAACTGCGCGTGTACGGCCGGTCCCATGTGCCTGTTGATCGTCCAACCGGCCTCGATAAGGACGGTTGAGGGCAGAAGCAACGGCCCTTCCAACTGCTCAAGGAGTCGCACACACGAGGCATGGTGCTTGTCATCGCGATCGACAACGGCGATCAGCGGCCCTGTGTCCAGGAGCGTAGCGGTCACACCGACCGATTGAATCGCTCCGCCAGCAGATCTTCGACCCGTTCTGACAGATCGCCCTCTCCGGATGCGCCGATCCCCGCGATCGACAGCCGACGACGCCGTACCGGCTCCGACAGATCTTCGTTCGCGGCCTCAGCGAGTTCCGGGTCCGTCTTGACCAACCGCAGCAGCCGGCCCGCCTGGTCCGGCGACAGCCGATCCACCAGGTGATGAAGCTCCTCATGCGCATGCCCAGCGCTCATGCTCAGAGTCTACGCTCGCGATCTCGCTAGCGTCAGGGACACGGTGGCCGTGCCCGTTACGTGCCCGATCGGATGGCTATCAGCGGGAAGCCACGGGGCCTACGGTCACGCGACCGCCGTAGGCCCAGGTTGTAGTTTTCCCAGCTCAGCTGGCTTGATCTTGAAAGACTTCCCAAGCTGACAGCGCGGGTCCGATTCCCGTCACCCGCTCCACGTACGAAGGCCCAGGTCAGGGATAGTTTCCACACTCAGGCCTTGATTGTTTCTGACGGTCTTCGATCTTCGCGTGCCATTAGCGTGCGGTTAGCCCTTGGTCAGCCCACCGGAGCCAGGCTCTGTTCGCAGTCCAGATCTTCGGTTCATGAGTAACTGGTTCAGGAACAGGCTGAGGAGGCGGGATGAACAGGGTCGTGGTCCTCGGACGGGGTGGCGCGGGCAAGTCCACGCTCGCGGTCCGGCTCGGTGAGGTGCTGTCGCTGCCGGTCGTCGAACTGGACAAGCGCTTCTGGAGCACCGGGCTCTCTCCCACCCCCAAGGAGGAGTGGGAGGTCGTTCAGCGGCGGCTCGTCGATGCGCCCCAATGGGTCCTCGATGGTGACCTGGGCCCCTACGACGTCCTCGACGTCCGTCTACGAGCCGCTGACACGGTGGTCGTCCTGGACTTTCCGCTCTGGCGCTGCGCCTGGCGTGCGCTGCGCCGATCCCGCGAGGGTCTGACCTTCTGGCGCTGGGTCCTCACCTACCGGTGTCGCGCTCTGCCCCTTGTGATGGACGCGATCGCCGAACACGCGGGCACCGCCGAACTCCATGTGCTGAAGAACCCCGACGGAGTCGAACGGTTCCTGGCCAGGGCGAATGGGGCCACGCTCCGGCCCTAGCAGCCCGGCCGGGTGGTCGCCCTCGTCGTCATCGCGCCGGATGATCTGCCGGTCGATGGCGTCCCTGATCGCCTGGTCGGCACCCCGTACGGCGCACTGGTAGATCATCGCGACTCGGACAATGTCGTGTCCGGGCCACGAGATTCTTGATTCCCAGGTTAGCGACAGACTAGGTGATCAATCTGGCGGGATGCCCGTACGGCAGGATGAAACTGTGCGACACGCAGACAAGCGAGAGGCACTCGCCCTGGCTAACTGGAAGCTCCTGCGTGAGGCACTGGCACATCTAGCGCTGTCGGCCCCGGATCAGATCGAGTGGCTCAGGTCGGTGATGTGACCGGACGAGTTGGCCCTTGATTTCTGCGACGCGTTTCAAGCTTCTTGGCAATCAAGGGAGGCCGGATGGATCAGTGACGAGGTGGCGAGCTACCTGGACGCGATCGACCGTCTCACTAACGATCTTACCGAGGAAGGCCCTGAGCCCTGGAGCGCCGAATGGTTGCGCTCCCATCCCACTTGGGAGCGCCTGAGAATTTTTGATCGGATCGCCCTCGTCCTCATGCCTCCGGCTTAGAAATCAAGGGCGGCGGCCGGGCATGCGGCCTGGGGGCCGGTCCCGGCCGCCAGCAGCTCGGGCCGCCCACCGCGCACCCATCCCGCCGTAGCCATCCACGCACCGACCATCGGCACCCCACCACAGGCTTTAGGCGACGGTGCCACCCAGCCACGGTCCGTTCAGGATCTCCTCCGTCAGCATCACCCCGGTAAGCCTTGCCATGAGCAGCAGTGCCGAAGCCACGTTTGGACGTCTGCGGCTCGCACCGTCGTGGCTGTCTCCTGGCGTGTAGCCGGGATCGAAGCCCGCATCCCGCATCACATTCACCAGACGATCCGGCTCACTACCGGAGCGCCAGGCGGGAATGCCAGGGTTGAAGCAAGTGATCAGTTCCCCGTCAACTGCATACGCGAAGTCATCACTTGCGTAGTCGTGCCGTAAGACAGATACGGACTCTGTCCCGCTCGACAGTGCCCGTAGGGTGTCGATCTCTGTGGCGTGCCACCCGTACACCTCGATAAGCGCGGTCCAATCGCCCAGGCGTCCAGCCAGAACCGTGTCGGGAAACAGCCCCCCATCAATCAACTGCTCGTACGTGAGCGGCTCAATGCTCTCCTCCCTGGCACCCATCCGGCGAAGAGCCTCAACCTCATCAACGTCCCGAACGAAGGTCAGACACCAGAGATCACCCAAGCCCCACTCGGGGTACAACCACGCGATATCAGCCCGCGAGATGTCCATAGTCAGCACTCCCTAGTCCATCTGCCTCCAGGTCCCGACAAGGTAGCGACTCGACCCGACATTCGCTCCCTCTCGCCCCCTTCAGCCGAACGTCAATGCCTCCGGCAGAGCGCTCCGGCTCCGGCTGATCACCAAGGCTGCGCTCATCATGGCCGGCCGTAGTTGGCTGAGGTAGGGGCCTGATCACCCCGCCCGCCATCGACCCGGGACAAGCCGAGCAGACCAAGGCCGCTTCCCCTTCGGGCGGGTCGACGGCAGACGGGGTGATCAGCCAGGCGGAGTGTGCGCGCCGCGCATGAGAAAGTGACCTCGTGGTCGACGATCCTTCCACCCTCATCAACTACTGGCTCAGCGCCTGGGAGCTGACCAGCTTCTACGCCCGTCAACCCGAGCAGGGCGAAGGACAGCGAATGTGGGCAGAGACAGCCATATACGCGCTTGGCAGAGCCGAGGCCGCAGGTCTAGATACGACTAGCGCCAATGCAAGCCGCTTCTACCTGCGCGCAGGCCTGATTAACGATCTCGGCCCCATGGGCTCATCCCTGTGGAACCCCGACGCACTCGCCGCGGACATCCTGGCGGCCCTCCCTCTGCAACTGGAGCAAGCCACAGAGTGGGCCATCAACTGGCAACAGCGGCCCCGGACAGAGATCCTGGCCCTCCGCCGGTGCAAGAACCTGCTGGGGCCAGCCCAATATATCCGGGACTATTTGTCGACGACGCCGACGGCGAGAAGGCTTGACCAGTGGCTGAGGCTCCGAGAGCAACTTCCCTAGCTGATCGAACAGCAACGGATGCACTTGATCGTCGTGCAACTAGCGTGCATTAGACAGGGCGACGAGGGGTCAATCACGGTAACTCATGACGCGCCCGAAGCCCAGGTCGGCCGCCCCACGAGGCATGATCCATGCAATTTCCAAGCTGACGGCGCGAGTCCGATTCCTTTGTCACCAAGCGCAGAGCGGTATCTTAGCCACCTTGCGACAAGCGAGCCCTAGCCAGCTCCCACGGCTGCATGTGATCGCCGCCGTCGGCGTCTTCCTCATACCAACCCCCGCCTGATAGCCAGGTTTCCAGCCAATCGATCAGGCACTCGGAGTCGACGAACCAGGCGAGGTGCCGATCGTCGCCGACGATCGCGTTCGGCTCGAAGAGCAACACGGCACCCTCGGAACTCTGGCAGTCCACGGCGGCGTACATGCCACAGCCCCAGTCGAGGATCGGCAGGACTCCCGCAGGCCAGGAGGCTGCATCACAGGAAAGCGACATCGAGCGTTCTTCAAGGTAGACACTCACCGCGGTACGCCCCGCTCCCACAAGCGGGAAGAACTGGTAATCGGGACCGAACCCGCCGTTGGCCACCTCGCAGTAAAGCCTGGCAAGCACCGGAGGCAGCGGGAAGCCCAGCTGCTTTTCCGCCTGAACCAGTTCCTCCGCCTCCACGGTAGGGGCCAACTGCCCTTCGACCCACAGAGCCTTCGCCGATACCCGCCGCATGAGATCGTCTACATCTGCCACAACGAGAATCCTGTCATTCGCCTACGACACTTCCCCCGACTCTTTCTAGGGAGTTCACTGGCTGAGGCAGCAGATCAGTCCATCCACAGGACATAGCCCTCGCCCTCCACCCATCCTCCAGAGACACCAGCCGCGCCGCGTGCCCGTTGCGTGCCCGTACGGTCGGTGATCAGCGGGAAGCAAGGGGAATTCATGGAGACTCGACCGCCGTAGGTCCAGGTCACCGTTTGCCCAGCTCAGATGGCGTGATCTTGAAAGGCTTCCCAAGCTGACAGCGCGGGTTCGATTCCCGTCACCCGCTCCACGAGCGAAGGCCCAGGTCAGGGAATAGATCCCCACCCGGGCCTTGATCATTTTTGCCACCTGTTCGATCTTCCGTGCAATTAGGAGGATCCGCTCCGGCCAGCCAGCCAGCGCAGGAAGCGCGAGGCCAGCCATGCCTGGAACCAGCCCGCGCCCATGAGGAGCAGGGTGAGCACGATCGGATTCGTCAGCTCGCCCGGCAGAAGGTCCCATGCCTGCCAGATCAACCAGCCGAGGGGGAACGTGAGGAACATGAGCGCTACCCCGGACAGCAGGATCGGATCCCGGACCGTCAGCAGGACCACGATCGAGTAGACGCCCAGGGCTAGCACAAGGCCGGAGTAGGCGAGAGCGAGGCACCCAACAGGACCGACCTTACGAGGCTTCGTCATGACGGCTCCGTGCTCTGATCTTGGCAAGAGCGCCGAGTGTACTCAGGGTCAACTTGTCCGATCCTCCCGATCACGTGATTGCTCACTGATATGCCGATCGATCGCGTGAGTGATCGTCTTGTCAGCGCCCCGTACGGCGTGCTGGTAGATCATCGCGGCCCGGACATTGTCGTGACCCATCCGGGCCGTGAGGTCCTTGAGCCCCGCGCCCGACTCGGCGGCGAGCATGTTGCCGGTGTAACGGGGATCATGGAAGTGAAGATCGGGAAGGCTTGACCACGTCCACCCAGCGCGTACGGGTGTTGAAGCCGCTCCGCCGCAACGGGCCACCCTTAGCGCCGGGGAAGAGGAGCGTGTCGGGATCGTCCTGGACGTAGCTTGTAAGCTGCTCACGCAGCGCGGAGATGATCGCTTGCGGAATGCCCACGCTCCGCCGTCCTGCCTTCAAGTCGGCGGCGCTGCGCGCCGCCTCGCGGCCTGTCGCTCGCTCGGCGGCCGGGCGTGCGGACTGGGGAACGATCCCGCCGCCGGCAGCTCGGGCCGCCCGCCATATTCCGCCTGCATATGCCAGCACCGCATCATCGCGACCGGTTCACCGTGTTCGAGTCAAAAGGTACGTTTGCCAGCGATCGTCGAGTTCGCCGATCTTCTTGCGTAGCACGCGCGCATCCCTCGTTGGGCAGACTTGGATGACGGCGTCCAAGAACTCGTAAAGCTCCAGAGGATCTGGACAGCAGAGCATCTCCCCGCACGACTGCGCTGGATCAAAGCGGTGATCCCAGGGGTCCTGTAAGAACAACAACCAGGCGCGCAATGCTTCTGCCGCGGCGCCTGGCCAGTAGCGCTTACGCTCCAGATGAGCGACTGCGAGATCACCCCGCCGGGACAAACCGGAGATGACCTCGGGCTAAGCGCCGGTTACCTGCTTGGGGCGCGGAGCACCGGCCCGAACCTGCGCCGGGCGTCTACGCGCCACGGTCCTTTCGCTTGATCGACATGGGCACCATCTTGTCACGCGCTGGACTCCGGACAAGACCTCGCCTCCGGCGGGGGCACTCCGGCTCCGGGTGATCTCCCAGGGCCTGCTCAGCCTGACTGACCATAAGTGGCTGAGGTAGGGGCCTGATCACGCCGCCCCCCATCGACCCGGGACAAGCCGAGCAGACCAAGGCCGCTTTCCCTTCGGGCGGGTCGACGGCACACGGGGTGATCAGGAGCGCGGACAGTACGCGCCGCGCATGTAGGGCCACGGGAGGGCTCCTCCTCGTACGCTGGCCTGCGTGGACCCCCGATCGGTGGACTGGGCTGCAATTCCCGGCCCGAAGTGGTACTCGCCCCAATGCGTGGCGGAGGCGTTCAGGGCCTTGATGCGGACGACATGGGCTGACCAGGATCCGGGCGCCGGTATTCGCTCAGCCGTCGGTAATGATCACGCGGGCACGCTCTACCCGGCTGCTGTCGTAGGCACAGATGTGTTGCTGCACATCATTTCCACCTGTCCGGGCGCACCGAGGAACGCCGCCCTGCACATCCTGTTGGATTGGTGGGGGTGCTTCCAGCCCGAACCGGGTTTCGAAGCGTACACAGATCAGGACGGACATCGAGTCGAAATCATCCCCACAATCATGCAGCGGTTAGAGCAAGCAGCCGACACCATGCGCGTCATCGCAGAGCACGACACGCAGGCGCGAGGGCTAGTCCGAGAACTGCTCCGCAGCCTCGACCGAGGATGGATTGTCGAGGAGCCCAGCCCGTAGGCAGTTCGCCGGGCCACCAGCGGGCCATTAAGGAGGGTAACGAGGGGCAACCACGGTCATCTATGACCAGCTCAATGCCCAGCTCAGTGGCTTGTCCCGCGCCTGCACGAAGTGGCCGTCGGCCGAGGCGTCGAAGTCCTTGACCGCCTCCACCTCGCTGACGAGGTAGCAGCCGTGCGGGAAGACCATGTCGAAGCTGACGGTGATCGGACCCAACCTGCCAGGCCAAGTGCCTGAGCAGAGTTACTTCGAGCGCACCAAAACGTCGGTGTCCCTTGTCAGGATGATCAGGACTTCCCCAGTGCGAGGAGACGCGAGCACCTTGAGCGCTGCCGGCAAAAGCAAGGCCACGACGGGCGAGTACGCGTGGTGGGGCCAGTCTCGCCGGCCGGAGTTCTGTTTCAGCTTCATAGCCGGGCTCACACCGGAAGACGTGCTACGTCGGCTGGGGTTGACGGAGGACCCCGATCAGGAAGGCTTCCCTACGGTCGAAGTGGGCCGCGCCGAAGGTGGATCGGTCATGGTGGAATGGGGTGGCTCTGCCGGAATCCTGCGGAACGTGGTGCGGGACCTGTCAGCTGGTACGTCGATGGCCAGTATCTCCCGCAACGTCAACCATCACTCCCACTTCGTCCATGCCATCGACGGCCGGACCGTCGCCTACCTCGATCCGATGTCCCCGCACTGGACCCTGAGCGCCGATCCTGGACGGCTACGCCAAGACCTCGAAGAGCTCGGCATGCTTCCAGAGTTCGACCCCGATGACGACGACTTCTTCCCTCAATACATCGAGGCCGCGCTGGCGCTCGCCGAACGATGCACCGGCGTACGTCTAGAACGCCGCCACCTTCAGCCCGGCGCCCTGCCCTACCGCGCATCGATCGCCCGCTACTACGAAGCACCCGAAGGCACGTTCCCGGAATTGGCCGGATACTCCGATCAGTAGCGAAAGCCGAGCCTCAGATGATCAGAGGCTCCGCTTCGTTGACGTCGGTCACCGGGTGAGGCGGCGCCTGCTCACCACCCTCGCCGGCGACGACCGCCTGGCGGTCCGAAGGCACGCCACGTGACCGTCACGCGCGCGTCTGGCGTGCCAGGTCCGTCTGGGTGGTCAGGCTCACGAGCATCGCGGTGAGTCCTGCCTGGAGCCGCGACTCCAACCGCAGCTTGGCGAGAATCGCGGTGATGTGCCGTTTGGCCGTACGTTCGCTGATCGACAGCATTCTGGCGATGGACCGGTTGTCGTAGCCGAGGCCGAGCAGTTCGAAGACCGACGCCTCCCGGGCCGTCAACGACGGGGCGAGCGACAGCGCCGCGGCGATCGGCGAAGGAAGGGCGTCATTCCCGATGCTGACGCATCCCCGGACGTCCTGGGATCCGCACGTCGTGCAGCCGCTCAGCGCAGGACCCGCCGCCCGCCGCGGCCCGAGCCTGGCGTGCCGACGCCTGGCCGTCCCGCTGTCGATCGCGGACCCCGGACTCCGATCAGGAGGAGCGAACATGACGTAATGCTGTGGGATCGCAGTATCGATGCGGTTTGCTCCCGGTGTAGTTCCGGTAGTCCCGTCGTCATCATCCGTGTTCGGCAGCCGGGGCCGCCGACGTCGACCGTTCCGCGGCGGCCAGGGCGGCCCTCGCGTAGACACCGGCGATCAGGATGAGTAGGCCTGAGAAAGCGAGGATCGAGTCGATCGGCCCGAACCGCACCCCGGCCAGCGAGCCGTCGAGGTTGCGCAGGTCGGTGCTGGCCAGCCAACCGGCAGCCGACGCGGCCAGCATCGAGGCGAGTTGCGTGACCGGATAGAACACGGCCATGACCCGGCCCAGATACTCCTTCGGCGCGGCGGCGAGCAGCAGTGGCGTCATCGCCGTGTTGAGCATGGTGATGGGAACCACGAACAGGGAGAGCACGATGAGACCGCCGAGGAACTCGGTCTGCCGTGTATAGGTGAGCAGCAACGCGCCGCTCACGATCAGGCCGATCCACGCGGTCCTCCGGGCGCCGATCCACTGCACGACCCTCCCGGCGCACAGCGCGCCGATGATCCCGCCGACGCCCTCCGCCGTGCCGAGGTAGCCGAACAGATGAGATGGCGAGTGCAGGTTGTCGGTGAGGAAGAACACGTTCAACGTGTTCAGGGCGCCCAGGCCACACTGACCGATCACCGCGAGGGTCAGCAGGGCGACCAGAAACCTGCTGCCCGCGAAGAAGCGCAGGCCGACGACGAACTCCTTGCGCAGCCCCGGCTGCGAGCCCTCCGATCTGCCCGGGTCGGGGGCGGAGTCGCGGCGGACCGAGCGGATGACGGCGTAGGACACGGCATAGGACGCCGCGTTGAGGAGCAGCGCCCATTGCAGCCCGACGCTGAACATCAGCGGCGCGGCGAGCGGCGGGCCGACGATGGCGATGGCTCCGGCCGTGCCCTGGGCGATGCCCGCCGCCCGGGCCCGGTCGGCCTCGCCTGTCACGATGTCCCTGATGATGGACAGGCGCGCGGGCCCGAAGAACTGACCCGTGGCGTTCAGCACGAGGACGGACGTGTAGATCAGTGCGAGCCAGGCCCAGACCGGGATCGCATCGGCGGGCAGGAGCGCCACCACCGTCAGGAACGCCACCAGAACGCCGCGGATCACCTCGGTGCCGAGCATGGTGCGCATCTTGTCCCACCGGTCGACGAACACCCCGGCGATCGGACCCACGAACAGCACCGCGCCGCCCACCGCCAGCAGGATGCCGCTCACCGCCGCGGGCGCCCACGACTGGTCCTTGGCCAGGACATCGGCCACCCACAGGACGAGGGTGGTGCTGAAGACGACGTCTCCCGTGGACGAGACGGCCTGCCCGTACCACAGGCGGGCATAGTCGCGATTGATCAGGAACCGGTGCTTGACAGTGGCCGGCACGAGAGGACCAGGGCTACCGGCGGCGCGACGCGGACAAGGTGATCATCGTAGCCATGGCGGTCACGAGAGTCGTGTGATAGGCCTTCCGGAAGACCTCGACCGCCGACGCCGACTCCGGTGGCCGCTGGGCGGCGTACCGTCCGGGAATGGCCCCGCTGGGCAGCTGGGCCTCCAGGAGGTTCCGTATCGCGGCCAGACCGGACCGGGTGCGGGTCGGATCCTCGCCGACGAGGGACTGCGAGAGCAGGAACTCCCCGACGAGATCCCAGTAGTCGATCTCCACGAAGTGGGTCGTCAGTTCGTCGAGGACCTGGAAGATCCGCCGCCGCTCGTCGTCGGTGAAGCCGGGGTCCCGGGCGCCGAAGTCGCTCAGGTGGAACAGGATGTGCGTGATGACGTAGGCGTCCTCAATGTCGACCGGATACGTCGTGGTCCAGTCGGCGAGGAGGGTGCTCTCGTACAGCTCCCGGTACGAAGGGAAGTCGTGGCGGAGGCCGGCGCGTTCCGCGTAGTAACGGGTTTCGAGGCGCACGTGCGGCGACCTGCCGTAGAGCGGGAAAAAGCCGCCGGGAGCCAGCTCCTCGAGGACGGCCCAGTGGCGCCCGTCGGTGAGCCCGGGGGGTGCCAGCGCGCCGAAGGCCAGGCCGTACGCCCGGTAATACCTGGGCATGGCCGTCAGCTGCCGTGGGAAGTCCGGGTCATGCCAGATCTTCCGGACGGTCGCGGCAACCTTCGCCAGATCCTCGTCGTCGGGCCGCAACCTCGTCCAGATCGCACAGAGCTGCGCCAGTTCCAGGCACGCCTTCACCTTGGGTGTGACGGGCAGCCCCGAATACGACGGATCGAGGTACTCCAGGTTGTCGCTGATCCAGCGCCTGGCCCCGGCCGACAGCCGCTCCAGGTCGCCGGTCGCCCTCTCGTCCGCGTAGGTCGTCGCAGGTTCGGTCATCCATCTGCCCCTTTCGAGAGCCATCGTGTATCGAGAGGCATCGTGTCCACGGCCCGGTCCGCGGGTCGGTGCGGCTTTCGGGCCACCCGGGCGCAGGAGAGTTCGACGACGTCGGCCGCGCGTGAGGCGCTGTCGGCCGAGGCCAGCCTGCGGCCGAGATCCGCCGCGCGTTTCCGCAGCCCCGGGTCCTCCCAGGCCAGGTGGAGCATCTTCCACGGATCGGAGTCCATGTCCTCCAGTGCGTACACCGCGACCCCGGCCCGGACGCACGCCGCGGCCAGCAGCGGCTGCTCGGACCCGTTGGGCGTCACTCCGAGCGGCCGTTCCTGCAGTAGCGCGGCCAGCACCGGCGCCGACGTGCCGCTGGTCAGCACCAGTCCGGCCCGTTCGACGAACGGCCCCATGTACGGCCTGCGCACGAGCAGCATGTCCGCGCCGGGGTCAGGTCGCGGATCCAGCGTCCGGCCCTGCTCGACCAGGGCCTGGAACGGGCCGCCGGTGAAGGCCGAGTTGAGCCGCGGCCACTGGACCTTCCCTCCGAAGAAGCGACCGAGATGCACGTAGACAACGGGCTTGCCCACCCGGTCGAGATGGTCCATCACGGTGTCGACGTCGGCCCCGTCCGCCGTCGGCTCCCACGCCAGCGGTCCGACGTGGTGCACGCGCTCGGGCAGCACCGCGCCCGGGTACTCGAAGACGGGATCACCCCGCAGCAGCAACGCCGCGCCGAACAGCGGGCTCTCCGGCCACGGGTCGCTCCGTGCGGCCAGGCCGACCTCCGCGCGCAGCTCGCGGTAGTACTGAAGGATCTCGCGTGACCGCGCTTGCCTGCTCATGCCGGGCTGCGGCTCGTCGTGGCCTCCGGCCGCGTAGTTCAACAGGTGGGCCGACAGCCCCAGCACCACCGCCGGGATGTCCAGCGCCTCGGCGGCGAGCAGTGCTCCGTGGCACAGGACCGAGGTGACGAGCACGTCGGCCCGGACCTGCCGGGCGGCTCGGAGGGCGGCCCGGAACTGCGCCGGCCCCCCGTCGCGCCACCTGGCGACCGAGAACCCCCGCTGCCCGCCGTACCGCTCCGCCGTCAGGTACGGCAGGCCGGATTCGGCCACGATCTGCCCGGCCGAGGTCCTGCCCAGCACGCAGACGGTGTTCCCCCGCCGTTCGAGCTCGCGTCCGGCCGCGATCGCCGGATACAGATACCCCCCGTCGCTCAGCGGGCAGAGCAGGACGTTCATGCCGGACTCACCCCGAGGTGGGCGGCGAGGAAGGCCAGGCAGTCGGCGAACAGCGCCACCCCGCTGGACGCGGCGCGAACCCCGTGGCCCACCCCCCGCTCGAACCGGAACAGCGCCGGGCCCTTCCCCGACGTGGCGTGCTGGAGCGCGGCGCACATCTTCCGCGCGTGCAGCGGATCCACCCTGGTGTCACCGTCGGACGCGGTGAACAGGACCGGGGGGTACGCGACGTCCGGGACGACGTGATGGTAGGGGGAGTACGACAGCAGCGTCCGCGACTGGCCGGGGTCGGCGGCGCTGCCGTACTCCGGGACCCAGCTCGGCCCGAGCCCGTGGAGCTCGTAACGGGCCATGTCCAGGAGCGGAGACATGCACACGGCGGCCGAGTACTTTTCGGGGTGCTGCGTGAGCGCCACGCCCACGAGGAGGCCGCCGTTGGAGCCGCCTATGATCGCGAGCTGGCCGGGCCTGGTCCAGCCCGCCTCGACCAGATGGTCGGCAGCGGCGTCGAAGTCGTCGAAGGTGTTCTGCTTCCTCGGCCCGCGGCCGGCACGGTGCCACTCCTCGCCCTCCTCGCCGCCCCCGCGCAGGCACGCGGTGGCGAAGATCCCGCCCGCCTCGACCCAGGCGACGATCAGAGGCGAGTAGCGCGGCGACATCGACACGCCGAAGCCGCCGTATCCCATGAGGATGGCGGGGCGCGGACGATCGGGGGCACCCGACGGGGACGCCACGAACATCCGTACCGTCGTGCCGTCCGCGGACCGGCAGGTCTCCAGGCCGGCCTTCACGCGAGGGGCGCCGATCCCCGGCACCGGCGACCACGGCCCGACCTGGCCCGTTCGCGCGTCGTAGTGGAGCACCAAGGGAGGCGTGGCGTAGTCGGTGTAGGGGAACCAGGCTTCGTGTCCCGCTTCCGGCCGTACCGAGATCCGCCCGATGGAACCGACGCCGGGCAGCGGGACGGTCCCCAGCTCACGGCCGTCGGTCAGGTCGTGGACGGTGATCTCCGCGGCCGCGTGGCGGATCCAGGAGACCAGCCCGATCGGCCGCGCGAGCTCCGGGCCGCTGAGGACGGTGAGGTCGTCCAGCACCGCGTCGGGGCGTTCGGCGATCAGCTCACGCCAGGCGCCGGGAGCCGGGTCCGCCGGGGTGCACACGACGACGCGTCCGCGAGCGGCGTCCCTGTCGGTGCGCAGCCACATGGGGTCGTGCGGACCGGTGCCCGGGGCGATGCGTACCCGGGTGCGGCCCTGTCCGGCTTCCTGGACCGGCCGCAGGTCCGGGCATCCGGGCGGGCTCGTGGACAGGTCGGCCAGGTAGACCGCCGCACCGCGGTCGGTGCCGGTCGCGGCGGTGACGGTGAGCCATCGGCCGTCCGGTGTGACGGCCACGGTGTAGAACTGGGTTCTCTCCCGGCCCTCGCCGAACACGAGGACGTCGGTATCCGGCTCGGAGCCGACCTTGTGCAGGTAGATTCGGCGCTGGTAGAGCGCCTCCGATGCCAGGCGGCCCACGTAGTAGAAGGCCTCGCCACCCGGTAGCCATCCGATCGACGTCCGGCGCACCCGGTCGATGGGCCCGTCGGCGACCGCCCCGGTGGCGACGTCGAGCACCCACAGCGTCGCGTCCTCGGTGCCGTCGCGGGAGATCAGACAGGCGAGCCGGTCGCCCTCCACGGACGGCTCCCAGGACTCGAGCACGGTACGGCCGGCCGGATCCAGCCCACGCACATCCAGCAGGGGCCGCTCGGCCTCCCCCTCGCGGACGTAGAGCACCGGGTGGTCCTGTCCCGCGTCCCGCCGCTCCACGAAGATCCGGGAACCGCGCGCCTTCGGGGTGATGACGAGGTCGGTGGCGTTGAGCGCCGCCAGCTCCGCCCGCCACCGGTCCGCGTCCGGCCACGTCGCCCGTTCCGCTTGGTAGAGAACCTCCTGCTCCGCGGTCCACCGCAGTGTCCTGGGGTCCTCGGAGTCCTCGAGCCAGCGGTAGGGATCAGGCACGCGCCGCCCGTGCAGCTCTTGGACGACGTCGTCGCGGGGCGCGTCCGGGTACCGGCGGGACGATGGCATCGCTAGAGGCGTCCCGTCTCGTCGAGGTGGTCGAGCAGGGCGGCGTCGACGGCGTCGCGGAAGGCCGCGAGCGCACGCTCGTCCTGCTGGTTGCGGTACAGGTCCGCGCAGGAGATCCAGCGTCCGCGGGTCTGCGCGCCGGGAAGGTAACCCTCGGCGACCGAGCCGACCTCCCAGCCGGGTTTCCCCGCGGTCTCCCAGCAGCTGGACAGGGTGCCGTCCGCGTTCGCCACCGCGCCGTAGCGGCCGTCGCCGTACCCGCAGGTGGCGCATGGCAGGTGAGCACGCGGCCTGCTCACGGAGAAGCCGCGATCGAGCGCCGAGCGCTGCCATCGGGCGAATCCGGCCGCCAGCTCGCCGGTCGGCGTCAGGTCGTTCGCGTACCCGATGCCCACGTCCCCCACCTGGGCGAAGTAGATGCCGCATCGCGAGGGATCTAGGGCGGCGGCGAGCCGGTCGACGAGGGCGTCGACCCCCCGGAACGTGTGGTGGGAGACGTTCACCCTCAGCGTCCACCGGATCGAGGTGACCTCCGAAGCCCTGGCGATGTTGCGGACGATGGTGTCGAAGGTCCCGCCGTGCGACCGGCGGACCCGGATCCGGTCGTGGTCCTCCCGATCACCGTCGAAGGTCACCTGGACGGACTTGAGCCGGAGCTCTTCGAGTCGTCTGGCCAGCGACGGTGTGAGCAGCGTGAGGTTGGAGATCATCGACGCGGAGGTCAGCCCATGACCGACCGCCCGCGACAGCAGTTCCACGCAGCCTCTGGGGTTGAGCAGGGGCTCTCCGCCGAACAGCAGGATCTTGAGCTGGTCCAGCCCGGCCGCGGCCATCTGCCGGTCGGTGAAGCGGAGAATGGACGTGACGGTCTCCGGCGTCAGCCGGGCATGGGCGATCCGCGGCGGGCGGCTGCCACCGGCGGTGTCCTGGCTGGTGTTCTGGAAGCAGTACCCGCATCCCAGGTTGCAGTCGGTGCTGGTCAGAACGGTGAGCGAATAGGCGGTCACCGGGGCGGTGGTGAGCAGCCCGCTCTCGCGCAGTCGGCGCTCTGTGCCCGGCTGGAGCGCACCCCCGGGGGTCAGGTGCCGGGCGCGTAGCCGAGCCACGCCGCCGGGACCGACGAACCACCAGTTCTTCGCCCCTTTGAGGATCCGCTCCCCGCTGCTCACGTTCACTGTGGCCTCCGTGACGTCATGGTGGCGAGATCGGGAAGGCTTCCGGCCCCGTTGCGAAGCCGGAAGCCTTCACCCAGCCGGCAAAGCTCACAGCGCGTTGCTGTTGTTGGTGAGGCAGGTGCCCGGCTCCTCTTCCTCTTCGGTGCTGTGCGCCACGACCTCGACGTCGTCCGTCTCGGTGGCGTCGATGGCCTCGGGGGCCTTGTCCTCGGACATAGCGCCTCTCCTTGACTCAAGGTTTGACTGACGGAAATTCCTGACACGCACAGTGTCACCGCGCCACCCCAGCGCAGGAATTGCACTTTTGGGCCATCGCGCTCAGCGCGGCGGCTCGTCGGCCGTCGATCCGGAGATGCCCGTCGTCGCGTCCGAGAACGGCTGCGCGTCATGGAGAGGTACGGCGGCCCTCCGGATCGGACACCGGGTGCCGCCTGACCTGACTGGAAGACAACGATCGCCACATAGTGGCTCGACGCGCCCTGACAATCCGCCGACCCGAGCTGCTTGACTAGTAGCGCGCAACTGTCAGCAGATTACACGATCCATGTCAGTATTCAGCCTGCTATCCGGGAAGCGACAACCATATGGCTTGCCGCCGCAATAAACGTTTTTATGTTTTACAGTGCAGACATGTTCAACCGAACATAGCGGTCGCGAAAGAGGGGCGATATGGGAAAGAAGAAGAAGACCCCCTTGGCTCACGACATCATCGACGCTGTAGCCACGGTTGCCGGGTCAGCGGTCACGGTGAAGGTCACCGCTCTCGGCGTTGTCACCGGGCAACCAGTGGCCGGAGCGCTCGGGGGCGCCTACGCGGGCAAGAAGGTCCGGGATGAGATCAACAGCCTGAAGACCTCCGAAGGCCGCGAGAAGTGGGGCGAACGCCTGGACAATCTCGGCGAGAACACGAAAAACAACCCATGCCCTGGATATTGACGGTCAGCACTTACGCGGTCTCGATACTGGTGCGCACAGGATTCATCCCTGCTGCCGGGTAGCGCGAGACAAACACCGGGCACGCCGCGGGCATGGCCCGACGCCGCCACCCTGCGGAGCCGAAAACACGTTGCAGAAGACGACCGGGGCGAGGAAGGCTGCCGGCGTGAAGATGCACGCCAACCAGCTGACGGTGACCCTGGAGACGGTGCGCATATTGGTCGATGAGCAGTTCCCCGAGTGGCAGAGCCTGCCCATCACCCGCATCGCCGCCCATGGGACGGTCAACGCCGTCTTTCGCGTCGGCGACCGCTTCACAGCTCGGTTCCCCCTGTTACCCGGAGACATCGACCCGACGCGGCGCCGACTGGAGTCCGAAGCGGAAGCAGCGCGCGAGCTGGCAGGTCGAACGCGGTTTCCCACGCCCGAGCCGGTCGCGCTCGGTGAACCCGGCGCGGGATACCCGCTTCCGTGGTCGGTGCAGACGTGGCTCCCCGGCGTCGTGGCCACCGACGAGGACCCGGCCGAATCGGTCGCGTTCGCCCACGACCTGGCCGATCTCATCAATGACCTGCGCGCGATCGACACACGTGGCCGCACGTTCGCCGGCAGAGGCCGGGGAGGCGACCTTCAAGCCCACGACGCGTGGATGGAGACCTGTTTCAGGCACAGCGAACAACTCCTGGACGTTCGCCGACTTCGCCGGATATGGGAAGACCTTCGAAGTCTCCCTCGCGAAGCAGCCGACGTGATGACCCACAGTGATCTCATTCCCGGCAACGTCCTCGTGTCCGCTGGTCGGCTGGCCGGGATTCTCGACGTCGGCGGCTTCGGACCGGCCGACCCTGCTTTAGATCTCGTGAGTGCCTGGCACCTGCTTGAGGCCGGGCCGCGGCAGGTGCTCCGCCGCGACCTCGAGTGCGAAGACCTTGAATGGGAACGAGGCAAAGCGTGGGCCTTCGAACAGGCGATGGGGCTCGTCTGGTACTACCTGGAAACCAACCCGGCCATGAGCCTGATGGGCCAACGCACCCTGGAACGCATCTCGGCAGACACCCCCTCTGCCAGGAGAGGCGAGGAGGCCGCAGGCTTGCTCGGTTCTCCCTGACTTGGCCAGGTCGCGACATGCGCCAGACGATCGATCACTGTGTTTCCCCGTTCGCGCCCGAAAGGTCCGGCCGGACATTCCGTCCTCCGAAGAGGATGACGTCATCCAGGCCATCCTGCGCGCGGGCGTCTACATCAGCGGGGTCGGCCTTCGAGCGGTGCGCGAGGTCAACGACAAGAGAGGCGGCTTCATCGCTCACGTAACCGAAACGTCGAGCCAGGTGGCCGACGCAGAGTCCCACGAGACCGAGTAGAGGACTTCCAGGGGCAAGCTGTCGGCCGAGCTTGATGCACCAGCCTTCCACGAACGCCTGATTCTCATCCTGAAGTGCCAGGCCTACCAGCACGTCAGCAGCCTCGGCCTGCAATGCCGCGTTGTGCAGCACCCCTTCCAACACCGTGGAGGCAGGGTCGTGCTCCTCTACAGGAGGGTTGTCAAACAAACGGTGCCCGTGAGTCACAGCCGCACGCTATCGCCGCATACGCAAGCGAGGATGCCCATTCCGTCAGCGATCAGCTTGTCTTCAGGGCGCCGGAGGCGTGGGAATCTTCTATGTTCGGCCTCGACCACCAGCCACCAGGAGAGTCCATCTCACCCGAAGGGCTGTTTCGCGTGGTCGTCAGTAGGGAGGGATTGCTCGGTCCAGATGCATTTGCCGTCATAGAGGTAGCGGGCGCCCCAGCGCCGGGAGAGGGCGGCCACCAACTGCAGGCCCCGGCCGCCTTCGTCGGTGTAGGAGGAGTGGCGGATGCGCGGGGTACTGAGGCTGCCGTCGTAGACCTCGCAGATCAGAGAGCGGCTGCGCAGCAGGCGCAGGCATACGGGGCCCTTCGCGTGCCGGATCACGTTGCCGACGAGCTCGCTGACCAGAAGTTCGGTGGTGACCGTCAGTTCGTCCAGTCCCCAGGTGGCCAATTGTTTGCGGACATATCTGCGGGCCTGTCCGGCTGCCCTGGGATCGTCGGGGAGGCTGCAGGTGGCGACATCGTCGGCGGCGGTACCACGGGTGTGAGCGATGAACAGGGCGGCGTCGTCGTCGGTCTCTTCACGGGCGGGCAGCAGCGCCGAAACGACCGTGTCGCAGAGATTTTCCAGGCAACCGACGTCGTCGCACTGGTCTCCTGACCAGAGGTGAGGAATGCGGGGCACGGCCTGGGCCAGGATCCGGCAGAGCTGAGCCAGTCCCTGGTCGACGTCGCGGGTGGCGGATTCGACCAGGCCGTCGGTGCAGAGCACCAGCAGGCTCTCCTCGGCCAGATGCAATTCGTGGACCTCGAAGGGCGGTTCCGCGGCGCCCAGCGGCGGATCGGCGGCCAGGTAGGGGCACACCACGGTGCCGTCGGGGTAGACGATGACCGGTGGGGGATGGCCGGCCAGGCAGAGCGTACAGGTCCGGGTGGTGGGATCGAAGACGGCGTACAGGCAGGTGGCGTAGAAGTCGTCACCGAGGTCGCTGACCAGGTCGTTGAGGTGGCCGATCAGTTCGTCGGGCGGCAGGTCGAGGTCGGCGAGGGTGCTCACAGCGGTGCGCAGGCGACCCATGGTGACCGCTTCGGTGATGCCGTGTCCCATGACGTCGCCGATCACGATGGCGACCCGGCTGCCGGACAGCGGGATCAGGTCGTACCAGTCGCCGCCCACCTCCTCGCCCCGGCCCGCGGGCAGGTAGCGCGCAGCGGCGCAGGCCACGGGGAGACGGGGAAGCTCCCGGGGAAGCAGGCCGCGCTGCAGTTCCTGTGCGCGGGCGTGTTCCACGTCGTACAACCGGGCCCGTTCCAGCGCCTGGCCGACCAGACCGCTCAACGCCGTCAGCAGGGTGCGCTCCTCGTCGCTGAAGACACGCTCCCGGGCGAACGACACCACACATACGCCGATGGCCCGTCCGGAGGCGATCACGGGCAGGAGCGCCCAGGCGTTCTTCGGTGACGCCTCCGCCACGATCTTCATCGTCGGATAGCGCCGGCGATACTCCGCGCGCGATCCGATGAACCGGGGAGTACCGCTCGTCAGCACATCCATCACCGATGCGGTCTCGGTGAGCGGGACCCGGTCGAGAAGACTGAGGAATTCCGGTGGGTACCCGGCGGCGCCGACCACATCCACTCGGTCGCCTTCGATCAGCCAGACCACGAGCCCGTCGGCACAGAACGGAGGCAGGACATGGTCCGCGACGGCCTGCACGACGTCCCGGCTGGTGACGGCCTCGGCGAGCGCCGCGGTCAGCTCGCCCATCTGGACCGTCTTCTCGGACCCTGCCGCCGAAGTAAGGCCCGGCGCCGTGCCGGGCAAGCCTTCCAGGCGCGCAGCGGCCCATGCCGCTACCGCACCGAGAAAGGAACGCTGCTCGTCGTCCGGCTCGGCGGGCCCTGCCGTGAGCACGGACAACACCCCGACCGGCCCGTCGGCACCCGGGAGGGGCAGTGCCGCCGTGCCGGCTGCCCCGATCCCCAAGCTGTCCCCGCACACCCAGACGAAGCCACCACGCCCCAGGGCGCGTGTGGGCGCCACGTCCTGCGCGGTGCAAAGATCCGCCCACACCTCGGCGGTCTCCGGGAGAAGCCCGCTGGCCGCCGCCAGGTGCAGGCGACCGGTAGCGGAATCGCACCTGTGCACGAGGGCGCCCAGGCCGCCCAGGCTCGTCACCGCCTGCTGGAGAGCCAGCGTCAGCGTCTGCGCGCTCCAGTGCCCTTCGTCCGAGGCCCACACAACGCCGAGCTGCTCCGCCTGCGGCTGTTCAGCGTGGCTCTCGGACCTGACTTTCGCGGTCGCCACCTCACCTCCCGGCATAAGCGCGGCAATGGGGCAAGTCACCACTTATGTGCATCAACACTAGCTTTCAATGCCATACACGGCACTTTCGGGGTCCGCCACACTCCTCCGCTTCGTGTGCGCCCCTTGGCAAGCCGGAGTCAGCCGCCCGGCAGCGCCGGACGGCATCCGCTCGCAGCTCAGATCGACGAAGCGGGGGCCGCGTTCGCGTCCGGCCCCCAGCCGTCCAGACCGCTCAGAGCCTGCTCCAACGTCTCGTGCATCTCGAACAACTGGATCAGACCGGTCGTGTTGAGCATGCGCCGGAAAAAGGCCGGTGGAGCAGCCAAAGCCATCCGGATGCCGTGCTCCTGGCAGCCCCGGAACACCCTGATCAACTGGGAGATGCCGGAGGAGTCGCAGAAGCGCATCGGGCCGAGGTCCAGAACCAGACAGCCGTCGCGGAGGTGATCCCACAGGCGCTCAACCGTGTCGAGCAAGCTGGCAGACCTCGTCCAATCGAGGTCCCCCGTGACGTGAACGACCGCCCACCTCCCGTAGGCACCATGATCCACGTCGAACACGATCCCCTTCGGAGGCACCGTGATCATCGCCTCCTACCCGCGAAGCGTCACCGCCGTACAACCCAGTCCCCGACCAAGGTACGGCAACATCGGCCACACGAGGCGCTCGTCACCGTGGTACGGAAGGGCCCACTACCCACCTCTCGCCCCATCATGCCTCCGGCGGGGCCCCTGCGATGTCCTCCGCTTCCGTCTGCGACCCGGTGACGTTACAGGCCGCACCGGCCCACGCGTCCCCGGTCGTACAGCAGGGCGGCGACGGCCAGCAGCAACAGCAGCAGGGGTGAGAACTGAGAGCGCCTGCCTCACAAGAAAGGACTTCTTGTGAGGCATTTCTTTCGCTGGCGAATCGGCGTGGAAGCCTCAATTCATCGGGGCGGGGTTCCCGGTGAACGACGTGGCGTGGTCGGTGACCCACTGGCGGAAGGTTCGCGCCGGCCTCCCGAGGAGGTCGGACACCGTCGAGGTGACGTATGCCGGGCGTCCCGTCGCGGCGTTCCACGCCGCCAGGAGCATGTCCGCGGCCGGGCGCGAGGCTTCTGGGGTCTCGTGCCGGAACTCGTCGGGTGGCATTTCCTCGAACGTCAGCGGGCGGCCCAGCGCGTCTCCGACGATGCGTATCTGTTCGGCCTGGGTGAGTGACTCGGGACCGGTCAGGACGTAGTCGCCGCCCGCGTGTCCGCCCCCGCGCAGGGTCAGCGCGACGACCGCGGCCACGTCTCGATCGTCGACCGGAGCCGTCTCGGCCGCACCGTACGGCCACCGGACCAGGCCGTCGCCACGGATCGCGGCGGACCACCAGAACAGGGCGTTCGACGCGAACATCCCCGGCCGGACGATCGTCGAGTCGAGTCCGGTGGCCGCGATGAGCCGCTCGATCTCGGCGTGCAGCGCCGCCATCGGGTTCGGTTGCCGGAAGAACGGGTGCGGGGTCCGGTGCGGTGCGGACAGGTAGACGACCCGCTGCGCGTGGGCGGCCAGCCGGTCGACGACGGCCGCCGCGGCCTGCGGCGGGGCGGTCCAGACCAGGAAGACCGTACTGACGGCGCGCAGCGCGGCGTCGAGCGATTCGGGCACCGTGAGATCGCCGTTGACGATCTCGACGTCGGGGGGCAGCGTCACCGCGGCCTCGGAGCGGCGCACGAGGGCACGGACCGGCACGCCCGCATCGGTCAGCTGGTCGACCACGGCACGGCCGATGCGTCCGGTCGCCCCGGTGACGAGCACCGGAGGCTCTCCTGCGGGTGTCATGGCAGCCTCGCCGTCGTCGACGAAGCGCGGCGGGTGTCCGTCTGTTCCATGGCCGCCATCTTTTCGTTACCCAGTTAAAAAAGCAACTCGGTTACAAATGTTAATCTGACACGGTGAGCGAGCCGGTCGGGCTGCGGGCCCGCAAGAAGGTACGGACCCGGGACGCGATCGCTGACGCGGCGATCTCGCTGTTCCTGGCGCGCGGGTTCGACCAGGTGTCGGTGTCCGACATCGCCGCGATGGCCGAGGTGTCGAAACCGACGCTGTTCCGCTACTTCGCCACCAAGGAAGACCTGATCCTGTACCGCTTCGCGGACCACAACGGTGAGGCCGCACGCGTGGTCCGTGACCGGCACCCGGATATCGCGCCGATCACGGCGCTGCACCGGCATTTCCGGGCCGGTCTCGATCGCTTCGAGCCGGTCACCGGCCTCAACGATCACCCCGAGGTGGTGGCGTTCCATCGGCTGGTGTTCACCACCCCGAGCCTGGCGGGACGGCTCCTGCAGTACATGCTCGACGATGAGGACGCGCTGGCCGCCGTCCTCGATCCGGGTGTCCGGGGCCGACTGCAAGCCGCCCAGGTGATCGCGGTCCAACGCGTACTGGCCCGGACCAACTGGCAGAAGATCGCCGACGGGCGGACCGCACACGACGTGCGACCCGAGGCGGTCGCCGACGCGGACCACGCCTTCGCCCGGCTGTGTCACGCGGCCGGCGACTCCTGGCCCGCCGCACCCGCACGCTCCGGGAAACTCGATTGCCCTGGGCGTACGGAGAGCCAGATCATGCCGGGATGAGTCAGGAGCAGCTTCCACCGCCGGCAGAGGGCGTACGGATCCCGTGGTCGGCGGTGCCCGAGGACCTGCGGCTCGCGGTGGAAGGTCGTCTCGGCGATCGGGTGGCCGAGGCGGTCACGCAGCCCGGGGGCTTCTCACCGGGTGTGGCCGCCCGGCTGCGGCTCGCGGGCGGCGGCAGGGCGTTCGTCAAGGCGGTCGGCCCACAGCCCAACCCGGACAGCCCCGCCTTCCACCGCGCCGAGGCCAGGGTGGCCGCCGCGCTGCCGGCCGGCGTGCCCGCGCCCCGGCTGCTCGCCTCCTTCGACCAGGACGGCTGGGTGGTGCTGCTGTTCGAGGACGTGGAGGGGCGCCTGCCCGCCCAGCCGTGGGCGCCGGACGAGCTGGCCCTCGTGCTCGACGCGGTGGCCCGCATGGCCGAGGCGCTCACCCCCGCCCCGATCGAGGTGCCGGCCGCCGCCGAGAAGCTCGACGACGAGTTCCGGGGCTGGCGGCGCCTGGCCGCGGACGGCGCGGACCTGGCCGCCGTCCTCGACCCCTGGGCCGTACGGCACCTGCCGCGGCTGGCGGACCTGGAGGAGCGATGGGGGCAGGCGGCCGAGGGCGACTGCCTCGCCCACGCCGACCTACGGGCGGACAACCTGCTGCTCACGGCCGACGGCCGGGTACTCGTGGTGGACTGGCCCCACGCGTGCCTGGCCGCGCCGTGGTTCGACCTGCTCGGGATGCTGCCCAGCGTGACCATGCAAGGGGGGCCGCCACCGGCCCAGATCTTCGACGGCCACCCGGCCGCGAGGAACGCCGATCCCGGAGCCGTCACCGCCGTTCTCGCCGCGATGACCGGATACTTCCTGCAGCGAGGGCTCCTGCCCCCGCCGCCCGGCCTCCCCACCCTGCGTGCCTTCCAGCTCGCGCAGGGCAGGGTGGCGCTGGCATGGCTGCGACAGCGGACCGGCTGGAAGTGACGTCGGCCGCGTCAGCGCAGGCCCCCGACGGACAGTCCGCCGCGCCAGTGCCGCTGGAGGGTGAAGAAGGCGACGATGAGCGGGATCACCGACACGAGCGCGCCCAGGATGATCAGGCTCCAGAGGGAGGTGCTGCCCGCGTTGTTCGCGGAGGCGATTCCCTGCCAGAGGCCGAGTCCGACGGTGACGGGGAAAAGGCGGTTGTCGGAGAGCATGGCGACGGGCAGGAAGTAGTTGTTCCAGGACGCCACCGCGGACAGGAGCAGCACCGTGACCACCGCGGGCCGCATCAGCGGGAGCGCGACCTGCAGGAACGTCCGCACTTCACCCGCGCCGTCGGCCCGCGCCGCGTCCAGGATCTCGTCGGGGACCGCGTCGCGCGCGTACACGTGCATCAGGTAGACGCCGAACGGGTTGAGCAGTGACGGAAGGATCACCGCCCATATCGTGTTCGTCAGGCCGAGCCCGGAGAACATCACGAAGGTGGGAATCACCAGGGCGGTCGCGGGCACCATCAACGCGCCCAGCAGGACGGAGAAGCCGAAGCGCCTGCCGGCGAACCGGTACTTGGCGAATCCGTAACCGGCCATGACGGCCAGGATCGTGGCGCCGATCCCGCCCGCGAACGCGTACAGCGTGGAGTTGAGGATCCACCTGCCGTAGATGCCGCCGTCGTAGGTGAACAGCTGCCTGAGGTTCTCGAAGTAGTCGATCCGGTCGGTGAACCACAGGGTGTTGCCGCCGCCGAAGAGGCCGGGGGCGTCCTTGGAACTGTTGACGATGACCCACCAGAACGGCACGAGGAAGTAGACGACCAGGAAGCCGAGGAGCACCTGCAGGGGCAGGTGGCGTTGTGGCGGGCGGCGTGCGCCGGAGCGGCCGGTCATCACAGAAAGCTCCTCCGCTTGCGGGTGAAGAACAGGAAGGCGTAGACGCCGGCGAACACGATCCCGCCGAGGGCGAAGGAGATCGCCGACCCGTAGTTGAAGTTCGCGAGTGCGAACGCCTGCTGGTAGGCGTACATGTTGGGGGTGAAGTCCGGCCCGATCGTGCCGGCCGCGAGGAACCGCAGGAACTGTGGTTCGTTGAAGAACTGCAGCGTGCCGATGAGCGCGAAGACCAGGATCAGGAGCAGCGCGGGGGCGATGAGCGGGATTTTGATCCGCAGCGCGATCTGCCACTTGCCGGCGCCGTCCATGCGGGCCGCCTCGTAGAGTGCCGGGTCGATGCCCTGCAGCGCCGCGTACAGGATGATCATGTAGTAACCGGCCCACTGCCAGGTGACGACGTTGACCAGGCCGTAGAAGACCAGGTTGCTGCTGAGGAAGTCGGGCGCGGTGGCGCCGAACAATCCGAAGATGTCGGAGAGCGGCCCGAAGCTCCTGCTGTACAGAAACCCCCACATCACCGCACCGATGACCGTGGGAATCGCGTACGGAAGGAAGATCATCAACCGCGAGAACCGGGCGAACGCGGAGGTGACGGCATCCAGGATGAGGGCCATCGCGAGCGCGATGACGATCTGCAGCGGGATGGCGACCAGGGAGAAGCGGACGACGAACCACGCCCCGGAGAGGAAACTCGGGTCGGTGAACGCCTTCACGTAGTTGTCGAACAGGACGAAGCTGGTGCCGCCGATCAGCTTCTTCCGGAAGAGGCTGAGGTACAGCGCGTACGCGAGCGGCGCGATGAGAAGTGCCAGGAAGACGAGCCCGAACGGCCCGACGAAGAGCCACCCCATCAGGTGCTCGCGGAGACGCACCGTGCCGCGGACCTTGTGCGCTTTCTCTTGAGTGCTCGACGCACTCTCCTCGATCAGGAGGGTCATCTTGGGCTCCGGGAGGTCGATGCTGGGGAGTGGCGGGTGGGCCGGCCGGTCGAGGACGGCGGGCCCACCCGTGGTGTCACTGGACGGTGAAGCCTTGCTCCTTGGCGTAGCCGACCACGTCCTCCTGGACGCGGTCGGCCGCCTGCGCACCGGTGATGGAGCCCTCGATGACCGCGCCGATCTGCTTCGTCATGGCATCGAAGTAGTACTGGCCGAACGGGCTGTAGGTCATGCCCTTGTAGGCGTTCGCCGCGGGGACGTAGACCTCCTTGTTCGCCTGCTGGCCGTCGAAGAACGACACCTTCAGATCCACGAACTTCGGATCGTTGAGCGCCTTGAGGTTCAGCGGGAAGATGATCTGGTTGGTCCAGCCGTCGGTGAGCGACTCGTCGTCGGCGTAGAGGCCGTACGCCACCTTCGCCGCGAGTTCGGGGTTCTTCGCCTGACTTGTCACGGAGAAGGCCGACCCGCCCCAGTTCACCTGCACCGGGTTGGCGGGATCCCACTGCGGGAGCGGCGCCACCGCGAACTTGCCGGTGTCCTTGCCCTTGCCGACGCCGGCGCCGGTGAGGTACCCGGGCGCCCAGGCCGCCGAGATGTACGTCGCGTACTTACCGTTGATGACGCCGGAGATGTACTCCGGCGTGAACTGGTCCTGTGTCCCGACCAGGCCCTTCCGCGCGAGGTTCCCCCAGTAGTCCAGGACGTCCTTGGACGCCTGGTCGTTCAGCGCGATACCGATCGACTCGGGCTTCGCCGGGTCGTAGGTGATGGGAGTGGCGCCCTTCTGGATCTGCAGCGCCATCATGACGGCCGGCACGTTCGCGCCCAGGTCGCCGAACAGCGGGCCTCCCGCGTCCTTCACCTTCTGCGCCGCCTGCTCGTACTCGGCCCACGTCTTCGGCGGCGTGATCTTGTACTTGTCGAAGATGTCCTTCCGGTAGATCATCGCCATCGGGCCGCCGTCGACCGGCACGCCGTAGACCGCGCCGCCGATCGAGACGTCCTTCCACGCGCCGTCGCCGTAGTTCGCCTTGACGGCGTCGAAGCCGTACTGCTTGATGTCGACGAGCGCCTTCTGGATCTGGAAGGTCGGGATCCGGTCCGCCTCGATCATGATCACATCGGGCGCGCCGGTGCCCGCCGAGATGGCCGTCTGGAACTTGTCGTACTCGTCGCCGCCCTGGCCGACGTTGGTCCAGCAGACCTGCACCTCGTTGTTCTGCTTGTTGAAGTTGTCGACGACGAGCTGCATGTTGGGGTACCAGCCCCAGAAGGTCACGACCGGCAGGTCCTTCTTGCTGATCGTGTTCGTGCAGTTGCTCGCCTTGTTTCCGGTCGTGTCGTTTCCGCTGTTGCTCGCCCTCGCGCTGCTTTCGCTTCCCGCGGTGGAGGAGCAGGCGGCAAGCACGCACGCCGCGGCGAGCATGGCTGTGGTGGCGAATATTCTCTTCGTCTTCGTTGACATGTTTTCCCCTCCGGGTCCGCGTCCTGTCCTTCGTGCCGGCTCCCGTACGCTGCGGGCACCGCCGGGGCAGGAACGCCCATGCCCCGGCGGCACCGCCTCGTCGGGCCTACCTAGCGCTTGAACAGTCGCGGCGCCAGGTCGATGAGGTTCTTCTGCCACACGTCCCAGCCGTGCGGTCCAGGGGTGACCCCGTCGAACTCGTAGCGGACGCCGAGGTCGTTCATCGTGGTCAGGCCCGCCATGAACGACGGGTACACGAAGTCGGTCACATCGCCGACGTACATGCGCAGCAGCTTGGTCCCGCTGTTGATCGCCGCCACGTCGACGCCGCTGCCGCCGCCGAACCCGGCCGAGAACGCCGCGATGTAGGCGAACCGGCCCGGGTACGCCTTGAGCACCCCGATCGTCTGTCCACCGCCCATCGAGAGGCCGGCCAGGGCCTGCTGCGACGGGTCGCCGGAGATGTTGTAGCGGGCGCGGGCCGCCGGAACGATGTTGTCCAGCAGCTCCTTGTTGAAGTCGGACGTGTTGCCGTTGCCCATCACGACCACCATCGGCACCAGCTTCCCGTCGAGGAAGTGGTGGTCGAGGATCTGCTTGGCGCGTCCCATCTCCACCCAGTCGGTGTAGTTCTGGCCGCCACCGTGCTGGAGGTAGAAGACGGGATACGGCTGCGCGCGGCTCGGGTCGTATCCGGGCGGGGTCCACACCAACGCGGTCCGGTCGGCGTTCGCCACGTTGCTCCGGTACGTCAGGCTCTCCACCTTTCCGCCCTGACCGGCGGGAACGTCCGAGAGCAGGCGTGACCTCTCTCCGGAGATGAAGAAGGTGCTCCAGGTTGGCTCGGTGGTCACCTTCGTCGGGTTCGACACGTCCTTGAACGCGACCCGATCCACGATGATCCGGTAGTAGTAGAACCACGGGTCCAGCGGTCCCACGGTCGCCCGCCACCGGTCGCCGTCGCGGGACATCGGGACGCGCAGCCAGCTCCCGCCGGGAGCGATGTTCGCCCACACGGTGACGTGCTGGGCGTTCTTGAAGTCCGTCGTGGTCTCGAAGGTGACGAAGCGGTCCCGCACGAACGGCGTCGGGGTGGTGCCGGGCGCCGGTGGGTTGAACTCGCCCTTCAGCGGCTCGTGACCGGCGTTCGGACCATGGTCCGGCGCCTTGCGGAACAGCCGCGGGACGAAATCGATCAGGTTCTCCTGCCAGGCGGTCCAGTTCGCCCCGGCGTCGGGGTTGACCCCGTCGAACTCGTACCTGACACGGGCGCGGTCCAGCGCCTTCGTCAGGCGGACGGTGGCGTTGTAGGCGGGGTCGGTCACGTTCCCGGTGTACAGGCGCAGCAGCTTGGCACCGGGGTTCGGCCCGGGACCGGGCCTGCCTCCGGCGATCTCCGTGAGGAGACCCGAGAACGAGCCGGCGTAGGCGAACTGGCCGGCACCGGTCAGAGCGGCGCGCAACGCCTGCGTCCCGCCCTCGGACACACCGGCGATTGCCTGGTGCTCCCGGTCGTGACGGACGCGGTAGGCGTCCCCGACGGCCGTGCGGAGGTCCTTGAGGTCCTTGTCGTCGTCCGGTCCGCGACCGTCGGTGATCACGACCACCATCGGCTCGATGGAACCGCCGGCCGACAGGTTGTCGAGGATCTGCTTGGCACGGCCGAGGTCGAGCCAGTCGGTGGCGCTCGTGTCCGGGCCGGACAGCAGGTAGAGCACCGGAAGCGGCTTGCCGCCCTTGGCCGGGTAGCCCGGCGGGGTCCAGACCAGAGCCGTCCGCTCCTGCGTCCCGGCCCGGTAGGTCAGGGTCTCGACCTTGCCGCCCTGCCCTTCGGGCGCGTCCGCCAGCAGGCGCGCCGAGCCGCCCGCGACGAGGAAGGTGCTCCACAGAGGCTTGGACGCCACGGTGGTGGCGTTCGTCGGGTCCTTGAGACCCTTGGTGTCGTCGCCCGTGACCTGGTAGGAGTACAGCCCCGGCTTGAGCGGGCCGAGGATCCCCGACCAGACGTCGCCCCGGCGGGTCAGGCCGAACTCCGCCCAGGCGGAGGAGGGACCGAAGTTCCCCTCTACGACGACCTGGGACACCTGGCCCACGTTGGTCTGCACATAGGCCGCCGGGACGGTGAACGACGCGTAGCCGTCCTCGGAGACGCTCAGCCAGGGCGTGTCCGCCACCGCGGATCGCGGCGGGAGCAACACCGCCGCGAGTGCCATGACTCCGGCGACGACAGCCGCCGAGAGCCGGCGTACGCCCATCGGACGCACTCTGCCGTGATATAATGACAGTGACATACCGATCTCCTTTGTGGTCGGCAGCGGATTGGGCCCGACTGACCGACCTGATTCATCGGTGGATGTGGTGTGGACCCTGTTCCTGCACCTCCGTCCGTCGCGAGTTCGTTTTCGATTGACCTGACGTCAGGTACGGCCGCATACCGCACCTGTGGGTTGTCAGGGTCTTGTCGTGGTCCTCGGCGGTGCGGTGCTGCCGCGGACCACCAGGCGCGTCGGAAGCAGTATCTGGCGGGGCCCCTCCCACTCATCGGTCACCAGTGATCGCAGCATGCGCGCGGCCTCGTGTCCGAGCCGGTACATCGACTGGTCCACCGTGGTCAGCCCCGGCTCCGCCAGCGCGGCCTCCGGAATGTTGTCGAATCCGACCACCGACAGGTCGCCGGGGACGCTGAGCCCCAGCTCCTTCGCGACCTCCAGCACCTTCAGGGCCATCCCGTCGCTCGCTGCGAAGATCGCCGTCGGACGGTCCGCCCTTCCCAGCAGCTCGCGCGCCAACGGGACCGTGGACTCGGGATTGAAGTCGCCCCTGCCGATCAGGGTGGGGTCGACCGGCACGCCGGCTTCGGTCAGCGCCCTCCGGTAACCCTCCTCGCGCGACCACGCGGCCGCGAGGCTGGAACGGCCCGCGATGAATCCGATCCGGCGGTGCCCCAGGCCCAGCAGATGCTCGACCACTGTGACGGCGCCCGAGAGGTTGTCCGCCGTCACCGACGGCACCGTCGAATCCCGCACCGGATCGATGACCACGACCGGAGTGCTGCTCCGCACCTCGCCCCAGGGCGTGACCACGATGCACCCGTCCGTGAGCGTGCCCGACAGGCGGGTGAGGTGCCGTTGCTCCCAGCCCTCCGAGTACGTCCCGTAGACGGCGCTGTTGGCGTAGACGATCAGATCGAAGCTCGACCGGGCCAACGCCTCCATCACGCCCTTGAGCACCTCGGCCGTATAGGACTGGAAGCTGTGGGTCACCAGACCCAGGACATTGGTACGACTGCGCCGCAGACTCGTCGCCACCAGACTCGACTCGTAGCCCAGCCGCTCGATGGCCGAACGGACCTGCGCGGTGGTGCCGGTGCTGACGCCGTAGCGCCCGTTGACCACCCGCGACACGGTTGCCACGGAGACGCCCGCCAGTCGCGCGACATCGCTCATGGTCACCGGAGCTCCGCCATCGGCCATGCGGCCCTCTCTGTTTGCAATCGTTATCGGTTACGTTTGCGGTTTTTTTAACGTAAGCGACAACGATTGCGAAGACAAGACCCTTTTCGGCCACTCGCCGCGCCGACCGTACGTCCTATAAGGACATGACCAGAATGCGCAGGCAGGCCGGGGCGGACGACCGGGCGGGCGTCCGCCGTGCGCCGCCACGGCTGTCCGTCGCGCATCGGCAGGCCGTCATCCCGGCAGCGGTTCGCCGACGGTGACCGTGCCCGAGTAGGCCTTCCGGACCTCCGGCCGGCCGGAGTCGCCGGTGATGGTGAACGTGCCCGCGAGCGTACGAATATCGGAGGAGAAGCCGACGTACACCTCGATGAGCCCGGTTTCCACCGAGTAGTTCATGTCCCTGTCGTAAAAGCCGAGCTGGCCCGTGGGCAGGTCGAAGCGTACGGCCCTTCGCTGCCCGGGACCGGCGGCGACACGGGCGAAGCTCTTCAACTCCAGCACCGGCCGGGTGACCGTCGCCTGCGGGTCGCGAACGTAGAGCTGGACGACTTCCTCTCCGGCTCGATCACCGATGTTGGCCACGGTGGCCTCCACGGCGACGCTGTCCCCGGCGATCACTTCGGTGCGGTCCAGAGTGACCTGCTCGATGACGAACGGGGCGTACCCCAGGCCGTGACCGAAGCGGTATCGCGGGCTGACGGGCGAGTCGACGTAGTCGCCGTGCCAGTGCGACCGCCCGCCGGACACCTTGTGTCCGTAGAAGACGGGGATCTGGCCCACGGTCCTCGGGTAGGAGATGGGCAGCTTCCCGCTCGGGTTGACCTCGCCGAGCAGCACCTCGGTGATCGCCTGCGCCCCGGTCTGCCCCGGCAGCCAGGCCAGCAGCACCGCGGCGCACTTCTCGTGCAGGAAGTCGCCGCCGACCGGCCGACCGGCGACGAGCACCGCCACCACGGGTGTTCCGGTGGCGACGACGGCTCGGACCAGATCCTCCTGGACGCCGGGAAGCTCCAGGCTCGACCGGTCCCGCGACTCTCCCGTGGTGGCTTGGGTCGTCAACCCCGAACGATCACCCAGGACCAGCACCGCGACGTCGGCGGCCGCGGCGGCCGCGACCGCCTTGTCGAAACCGTCCCTCGACGTGTCGATCACGTCGCACCCGCGCGCGTAGCGCACCCGGTCACCCAGGCGGGCCGTGAGCTCGTCGCGCACCGTGGGGACCCCGTCGGTACTCTCCTCGACCTCGAGGTCGTCCGGCACGGTCATCGTCTGGCCGAGCAGACCCTTCCGCTCGCGCGCCTCCAGCAGCGACTCGACATGCGCCGCGAAGGAGTAGTCACCGAGCAGATGCCGGGCGCTGTCGGCGTTCGGCCCGATGAGGGCGACCGTTCCGGTGCCCGGCCGGAGCGGCAGGACGCCGTCGTTCTTGAGCAGGACGAGGCTGCGGCGAGCCACCTCTAGCGCCACCTCCCGGTGCCGCTCGGCGTTCACCGCCACCGCGGCCTCGTCCACGTAAGGGTTCTCGAACAGGCCGAGCTCGAACTTGTGCCGGAGCACCCGCGAGACCGCTTCGTCCAGTCGCCCTTCACTGATCTCGCCGGCGTCCAGGGCGCCAGCCAGCGCCTCCGCGTACGCGTCCGTGGCCGGAAGCTCGACGTCGGTGCCCGCGGTGAGTGCCAGAGCCGCCGCTCGCCGCTTGTCCTCGGCGAAGTGGTGATACGAGTGGAGATCGTCGACGGCGAAGTAGTCCGACACGACGGTCCCCGCGAAGCCCCACTCTCCTCGGAGGACATCGCCGAGGAGCTCACGGTTGGCATGGCAGGGAATCCCGTCCAGCTCGTGGTAGCCGGCCATCACCGACTGAAGGCCCGCCTCGCGGACCGCCGCCTCGAACGGATGGAGATACACCTCCCGCAGCAGACGAGGCGGCAGGTGCGCCGGCGCCCAGTTCAGCCCGCCCTCGGACGCCCCGTAACCGACGAAGTGCTTGGCCGTCGCGACGACGCCCTCCGCGAGAGAAGCACCCTGCAGGCCCCGGATGAACGCCACGCCCATGCGGGCCACCAGGTACGGATCCTCCCCATAGGTCTCCTCCGTCCGGCCCCAGCGCGGATCCCGCACCACGTCCAGCACCGGCGAGAGCCCCTGATGGCTTCCCGTCGCGCGCATCCGCGCACGGACGGCATCCGCCAGCAGCCGGTTGAGCTCCGGCTCCCAGGTGCTCGCGACACCGATCGCCTGAGGGAAGATGGTCGCCTCCCGCGCCATCAACCCGGAGCACACCTCCTCGTGGACGATCGCCGGGATCCCCAGCCGGGTCTCCGTCACCAGGAAGCGCTGGATCTCATTTGTCACCCGCGCCACCTGCTCCGCCCTGAGACTTGTGGCTCCCGCGACACGGGTCACGTGCCCCAAGCCGTGCCGGAGGACCGGCCGCGCCCGCTCGGCCGAAAACCGCCCGCCCTCCATCAGCGAGAACGCCCAGGCGCTCCCCAGCTGTGCGAGCTTCTCCTCCCGGGTCATCCGGGCCAGCAGATCCGTCACGCGCTCCCCGACGGCAGCGGCCGGATCGGTGTAGGTCACTGCCGGCTCCGGACTCACAGCGGTCATCCGGTACCCCAATCACGCCTTGATCAAGTGGATCCCGTGCCTACCGCAAACGTGATCGATAACGTTTGCAATACAAAGATCGCTGATCGGCTTCGCGATGTCCAGAGTCCGCATCCGAGACCCGGCACCCCGGCCGGGCCGGTCACGGGTGGGCCGCGGTCTCGGGTTCGCCGAGCCAGGTGGGGGTGATGCCGAGATTCCGGCAGATGGCCTCGGCGAGGGCGAAGGACTCGGCCGCCTCCTCCGTCCTCCCCCGGCTGCCGGCGACCCGTCCGAGGTGGTGAAGCACGTCGGCCTCGACGATCCGCTCCCCCGCCGCCCTCGCGTGCGCCAGGGCGAGGGTGAGAATGCGGTGCGCGGTGTCCCATCGCGTCAGGGCGGCCCACGCCCGGCCCATGCCGTACAGGGCGTGGGCCATGCCGACCTGGTCGTCGATGGCCTGGCAGAACTCGTGGACGCGCTCGAACCGGGGCAGGGCCTCGGCCGGTTCGCCGCACTCCAGGCTGAGCTCGCCGAGCCGGTAGTTCACCTGCTGGGCCAGGCGGGCGCCCTGCGCCTTCTGCGCCATCTGCAGGGCCTGCTCCAGATTGATCCGGGCCTCTTCGTGGTTGCCGAGCTGGAGATGGATCTGCCCGATCTGACGGAGCACGAGTGCTTCGTTGCCGACGTCGCCGAGCGCGCTGAGGGCGGCGGCGCTGCGCCGGGCGCGGGAGAGGGCGTCCTGGAGCCGGCCCCCGAGACGGTCGAGTACGGCCAGCTTGTGCTCGGTGATGGCCTCGGCGTGCCGGTCGCGCAGCGCCGTGAAGATGGTGGCGGCCTGCCCGATGAAGTTCGCCGCCGCACCGTAGTCGTGTCTGTGCAGGCTGAGCTCGCCGAGCTCGGCGAGGATGACCGCCTCGCCGCGGCGGTTGCCGGCGGCCCTGGTGGCGTCGAGGGCGATCTCGTGCGTCTGCTCCCACTCGTCGTGGTGTTTGCGGACCTCCAGGAGAGGTGCGGCGGTCACCGCGAGATCCCAGCAGAGGTCGTCGAAGTCCAGGTGCGCCGCCTGGCGGACCGCTCCCTGGATGTTCGGCAGTTCGGCCTCGCACCAGGTGACGGGATCGACGACGATCTCCCTGAGGTGCTCCTCCGTCATCGGCCGCCGCCGGGCCATGCCGTGCAGCACCAGGTGGTCGTGGCCCGCGAGCTGGGTGTGGGCGTACTCGGTCACCGTCAGCAGGGCTCCGATGGCCCGCTCCAGCGCGGCGCGCACCTCGGCGCAGGGGAGCTGCGCCTGCGCCTGCTGCCGGGCGAAGATGCGGACCAGGTCGTGCAGGCCGTACCGGGGCTGGCCGTGGTCTCCGGCCGCCACGGTGACCAGGTGGCTGTGGGCGAGCTGGTCCAGGAGGTCCTCGGCCTCCCTGAGCGGGCAGTCCAGCAGCGCCGACGCCGCCCATTCCTCGTATTCGACGAGGTCGAGACTGCCGAGCAGCATGAGAAGGAGCCTGGCCCGCGGCCCCAGGGCCGCGTAGGAGAGCATCAGGTTGGCGCGCACGTCCAGTTCGCCGTGCACGAGTTCGTCGAGCCGATGGTGCTCTCCGGCCAGCCGGTCGACCATGCGGCGTACGGGCCAGTGCGGCCGGGCGGCGAGCCGCGCGCCCGCGATGCGCAGCGCGAGCGGGTGCCGCCCGCACAGGCGGACGAGCCGCGCGCCGGCCTCCGGGCTGCTCCTCATGCGGTCGTCGCCGAGCATCCGCTGCAGGAAGTCGATCGCCTGCTCCTCGGTGAAGGACTCGAGCTCCAGCCGCCGTATGCCCGGAACGGCGGTGAGGCGGTGCCGGCTCGTGATCAGGACGGCGCAGCCGCTCGTGCCCGGGATGAGCGGCATCACCTGGCTCTCGTCCGCGGCGTCGTCGAGGATCAGCAGCGCACGTCGCTCCGAGAGCACCTCCCGGAGCATCGCGCTGCGTTCCTCGATGTGCTCGGGCAGCCGGTGGTCGGGCACTCCCAGGGTGCGCAGCGAGCCGGCCAGCGCGACGCCCGGCGGGATGCGGCGCGCCGCCTCGGCCCCGCGGAGCGGCACGAAGATCTGCCCGTCCGGAAAGTCCTCCCGCAACCGGTGGGCGACGTGTACGGCCAGGGTGGTCTTGCCCGCGCCTCCCCGGGCGGACACCGCCACGATCGACGGGCCGACCCGGTCACCGGAGGTCAGCCAGCGGGTGATCCGCGCGATCTCCTCGGCCCGGCCGGTGAAGTCGGGGGTGTCGGCCGGGAGGTTGCACGGGCGCGGCGAGGCGGCGGCGGGTTCCTCGCCCGGCGACACGGCCTCCCGCAGGATCGCCTGTTCCTGTTCCCGCAGCTGCGGGCCGGGCTCGATGCCGAGCGACTCGACGAGGAGGGCGCGCGTGTCCCGATAGAGCTGCAGCGCCTCCGCCTGGCGGCCCGACCGGTGCAGCGCCTCCATCAACCGGCCGCGCAGCGACTCACGCAGCGGGAACTCCTCGACGAGCTGGACCAGGACGGGGATCATGTCCGCGTGCCGGCCGAGCGCGAGTTCGTGCTCCACCCACTGACCGACGGCGGTGAACCGCTGCTCCTCCAGCACCGCGGCCTCCGTACGCAGCGCGGGGCAGTCGTCGAGCCCCGCGAAGGGCACGCCGGTCCACTCGTCCAGCGCCCCGCGGAGGATCTCCGCCGCCCGCGCGACATCGCCGCCGGCGGCCGACTCCTCGCTCCTGGCGACCAGCGCGGAGAACCGCAGGGCGTCCACCTCGGCCGGCCGTACGTGGAGGAGGTAACCGCGGTCGACGCGGGTGATGCGGTGCGGGTCGCCCAACGTCGTCCGGAGGCCGCGGATGTAGGCGCGCAGGTTCGCGGCCGCGGACGCCGGCGGGTCCGACGGCCACAGCCCGTCGATCAGCCGGTCATCCGGTACGGCGGTGTTCGGACAACAGAGCAGGAGGGCCAGGAGCGTTCGCACCTTCTGGCCCTTCAAGGGGACCGGGGAGCCATTCGCCGTCAGCTCCAGCGGTCCGAGTATGCGGAACCGCAGATCTGGGTGCTGCTCTCCCCCGGCCATGGCGGGTAAATACTATGTCAAAACCCTGCGGCCGGCCGGTGAATATGCTTCGCCCCCACTTCAGCGACACGCGGGACGGCTTGACGTCCATGAGAAGCACGCCGAGCACCATGGTCGCGGCGCCCGCCCAGCCCAGCGGCGTCAAACGATCTCCCGCGAGCCAATATCCGAAGACGCCGGCGAAGACGGGTTCCATCCCGAGGATGACGGACACCCGGGTCGGCGAGGTGCGCCGTTGCGCGTACGCCTGAACGAAATAGGCGAAGGCGCTGGCGGCCAGCCCGGTGAACGCGATCGCGCCCCAGGCGTCCCATTCGCCGGGCAGGCGGAAATCCTCCTTGATCAGCGCGATGCACAGGGCGACCGTTCCGCACGTCCCCAGTTGCACCGCGACCAGGGCTCCCGTGGGGAAACGGCGGACCGCCCGGTCCATGGCGATGATGTGCAGCGCGAAGCAGAGGCTCGATGCCAGGGTGAGCGCGTCGCCCAGCGGGTGGAAGGCCCCGCCGTAACCCGAGAGGAGCAGCAGGCCCAGGGCGGCGGTCGCGATGCACAGGGCGCTCCAGCGGGTGACCCGCTGACGAAGGAGCAACGCGGCCATGAGCGGGGTGAACACGATGTAGAGACCCGTGATGAAGCCCGAGTTGGACGCGGTCGTGTACGTGAGACCGATCGTCTGGAACGCGTACCCGCCGACCAGCAGCAGGCCCAGACCCGCCCCGACGCCCCATCCCGTACGTGAGAGCCGGCCGATCTGCGCGGCGTACGGCACGGCCACCACACCGGCCGCCAGCAGAAAGCGGAGAGCCACGAACGACCACGGCGGCACGTTTTCGATGGCGTCCTGAATTACGACGAAAGTAAGCCCGAAAACGGCGGCGACCACGACGAGACCCGACTCCGCCATCCATGCGGCCGGCGCGTCCGTCTTCCGCGCGGCGGGCTCTTCGATCGACATCAACGGTTTCCTCCGGGCGACGTGCTGGGACACGAGGCTAAGCGGCCGTTGTATAAGCGCCGTATATGCGGCGCGCACGGTCGCGATGCCCGGTCGCCCGGCACAGGCCCGGAAAGCCTCTGCCGTTATACGAGGAATGTACAGAAATTCGAACTTCGTCCTCTAGCCTCTCCGATGGACGCGAAGTCTCACCTCGCGAAGTCTCACCTGGAGGATCCGACATGGTGATCGGTATCGATCTGGTGCACGCTGCGGTGTGGAGGTTCGACATTCAGCGGAAATCGGGAGCCGGCCGGGCCGCCGACTTCTCCGAAGTCAGCGTCGTCGCCGACCTCGGGGAATTGGCCGTCGACCTTCTCGGGGGAACGGTGGCCGCTCTCGAGAACGGGTTCGAAGGGGACGCGCTCAAGGACCTGGGCCTCGTGCTCGTTCCCGCTCCGGGCGTCGACGGAACGGTCTTCACTCCCGGGGAGTGCGAGGCCCTCGACCGATACGTCCAGGAGGGGGGCGCGGTGCTGATCCTCGGGGACGGGGAGTGGCCGCAGCCGCCCCAGGGCCCCGCCCCGTTCGGGTTCGCCTCGGGTGATCTCGCGATCGGCGACCCCGCGGATCCGGCGCAGCCCCACGTGCGGCCCTACCAGTTCCCGGCCGAGGTCACCGGTGCGCACCCCGCGCTGGAAGGCGTCACCCGGGCGTACCTCTACCGGCCCAAGCCCGTCAGCGCCCGCTTCCCGCTGACCGGCCTGGTGGAGAAGGACGGCCAGATCTTCCTGGGGGTCGCGCGTCACGGGGCGGGCAGGGTCGCCGTGGTGGGCAACGCCGAGATGTTCGCGCGCCCCTTCCTCGGCCGCGAGGACAACGCGCGGCTCCTGCTCAACCTGCTCTCCTGGCTGCTGGACGGCCGGCACCAGGGGTCGGCCGCCGACCTGGCGGCCGAGGTGACCGGCGCCTACCGGTTCTCCGGCCGGGACTTCTCCCCCACGGAGAACCTGAAGAACGAGCCCGGGCCGCACGTCGTCGACGCCGGTGTCTACGCCCACCTGTTCACCGGGCTCGCCGACGGGTTCCTCCGCGACTCGGAGACCGACGAGGAGGCGTTCCTCCGCGAGGCCGAACTGCGGTTCCACGAGATGCCGCGCGTCGTCAGGCAGGCGGTGAGCCGGTTCCGTCAGCACGGCACCGACTCGGGCGTCCTGCTGGTGAAGGGCCTGCCCGTGGACCCCGCGCTTCCCCCCACCCCCGCCGACCCGAAGGCGCGGGTCCGCTTCGCCAGTCCGCTCAGCGAGCTGTGGCTGGCGGCCTTCGCGCAGGCGCTGGGCGAGCCCATCGGCTACCGCCAGGAGAAGAACGGTCTGCTGTTCCAGAACGTGGTGCCGACGCCCCACAACGCCGCGAAGCTCTCCTCCGAGAGCTCGGCCATCCTGCTCGACTACCACACCGAGACGGCGTTCCACCCCTTCATGCCCGACTACGTGCTGCTGCACTGCCTGCGGCCCGACCACGACGGGGCGGCCAAGACGATCAGCGCCAGCCTGCGGATGGCCCTGCCCCGGTTGAGTCTCCGCGAGCGGGCGATCCTCAGCGAGCCCCTCTACCGGACCGGGATCGACTACTCGTTCGGCAGCTCGCACGGCACGAAGGGCAACGGGCCGCTGCTGCGCGTGCTCTACGGCGACCCCTTCGATCCCTATCTCACCGTGGACCCCGACCTCATGATGGGGATCGTGCCCGAGGCGGACGCCGCCCTGAAGCGGCTGCACGCGGTGCTCCACGAGGTCAGGCGGTGGGTGTGCCTCGACACGGGAGACCTGCTGATCGTCGACAACCGCAGGGCGGTCCACGGCCGCTCGGAGTTCACTCCCAGATACGACGGCCGGGACCGATGGCTCCAGCGCGTCTGCGTGGTCCGGGACCTCGTTCCTTCCGCCGGACACCGGAGACTGCGCGGCCGTATCATCGACACCGCGTTCGCCGTCTGATCCCTTTTATGTAAGGACAAGGACCGCGCCATGGGCGAAACCACTTCGGCCCCGAGCACCGTCGTCCTGTTCCCGCAGGGCGTGAGCGTCTGTGAGGCCACCGTCGTCCTCGCGGAGGCCGCCGGCGACGAGGGCCCGGTCGTGATCGTCACCGACCGGACGCCGTTCCACCCGCTCGACCACACCTGGCCCGACCAGCCGGGCGACCGGGGCACCATCACGCTCGGGCGTCGGGAGCACGCCGTCGTGGACGCCGTCACGATGGCGGTCGGGCCCGACGGCACGCTGCACCGGGCGGAGGAGATCCCCGCCCGCCGTACGGACCCGGGCTGGTCCTTCCTGGTCGGTCACGTCCTCGAGACGCCGCCGGACGGGAGCCCGGCGGATCTCGTCGGCGAACAGGTGGGCCTCGCGGTGGACGTGGCGCGGCGATCGAGCCTGAGCGCCGCGCACACCGCCTGCCACCTGATGTCCCTCGCCCTGAACATGGAGCTGCGCGACCTGTGGCGCAAGGTCCCGCGTACGGACTGCCTCGGCAGCCCCGACTTCGACCAGGCGGCGATCACGCGGTCGAGCATCACCCCGTGGGAGAGCGTCGACCGCTACCGCCTCGGCAAGTCGCTCCGCAAGGCGGGCTTCGACGCCGAGGCCCTCCCCGGACGGCTCGACGCAGTACGCGAGGGCGTCACGGCCCGGCTGTCGGAGTGGATCGCCGCCGGCGGGCGGATCACGATCGACACCGAGGGGCCCTGGATCAACTCCCGCCGCTGGTGGGGTTGCGAGCTGCCCCCGGGTCCCGCACGACTCCCCTGCGGTGGCACGCACCTGGGGAATCTCGGCGAGCTGGCCTCGATCGACGTGCGGATAGTGATCGGAGAGGGGGAGCTGGTAGTCAACACTACGGCCAAGCAGTCATGAACCCGGAAGTGGAGGTCAGTCCGTGTTCGATCCGGTCGGCTCGTCCGTCCTCGTCGTAGAACCGGTCTCCGGCGGCGCAGACGTCGCCCGGCTCGCGCACCACCTCGGCATGACAGTTGTGATCGCCTCGCAGGACGTGGGCGACTGCGAGATCCCGGCGGAGCTGAGGAAGATCGCCTCAGTGGTGCTCACCGTCGACACCAACGACGAGCAGACGTTGTTCGACGTGGTCGCCGAGCACCACGAGCGCGAACCGCTCGCCGCGGTGCTCCCGGGATGCGATTTCTACGTGGCCACGACGGCCAGGCTCGCGGCGCGTCTGGGCCTGCCCGGCCTGCCGGTCGAGACCGTGGACGCCGTACGCAACAAGGCGCGCATGCGCGAGCGGGTCGCCGCCGCCGGGCTGCGCACGCCGCGCTTCGCCGAGGCGTCCTCCCCGGAGGCCCTCCGTACGGCGGCGGAGATCGTCGGCTTCCCGAACGTCATGAAGCCGGTCGAGTCCTCCGGCAGCATCCACGTGAGCAGGGCCGACGACTGGGCGCAGCTCGCCGCCGCCTACGCCGCCCTGACCGGCGACCGGGAGCTCGACCTCGGCCGCCCGATGGGGCACACCGTCGTCGTCGAGCAGTACGTCGCGGGTGAGGAGGTCAGCGCCGACGGCTACGTCGAGAACGGCCGGGCCACCGTCGTCGCGATCACCAGGACGGTCCTCGGCGCCGAGCCGCGGTTCGTCGAGCTGGGGCACCTGACGCCGGCCGACCTCCCGGACGACGTGACGAAGGAGGTCGTCGCGTACACGGAACAGGTGGTCCGGGCGCTGAACGTGACCGCCGGGCCGTTCCACTGCGAGGTGCGGCTGAGCGACGAGGGCCCGGTCCTGATGGAGCTCGGCGCCCGGTTGCCGGGCGACGGGATCCCCGAGCTGATCCGGCTCGCCACCGGAACCGACCTCGCCGCGGTCATGCTCGCGGCGGGGCTGGGCGTCGGCGCCGCGGAGCTGCCGGCGTTCGGCCCGCCCGCCGCGCCGTACGCCGCCGTACGGTTCCTCACGGCCGACGGCCTGCACTCCTACAGCAGGATCCTCGGCTGGGACGAGCTCGACGGCCGGCCGGACGTCATCGGCAAGCAGCTGTTCATCCCGCCCGGCACGCCTATTCCCCAGACCGGCGACTGCCGTTCGCGGCTCGCCTGCGTGCGCTACACCGCGGAGTCGTACGAGGCCGTCCAGGCGTTCTGGAAGAGCCTGGACGACCTGGCGGTGCTCCCGTGAGCGACGTCCTGGACTACGCGGCGGTGGGGGTCGGCCCCGCCAACCTGAGCCTGGCGGCCCTCGGCGCCGACGTGGACGACCTGCGGAGCGTGCACTTCGAGGCGCGCCCCGACTTCTCCTGGCACCCCGGCCTGCTGCTGCCCGAGGCGACCCTCCAGGTCTCGCCGCTCAAGGACCTGGTCACGCTGGTCGACCCGACGAGCCGTTACTCGTTCCTCGCCTTCCTCGCCAACGAGGGCAGGTTGTACCAGTTCCTCACCGCGAAGTTCCCGGCCGTCCTGCGCGCCGAGTTCGACCAGTATCTCCAGTGGGCCTCCCGGAGCATCCCGTCCATCGAGTTCGGCACCGAGGTGCGCGGCGTCCGGGTGCGTGACGGGCACTTCGTCCTCGACACGGGACACGGCGAGGTCACCGCGCGGAACGTGGTGCTCGGGACCGGCCAGGCGCCGTTCGTCCCCGGCTTCCTGCGCCCCCACCTGTGCGCCGACGTGTTCCACGCCGAGGAGTTCCTGTCACGGCCGCGGGAGCTGCCCGACCGCGCCGTGACGGTGATCGGCGGCGGGCAGTCGGGGGCGGAGATCGTCCGCCACCTCATGCGTCTCGACGTGCCCCCGCGCAGCATCACCTGGATCACCCGCAGGCCCGGCTTCCTGCCGATGGACGACTCCCCCTTCACCAACGAGTACTTCTTCCCGGCGTACGCGCGGGAGTTCCATGGGCTGCCCCAGACCCACAAGCAGGAGCTGCTGGCCGAGCAGAAGCTCGCGAGCGACGGGATCGACCTCGCGACGCTCCAGGACGTCTACCGCGAGCGCTACCGGCACGAGTGCCTGCTGGGCCGCAAGGACTGGCTCCGCCTGATGCCCCGGTCGGAGGTCACCGGCTGCGCCCGGCTCTCCGACGGCTGGGAGCTGGAGGTGAGTGGCCCGCACGCCTCGGTCGTCCGGTCCGACGTCGTGGTCCTCGCGACCGGGTACGAGTACCGCCTTCCGGACTGCATGAGCGAGCTCGCCCCCCACCTGGCCAGGTCCCCCGAAGGGCTGGTGGTCGGCGACGACTACGCGCTGTCGCTGGACCTGCGGACCTCGGGCCGCGTCTTCCTGCAGAACGGCGCCCGGCACACCTGGGGCATCGCCGACCCCAACCTCAGCCTGCTGGCCTGGCGCAGCGCGGTCATCCTCAACGCGATTCTCGGTTACCGGAGGTACAACACATGAGCCTCCCCCGGCTCGGCTTCGAGGCGCTGCCGCGCGAGTTCGAGGAGCTGGACGAATGGGCCGCGCTCCTCGGGCCGTTCGACGGCGACCGTCCCTTCTCCATGGCGCGCTTCACGGTGGCCGCCGGCGGCGCGACGCCGCCCGACAGCCACGCCGTGAAGGAGATCTGGCTGATCCTCGACGGCGCGGGAACCGTCCGCTACGAGGACCGGCCGTACGAGGTCGGCAAGGGCGATCTGCTGGGTTTCGCGCCCTTCGCCGAGCACGTGGCGATGGCGGACCGCGGCGTCCCGCTCTCCGTGCTGTCGATCTGGTGGGGCACGACCGGATGACCGGCGCGATCCCGGACTTCGACCTCGCGGTCGTCGGAGCCGGCGTCGTCGGCGCCATGACGGGTCACCTCGCCCTGGAGCGGGAACCGGGCCTGCGCGTACTCACGGTGGACCAGCTCCCCCTGAACCAGGGCGGCCTCAACGCGACGGGCCTGTCGGCGGGGCTCGACGTGCCGACGGGGCGGGACGTGCGGCAGCGCGAGCTCGCGGCGCGGAGCACCGCCCTCTACCGGCGGCTCCTGGCCACGCGGCCCGGCCTGCCCGTCCGTTCCCTCGACACCTTCTGGCTGCTGGCGCGCGGCAACGTCGGCCGTCTCCGCGAGACGATGGCCGGCCCTGTCCTGGAGGAGGCCGACCCGGACGCCCTCGACGGCGTCTTCCCCGGGCTGCGCCCGTCCGGCGACCGGGTCCTGCTCCGTTCCGGCGGCTCCTGGCGCGCCGACGTCGCCGGGCTGACCCGCGCTCTCCTCGACGAACAGCGGGGCCGCTCCGGCTGCGCCGTCCGGGAGGACGAGGAGGTCACCTCCCTGCGGCCGTACGGGGACGGGTTCCTCCTGGCCGGCGAGGGCGGACGGCCGCTCGCGCGGTGCCGTACGGCGGTCGTCGCCACCGGTCCGTGGGCCCTGCACGGACCGTTCGGCGAGCGGATGCGGGCGGCCGGCCTGCGGATCAAGAAGGTCGCCGCGTTCCACCTGGACCTCCGGCCCGCCGACGACGCGCCCGTGCTGATCTTCGAGGACGACGACGCGTTCCTGCTGCCGCAGCCGGAGAGCGGCCGCTGGCTCTTCAGCTTCACCTCCCAGGAGTGGGGCGGCTCTCCGGTCCTGAGGCCGGCCGCCCTGAGCGGCGGGGACTACAGCGAGGCGGTGCGCGTCCTGCGCCGGTACGCTCCGTCGCTGGCCGGGGCGATCTCCGGCGGGCGTGCCTTCTACGACGGCTACACCCGCGACCGGCTGCCGCTGGTCGAGCCGGTGCCCGATCACCCCGGCGTCGTGATCGCGGCCGGCGGCAACGGTTCCGGCTTCCGCCTGGCGCCCGCGATCGCGGAACGAGCCCTCGGTCTTCTCACCCCCGGTCACCTGAACCCCCCGTCACTTGGAACCCAGTCACTTGGAAGTGGTCGCTCATGAGCACTCGCTCCACGGGCCTCATCCGGAACGCGGGCACCCTCCCCCCGCGCCGCTACCTGCTGGTCCCGCCCGAGCCGACCCCCAACGGACGGCTCCACCTGGGGCACATCGCCGGGCCCTACCTGCGGTCGGACATGCTCAGCCGGTTCGCCCGCATGAGGGGCGACCTGCCCCTCACGATCACCGGGATCGACGTCTACGAGCCGTACATGACGCTCAAGTCGGCCGTCGACGGCCGCCCCGAAGGTGAGATCGCCGCCGAGTACCACGCGCTCATCGCCGAGGACCTCGCCGCGATGGACATCGGCCTCGACGCGTTCATCAACCCGGCCGAGGAGCCGTGGCGTGCGGCGTTCGAGGACGAGGTGGCGGGCTGCCTCCGGCGGCTGCGGGAGCGGGGCGCGGTGACGACGCTGCGCGAGCGGGTCCCCTACAGCCCCGCGGCGGGGCGGTTCGCCGTGGGCCCCTGGCTCTCCGGCCGGTGCCCGGACTGCGGCGCCGACGCGGGCAGCTACTTCTGCGAGTCCTGCGGAGGCCACTTCCGCCCCGAGAACCTGCGCGACCCCGAGGGCACGAACGGGGTGGGCCCGCTCCAGTGGCGGGAGATCACCTCGCTGTTCCTGCGCCCGGCGGACCCGCACGACCTGGGGGCGCGGATGGCCGGCATCGGGGTCCCGGCGCGTTACCAGGAGACGGTGAAGCGCTACCTGAGCCGCGAGGGCGGGATGGTCCGCGTCAGCGCCCCGGAGAGCTGGGGGATCCCGCTGGACCAGGTGGACCCCGGCGTGCCGCGGACGCTCTTCCCGTACGCCGGGATCTTCATGTTCGCCCGGCTGACCGGCGCCGTCCACGGCTCGCTGAGCGGCACCGGCGTGAACGCGTTCGACCCGGGCTCGGACGTCGTCACGGTCACCAGCCTCGGCGTCGACAACGTGGTCCCCACACTCGTCTGCATCGTCGGCACGTCGCTGCTCCACGGGGACATGAAGACCTACGACCGCACGCTGATCAACGAGTTCTACGGGCTCGAAGGGGAGAAGTTCTCCACCAGCAGGGGCCACGTCATCGGGGCCGCCGACATCGCCGGCACCCCGAACGTCGACGTCGACGCCGTGCGGTACTTCCTCGCCGGGACCCGGCTGGAGGAGCGCCGGGAGAGCATGGAGCCGGAGTCGTTCGTCGAGACGGTCAACCGGCGCCTGGCGGACGGCCTGACGCCCCTGCTGGAAAGAGCCCGCCGTACGCTCGCCGGGGTCTCCGTTCCGGAGGCGATCTCGGACGGGCAGCTCGCGCGGCTGGAGGCGCTGCTGGAGCGGCAGCAGTCGGCGCTGGACGGCCCGGTCGTCTCGACCTCCCAGGCGCTGGAGGCCTTCGACGCCTGGTGGCGGAGCGTCGCCGACCTCGAAGAGAGCGCCTACTGGTGGCTGAAGGGCGTGAGCGTCCTCGGATTCCCGATCATGCCCCGGATGGGCCGCCGTATCTGGGAGGATCTCGGCGGGGTGGGAGAACCCCGGCTGGAGGAGTTCCTGGCCCCGACGCCACCGCGCGAGGCCACGGCCCCTCTGGGGTTCGGCGCGATCAGCATCGGCGACCTCGTGCCGGTCCTGCCCGCCACCTCGCGGTACGCCCTGGCCTGACCCCTGCCCCCTGTCACTTCGACCGCCCTGTTGACTCCGACCCACGGAAACGACGATGCCGGACCGCCCGCACTACCTCGTCGTCAACCGCTACGACGACAGCGACGCGGAGTACTTCCGCTACTGCGCCGACCAGCCGTGCGACCTGTCGTACCTGACCCTGCCCATGCGGACGACGGCGCTGGGCCCGGTCGAGCCGGGCCGGGTCGGCACGGTCCCCGATCTGCGGCTCGCCACGTTGGTGCCGGCCGCGCGGGACCTCGCCGAGCGGTACGGGCGGTTCGAGGGCGTCGCCGCGCTCTCCGAGTTCGACGTGCTGACGGCGGCGCTGCTGCGCGAGGAGTTCGGCGCGCCGGGCCCGGGCGCGGACCTGGTGCGGGCGTTCAAGGACAAGATCGTGATGAAGGAGCGGCTCGCCAAGCGCGGCCTGCCGGTGCCGCGGTTCATGGAACTGGGCGCCTCCACCACGATCGCCGAGATCACCGCCGGGATCGGTTTCCCGCTTGTCCTCAAGCCACGGGCCGAGGCCGGCTCCGTCGGCGTCCGGATCATCCGTGACGAGGAGGAGCTCGCGGCCGAACTCGACGGCCTCGACGTCACGGCGTTCGAGTGCGAGGAGTTCGTCTCCACCGAGATCTACCACGCGGACGGAGTCCTCTCCGAGGGGCTGCCGCACTTCCTGAGCGTGTCCGGCTACGTCAACACGCCCCTGGACTTCCTGCGGGGCAGGCCGCTCGGCTCGGCGACGCTGGACCCGGGCCCGCTCCGGGACGAGATCCGGGAGTTCGCCGTCGCGTGTCTCAGGGCTCTCGGCCTGGAGACCGGCTGCTTCCACCTCGAAGTCATCCGCCGGCCCGACGGCGGTCTGGTGTTCCTCGAGGCGGGGATGCGCGCCGGCGGGGCGGAGGTGCCCTACGTCCACCGGGAACTCCACGGCATCGACCTGGTGACGGAGAGCTTCCGCACGGTCCTGGGCATCCCGCTGGAGTCGGCGGGCGCCCGCTTCGGCGACGCCCCGGCGGGCTGGGTGGTGATGCCCGAACCCGGCCTCCGCCCCGGCCGGGTGGTCCGCCGTACGGCGATGACGGGCACCGTCCCCCAGGTGTACGCCGAGGTGCTGCCGGAGCCGGGGGACGTCTTCGACGGGACCGGCGGCTACTTCCACGTACCCGGGCGCTTCAGGCTGACCGGGCCGGACGAGCGCAGCGTCCGCGCCGCCGCCCGGAGGGTCATGCGGGAGTACGCGGTCGAGTTCGAGCCGGCGGGCCACACACCCTGATGGCCGCGGTCCACTGGCGCAACCTCGCGGAACTGGCCAGATTCACGCAGTTCCGCAACCAGTTCCTCGCGAGCGCCCTCTCCGCGGCCGGCAGCGCCATGACACCCGTCGCGCTCTCCTTCGGCGTGCTCGACGCCACCGGCTCCGCGGCCGACCTCGGCCTGGTGCTGGCGGCGTACTCGGCGGCTCAGATCGTGTTCATGCTGGGCGGCGGTGTGTGGGCCGATCGCCTGCCGCGCAAGCGCCTGATGGTGCTGTCCGACGGCATCAGCGCGGCCTCACAGATCACGTTCGGCCTGCTCCTGCTCACCGGGCATCCGCCGCTGTGGGCGATGATCGCGCTGCACGGCCTCGCCGGTGCGGCGAGCGCCCTGTTCATGCCCGCGTCGGTCGGCCTGGTCGCCGAGACCGTGCCGCCGCGGCTGCTGCAGGAGGCCAACGCCCTGCTGTCGCTCACCCGCAACGTCTCGGTGAGCGTCGGGCCGATGATCGCGGGGATGGCGGTGGTCCTGGCCGGCGCCGGCTGGGTGCTCGTCGCCGACGGGCTGACCTTCCTGGGCAGCCTGCTGTTCCTCCGCCGGCTGGCGGTCCCCGCCCGGCCCGCGGCCGTGGGCGGCGGTTTCCTCCGTGACTTCCGCGGCGGATGGCAGGAGGTCGCGAAGCGATCGTGGGTCTGGACGGGCATCGCCATGTTCATGATCTTCAACTTCGTCTACTCCTTCCTCTACGTGCTGGGCCCGGTGTCGCTGTCCGGCTCGGACAACGGCGGCCTGCTCTGGGGGGCCGTGACCGCGAGCCTCGGAATCGGCGACGTGCTGGGCAACGCGCTCGCCGTACGGTTCCGGCCGCGCCGCCTCCTGTTCACCGGGCGGCTCATGATGCTGCCGGCGGCCCCGCTGATCGTCGTCCTCGGAACCGCGCCGGAACCGATCCCGCTCATCGTCTGCGGGCTGCTGGCCGGGATCGCGACCACCTTCCCGAACACCCTGTGGGAGACGGCGCTCCAGCAGCACATCCCCAACTCGTCGCTGTCGCGGGTCTCGTCCTTCGACTACGCGGGATCCTTCATCCTGAGACCGGCCGGGCTCGCCGTCACGGCCCTCGCCGCCTCGGCTTTCAACACCCAGGTGACGTTGACCGCGGGCGCCGCGCTCATCGTCCTGGCCGTGACCGCGAGCCTGCTCGACCGCGGCACCCGCGCACTGGTCCGCAACGAACCGCAGGAGCAGCCGGCCACCTCCGGCACACCAGGCTGAAGCCCGCACCGGCCCACGACAAGCGCACGGCGGGCGCCACGATGCGCGGACTGTAGACGTCGTCGAACGACGCCAGCGCCTCGGTCAGGTTGACGGGCTTCGTGTTCATGCCACCGATTCTCTCCGGCCGCCCGCCGCTTTCGAGCAGGTGCTTCAACCGGGCGAGGTCGGCCTGTACGAGGCTCGCGTCGCGGGCGAAATCCTCGTCGGTCATGTCGGTCAGCCGTTCGCGACCTTGTCGAGGAAGGAGTCGAGGTTGGCCCGGGTGCGGGCGGCCTTCTCCTCCACGGTCAGGGACTCGTCGACGATCCCCGCCCCGGGGGCCTCCTTCTTCCCGCGCAGGTAGAGGGAGCAGTCGAGGTCGGTGCACAGGTACTGCCCGACGGTGTTCCCCTGACGGCCCGCCTCGCCGGTCCGGCGCGCGGTCATCAGCGCCACGCCGCCGCTGGTGTGGGTGGTCAGGCACAGCGAGCACATGCTGCGGGAGGTGAAGGCGCGCGAGGCGCCGGAGGTCACCCGGAGCGCGATGCCGACGAGGGAGCCGTCGCGTTCGGCCACCAGGTACGCCCGCTCCGGTGCGCCTGGGTCCCGCCAGCCGAGGAAGTCGAGGTCCTCCCACGGACGATCCGGGAGGTCCCTGGGCAGCCCGAGACGCTTGGCCTCGCCCTTGGAACAGTTGATGAACGACGTACGCACTTCGTGCTCGGTGACCGGCCTCATGAGCGGCGAGGCTAGTCATTCCTAATGACACTAGGCAAATGGTTAAAACCCATAGGCGATCACGCCGCACCCGTGTCAGGGCCGTACGGCCAGCACCCGGAAGCCGACGCCGCGCGCCGTCCGGGTCACCGGCTCGATCCGGAACCCCGCCCGCTCCAGGTACGGCCGGGGGTCACGGGTGAGGTGGTCGGCCTCGAACCGTACGAACAGCGGCTCCACCAGCCGCATTCCGGCCCGGAGGATCGGGTTGCGGGCCGGCCCGTGCTCGGCCAGCACGAACCGCCCGCCCGGCCTGAGCACCCGGTAGGCCTCACGCGCCGCGGCGGCGGGATCGGGAATCGTGCACATCGTGAACGTGGACAGGACGGTGTCGGCGATGCCGTCAGGCAGGTCGAGGCGCTGCACGTCGCCCTGCCGCAGTTCCACCCGGGCGCCGAGACCGGCCTGCGCCACCCGCCGCCGCGCCAGGTCCAGCATGCGCTCGGACAACTCGATCCCGATCACGGTGGTCCCGGCGTCGTACAGCGGCAGGTTCAGCCCGGTGCCGACCGCGATCTCCACGACGTGTCCGCGCGCCTGCCCGACGGCCCACTCCCGGCTGCCGGGGAACAGACGCCTCTCCCAGGCCCGCATCTGGTCGTCGTACCGATCCGCGATCCGGTCGAACACCCGTCGTACGTCGGCGTCGGTGGTAACCCGCATGAAGCGACCCTTCCGCGTGGAAACTTCGCGAATCACTTCAGGCTAGGCCACGCTGCCGGAGGTGACCGGAATGCCGGAAACTCGGCCGCAAGACCGATCGGAAGCCACCACCGGCCTCACCCGGCCTTAGCGTGGTGAACGTCCCGGTACCCATGGAGCCCCGAACGAGGAGACCTGATGTGCGACCCCGAGCCGGAGGCGCGGTCGTGACCCGTCCGCTCCACGGCGTGCTCGTCGCCGACTTCAGCCGTGTGCTGGCCGGCCCGTCCTGCACGATGACCCTGGCCGACCTGGGCGCGACCGTGATCAAGGTCGAGCGCCCCGGCACCGGAGACGACACCCGTTCGTGGGGACCGCCGTGGTCCGCCACGTCCTCGACGTACTTCGAGAGCGTGAACCGCACCAAGCGGAGCGTCACGCTGGACCTGGACGATCCGGCCGACCTGACGCTCGCCCGCGAGCTGGCCCGGCGCGCCGACGTGCTCGTGGAGAACTTCAGGCCGGGCGCGCTCGACCGGCGCGGGCTGGGTTACGCGCAGGTGGCGGCCGCGAACCCGGGCGTCGTCTACTGCACGATCAGCGGCTTCGGCCCGGGCGCCGGAGCCGGGCTGCTGGGTTACGACTTCATCGTCCAGGCCGTGGGCGGGCTCATGTCGGTCACCGGCGCGGCCGACGGGGAGCCGGCGAAGGCCGGCGTGGCCCTGGTCGACGTGCTGACCGGCAAGGACGCGGCCATCGGGATCCTGGCCGCGCTGACCGCCCGGGCGAACACCGGCAGGGGATGCCACGTCGAGGTGAACCTGCTGTCCAGCCTGCTGGCCGCGCTGGTCAACCAGGCCCAGGGCTACCTGGAGACCGGCGTGCCGCCGGGGCGGATGGGCAACCGCCACCCCTCCATCGCGCCGTACGAGACCCTGCGCTGCCGGGACGGCCTGCTCGCCGTGGCCTGCGGCAACGACGGGCAGTTCGCCCGGCTGACCCGCGTGCTCGGCGATCCCGGCCTGGCCACCGACGAACGCTTCGCGACGAACGCCGCCAGAGTGGCCAACCGCGAGGAACTCGTCGCGGCGCTGGAAGGCCTCCTCGCCGCCGCCGACGCGGCCGAATGGCAGGAACGGCTGACCGCCGAGCAGGTGCCGGCGGGCTGCGTCGCCGACATCGCCGAGGCGTTCGGCCTGGCGGAGCGCCTCGGCCTGACGCCGGCCGTACGCCCCCGGCCGGACCGCGCGCCGCAGGTGCGCCACCCCGTGAGCTACTCCGAGGACCTGGTCCGCCCGGCGGAGCCGCCTCCGGCGCTCGGCGAGCACGACGCCGCCGTACGCGCCTGGCTCGCCTCGGCCGGCGGGTCGCTCGCGGATCTCGATCCGGTCGATCCGGCCACGCCGCCTCCCGTCGACGTCTCCGGTGCTCGGGGGGAGGTCCCGCGCACCGGAGGCGTCAGGGGTGGCTGATCAGGAGTTGTGGATCAGGGGCTGGTGCAGGTGGCGGTGGGGGTGGCCGCGGTGCCGTTGGCGGTGAAGCCGAACGTCGTGGACGCGCCCGCCGCGATCGAGCCGTTGTAGGACTCGTTGGTGACCGTCACCGAGGAACCGGACGAACTCTGCCGGCCGTTCCACAGGCTGCTGATGGTCTGGCCGCCCGGCCAGGTCCACTTCACGGTCCAGCCGTTGACCGCCGAGCTGCCCGCCTGCACCGTCACCTCGGACTGGAACCCGCCGCCCCAGCTGTTGATCGTCTTGATCGTCGCCGAGCATCCGCCGGGAGCCGGGGACGTCGACGGCGAGGCCGACGGGCTCGCGCTGGGACTCGCGCTCGGACTGGCGCTCGGGCTCGCACTGGGACTGGCGCTGGGGCTTTGGGACGGCGAAGCACTGGGTGACGGGCTCGTGCTGGGGGTCGCCGCGTTGAGCGCGTTCAGGACCGAGGTGTAGGCCTGCTTCTTGTTGAAGTTCCCGTCGAACAGCAGCGGGGTGTCGCCGCTGCGCCATGACCACTTGTCGGTGATGCCCCACACGGTTATGCCGGTGCAACGCGGCACGGCCGTGCAGGCCTGGACGACGCGGCGGTAGGCGTCGGCCTGGGTGGAGCCCGAACCGCCGACGTCGAGCTCGGTGATCTGCACGTCGACGCCGAGCGCGGCGAACTGCGCGATGTTCTGCTGGTAGTTCGACGGCGGGTTGCCGAAGTGCGACTGCAGGCCCACGCAGTCGATCGGCACGCCACGCGCCTTGAAGTCCTTCACCATGTTGTAGACGCCCTGCGTCTTGGCGGCGGTGGCGCTGTCGATGTTGTAGTCGTTGTAGCAGAGCTTCACGTTCGGGTCGGCGGCCCGCGCGGCGCGGAAGGCCTCCTCGATGAAGCCCTTGCCCAGTTTCTGGGTGAAGATCGAGTCGCGCAGCGTGCCGACCGCGCCGCCGTCGGCGAACGCCTCGTTGACCACGTCCCAGGCGAAGACCTTGCCCTTGTAGTGGTTCATGACCTGGGTGATGTGGTTGGTCATCGCCGAGCGCAGGTCACTGGCCGACATGTTGTTGTTGATCCAGCTGGGCAGCTGGGCGTGCCACACCAGGGTGTGACCGCGGACCTTCATGCCCTTGCTGACCGCGTGGTTGACGATCTGGTCGGCCGAGCCCCAGTTGAACGAGTTGCGGGACGGCTCGATCGGCCCCCACTTCATCTCGTTCTCCGCGGTGACCCCGTTGAACTCCCGGTCCCACGTCGCCACGTAGGTCGAGTCGTTCAGGTGGCCGGCCGCGATCGCGGTGCCGAAGTAGCGGCCGCTCTGCGCGGCGGCCGCCCCGAGGGTGCTCGCCGCGGCATTGGCCGGGAGGGTGGCGGACAGGGCCGTCACCACCCCGAGTACGCCGAGAGCCCCGGCGGCCAGCACCCGGCGGGAACCGCTGAGCGGTCGCCTGGCGCCACCGGCGGATAGGGGGAAATCGCTCATGCCTGAGCCTCCACTGCTGCATCACTGAAAGGGAAACGCGAGGACGCGCCCCCGCGGGAAGACGCCACGCCCGGGACGCACGACGATCGGCGTCACGAACGGCGGCCTCCGCCGTCCACCACCAGGTCCGGCAGAAAGAGGCCGCTTCGGAAAGTCAGTCTGGAAATCTCCACGAAACGTGTCAAGACTGCGTCGGAGAGGCTGGAGCCGTCTCCCTGCCGCAGCCGCACGCGCCGGGCGCGTGGCACGCACCGCCACCGCGCTTTCCCGCCGCCTCGTCATCCGTTTCGGGACGGTGCCGGCTTGATGAATGTTTCAGCACCCCGCCCACCTCGGCATGTGCGCCGCCCGCCCATCGGAGCAGTTGAGGCCCGCCCGGCGGCACGGCGCCCGGGCGGGCGGATCCGGCTCGCTTGACGGGACCTGACCCCGTCGTATTGGCTCCGCCGCACCACCACCGACATCGACGCCTATGAGAAGGGCGGGCCCGGCAGCGTACGTGTGAGCGTTAACAAGCCTTGACTCGCCTTCGCGCACGGAGGCGGGGTGATCCCCCGCCGCAGAGGGCCGCCGAGGCTCCGGTCGGCGCGCCGACGCGCCGCCCGCCTCGCACCCGTGCTCGGTTCCCGCAAGCCCCAAGCACCATCCGCGGCCACGACAGCCAGTGTGAGCGTTAACAGAAGATTTCTCCTAATAGATCACATTCTTCGGGAGTACTGATGAAGATCCCTCGCGTTCGGCTCTGGCCCACCGTCGGCGTCGACGCCACGGCCGGCACCACCATGCTCGTGCGGACGAGGCGGTTGGCCGCGATCCTCCTGGCTCTCGCCCTGCCGGTGCTCGGTACGGTGCTGGGGGCGGGCGCCGCGAGCGCGGAGTCCAACGGCGGGGTTCGGGTGATGCCGCTGGGCGACTCGATCACCGAGGGCACCCAGGTGCCGGGCGGGTACCGGATCGGGCTGTGGCAGCGCCTGGCCGCCGGCCGCTACACCGTGGACTTCGTCGGCTCGCAGTACAACGGGCCGGGCAACCTGGGCGACCACGACCACGAGGGCCACCCCGGCTGGCGGATCGACCAGATCGACGCCAACATCACCGGCTGGCTGCGCAGCTACACCCCCCGCACCGTGCTGCTGCACATCGGCACCAACGACGTGCTGCAGAACTACAACGTCTCCTCCGCCCCCCAGCGGCTGTCCACCCTGATCGACCACATCACCTCGGCCGCGCCCAACGCCGAGGTGTTCGTCGCCACGATCATCCCGCTGTCGAACTCCGGCCAGGAGTCGGCCGCCCGCACCTTCAACGCCGCCGTCCCCGGGATCGTGCAGTCGAAGGTCAACAGCGGCAAGCACGTCCACCTGGTCGACATGCACAGCAAGCTCACCACCGGCGACCTCATCGACGGCATCCACCCCACCGCGAACGGCTACGACAAGATGGCCGCCGCCTGGTACGCCGCCCTCCAGTCGGTCCCGGGCAGCCTCGGCCAGGCGCCCAGCCCGAGCCCCAGCCCGTCGGCGAGCCCCAGCGCGAGTCCCAGCGCCAGCCCGTCGGCGAGCCCCTCGACGAGCCCTTCGACGGGCCCGACGCCGGGCAACAGGTCGTGCTTGGCCAGGTACACGCTGACCGGGCAGTGGCAGGGCGGTTTCCAGGCCGACGTGACCGTCACCGCGGGCGGATCGCCCATTTCCTCCTGGACCGTCGCCTGGCGGTTCAGCGACGGCCAGACGGTCACCCAGTCGTGGAACGCCACGATCACCTCAAGTGGATCAGAGGTCACCGCCCGGAACGTGAGCTACAACGGCGCGCTCGGCGCCGGCGCGAGCACGCAGTTCGGCTTCCTCGGCAGCTCGAACGGCGCCAACAGCGTGCCGTCCGTGACCTGCACCGCGATCTGACGAACTTGGCAGCCGGGCGGCTCCCGGGCCGGTGAGGCCCGGGAGCCTCCGCGCACGAAAGGACCTCCTGTGAAACGAAGGCTCAGATCCATACTGGCCGCCGCCTCGTTGCCCCTGGTACTCGTCGGCATGCTGCTGGCCGCCCACCCCGCCGCGGCCGCCTCGCTCACCCGCATCACCGGGTTCGGCACCAACCCGACCAACCTCAACATGTACCTCTACGTCCCCGACCGGGTCGCCGCCCGCCCCGGTCTGCTGGTCCTGGTCCACTACTGCGGCGGCTCGGCCAGCGCGATCTTCAACGGCAACGGCCACGACTACGTCACCGCCGCCGACCGCTACGGCTACATCATCGTGGTCCCCGAGGCCACCCGCAGCGAGAAGTGCTTCGACGTGTCCACCCCCGCAGCACTGCGCCGCGACGGCGGCAGCGACTCCACCGGCATCATGGCCATGGTCAACTACACCCGCCAGCGCTACAACGTCGACCCCGGCCGCATCGTGGTCAGCGGCTTCTCCTCCGGCGCCATGATGACCAACGTCCTGGCCGCCGAATACCCCGACGTGTTCTCCGCCGCCTCCGCCTTCTCCGGCGTCCCGGCCGGCTGCTTCGCCACCACCAACGGGTCGCTCTGGAACAGCCAGTGCTCCGGCGGCCAGATCATCAAAACCGCCCAGCAGTGGGGCGACCAGGCCCGCGCCATGTACCCCGGATACACCGGCCGCTACCCCCGCATGCAGCTGTGGCACGGCACCACCGACACCACCCTGCACTACAACAACTTCGGTGAAGAGATCAAGCAGTGGACCAACCTCAACGGGTTGAGCCAGACCCCCGCCTTCACCGACCACCCCCAGTCCTCCTGGACCCGGACCCGGTACGGCAACACCGGCACCCAGGCCACCGTCGAGGGCATCAGCATCTCCGGCGTCGGCCACCAGCTCCCCATGAGCGGCCAGCTCGCCTACGCCATCTCCTTCCTCGGCCTCGACGCGCCGAGCACCTCCATGTCGCCGTCGCCGTCTCCGTCCGCGTCTCCCACGCGGTCTCCGTCGCCCTCGCCGTCGCCCTCCCCGTCGGCCTCCCCGTCGCCGTCGCCGAGCGCCTCCCCGAGCACCTCGCCGTCCGGTCAGCCGGGCGCCTGCCGCGTCAGCGCGACCGTCAACAGCTGGGCCAACGGCCTGACCGAGGACATCACCGTCACCAACACCGGCTCGTCCGCCGTCAACGGCTGGTCGCTGGCCTTCACCCTGCCCGGCGGGCAGACCATCACCAACGGCTGGAACGCCACCTACTCGCCCACCAGCGGCCAGGTCACGGCGACCAACGTGAGCTACAACGGCTCGATCCCGCCCGGCGGCTCCGTCCAGATCGGCTTCCAGGCCACGCACACCGGCAACGCCGGCAAGCCCACCTCGTTCACGCTGAACGGCGCCACCTGCACCGTGTCCTGACGACACAGCCCAAGACCCATACTCTGGAGGACTTCAGTGCCCCCCATTCGACATCGGCGCTGGCTCGCGGCCGCGATGGCCGCCGCGCTCGGCGCTCTCGGAGTCACGACCGCAGGCACGGCCCAGGCCGCCGCGGGCTGCGAGGTCACCTACACGGTGACCAGTTCGTGGCCGGGCGGCTTCGGCGCCGACGTGAAGGTGTCCAACCTGGGCGACCCGATCAACGGCTGGAAGCTGACCTGGACGTTCACCGCCGGGCAGACCATCACCCAGCTCTGGAACGGCACCCACACCCAGTCGGGCGCGCAGGTCACGGTGAGCGACGCGGGCTACAACGCGTCGATTCCCACCGGCGGCAGCACGAGCTTCGGCTTCAACGGCGGGCTGAGCGGCTCGGCCAACCCGGTGCCGACGAACTTCGCCGTCAACGGCACCGCCTGCACCGGCACCGTGACCAGCAGCCCCTCGCCCAGCCCGTCGCCGAGCCCCAGCGCCAGCCCGTCGCAGAGCCCTTCACAGAGCCCGTCCCCCAGTCCGTCACCCAGCCCGTCCCCCAGCCCGTCGCCGAGTGCCTCGCCCAGCCCGTCGCCGAGTCCGTCGGCCACTCCGAGCGGGCCGTGGCCGCCATCGTCGACGTACTCCAACCCGGTGCTGTGGGACGACCTGGCCGACATCGACATCATCCGGGTCGGTGACACCTACTACTACTCCGCCTCCACGATGCACTACTCGCCCGGCGCGCCGGTCCTGCGCTCCTACGACCTGGTGCACTGGGAGTACGCCGGCC
>NZ_JABBWZ010000019.1:0-77195 GCF_014161435.1 Microbispora sp. H10949 | reverse complement strand
ACCCGAAACCCGCCAACCGACAGGAATTCGACCGCCCCGTTTCCGGGGCAACCCCTCTAACTTACCCGAACCCTCACCCCGGCGCAAAACCACCGGTGCGAAGACCCAGAAGCCACAGGAGACGCCGACCAACCGGCCGCGCACACACAACACAACCACCCAGGTGATCGAAGAGGAGTGCGCCGGACCGCGCCGACATCACAAGATTACCAGGCCCTGTCACTGTCTTGGCCCGGTTCGCGTCCAACGCACTCGCGCACGGATCTGTTCCCAGCTCAGTGCCGGGAAGGAAGTTCCGCGGAGCCACGGGCCCCGGTTGAACGACGTGCCGCCCGGCGTCATTCCCGTCACGAGTCACGTACACGCGCAGGGGCAGAGACAGAGGCGTGCTAGGACTGGTCCACCTTGGGTGGCGAAGAAGGGGTAGGAGCCGGACGTGATTCGACAGGGATTCCCTCGTGCCCTGATCGTGCTGGTCGGTACCGCGGCCGCGGTCATCACCCTCGCCGGTGTCCAGGCGGTGGGTTCGATCGTCGGCCCGGTCGTCCTGGCGCTGACACTCGTCATCGCCGTCTCCCCGGTGCGCGGGTGGCTCGTCCGCCGCCGGGCCCCGGTGTGGCTGCAGGTGGCCGTACCCCTGGCGCTGGTGCTGCTGGTCCTGCTCGGCATGGTCGCGGTGCTCAGCATCGCCGCCGCGCAACTCGCCATCCTGGCGCCGACCTACACGGTCCAGTTCAACGCCATGGTCACCGACCTGCAGCACTGGGCCGCCGGGCTCGGCTACGGCAGCGACCAACTCAACAAGGCCCTGTCGTCGCTCGATCCCGGCAAGCTGATCGGCGTCGCCCAGAGTCTGCTCAGCAGTCTCCTCGGCGTGCTGTCGAGCCTGTTCCTCATCGTCGTCCTGCTCCTGGCCATGAGCCTCGACGCCCCTGTCATCACGCGGATCGTCGACGCCGCCTCCACAGAGCGGCCGGCGCTCACCAACGCTCTCAAGACGTTCAGCTCCAAGACCCGCCGCTATCTGATCGTCTCGACGGTCTTCGGCCTGATCTGCTCGGTCCTCGACGTCACCGCGCTGTACATCCTGGACGTGCCGCTCCCACTGCTGTGGGGCGTCCTGGCCCTGATCACCAACTACATTCCCAACATCGGATTCATCCTCGGCCTCATCCCCCCGGCGCTGCTCGGGCTGCTGGAGGGCGGGCCCAAGACGATGCTGCTGGTGATCGCGGCCTACATGGCGATCAACGTGGTGATCCAGTCGTTCATCCAGCCGAAGTTCCTGGGGGACGCCGTGGGCCTGTCCACGACGGCCACGTTCCTCTCGCTGATCGTCTGGGGATGGGTGCTGGGCCCGCTCGGCGCCCTGCTCGCGATTCCGCTGAGCCTGCTCGTCCGCGCTCTGCTCGTCGACAGCGATCCGGACGGCGCCTGGACCGCCGCACTCATCTCCGGGCGGCTGCCGGAACGCTCTTCGCAACCCCGCCCCGATACGCATCCCGATACGCACCCCGACCCGCGCCCTGACCCACGCCCCGAAACGCGCTCGGAGCAGTCCGGCGATCACTGACGGCGCTCCGGCCGGCCACGGGCCCGGCGCTCCCCGACACGGAGCGGTTCCGCAGGGTACGGCGGGGGGTACGGCGGGGCGCTCCGGCTTAGGGTCTGGTCATGCGGCGATGGGACGACGACGAGCGGCTGACCGGGATCACGGACGCCTCGGCGATGGAGCCACAGGTGCGGGCCCTGCTCGACGCGATGGGGAGGGACGGGTGGGTCACCGAGGAGCCCGAGGCGCACCTGCTCCCCCATCTGCGCCGGGCGTGCGGCTCGGAGTGGCTGCTCACCGGTGAACGCCTGCTCGACGACGGCGTGTACGAGGTGACGGTCTCGCTGGCCGGCGACAGGGAGGGCGTCCACGTGCACCGCGACGTGATCCGTCTGCTGTCGTCGATCGCCGAGACCGCCTTCTTCGTACGGGAGGCGGGGCCGGGCGTCTTCGAGTGCGTGACCGGGCGGCTCGACGGCGATCCGCCCGGTTACAAGAGCCATGGTCACCTGGTCCGGCTCATCGTGACCTGAGCGGCCTTCGCGAAACTGAGCCCGGCCGGCCGGGCTCAGACGGCCTGTACGCGCGCTCTCCCGTCCGGCGAGGGCAACGGCGCGCCCTCGGCGTACCTGCGCTTCCACGGGATGGCCGCCGCCAGCAACGGGAAGACCAGCAGCGAACTGATCGCCCACGGCGCGTGCAGTTCCATCCACGCCGGCCCGTGGAACTGGGTGAGCACGATGTATCCGGCCGCGGCCCACAGCGTGCTGCCGAGGATCGCCGGCCAGGCCCAGCGGGTGGGCCGGGCGACCAGGAACGGCATGAACCACAGCAGGTACTGCGCGCCGAGGCGCGGCGTGAAGATCATGAAGGACAGCAGGATGGCGATCGTGACGTCGACGGGGTCGGCCCTGCGCCACCAGACGAGGCAGGCGACGATCGAGGCGTAGATGAGGTACTGGCCGATCCGCGCCGGAGTCGGGTCGAGGTTCCAGTTGCCGCCGCTGACCAGCGCGGTCCAGCCCCAGTCTCCGGTGATCGGGCGGACGTCGCTGGGCCGCAGGCCGATGGTGTTCAGCACCTCCGGCAGCTGCCGCCACTCCGTCCAGCCGCCGATCGGGAGCGTCAGCAGGAAGAACACCGGCGGCACCGCGACGGCGACCAGCGAGACCAGCCGGCTGCGCAGCCCCGGCAGGAACATCAGCATCGCCGGGACGAGGATCACCGGCCAGCTCTTCGCGCACAGCGCGAGGCCCATGAGCACGCCCGCCCAGACCGCCCGCCACGTCGCCGCGCGGTCCTCCTCCGACGGGCGGACGAGCCTCCGGACGATCTCCCCCGGCGGGATCCACGGCAGCGGCAGCGCGCGGTCCGCGATCCGCAGGCGGGCCCACGGCAGCGGCTCCGGCCGCCGCCAGTCGCCCGGGCCGCGCGCCACGACGTACGCCGCGACGCCGAAGACCAGCGACACCGGCTCGACCTGGCCGTGTACGGAGGCGACGAGGATCGCGAGAGGACTGCAGGCGTACTGGAAGGCGCGCAGTTTCGCGGTCCGCCCCCCGGCCAGCCGGCCGACCAGCGGGATCAGCACGATGTCGGAGACGACCGTGACGATCCGGCCGGCGTAGTCCCAGGTGACGCCCAGCCACAGCAGCAGGCCGTACAGGTAGGGGATCATCGGCAGGAAGTGCCAGCCGCCGTTGCTTTCGAGCACCGGGTCGCGGCCTTCCACGATCGCCCGGCCCGCGGGCTGGAAGCTGTTGACGTAGTCGACCGGCTGGAACCTGGTGTCCTTCGCCGCGAGAATCATGATCAGCACACGTACGGCGATGCCGAGCGTCAGCGTGACGGCCAGAGACGGCCGCCAGCCCTTCCACTGGGCGACGAGCGCCAGTACGACGCCGGCGGCGAGGACGATGCTGGTGGGGATCGCGTATTCCATGACGCTGCCAAGCCTGCCCGACGAACGGCAAAACCCGCGACTCAAGGGCGTATTCGGTCGTCCGACCGTCGCGCTACGTCACCTTTCGGGGTACTGTGAGCACGGAGCGTAGCATTCAGGAGACCTCGATGAAGATTCGCCTCTGGATCACTCTTGTCATGGCCGTGATCGTCGGGATGTTGATCGGCCTGCTGGCCCCCACACACGGGGGCGACCGGCGCGACGCGTAGGGGGTGTCGGGCTCGCGGCGCCGGCCGCCTGCCGAGGAGCGCCCGGTCTCCCGGGGCGCGCGGCCGATGCGGTCGCGGGTTGCGTGGCCGTGCCGAGTGGCCGTGTCGAGTGGCGGGGGCCGGGCCCGGTGTGCCGGGCCCGGCCCCTTTCACCAGGGCCTGCTTCTCCCGGTCGCCGGGGTCAGAAGCCCGCGGTGACCCGGGTGAAGTCCCAGTCGCTCTGCGCGATGCCGCTGCAGTTCGACACCACGCCGCCGCCCGGGCAGCCGCGGTCGCGGTTGACCGACCAGAAGGCGAGCCGGCCCAGGCCCTTCGACTTGGCGTAGTCGCGGATCTGGGTCCAGGTGGACACCGAGGTCAGCTCCTGCTGGTCGGACAGGCCGTTCATGCCGGAGATGCCCATATGGGCGTACGCCTGGGCGTCGCTCCAGCCCCAGGCCGACTTGAGCGCGTTCTTCAGGCCCTCGGCCGCGTTGACGGTGTTCTGGTACATGTTCGCGCCGCCGCCGAAGTCGAACGGCATGATCGTGTAGTTGTCGATGTTCACGCCGAGCGCCTTGGACTGGTTGATGAGCCGCGTGCCCCACCAGCTCGGGCCGGTCGTGCTGGTGCCGAAGGTGACGACGACCTTGACGTTCGGGTTGTTCTGCTTGACGATCTTGAGCCCGCCGAGGATGCGGTCCTGGACGGCCTCGTTCTCGAACTCGTCGGTGTTCTCGATGTCGAAGTCGACCGCGGCGGGGTTGTACGCGTTGATCACCTGCTGGACCGCCGAGGCGAAGGCGGACGAGCTGGAGCAGTTCGGGCCGAGCTTGTTGCCCTGCCAGCCGCCGAAGGAGATCTGGACGTTGCCGCCGGCCGCCTTGATCTGCGAGATCGCGGTGGCGTCGGCGCTGCCGGACAGCGGGCGCGAGCCGTCCCACGCCGGGACGCAGCCGCCGCCGGAGAGCATGAAGGCCATCGTGAACTGCTTGACCCCGGTGGCGCTCATGACGGTGGCCGGGTTCGGCGGGTTGCCCCAGCCCTCGTACAGGTAGGGCGCGCCGGGAAGCTTGCCGCCGCTCGCGGGGCAGCCCGTGGTGGTGCCGGTCACCGACCCGCTCGCCGCGGACTCGCCGTTGTTGTTGTACGCCTTGACCGTGTACGTGTGGGTGGTGCAGGTGCCGAGGCCGGAGATCGTGGCGCTGGTGCCGCTGACGGTCGCCCGGACCGACGTGCCCTCGTAGACGCGGTATCCGGTCACCGTGCCGCTCGACGCCGACCAGGACAGCGAGATCGACGAACTGCCGGTGCCGGTGACGGACGGGTTGCCCGGCTTGCCCGGCGCGCCCGACGGCGGCGTCGGCGAGGGACTCTGCGACGGCGTGCCGCCGCTGACCGGCTTCCAGAGCGCCGGGACGATCGGCGGCTCCCAGCCGGTCAGGGAGGTGTGCGCCTGGATGCACTCGTAGTCGACGCCCTGGTAGGTGACGCGGGCGCCGATGGCGTACCAGGTGTTCGGGGCCCAGGCGGGGTAGGCCAGCACGACCAGGCCGCTCGGGGCCGCCGAGGCGGAGGCGGTGGTTCCCGCGACCAGTCCGGCGACCGCCAGGAGGAGGGAGGCGACCAGGGCGAGCGCGGCCCTGACGTGCCGGCCCGTACGGAGGCGAAGCTGCATTCTTCCTCGCAAGGTGGGTTGGGGGGTGAGTGGGGGGATCGAGGAGGGCTCAGCCCGTGAAGGCCTTGAAGATGTTCGTGAACTCGTAGGCGGACTGGGAGACGCCGCTGCAGGTGGGCGAGAGGGTGCCGTTCGGGCAGCCGCCGTTGTCCCGGCCCACCGACCAGAAGCCGATCCGTCCCACGTGGTTCGCCTGCGCGTACGACAGGAGCGTGCGGGCGTCGGCCTGGTAGGTCACCTGGCCCGTGTCGTTCTTGCCGATCATCGGGGTGAGGCCGAGCATCCGCCTGATCTGCGCGTCGGTCTTCGACGGCCAGATCTGCTTCATCTGGGCCACGGTGGCGTTCGCCGCCCCGACCATCGCGGCGCCCCAGGAGCCGGAGTAGCCGAAGTCCATCAGCATCGGATTGACCAGGACGTTCAGGCCCTTGGCCGCCGCGTCCTGGAGGATCTGCACCGAGAACGGATCGACGCCGTAGTCTTGGCCCTGCACCCGCAGCGTGTAGCTGATCACGGTGCCCCGCTCGGCCTGCAACTGCCTGAGCGCCGTGTTGACCTTGCCTGCGTCGATGGCCGCCTCGACGTCCACGTCGAGGTAGTTGGTGCCGACCGTGTCCAGCACCTTCTTGTACGCCGCGAGCAGCGCCGCCGAGGTGCCGCAGCTGTGCTCCAGGTAGGGCCCCACGGCGCCTCCGGTGGCCACGATCACCTGGCCGCCCCTGGCCTGCAGGGCCTTGACGTCGTTGACGATCCGCGCGTCGCCGATCGGGATCGTGCCGCCCCAGGCGGGGTTGCAGCCCGTGCTGTCCCCCAGCGCGAAGGCGAGGGTGTAGTTCTTCACCCCGGTCGCGGTGTACGCGCCGACCAGCGACGGCGTGGTCATCGTGATGTCGACGTACGGCGCGAAGGTGATGGCGCCCGGGTCGGGCGGCGGCCCGGAGGGCGACGGGCTCGCACTCGGCGAGGGCGAGGGCGACCGCGACGGACTGGCCGAGGCCGACGGGGACGCCGACGGGGACGGCGAGGGCGCGGTGCCCGGGCCGTCGAGGACGACGTCGTCCGCGTAGTAGGTGCCCTGGCCGTACCAGCCGTTGAGGTAGACCGTCACGCTCGTCGTGGCGGACCCCGTGGTGAAGGACGTGGTCAGGCGCGACCACGCCGACCCGGGCGAGCCCCATGTCTGGACTTCGACGGCGGCGCCGGTCGCGCCCAGGAACACGTAGTTTCCCTGCACCCAGGCCGACAACGCGTACATCGTGGACGGCTTCACCGCGATCGTCTGCTGACACCGGGCGTAGTCGTTGCCGGCCGGCGTCGCCGACAGCGCCTTCGACCCGCCGTGCACCGGGCTCGACACCACCTGCGCCGTCGGCGCGCACGTCCAGCCCGACAGGCCCGACTCGAAGCCCGGATTGGCGGCGATGTTCGCGGCCCGGGCCGTTCCGGTGAAGGCGCCGGTGAGCAGGGCGGCGAAGGCGAGGGACGCCGCCGTGGCGATGCCGGCGAGCTTTCTCATGCGCGCCGTCCCGGACGCGGAGCGAGGGTCGTGGAGGACGCGCGGCGCGGATTCGTGATCTGCATGGTCACAACCTCTGTGGGGGGTGAACGGGAGGTTGGCGGAGCTCCGTACGACCGGCGCCTGACGGAGGCGGCCGATCGGGGGACACCGGCCGTACGGAAGCCGGGAGCGCGACGGGACGCGAAGAGGAGGAGACGTCAGGGATGGGAAGAGGCCATGCCGGCTCCCGGAGGGCTCTCTTTTAGGAAAGTTTCCTAAGAGTTGTACGGATCGTAGCCTCGTGGTCGCGGGTCTGCAAGACCCAATTCGACAGCGTTCCTAACGGAGACTGTCAGGCCGGGGTCGAGGCCACGGGCGCGTTATGCGGGCGTTAAGGGCGTGCTGTTCGTCCGTTAAGCGGACATCTCCCCCGCCGCGCCACACCTGCCACAGGAGCACGGACGGCGGCGACAAGCATCGACCGATCAAGGGAGTGTCCTGTGATCACGTTCGCGGCATTATTGCCTCATGGCCGAACCGGTGCCGTTAGACGGCTGCCCTCACGTCCCTCGGACGACGGTCCCCCGGGTGTCCCGCGGAGGCGCGCCGCCGCCGCCGCGCTCGGGGATACACGTCCCGGCCGGTGATCCGGGGAGGGTCCGGCGGTGAGCGTCGCCGAGAGCGTGCGGTTCGGGGTGCTCGGCACGCTGCGCGCGGAGGTGGACGGACGCCCGGCACACCTCGGCGGTCCCCGGCAGCGGGCCGTGCTGGCGATGCTGCTGATCGCGCGGGGCAGGAACGTCTCCGCGGAGCGGATCCTCACGGACGTGTGGGAGGACTCCCGGCCGCCCTCCATGACGACCCTGCACGGATACGTCGCCGACCTGCGCAGGGTGCTGGAGCCGGAGCGGGCGTCCGGCGCCCCGGCCCGGCTGCTCGTGCGCGAGGGAGCCGGATACGCCCTGCGCGCCGCCCCGGCCATGGTCGACGCCGAGCGCTTCACGGACCTGGCCGCGCGCGGCCGGCGCGCGCTGGAGGACGGCGAGCCGGACCACGCCGCGGAGCTGCTCGGGCAGGCGCTCGCGCTCTGGCGTGGCCCCGCCTACGCGGAGGTGGCCGAGGCCGCGTTCGCGGTGCCCGACGCGACCCGGCTGGAGGAGCTGCGGGCCGCCGTGCGCGAGGACCGGCTGGCCGCCGTCGTCGCGTCGGGGCGGCACGTCGCCGCCGTGGGCGAGCTGGAGGCGCTGGTCTCCGAGCAGCCGCTGCGGGAACGCGGCTGGGAGCTGCTCGCCCTCGCCCTCTACCGGTCGGGACGGCAGGCCGAGGCCCTCGCCGCGCTGCGGAGGGTTCGCCGGCGGCTGGCGGACGAGCTGGGCGTCGAGCCCGGCCGCGGCCTGCGCGACCTGGAGGCGGCCGTGCTCGCCCAGGACCCCCGGCTGGCCCCGCCGCCCGCGCGGTCCGGCCCCGCGCGTTCCCCGCGGGTCGCGGAGCCCCCGCCGCCCTCGGGCAACCTGCCGTTCGCGCTGTCCGGATTCGTCGGCCGTGACTCCGACCTCGCGGCCGTCGCCGGCCTGCTGGAGGAGCACCGGCTCGTCACGCTCACCGGGCCCGGAGGGGTGGGCAAGACCCGGCTGGCCCTGGAGGTCGCCCGCGCCCGCGCTCACGACGGCACCCGCGACGGCGGCGACGGGCCCTGGCTCGTGGAGCTGGGCGCGCTGGGCGCCCCCGATCTGCTGGCGGCGACCGTCGCGACCACCCTGGGCCTGCCCGCCGCGTCGTCCGCCGAGCAGCTGGCCGCGATGCTCGCCGGGCGCGACGCGCTGCTCGTCCTCGACAACTGCGAGCACCTGCTGACTCCGGTCGCGACGCTGGCCCACACCCTGCTGACCCGTTGCGGAGCCGTACGGATCCTCGGCACGAGCCGCGAGGCTCTGGGCCTCACCGGTGAGGCGGTCTACGAGGTGCCGCCTCTGGACGCCGCCACGGAGGCCGCCGACCTCTTCCTCAGCCGTGCGTCCGCCGCCGTTCCCGGCTGGACGACGGGGCCGGACGACAGAGAGAGGATCACCGCCCTGTGCGCGGGGCTCGACGGGATCCCGCTGGCCATCGAGCTCGCCGCCGCACAGTGCCGCACGCTGTCCGTGGACCAGATCGCCGACGCGCTGGAGGACCGCTTCACCCTGCTCGTGGGCGGGCCGGCCGGGCGTCCCGACCGCCACCGGACCCTGCTGGACACGATCGCGTGGAGCGACCACCTGCTGCTGCCGGACGAACGCCTCCTCTTCCACCGGCTCGGGGTGCTCGGCGGCGGCTTCGACCTGGAGACGGCGGCCGCCGTCGGCGGGATCACGCCCGTCCTCCCCCCGCTGTCGGCGCTGGTCCGCAAGTCGCTGGTCACCGCCGAGCCCGGCACGACGCCGCGCCGCTACCGGATGCTGGAGACCGTGCGCCAGTACGCCCTGGCCGCGCTCTCCCCGGAGGAACTGGAGGAGACGCGGGCCCGCCATCGCACCTGGGCGCTCGCGCGGGCCGAGAGCGTCGAACGCCACCTGCGCGGCCCGCAGGGCGCGGCGTTGCTCGACGGGCTGAGCCGCGACCAGCCGGAGTTCCGCGCCGCGTTCGCCTCCGCGCTGGCGGCGGGCGACGGCGACTACGCGCTGCGGCTGGGCGGCGCGCTCTTCTGGTTCTGGTTCCGGATGGGCCACGTGGCGGAGGGCCTGGCCTGGCTGTCGGAGGCGTTCGCCGCCGCCCCGGAGGCCGGGCCCGGTGTCCGCGCACGTGCCCGCTTCGCCCTGACGGCGCTGCTCTACCTGGCCGGACAGACCGCGCGGTCCCACGAGGCGGCCCGTGCGGCCGTCGAGGAGGCCCGCGAGGCCGGTGACCCGGTGACGGAGGCGGGCGCCACCGCCTACGGCGCGTACACGGGCCTGCTGGCCGGCCTGCCGGTCGACGCCGCGACCCTGACCGGGCGGGCCGTCGAGATCGCCCGGAACACCGCGCTGTCCTGGCTGGAGGCCGAGACGCTCATGGTGCGGGGCATGGCGCTGCGGGCCCTGGGAGATCTGCCGGCCGCCGACGCGGTCTTCCAGGAGGCGATCGCCGCCGCCCACGCCAGCGGCCACGACTGGGCCGCGGACGGCGCCGCCTGGTGCGACATGAAGACCGCTTCGGACCGCGGGGACGGCGCCAGGGCGCTGGCCGTCGCGGGGGACCTCCTGGCGGCCATGGACCGCTACGGAGACATCTCCTTCTGGCTGGTGACGGTGCACAGCACGGCGCGGGCGCTGGCGCTGACCGGCCGGGCGGAGGAGGCCGCCGTGCTGATGGGGGCGGTGGAGGCGATCGGCGCCCGGGCGGGCGTGTCCCCTGAGCTGATGGACCCGCTGGACGGCCCGCGCGAGGCCGCCGCGGTCCGCGGGGCGCTGCCGCCGCACGAGTACGAGCGCCATGCCGCCCGCGGGCGGGAGCTGTCCCGAGAGGAGACGAGCCGCTTGGTCAGGACCCTGGTCCCGGGCCGCCGGTCCCGGTGACGCGGACGACGGTCCTCCCGGCGACCACGGTCTTCCCAGCGACCCAAGTCCTCCCGATGTCCATGGCGTCGCCGAAGGCCAGGACCTCTCCGTGACCAGGGCCTTCCCGGCGGCCGGGGCTTTCCCAGCCGCCGGGCACCACTGGGAAAGCCGCTGGGAAAGCCGGTTCCCAGCCGCCCCCCAGCGGGCCCGCACATCCTCGTCGTCGTGAGCAGGCGCCGCCTTCACCCGGGCGGCCTGACGACGAGGAAGACCATGATCAAGCGAGTGACGCGCACCACGGCCGAAATCCGGCCGGACGGGCACGCCGTCGTCGCCGGGGCGGGAATCGGCGGGCTGCTGGCGGCCCGGGTGCTGACCGAGACGTTCGGCCGGGTCACGGTGATCGACCGTGACGAGCTACCGGACCAGGGTGTCCCCCGGCGGGGGGTGCCGCAGGGCCACCACGCCCACGGGCTGCTGTCCCGGGGCTGCGAGATCCTCGAGGACCTGTTCCCCGGGCTGACCGCGGACCTGATCGCCGCGGGCGCCACCCCCTGTGACATCCAGAACGACGTCCGCTGGTACAACGACGGCCGGCGACTGCGGTCCGCGCCCTCGCGGATGCGCGGCCTGACGGTGAGCAGACCGCGACTGGAGGCGTCCCTGCTGTCCCGGGTCGCGGCCCTTCCCGGCGTGACGATCCTGGAACACCGCGAGGTGGTCGAACCGGTCACCGGCTCCGGTGGCGCGGTGACCGGCGTACGGCTGGCGGGCGCCGGTCGTGAGGCGGGGCACGGGCCGGAGGAAATGCCCGCGGACCTCGTGGTCAACGCCACGGGCCGGGGCAACCGGGGCACCGAGTGGCTGCGCCGGCTGGGGTACGAGCCCGCTCCCGAGGAGCGCGTCGACTCGCGGCTGGTGTACGTCTCGCGCGAGTACCGGCGCCGTCCCGGTGACGCCGAGTTCGTCGCCCTCATCGTGGGGCACACCGCGTCGGTGCCGAGGGGTGGGGTCGCGCTCAGCGGGGAGGGCGACCGCTGGCTGGTCACCCTGTTCGGCATGGGCGACGACGTGCCGCCCGTCGACCCGGACGGCTACCACCGCTTCGCCGCCCGGCTCCCGGTGCCGGACCTGCACCTCCTCCTGGAGCGCCTGGAACCGCTCGGCGAGCCGCGGCTGATGCGCATTCCGGTGAGCATCCGCCGCCGCTACGAACGACTGGACCGTTTCCCCGAGGGCTACCTGGTCTTCGGCGACGCGCTGTGCCAGTTCAACCCGTCGTACGGGCAGGGCATGACGGTCGCCGCCTGCGAGGCCGCCGCGCTGCGCGAATGCCTGGCCGGCGGCGGGGGCACCGGCCTGGCCCGCCGCTTCTTCGAGCGCGCCGGGCGGATCATCGACGTGCCGTGGGACATGTCCGTCGGCGGCGATCTGCGGTTCCCCTCGGTCGAGGGACCGCGCACCCCGCGTACGAAGCTGCTGAACCGCTACATCTCCCGGCTGCACGTGGCGGCGGAGGCGGATCCGGTGGTCGGGCACGCGTTCCTGAGCGTCGCCAACCTGCAGGCGCCTCCGCAGCACCTGATGTCTCCGGGCGTCCTCGCCCGGGTGCTCCGGCCGCGGGCCGGCCGCACCCCGACATCACCCCCGGCGGACCCCCGGGCCACGGCCCGGGACCAGGTCCCGGCCTGAACGGCTCACCCGAGCCCTGTTTCCCCACCAGAGCGGTCCCCAAGGGACCGGAAAGAAAGGACACCTCTCATGATGAAGCGCACCTCCATCCGTCTCGCCCTCGCCGCCGCCGTCGTCGCCGGTGGGCTGGCCGTCACCGCCGCCCCGGCCCTGGCGGCCACGGGCGCCACGGCCAACTCGGGCCGGGTCGCCCCCGGCGCCACCGGGACCTTCCTGGCGATCTGCCCGTCGTACGCGCCGCACATGCTGGCCGACACCATCACGATCACCGCCCCGGCCGGGGTGGCGATCTCGACCAGCCTGACCCGCGACTCCGACGTCTTCCACCGCGACCTGCTCAAGGTGACGGCCGTCAACGGGACCGCGGCGAGCGCCTACGTGGCCGTCACGGCCTCGTGCACGAGCTGATCTCTCCTCCCCCGACCGGCACCCGCCCGGTCACCGCGCCGGAGCGCGTTCAGCGGAGGATGGTGCCCTCGCGCAGGGCGTGCCGTCCTCCGCTCTGGACGGTGACAAAGTCGACCACGCCGGTCAGCTTCTGCAGGTCGAAGCCCGCCTTGACGCGGTCCGGCTCGGCCGGCACGTAGACCGTGAGCAGGTAGCGGCGGCCGTTGGCCGCGCCGAGCGCGTCGAGTTGCGCGCGGAACTCCGCCAGCAGGGCCGTCAGGTGACGCTTGTCCTCGGCGCCGACGTGGTTGCCCAGGTGGCCCTCGCCGCCGGGCCACTCCCAGTCGACGTCGATGCCGTCGAAGACGCCCGCGGCGCTGCCGGGGCCGCCGCGGCTGCCCACGCCCGGCAGGTCACCCCTGATGTACGCGTCGAGGCACGACTTGACGAACCGCTGCCGGGTGGCGGCGGTACGCGCGACGTCCGAGAAGTACTTGGAATACGTCCAGCCTCCGATGGAGATGAGCGTCCTCAGGTTGGGGTGCCGGGCCTTCAGCTTCTTCAACTGGTTGAAGTTGCCGGCGAGCCGGGCGTCCGGCGGATCCGCCCTGCCGTCCAGCGACTCGGCCGCCGTGAAACCCCGCTGGTAGTCGGCCCAGGCGTCACCCGCGCCGTCGCCCTGGTCGGGGTCCTCGGGGTCGGGCGCGGGCGGCCGGGTGACACCGGCCAGACAGGTCAGCGACGTCGGATCGATGTTCGCGAAGGCGTAGACGGCGTGCGTCAGCCGGCTCGCCTGCCCGCTCTCCTCCAGGTCGTGCACGGTCGACGTGGCGCCGAACGCGCCGCGCTGGGGGACGTACCCGACCCTGATCGGACGCGGCGAGGGGGAGGGCCTGGGAGAGGGTCTGGGGGTGACCGTCACGGTGACCGTCACCTCGGGCATGGGCACGGACTCGCTCTCCAGCCGGGCGGCCGCGGCCTGCACCGGCACCATCGCGCCCTGCGCGGCGGCCTGTATCGGAACCTGTGCCGGAGCCGGCGCCTTGACGGGCGCGACGGCGGGGGGCGCGACGAGACGCGGCTTCACCTGCGTGCTCCGCGCGGCGGGGGCGGCGGTCCCGGTCGCCCGGGCCGGGTCGAAGCAGGCGATGAACAGGGCGGAAAGTACGGCCGACAGGACCACGACGGTGAAGACGCCACGCGTGATCGCTTGCATGGTTGCTCCGAACGGAAAAGGGACCTCCGGCGTCGAAACGCCGAGGGAGGGAATGCCGCGGGAGCGTAGTGACGTCTTCGACCGGCCGACAACCGGTGCAGTCTTAAGGCCGGATTATGCGTGGCTCATGTCGCAGGTGGGCGCGTTCCAGCGTGCCGACCTGCTGTTTTCATCATGCCCGTCATCTCTGCAAATTTCACCCGTGCGGCTGAGAGTGCGGTTCGCGAGCCTAGGCCCTTGATTGGGATAGCCGCGTGACTGAGCGCAAGCCGTACCCCAGCGACTTAACCGACGCGCAGTGGGCGTTGATCGAGCCAGTGCTCACGGCATGGAAGGCCGCGTACCCCGTCCGTCAGCGGCCACGAGGGCAACTACGAGTTACGCGAGATCGTCAACGCCATCCGCTACCAGGGGCAGACCGGCGTCCAATGGGACTATCTCCCGCAGGACCTGCCACCCAGAAGTGCGACGTACTACTACTTCTCCAAGTGGCGTGACGACGGCACCGACAAGACAATCCACGACATGCTGCGCGGGCATCTGCGCGAGGAGAAGAAGCGATAGCCGACCCGAGCCTGGTCGTGCTGGACACCCAGAGCGTCCAGGTCGCGGCCGGAGTCCCCGCCTCCACCACCGGAAAAGATGCCGCCAAGCGCGTGCCGGGCCTGGTCATCACCGTGGTCACGCCGGCCGCCTCGGTCCACGAGAACACCGCCGGGATCACCCTGCTGGACCGGGTCGTCGCCGACACCGAGGACACGGTGACCAAAGCGCTGGTCGACCAGGGGTTCAAAAACGCCGTCCTCGCGCATGGCGCAGACCTGGGGATCGACGTGGAGATCGTCGAGCGTAACCCCGGCAACAAGGGGTTCGTCCCCCAGCGCAAGAGATGGGTCGTCGAGGCAACGTACGGCATCTTGATGTTCCACCGACGCCTGGTCCGCGACTACGAGCACCTGCCGGCCCCATAGCTCGGCCGGTGAGCCACGCGTTCATGCCCAACTTGAACGACGTCCTACAGGGTCGTTAGCCTGCGCGCATGTCAGATCTAGGGCATGTGGCTTGGCCGCCTGAGCTGATCCGGACCGAGCGTCTCGTGCTCCGTGAGCCCGAGGCGCGGGACCGTACAACGTTCATCGAGCTGCTCGCCTCGCCAGAGGTGCACACCTACCTCGGCGGTCCCCGCCCGCGTGACGAGCTTGAGCGTGAGATGCCGGAGGTGCCCGAGCGATGGCCCGGGAGTTTCGTCGTCGAGCTCGACGGGACGATGATCGGCCAGATCCTGCTCAGGAGAGCAGCCGGGCACCGTCGCCCGGCCGCCGTGGGGAAGGCCGATCTCGGTTACCTGTTCCTGCCGAAGGCCTGGGGGCAAGGGTACGCCGCCGAGGCGTGCGCGGCGGCACTCGACTGGTTTGACGGCGTCCTTCCCGGCGAGCCGGTGGTGCTCACCACCCAGAGCGCCAACGTCGCCTCGATGCGCCTCGCGGCAAAGCTGGGGTTCACCGAGGTCGAGCGGTTCCAGGCCTGGGACGCCGAGCAGTGGCTCGGCCTGCGACCCCCGGCCACGTGATGGGGCTACCCCATTTTTGGCTCTGACGCTTTTCATGGATGCTGTTGCCCCAATGGGTGAGGTGCATCCTTGCGCCCGAAGGCACCTGGACCCGCGTGGAATAGGCCGATGAGTAGGACGCTCGTACAAATGGAGGCGAAGGCCGGTTCGGGGTATCGGTCGATGTGAGCCCACCACAACAGCAGACCGCCAAGAACGAGGCCGGCCCACCCCGCGATGAGATTGGGGATGGGCCCGCTGCCCAACGCGCTCGGATAGCGCCTTCTGGTGATGCCGCGGATGAAATGGGGAAGCCCATTGCCGGCGATGAGACCACCAAGGAAGCCGAGAATGATCGTTTGCCACATCGCGATAGGTCCTTATCGTTGGTCGAGTTGATGGTTCAGCATGGGCAGCAGCACCGCATCCACGAGCAGCTGCAGGAACAGGTCGTCGAGAGGTTCGCCGGTGACGAGGAGGCGAGAGAGCAGTGCGGCTGAGCTGATCTCGGCGACGAGCGCGTGGTCGATGGTTTGGGGAACCTCGCCTCGAGCGATGGCTCCGGCCACCACGGCCGCGAATACGTCGCGTTTGTGGTCGAGGACGTGTCGCCGTACGGTGTGCGCGAGATCGGGGTCGCGGCGCATCGCGACGAGGAGTCCGAGAATGAGCGCGCTGTCTTGACCTATGAGGCTGGTACGCAGTTCCAGCAGAACAGCCAGTAGACCGTCACGCAGGTTCGTCGTGTCGGGTGGCGCGGCCACCGGCGTTCCGGCGTACCGCCGTATGGCCGTCGCCACCAGCTCGGCCTTACCCGGCCACCGTCGATAGATCGTGGCCTTGCTGGCACGGGCGCGCTCCGCGATGGCCTCAATGGTCAACTGGTCGTAGCCGACCTCGACCAACAGGCTCATGGCCACGCGCAGGATGGCTTCTTCTCGAATCTCGCCGCGGCGGTGAGCCGGCATGACCAGTCCTATCGAAACGACACCGTTTAGACAGGAAGTGTACGCATGCGTTTCGATATTGCCCAGGCTCTCCGAAGAGATCCGCCTCGCGCGCCCGGTTGTTCGCTCAGCCGCGTCCATGGCGCCGGCAACGAGCCCGTGACCAGCCCTCCTCATGCAGCCCAAGCGATCAAAGGGACATCATTAGGCGGTCAGACGGCGGCGACGAGGGTGAAGACGCCCGCGCCGACCAGGGCGAAGGCCCACATCCGGTCGAGGTTGAACCAGGCCCGGCGCAGGACGGCGACGCCGACGAACTCGTACACGACCACCGCGACCGCGGTCGCGGTGAGGAACATCGCGAGCGTGTGCACGCCCGCGACGAACAGCCCGCCGGACAGCGCGTGCCCGTGGTGACCCGCGGGCATCCGGGTGAGGACGGGGAGCAGCATCAGCCCGGCGCCGTGCACCGACGACATCAGGAACGACCAGGCGGCCAGTTGCGGCAGCGACAACCGCATGCCCACCCAGCGGAAGTGCCGCCGGGCGAGCAGGTGCCACAGCCCGAACCCGACGAGCAGGACCCCCGCCCCGATCGCGAGGGCCGTCCCGGTCACGAGCGAGCCGGTCGCGGACACCACCGCCACCACGAGGGCCACCGACGCGAGGTGGCCCAGCGCGATGACCGGGAGGGACTGCAGAAGCAGGTCGCGGCTGCGCTCCTGCAGTCCCCGGGCGACGGCGAACAGCCAGCCCATCGCGGGGTTGATCCCGTGGAAGGCGCCGAGCAGGATGACCGCGGTCAGCGTCACGGGTAGCAGTAGGAGTCGGAGGACGCGTCGCCGCCCTGCAGCCGGGTCTGGTGCGGGCGCAGGCCGCGGAAGTCGTCGCCGTGCGGGAAGAACCGCTCGTCGAGCGTGAAGCCGTCCGCGTCGATCTTCGCCATCCACGCGCCGACCCCGTCCGGGTAGAACTGGTCGTCCCAGGCGCCGTAGAGGGAGTTGGTGACGTAGACCCGGCGGCCGTCGCGGCTCACCTCGACCATCTGCGGCCCGCCGGCGAGGCGCTCGTCCGGGGCGGCGGGGTGGGCGGCCCTGTCCACGATGCCGCCGAGGCGGATCGAGCCGATCTCGACCGGCTTGAACGGGTCGGACACGTCGTACTGCTTGAGCTCGCCGGTGCCCCAGCACGACACGTACAGACGCTGGTCGTCCACCGACAGGTCGATGTCGGTGACGAGCGGCGGCACCGCGCCGAACGGCTTCAGCACGTCGGGCAGGTCGTCCGGCGACGCGGGCTCGGCCGGGATCGTGATGACCTTGGTCGCCGCCCAGCGGGAGCCCTCCTTGTGCCACACCCACACCGAGGCCGACAGGTCCTCGACGCTGACGACGACCCCGGCGAAGCCGTACGTCTTCGTCGGGTCGTGGGCGGGGCGCAGCTCCAGCGTCATCTGGTGCTGGTCGCCGAGGTCGACCTCCTGGACGTGCCGGCGCTTGCGCAGGTCCCAGAAGTGCAGCTTGTGGCCGTACTTGCGGCCGAGCAGCAGTTCGCCGACCACCCCGTCCTCGATCATCGAGGGCGTGCCCCACTCGGAGGTGACCAGCACGTCGTGGTTGATGTGCCACCAGAAGTCGTAGGCGAGGTACTGCGGGCCGCGGTCGACCTCCCACCGGCCGAGGACCTCGAAGGTGTTGTGGTCGAGGATGGCGATGCCGCCCGGGCCGTCGTCGCCGTAGCCGCCGAGCGCGCTGACGTACAGCCCCTCGGGGCCGCAGTGGACGGTGTGCGGGCGGGAGTAGCCGGCCCGCTTGCCCAGCTCCTCGGGCTCGACCACCTTCACAAGTTCGGGGCTGACCCGGTCCTTGGTGTCGTACACGTAGATGCGCGACGACCGCAGGCCGGGGACGATCAGGTAGCGCCGCTCCACGTGCGGGTGCGGCGCGTACGGGCAGAGGGCGCTGCTGCAGGCGTTCCAGCCGAAGTGGTGCAGCTCGTCCCCCGTGTGCGGCAGGTCCGTCCAGCCGACCACCGTCCCGTACGCCGAGGAGGCGGGGTCGGTGTCGAGCACGGCGAGCGCGTCGGGCCGCTGGGCCGACCGGTCGAAGGCGGCCACGTAGGCCAGCTTCTCCGGCGGCGCCTCGGCGGCGTCGCGGGGCGAGGGATAGAAGGTCGGATCGGGCTTCCACAGCGTCATGAACTTAAGGATTGTCCCTATTCCCCACACGGTCAATAGGGATCTTCGGTGTCTTATCCTGCCGTGACCACAGACCGTGATGACCTATACCCTGACTTATCTCGCTTTACGGAGGCAGGGTTGTTCTTCGGCATCACCAACATCTGGACCTACGTGGTCGGCTCGTTCCTGATCATCCTGCTGCCCGGGCCGAACTCGCTGTTCGTCCTGTCCACCGCCGCCCAGCACGGGATCCGGCGGGGCTACCGGGCGGCCGCCGGGGTCTTCGCCGGCGACTCGGCGCTGATGTTCCTGTCGGCCGCCGGGGTCGCGTCGCTGCTCAAGTCCACGCCGGTCCTGTTCACGATCGTGAAGTACTCGGGCGCGGTCTACCTCGGCTGGATCGGCTTCGGCATGCTGCGCGGCGCCTGGCGCTCGCTGCGCGCCTCCCGCTCCAGAACCTCACCGCCCGGGACCACGGCCGAGACGACGGCCGGGACGATGACGGGAGGCGCGGCCGTCGCTCCGTCCTCCGCCCCCGCCGGGGCGGCCGGTGAGGGGCGCGACCCGTTCCGGAAGGCGCTCACGATCAGCCTCCTCAACCCCAAGGCGATCCTGTTCTTCGTGGCGTTCTTCGTGCAGTTCGTGGACCCGTCGTACGGCGCGCCGGCGCTGTCGTTCCTGATCCTGGCGCTGATCGTGCAGGTGTTCAGCGTGACCTACCTGACCACCCTCATCTTCGGCGGCACGTTCCTCGCGGCGCACTTCCGCCGCCGCCGCAGGCTCGCGGCCGGGCTGACGTCGGGGGTGGGCGCGCTCTTCCTGGGCTTCGGCGCCAAGCTGGCCACCGCAACGCTGAACTGACCGCGCCGGGTCACGAGCTCACTCGCCGTGCGCTTCGGCGAGTGCGGTCTCGAAGGCGTCCATCTCCCGCTGAACCCGGTCGTACCCGGCCGACGGCAGCCAGGCCATGACGCGGGAGACCCCCGCCTCCTCGCACCGCTCCAGCGCGCCGGGGTCCGCCGGGACCGCCAGCATCACGACCTCGACGCGCCGGCCCGCCTCCTCCGCCCGCCGGAACAGTTCGGGGATCCGCTCCAGCACCCCCGGGCCGTAGTTGGGCAGCCAGGCGTCCCCGTACTCCAGGACCCGGTCGAACACCCGCGGCCCGACGCCGCCCACGAGGATCGGCGGGTGCGGGCGCTGGGCCGGCTTGGGCCACGACCAGACGGGGTCGAACGACACGAACTCCCCGTGGAACTCCGCCTCGTCGCGGGTCCAGATCTCCCGCATGGCCTGCACGCGCTCCCGCATCAGCGCGAACCGGCGGGCCGGGTCGGTCCCGTGGTTGCGCATCTCCTCGCGGTTCCAGCCCGCGCCGATGCCGAACTCGAAGCGCCCGCCGGTCAGGTCGTCCACGCTCGCGACCGTCTTCGCGAGGCCGATGGGCTCGTGCTCCGGCACCAGGCAGATGCCGGTGCCCACCCGCAGCCGGGTCGTCGCGGCCCCGGCCGCCATCGAGGCGACGAACGGGTCGTAGGTGTGCCAGTAGCGCCGCGGCAGTTCGCCGCCCCGCTCGTCCTTCGGCGCCCCTCCGCCGGGCGGTACGGGAATGTGCGTGTGCTCGGTGAACAGCAGCGCCGCGTGGCCGCGCTGCTCCACGAGGCGGGCGAGCGTATCCGGACGAACCGCATCATGAGTTGCGAAGTACCCGAATCCCGTATTCATCCCGTCACCGTAACCCGCGTCCGTGTTCACGGGGGAAGCGGCCCGAGTCGCATGACGAAGCGATGACCAGTGCGTTCGTTCCGTCCACGGACTCTCAAATGACATGCCGCATCGGTATCGGATGTCACCTCGGACAGTGCTTCCGGCCCGTCAAGGCCGTACCGTCAGGTACGGTAAGCCACCGATGCAACACCTTTCCTGGGCGTTTCCGACCGCGATGTCCGGGTAGGCGCGTTTGCCAACTACAGCGTCGGTCTCCCCCGCCGGCCCGTTGGAGTGTCATGAACCACACGCCCTTCGCCATGCCCAGGCTCACCGCCCTGATCAAACAGGCGGTCCCCCGGCTCCTCGAAGGCGTGGTGGCTCCTCTCGCCGTGTTCTACGCGGCACTCGCGGTGCTCGGCCTGCGCGGCGCGCTGATGGCCGCGATCTCCTGGGTCTACCTGGGCGTGCTGTGGCGGCTGGTGCGCCGCCAGCCGGTGCCCGGCACCATGATCTTCGCCGCCATCGCCATCACCGTACGGACGGTGCTCGGCCTGTGGAGCGGCAGCGCGGTGGTCTACTTCATCCAGCCGGAACTCGGCACGATCGTCATCAGCATGGTGTTGCTGGCGTCCGTCCGGATGCGCCGCCCCCTCGTGGAGAAGCTGACGCTCGACTACATCCACCTGCCGTCGTTCGTGCTGCGGCACCAGCGCGTCCAGCGGTTCTTCGCCAGGATCACGCTGCTGTGGGCGTTCGTCCTGCTGGTCAACTCGAGCGTGAGCATCTGGCTGCTGCTGCACCAGTCGATCGGCACCTACCTGCTGGTGCGGACGACGGCCGTGGCGGTCATCACCGGGATCGCGTTCCTCGCGTCCGTCTGGGCGTTCCGCCGGGTCCTGCGGCGGCTGCACACGGAGGCCCCGGCGGTCACCGGTTAGCGACGGCCGCCCTCGATCCGGCGGCGTCCCCGGGTCCGCGCGGGTTGTGCACAGACGGGGGCCGAGGAAGGTGCCGCCGGTGGCGTCGACGAGATCGCCGGCGGCCACTTCGCCCCCGGCGGCCGCGGGATCTCAGTCCATCGTGTGGGCGCGCACCGCCTCGTCACCCCGGGTGTGCCAGGCGTCGAACGTCAGGGCCGTGACCTTCCAGCCCTCGGCCTGCCGTACGAGCCCGAGCCGGTAGACGCCCCACACCTCCCACAGGCCGCCGCCGAGCCCTTCGTCGAGCACGTTGTAGGCGTAGCCCTTCGCGGTCACGTGCGCCTCGGCGCCGTCCACGGTCACCGCGAAGTTGCTCACGGTGTGGAAGCTCTGCTTGCGGGCGTGCAGCCCGGTACGCCAGCCGTCCACGAGGGCGTCGGCGCTGATCCGGGCCGGTTCCCCGCCGTTCAGGCTGGTGAAGTCGACGTCGACCCCCTCGTCGAACAGTTCCCGGCACACCGGCCAGTTCTTTGCGTCCACGGTGTCGAAGACTGCGGTCACCACGTCCACGATCTCGGCGCGGTCGACCAGTGCGGCGATCTGATCCATGCGCCCCATCATGCCCATGAGATCGTGTGATAGGCACGGTTCCCATGGGAATCGCACTTGTCACCGGCGCCTCGCGAGGGCTCGGCGCCGTCATCGCGGAACGGCTCGCCGCGGACGGCTGGCACGTCGCCGTCAACTACGCCAACGACACCGCCGGAGCGTCCGCCGTCGCCGACCGCATCACCGCCGCCGGCGGCTCGGCGGCCCCGGCCCGGTTCGACGTCACCGACGAGCAGTCGGTGCAGGAGGGCGTGGCCGCGCTAGGGCGGGTGGACGTCGTGGTGAACAACGCCACCGGCCCGCAGCCGATGATGCCGGTGGAGAAGCAGACCTGGGACGACCACCTCGGCCAGCTCCGCTTCTTCGTCAAGGCCCCGCTGCTGCTCCTGCAGGCCGTGCTGCCCGGCATGCGCGAGGCCGGCTCGGGCCGGATCGTGAACGTGGGGAGCGAGGTCGCCGACCTCGGCAACGCCGAGTTCGGGCACTACGTCTCGGCCAAGGCCGCGATGCACGGGCTCACCCGGTCGTGGGCGCGGGAGCTGGGGCCGTACGGGATCACCGTCAACACGGTCGAGCCCGGCTGGATCCCGGTGGAGCGCCACGCGGACGTGCCGCCCGAGGACTACACCGGTTATCTGCGTGACGTGCCGCTGGGACACATGGGCGTGCCGCTCGACATCGCCGAGGCGGTGGCGTTCCTGGCCTCCCCCGGCGCCCGGTTCGTGACGGGTCAACGTCTCGCCGTCAACGGCGGCAGGACGATGAGCTGACCAAACCTTAAGAGAGGTAAAGAATCTGGAGATCCAGAGAGGGTTTCGTCAAAAAATGAGTTAATGTCCGTTCATGTCCGGCGCATATTTCCCCCGTATCCAGACCGTCACCGGCGCCCTTCCCGTCTCTGAGATCGACGGGCCGGTGCTCCCCCACGAGCACCTGCGCACAGACACCCGCTGGGGGATCGGCGTGGACTCCGATCCCGCCCGGTGGCTGGACGAGGAGCGGTACGTGCTGGCCGAGATCAAGGACCTCGGCAGGGGCCGGGAGCTGGGTCTCGTCGTCGAGCACAGCTGCGTCGGCATGGCCCGCGACCCCGCGGCCCTCGCCCGGATCTCCATGGCCGCGCGGGTCCCGATCGTCGCCGCCACCGGCTTCGCCGCCCAGCCGTTCGCCGGCGCGGCGATCACCCGGTACGGCGCCGACGACCTGACCGCCGACCTGCTCCACGAGATCGGCGCCGGGCTGGACGGGACCGGCGCCCGGCCGGGCGTCATCGTCGCCGCGTCGTGGGACGAGACGCCCACCCCCGCCGAGGAGCGGGCGGTCACCGCCGCCGCCCGCGCCTCGCTGCGCACCGACCTCCCGGTGGCCGCCGGTGGGCTGGAGCTGCTGGAACTGCTGCTCTCCCAGAACGTGCCCGCCCAGCGGCTCAGCGCCCCGGGCGCCGACACGCCGGCCCAGCGCAAGATCGCCGAGACCGGCGCGTACGTGAGCGTGTCCTGCGCGGAGGACGTGCTCACCCTCCTCGACGCCGGTCACGCGGAGCGCATCCTGGTCAGCAGCGGCGTACGGCTGCGCGAGCACCTCGCCGGCTACGGCGGGCAGGGGTACGGCCGGCTGTTCTCCTCGGTCGTCCCGGCCCTGCGAGCGGCAGGGGTGGACGACGTCACCCTCCGCCTCGTCACCCGCGACAACCCCGTCCGCTGGCTCACCGCCGGCCAGAGCCGCCTCGCCGCCTGACCGCACCGCCTGACCACACAGCCTGACCGCACCGGCTGATCTCACCGGCTGATCTCACCGCCGTACCTGGCCGCGCGGGCGGCGCAGGGTGAGGCGGAAGGCGCAGCCCGGGGCGCCGGGATCGCCGGACACGACGGTGAGGTCGCCGCCGTGGGCCCGGGCGATCTGCCGGGCGATGGGCAGGCCGAGGCCGGTGCCGGGCACGTCGCGGTGGCCGCGCCAGAACCGCTCGAACACGCGCTCCCGCTCCTCCTCGGGAATGCCCGTCCCCCGGTCGGCGACCGTGACCACGGCCAGGCCGGGCGTGAGGCCGATCTCCACGGTCACCGGCGTGCCCTCCGGGCCGTAGCGGACGGCGTTGTCTACGAGGTTCGCGAGGGCGCGGCTCACTGTGGCCTCGTCGACCGGGCACACGGCCTCCGCCGGGCCTGCCAAGGACAGCGTCATCCGCTTCCCGGCGGCCAGGACCTCGGCCTGCCGGAGCACGTCACGCGCCACCACCATGAGGTCGGCCGGCCGGTGGTCGAGCGTACGGGCGCGTCCGCGGGCCTCGGTCAGCAGGTCGTCGACGGTCGCCCGCAACCGCCGGGCCACGCTCTCCGAACGGCGCAGCCCGTCGCGGTAGACCTCCAGGGTGGGCCGGGGGTGGGCGAGCAGGACCTCGGCGTTGGTCATCAGCACCGACAGCGGGCTGCGCAGCTCGTGGCTCGTCTCCTCCAGCAGCCGCCGCTGGGCCGCCGCGGCCGCCGCCAGCCGGTCCAGCATCGCGTCGAACTCGGCGGCCAGCGCCACCACCTCCAGTGGGCCGTGGCCGAGCCCGATCCGGCGGCTCAGGTCGGTGCCGCCGATCTCCCGGGCCACCGCGCGGACCCGGTTGATCGGGGCGACGGCCCGTCCCGCCCACCACCAGGCGGCCGCGGCGGCGGCCGGGGCGAGCGCGAGGAGGGTCCAGGAGAGCCACGGCAGGCGGTGCGCCGAGGCGCTGCGCACGTGCTCGGCCCCGTTGAGCGCCTGCGCGGTCGTCTCGGTGTCGGTCAGCAGGACCACGCCGAACAGCAGCAGCGGCGGGACGTAGAACCCCAGGAAGGCGAGCACGGCGAGCCGGACGCGGAGCGAGCGCCAGGGCCGCGTCACGGTCCCTCCAGGCGGTAACCGGCGGCGGTGACGGTGGTGATGACGGGCGGGTCGCCGAGCTTCCTGCGCAGCCTGCTGAGGATCACCCGCACCGAGGTGGTGAATGGGTTGGCGTTGGCGTCCCACACGTGCTCCAGCAGGTCCTCGGCCGACAGCACCCGGCCGGGGTGGTGCATGAAGTAGCGCAGCAGGGCGAACTCGCGCGACGTCAGCTCCAGCTCGTCGCCCGCCCGCCAGGCCCGGTGGGTGACCTGGTCGAGTTCCAGGTCGCCCACCCGCAGCAGCGAGCCGTGCTGGTCGCCGCGACGGCCCAGCGCCCGCAGCCGGGCCACCAGCTCGGCGAAGTGGAACGGCTTGACCAGGTAGTCGTCGGCGCCCGCGTCCAGCCCCGCGACGCGGTCGCCGACCGCGTCGCGGGCGGTGACCACGAGCGTGCGCCGGGGGCGGCGCAGGTGGGCGTCGCCGGCGAGCCGGCGCAGCAGGTCCAGGCCGTCGCCGTCGGGCAGGCCCAGATCGAGGCAGGCCACGTCGTAGGAGGTGACCCGCAGCGACTCCTCCGCCTCGCGGTACGTCGCCGCCACGTCCACGGCGTACGACTCGTTGCGCAGGCCGAGGGCGACCAGTTCCGACAGCTCGGGGTCGTCTTCGACGAGGAGCACGCGCACGGCGGGTCAGCCGGACCGCTCGGCGGTGACGGTGCCGGACGCGCCGGTGACGGTCATGCGGCGGCCCTCGAACGCGACCTCGACGCGGGGGCCGGTGCCGGTGGGATCGTCCGGGCGGAACCGGCCGGCGCCGCCCGACGGCACGAGCGTCAGCGCCGGCGGCTCCGCCGGGACCTCGGCGGCCATCACCCCGCCCTGCTGGTTGACCGCGTACCAGGCCAGGACCGGCCCCCTGCCGGTGGTGAGCGTGACGTACGTGCGGGTGTCGGCGCCCTTCGTGACCGTGCCGGCGAGCGCGAGCCCCGACACCGCGCCGAAGGCCTTCTCAAGGGAGGCCCGTTCTCTGCGGCCCTCCTGGGTCCGGCCGTTCAGCAGCGCCAGCACCCGCTGTTCGTGCGCGCGCAGCGCCGCCTCCGTCACCTCCGGGCCGGGCGGCGCCAGCGCGCGGACCGCGTCGGCCCCGGTCGCGGAGACGGTCAGCCTGCCCCCTTCGGCGGACACCTGGAACCCGCCTCCCCTCTCCAGCCGGTACGTCCCGACCATAGCCGCGAGATCGCCGCCGCGGGCGGGGCCCGCGGCAGTGGTGGCGGGGCTGGGTCCGGGCAGCGGGCGGCCGGCCAGCAGCGCCGGTCCCACCGCCCGCAGCAGCGCCTCGGCCGGCAGCGTCGCGGTGTTCGACGCGATGGCGACCACGCGCCGCTGGGCCGGGACCCAGGCGACGACCGCGTTGTGGCCGACGTCGCCACCGCCGCCTGCGGCGCTCAGGAACCGCTCGCCGTAGACCGACCGGTCGAAGGCGACCCAGCCGGGCGTCTCGGACCTGCCGTTTCCCAGCGGCCACCCCGGGCGGGCGACGAGTCCGGCCGACGCGGGCGTGACCACCCGGCCGGTGAACAGCGCGTACGTCCACTCCGCCAGATCGGGCATGGTCATCGCCAGCCCGCCGTTGCCCTCCGCGCCCCAGTACGGCCCGGCGAAGCCGCCCTGGTGTCCCGGCTTCCCGTCGTCGAGGTAGCCGATCGCTCTCGGGCCCGGCGCGGCCGGGCGCCCGTCCCAGAACCCGCCCGCCGTACGACCGCCGGGCAGCCGCAGGACGGCGGAGCCCACGTAGTCGCGGTAGCCGCGGCCCGACAGTCGCTCGACGACGAGGGCCAGCAGGGTGTATCCGGCGTTGGAGTAGACGTATCCGGCGCCCGGCGGGAAGGCGAGCTTCAGCCTGCCGATCGCGGCCAGCGCCGCGTCCGGCGACAGCGGCTCGTAGTCGCCGCCGTGGGTGCCGTTGAGCCCGCTCGTGTGCAGCAGAAGCTGCCTGACCGTCGCGCCGGCCACCGGGCCGCGCAGCCGCGGCAGGATCGCGCCCACCCGGTCGTCGAGCGACAGCCGCCCCTCGTCGGCGAGCCGGAGGATCGCGGCCGCGGTGACCGCCTTGGTCACCGAGCCGATGCTGAACACCGTGCCGGGCGTGTTCGGCCGGTGGGCGGCGGCGTCGGCCGTGCCGTACGCGGCGCGGCACTCGAACGCGCCGTCCCGGAGGATCGCGACCGACCCGCTGAACCCCGCCCCCGCCCAGGCCCCGAACGCGCGGTCGAGTGCGGGGGCGCACGCGGGCGCCTCAGGGGTACGCGCCGGCCGGCCGGGCCCGGCGCCGCAGGCCGTCAGGAGCAGGGAGGCGACGGTCAGTCCCGCCGGCAGTCCCACCAGGAGTCTTCGCATGCGGGAAACGTACGGACCCCCGCGCGAACCTGATGTGAACGAACTCCGACGGCGACCGGCCGGCCGGCCGGAGAACCCCGGCCGTCCTAGGCCGGCTCCCGTCCCGAGTTGCGGGCGACGAGTTCGGCGCCGATGCGGGCGAGCTCGTCCCGGACGGTGCTCGGCTCGACGACCTCGATCATCGCGCCCCACCCCGCGAGGTGACGGGCGACGTCCAGCGGGGTCGGGGCGGCGAGGCGCACCCGGACACGGCCCCGGCCCGCCTCGCCTTCGGTATGGCAGTGCCGTCCGAACCGGTCGCGCAGGACCGGCACGAACCGCTCCTCGACGAGCACGGTCGCCCAGGTGCGCGAACGCCGCCGCTCGATCTCCTCGACGACCTCCTGCCAGGCGGCGGCGAGAACAAGGTCGGCGGGGCGTTCGGCGGTCTCGCCGGTCGCCTCGGCCCGGACGATCCTGTCGACGCGGAAGGTCCGCCGTCCCCGGTCGGTTCCCGCCAGCAGGTACCAGACGTCGTCCTTGTCGATCAGTCCCCATGGGTCGACCAGCCGCTCCGCGGGTTCCGCGTCCCTGCCGGCGTAGGTCAGGCGGACCCTGCGACGGCTCACCACGGCGGTCTGCAGCAGGTCGACCGTCGCGGGCCGCGGGCGGTCGCGTTCCCCCCACCTGACGGGATCGACCAGGGTCGCGTCGCGGGCGGCCTCGGCGTCGGCCCGGAAGGTCCGGGGCAGGGCCGCCAGGAGCTTGCGCAGCGCCGCTCCGGCCTCGGCCGGCCCCGACGCGGACGGCCCGGCCGTTGCCGGGCCGAGGAGCAGGAACAGCGCCTGCGCCTCGGCCGCCGACAGGCCGCTGAGGTCGGTACGGGCGCCGCCGACCAGCGACCAGCCGCCGCCACGCCCCGGCTGCGGATAGACCGGGACGCCCGCAGCCGACAGCGCCTCCAGGTCCCGGCGGGCGGTGGCCACGGACACCTCGAGTTCGGCGGCCAGCTCGGCCGCGGTCACCCGGCCGCGAGCCTGCATCAGCAGCAGGACGGCGACGAGACGGTCGGCGCGCATGGTTCCCGATTCTGCCCGGAAAAGTGCTCAGAAGGTGAGCACTTCAGCCCGGAGGATTGACGACATCACCCGTCGAGAAGGGAAACCCCGATGTTGCGAGGCCTCAGCACCGTCAGCTTCTACGCCGACGACGTCACCGCCGCCGCCCGCTGGTACGCCGGACTGCTCGGCGTGGAGCCGTACTTCACACGCTCCGTCGAGGGGACGCTCGCCTACGCCGAGTTCCGGATCGGCGACCACGAGGACGAGCTCGGCGTCGTCGACAGCCGCTTCGCCCCCCGCCCCCGGCCGGACGAGCCCGCGGGCGCGGTCGTCTACTGGCACGTGGACGACGTCGAGGCCGCCGTCGACCGGCTGCTCGCCCTCGGCGCCACGACGTACGAGAAGCCCGTGGAGCGCGGCCCGGGATTCGTCACCGCCTCCGTGGTCGATCCCTTCGGCAACGTCCTCGGCGTCATGTACAACCGGCACTTCCTGGAGGTCCGCGGCCGGTGACGCGGACCCCGCGTCAGGAGTCGAAGCCCACGCCGAAGGCGTCGAGGGTGCGCAGCCAGGCGTTGCGGCGGCCCTCGTGCTCGTCGGCGCGGGCGATGGCCCAGCGGGTGAGCTGGATGACGCCGGACCGCACCGGCTCGGGCGGGAAGGGCATCGGCTTGTGCCGCACCATCTCCAGCTCGGTCCGCTCGGTGAGACGCCCCTGGAGCAGGTCGAGCATGACGTTGGCGCCGAAGCGGGTCGCCCCCACGCCGAGACCGGTGTATCCGGCGGCGTAGGCGAGACGCGAGCCGTACGCCGTGCCGAAGAAGGCGCTGAACCGGCTGCAGGTGTCGATGACCCCGCCCCACCGGTGGGTGAAGCGCAGGCCGTGGAGCTGCGGGAACGTCTCGAAGAAGTGGGTGGCGAGCTTCTCGAAGGTGGCGTCGCGCTGGTCGTACTCCGCCCTGACCAGCCCGCCGTTGTGGTAGACGGCGTCGTAGCCGCCCCACAGGATGCGGTTGTCGTCGGTCAGGCGGTAGTAGTGGAACCGGTTGGCCGAGTCGCCGACGCCCTGGCGGTTCCGCCAGCCGATCTCCGCGAGCAGGTCGTCCGGCACCGGCTCGGTCATCAGCGCGTAGTCGTACACCGGCACCAGGAAGTGCCGGAGCCGGCGCAGCAGCGGCGGGAAGGCGCCGGTGCCGAGCGCCACCCGCCCGGCCCTGACCCGGCCCTTCGGCGTCCCCAGCTCGAGCGCCGGGCCGTCCTCGTGCAGCGAGCGCACCGGCGTGTGCTCGAAGACGCGCACGCCGAGCCGTACGCAGACGTCGCGCAGCCCCCAGGCGAGGCGCGCCGGGTCGACCATGGCGACGCCGTCCCGGTCCCACACCCCGCCGAGGTACGTCGGCGAGTCGATCTCGGCCCGCACCCGCTCCCGGTCAAGCCGCTCCAGCCGCACGCCGAGCGAGGCCGCCGCGCTCACGTCCTCGTCGAGCCCGGGGAGCTGCCACTCCTCGGTGGCGACGCGCAGCTCGCCGGTCCGCTCGAAGGAGCAGTCGACGCCGTGGCGGGAGAGCGTCCGCTCGATCTCGTCGAGGTTCTCCCGGCCGAGCCGCTCCAGCGTCGCGATCTCCGCCGGCCAGCGGTCCCGGCCGTTGCCGAGCCCGTGCGTCAGGCTGGCCGCGCAGAACCCGCCGTTGCGGCCGGAGGCGGCCCACCCGACCGCGCGGCCCTCCAGGAGGACCACGTCGAGCGAGGGGTCGCGCTCCTTGGCCATCAGGGCGGTCCACAGCCCGGTGAAGCCGCCGCCGACCACCGCGAGGTCCGCCGTGGCGTCTCCGGTCAGCGGCGGCAGCGGCTCGGGTGCGAGCGGCCGGTCCAGCCAGTACGGCCTGCGCTCCGCGTCGGCGAGCGCCTTCGACGGAACCACGAATTCCACTTCCTTCTTACGCGTTGGCGCGGCGGCGGGCCAGGAGGGCGTTGCCGAGGGCGATCAGCACACCGGCCGCGAAGATCAGCGTGCCCATGACGTTCACCTGCGGCGGGATGCCGACCCGGGTGGCGCCCCAGATCCACAGCGGGAACGTCACCGTGCCGCCGGAGTTGAAGTTGGTGATGACGAAGTCGTCGATCGACAGCGCGAACGCCAGCATCGAGCCCGCCAGCACACCCGGGAAGATCATCGGCAGGGTGACCAGGCGGAACGTCGTCCACGGCCCCGCGCCGAGGTCACGCGCCGCCTCCTCCAGGGAGGCGTCCAGCGTCATCACCCTGGCCCGCACGGTCACGGCCACGAACGAGATCGAGAACATGACGTGCGAGATCACGATCGTCCAGAACCCGAGCGGCACGGCGAGCGTGACGAACAGCGACAGCAGCGACGCGCCCATCACGATCTCGGCGCAGGAGATCGCCGCGAACATGACCAGGTTCATCGCCCCTGCCCCGCGGAAGCGGTAGCGGCCGAGCGCCAGCCCGATCAGCGACCCGAGCACCCCGGCGACCAGCATCGTCAGCACGGCGATGACCAGCGAGTTCACCAGGGCCTGGGTGAGGTCGCCGATCTCGAACAGCTTGCCGTACCACTTGAGCGTGAAGCCCTGCCAGCTCGTGTTGAACCGGCCGTGGGTGTCGTTGAAGCCGAAGAGGATCATGACGGCGATCGGCAGCACCAGCCACGCGATCACGAGCCAGGTGTAGATCTGCAGGAGGCGGCCCCGCAGCAGGCCACGCTTCATCGCGCCGCCACCTCCAGCACGTCCTCGGTGCCGAGCGCCCTCGCGTACGCGAAGATGCCCACCAGCAGCAGGGCCATCAGCGTGAACGACAGCGCCGAGGCGGTCGGGTAGTCCTGGTTGATCAGGAACTGGTTCTGGATGACGTTGCCGACCATCGTGTTGCTGGTGCCGCCGAGCACGGACGCGTTGACGTAGTCGGACGTGGCCGGGACGAACGTCATCAGCACCCCGGCGAAGACCCCCGGCAGCGACAGCGGCAGCACCACCCGCAGGAAGGTCTGCGCCTTGCTGGCGTACAGGTCCTGCGCGGCCTCCAGGACGCGCGGGTCGATCCGCTCCAGCGCGACGTACATCGGCAAGATCATGAACGGCAGGAAGTTGTACGCCAGGCCGCCGATCACCGCCGCGCTCGTGGCCAGGATGTGGAAGTCCTGCGGCACCAGCCCCGCCGACTTCAGCGGCCCGAGCAGCAGGCCGTTGTCGGACAGGAAGAACTGCCAGGAGATGGTGCGCAGCACGAACGACACGAGGAACGGCAGCAGCAGCATGAACAGGTAGACCGACTTGCGGCTACCCCCCTTGAAGGCGATCCAGTACGCCACGGGGAACCCGATGACGATCTGGATCAGGGTCGAGGCCAGGCCGTACACCAGGGACCGGATGATCTGGTCGTGGTATGTGCTGATCCCGTCCACGTAGCTGTGCCAGTTGAACGTGAACGCGTAGCCGTTGACCACGTCGCCGGACTGCAGCGACAGCGACAGCATGACCACCGTCGGGATGACGAAGAAGATCGCCAGCCAGAGCGTGCCCGGGAAGAGCAGCGCGTACGGCGTCAGCGAAGCCCTGAGCCTGCTCATGCCGTCGTGATCGCCTGGAAGATGGACTCGAACTTCTTCTGCTCCTGCGGCGTCGCGAAGTTCTTGTAGCTGCGCAGCCTGGCGTAGTCGTCCTCGGTCGGGAACACCAGCTCGCTGCCCGCCACCGCGTCGAGGAGCTTCTTGTCCTCACCGGTGGCCTTCGCGGCGTCGGCGGCGATGACGTCCTTGGCGGCCGGGACCGGGGTGACGTAGTTGATGTACTCCGCCAGCCGCCCGGCGACGTTCACGTCGTAGAAGAAGTCCATCAGCGTGATCGCGTCGACCGGGTTCGTCGCGGTCTTCGGGATCATCATGTTGTCGGTCCAGATGGTCGCGCCCTCCTTGGGGAGCACGAACTTCAGGTCCGTGCCGTCGGAGACGTTCTTCTGGAAGACGTCGCCCGACCACGCCATGGTGAGCCAGATGTCGCCCTTCGCCAGCGGGTCGATGTACGCCTGGTCGTAGTACTTGCGCACGATGCCGGCGTCGCGCTGCTCCCGGAGCTTGGCCGCGGCCTTCTCCCAGTCGGCCTCGGTCGACTTGTCGGGGTCGATGCCGAGCGCGAACAGGCCGAAGTTGGCGATCTCCTGGGAGTCGGACATCATGCCGACCTTGCCCTTGTACTTGGGGTTCCACAGGTCGGCCATGCTGGTCGGCGGCGTGTCGACGTACTTCGGGTTGTACGCGATGCCGGTCATGCCGGACGCCCACGGGATGCTGTAGACGTTGCCGGGGTCGAACGACTCGTTCTTGTACCGGTCGCCGGCGTTGGCCGCGAAGTTCGGCAGCTTGGAGTGGTCGAGCGGGACGAGGTAGCCGAGCTGCACGAGCTGGGTGAAGTGCAGGCCGTTGGTGACGACCATCAGGTCGTAGTCGATCGACTGCCCGGCCGCGAGCTGCGGCTGGATCTTGGCGAACCAGCTCGGGTTGTCCTGGATGACCTCCTTGTAGGTCACCGTGATCCCGGTCTGCTTGGTGAACTGCTTGAGCTCGGGCTGCTTGGGGTCCATGTAGAGCGGCCAGTTGGCGAAGTCCACGTGGCCGTTCCCGGTCTTGCCCGACCAGTACTTCTCCACCTCGGACTGGGCCTGCGCGGAGGAGGTCGGCTTGGCCGTGCCCTTGCCCTGCACGCCGCAGGCGGCGAGGGCGAGCCCGGCGGCCGACAGTCCCGCGAGCCGGAAGGCGTCGCGCCTGCCGAGCCGGCGCTGGGTCGTGCCGCGGAGGAAGGCGGGGTCCTGCCTGTGAGGATGGTTCATGGGGTTCGTGTGCTCCGGGGAGTTCGGGGTTTTACCTCAGCGCGTAGGAATGCCAGGGCTGCCAGGAGAGCCATACCTCGTCGCCGCGCTCGGCGGTGATCGTGCTGTCGTTCGCGTTCTGCTCGAACACCGTGATCTCGGCCCCGTCGCCGAGCACCACGACGTAGCTGTTGTACGTCCCGAGGTAGACGACCTCGGCCACGGTCCCCCGGACGACGCTCAGGTCGCCCTCCGGCTGCTCCTTGGCGAGCTTGATCTTCTCGGGGCGGACGGTGAGATCGACCGCCTGCCCGGCGGACAGCGCGCCGTCCGCGGGGATGAGGATGCGGTCGCTCGGGCCGAGGGCGAGCACGGCCGTGTCGCCGCTCACCTGCTGCACCGTGCCGCTGAACAGGTTGGAGGTGCCGATGAAGCCGGCGACGAACTTGCTGGCGGGCCGCTCGTAGATCTCGCGGGGTTCGGCGAGCTGCTCCACCAGGCCGTCGTTCATGACCGCGATGCGGTCGCTCATCGTCAGCGCCTCGCTCTGGTCGTGCGTCACGTAGACGAACGTGATCCCGACCTCGCGCTGGATGCGCTTGAGCTCGATCTGCATGGCCTGGCGGAGCTTGAGGTCGAGCGCGCCGAGCGGCTCGTCGAGCAGCAGCGCGCGGGGCCGGTTGACCAGCGCGCGGGCGAGCGCGACCCGCTGCTGCTGGCCGCCGGACATCTCCTTGGGACGGCGCTTCTCACGGCCCGTGAGGTCCACGACCTCCAGGATCTCGCCGACGCGGCGCGTGATCTCCGCGTCGGGGACCTTCTTGCGCCTGAGCCCGAACGCGACGTTGTCCCAGACGTTCATGTGCGGGAACAACGCGTACGACTGGAACACCATGTTGATGTCACGCTTGTTCGGCGGGACGTGCGTGACGTCCTCCCCGTGGAGCCTGACGACCCCCTGCGTGGGGTCCTCGAACCCGGCGATCATTCGCATACTGGTGGTCTTGCCGCAGCCGGAGGGCCCGAGGAGGGAGAAGAACTCCCCTTCCGCGATCGCGAGGCTCACGCCCTTGACCGCCCGTACGACCTCGCCGTGCGAGGTGTACTCCTTGACCACGTTGTCGAGTTCGATGGCGGGCACGCTGACTGATCCGGGGGCGGCGACCGCCGCCCCCGGGCCCGCCTGGATATCTGTCATTCCAGGCTTATCCCTCTTTATCGATAGGTCGTACGGCTCGCGCCGGGGGAACCTATTCGCCGATGTAGTGCATCACGTGCTTGACGCGGGTGTAGTCGTGCAGCCCGAAGACGGACAGGTCCTTGCCGTAACCCGAGTGCTTGAAGCCGCCGTGCGGCATCTCGGACACGAACGGGATGTGGGTGTTGACCCAGACCACGCCGAAGTCGAGGCGCTTGGACATCCGCATCGCGCGCCCGTGGTCGGAGGTCCAGACCGAGCCCGACAGGCCGTAGCGGACGCCGTTCGCCTTGGCCAGCGCGTCGGCCTCGTCGGTGAACGTCTGGACGGTGATGACGGGACCGAAGATCTCGTCCTGCACCATCTCGTCGTCCTGCCGCAGCCCGTCGACCACCGTGGGGGCGAAGAAGTAGCCCTTGTCGCCGACGCGGGCGCCGCCGGTGAGGACCTTCGCGTGCTCGGGCAGCCGCTCGAAGAACGACTCGACCCGGGCGAGCTGGTTGGCGTTGTTCAGCGGGCCGAAGTAGGCGTCCTCCTCGTCGAGCCCGCCCAGCTTGGTGGCGGCGGCGGCCTCGGTCAGCGCCGCGGCGAACTCGTCGTGGATGCTCTCGTGCACCAGCACCCGGCAGGCCGCGGTGCAGTCCTGGCCGGCGTTGTAGAGGGCCGCCCCGGCGATCCCCTCGGCGACGGCCCTGATGTCCTTCACGTCGTCGAAGACCACGACGGGGGCCTTGCCGCCCAGCTCCAGGTGGACCCGCTTGACGTCGTCGGCGGCGGTCTTCGCGACCGCCATGCCCGCGCCCACCGAGCCGGTGATCGCGACCATGCTCGCGGCCGGGTGACCGACCACCAGCGCGCCGGTCTCCCGGTCGCCGGTGACGACGTTGAAAACGCCGGCCGGCAGGACGTCGCCCAGGATCTCGGCCAGCTTCAGCGTGGAGGCCGGGGTGGTGTCGGACGGCTTGAGCACGACCGTGTTGCCGGCCGCGAGCGCGGGGGCGATCTTCCACACGGCCATCATCATCGGGTAGTTCCACGGCGTGACCTGGCCGATGACGCCGATCGGCTCGTGCCGGATGACGGAGGTGTGGTCGGCCATGAACTCGCCGGAGGTCGGGCCCTCCAGGGTGCGGGCCGCGCCCGCGAAGAAGCGGAAGTGGTCGGCGGCGACCGGGGTCTCGTCCTCGGCCATGCGCGCCCGGGGCTTGCCGGTGTTGCGGCACTCGGCCTCGTTGATCTCGTCGGCCCGGGCCTCGATCGCGTCGGCGACCTTCAGCAGCAGCGCCGCGCGCTCACCCGGCGTCGTCTGGCCCCACGTCTCGAAGGCGGCCGTCGCGGCGGCGTACGCGGCGTCGACGTCCTCCTGGGCCGACACCGGTGCCTGGGCGTAGACCTCTCCCGTCGTAGGGTCTACGACGTCGGAGAAACGGCCGCTCGCGGCGTCGACGAACTTCCCGTTCACGAAGTTCTGGAGACGGGTGGTCACCGTTGACCTCCTGTTGAGGTAGCTAGGATGTCGCGACTCTGACAGAGGAAAGAGCCTACGACAAGGGATTTCGTGGCTAAGATACCAAATTGCTACGGAATCGCTTGACGGAAGCGGTTGAGCTGACACCATGTCAGACCACGATCGCAACATGGCAAAAACGGTGCCGTAACACGAGGTCGGTAGGACCGACGCGCTCTCCAAGAGAGGACACCCCCCGAGGATGACGACTCCGCCTAGATCCCGCGCGGCTGCCGCGAAGGGCGGGCCGGTGGTGCTCGACGAGATCTCCAAGCAGATCATCGAGCAGCTTCAGACGGACGGGCGCAAGCCGTACGCCGCGATCGGCAAGGCCGTGGGCCTGTCGGAGGCGGCGGTGCGCCAGCGGGTGCAGCGCCTGCTGGATCTCGGCGTCATGCAGATCGTCGCCGTGACCGACCCGCTGACCCTGGGCTTCCCGCGCCAGGCGATGATCGGCATCAAGTGCGAGGGCGACCTGGAGCAGATCGCCGACGAACTGTCGCAGATCCCCGAGATCGACTACGTCGTGCTCACGGCCGGCTCGGTGGACATCATGGTCGAGGTGGTCTGCGAGGGCGACACCCACCTGCTGGAGATCCTCGGCAAGATCCGGGCCATCTCCAGCGTCCGCGCCACCGAGACGTTCGTCTATCTCAAGCTGCACAAGCAGACCTACTCCTGGGGCACGCGCTGACCTCCGCCTAGCGCGTGACCGCGACGGCGCGTACGGGAGACCCGTCGGCCGCGTGGAGGCGCAGCGGCAGCAGGGAGACCTCGATCGGACGACCGGCGGCCTGGGCCTCCAGGAGCGGGCCGAGGTTGCGCAGGTTCTCCGCGATGACGGCGTGCGCGCCGCACAGCACGCGGTGCGCGGGCAGGTCGGCGGGAGCGGGAGTCGGGTCGACGCTGAGGGCGTCGACGCCGACGGTCCGCACGCCCGCGGCGACGATCAGGCGGGCGGTCTCCGCCTCCAGGTACGGGTGGGCCAGGTAGCCGGATGTGCCCCAGTGGGCGTCCCAGCCGGTGGCGACCAGCAGGACGGTCCCCGGCCCGAGCCGCCCGCCGACCGGGCCGAGCATCGCGGGGGTGATCGGCGCGTGCGGCGGCAGGCCCCGGGCGTCGAGGACCGCCGCCGGGCCGAGGAACCGCTCCAGCGGCAGGTCGTCGAGCGTGGGCAGCGCGTCGTCGATGTGGCACGGCGCGTCCACGTGAGTGCCCGACTGCGACCCGAGGTGCAGGCGGAGCACGTTCACGCCCTCCTCCGCCACCGTGAGGGCGGGCGCGATCTCCACCTCCGGATCGCCGGGGTAGACGGGCATGCCGCTCTCGACGGGCACCGACAGGTCGACGATCATTGCTTCTCCCCGGCGTCAGGCCGTGCCCGGCGCGAGCAGGCCGATCAGATGGTAGGCCACGTCGAGCGTCGGTAGAGGTCCGTCCGGCGGTCGCGGTGGACGTCGTTGCGGCGGCCGGTGGCCTTGTCCCTCGCCCGGGCCAGGTCGCAGTCGGCCGTCAGCACGGCGGGACCGTCCGTCAGCACGGGCCGCTCCCCCGCCGGCACCGGCGAGGCGGGCCAGTTGGTGGAGACGGCGAGCAGGTCCGCCCCGGCGAGGCCCGCCGAGCGCACCCATTCGGGGAACTCCAGGTCGTAGCAGACCATCATGCCGATCCGGCCGAGCGCGGTGAAGACGTATCCGCTGTTGACGAGCTCGGGCAGCACCACCAGCCGCCCTCCGAATAAGGACAATTGGGTCTATCACCAGAAATAGGCTCCACGATGTGGACACGCACACCACGGTGGAGGACCTGCTGCGCTCCCCCGCGCTGCAGCTGAGGGTCGTGGCCGGTGAGCGCGGCCTCGGCAGGTCGGTCTCCTGGGCACACGTGAGCGAGCTCGACGACCCGACCCCCTGGCTGCTCGGGGCCGAGGTCATCATGACGACCGGCATCGGCGTGCCGCGCGCCGCCGCCGCGCAGCGCGCGTACCTGGAACGGCTGGACGACGCGGGAGTGGCCGCGCTCGCGCTCAGCGCGGGCCTGCACGTCCCGCCGCTGCGCCGGGCCTTCCTCGACGCCGCCGAGGAGCGGGGGTTCCCGGTGCTGGAGGTGCCGCTGGCCGTGCCGTTCATCGCGATCGCGCAGGAGGTCGCGGCGGCCGTGCAGGAGGACGCCCGGCAGCGGCTGGGAGCACAGCTCCAGGTGTTCGGCGCGCTGCGCTGGCTCGCCTCGGAAGGGCTGGACACGGCCGGGCTGTTCCAGCGGCTCGAACGGCTGTCGGGGTACGCCATCCACCTGAGCACCCCGCAGGGGCGTCCGCTGCTGCCCGGCGTGCCCGCGCCCCCTCCCGGCGTACGGCTGCCCGCCTCGGCGGACGCGCCGCCGACCATCCCCGGCGGTTTCGCGCTCCCGGTCCCCGCGCCCGGCGGCCCGGCGGGATGGCTGGTGGCCTTCGAGCGGCAGGGCGCCCGCCCGGCCGGGCTGGCCGTGGTGCAGCACATCGCGACCGTCGCCGCGCTGCGGCTCGCGATGGTGCGTAGCCGGCGCGAGACGCTGCGGCGGCAGGGCGCGGAGACGCTGGCCGAGCTGCTGCAGGACGTGCTCGACCCGGAGACCGCCCGGCGCAGGCTCGCCCTCATGGGCCTCCTCCCGGACGTCGAGGTCGTGCTGCTCGTGGCGCGCGACGCCGAGGACGACGCCGTCGTGGGCGCCCTCGGCGAGCACCCCCACCTCATGCTCCGCCGGCACCGCGACCTGTACGTGCTGACGCCGGCCTCCGTGATCACCGGCGACGCGGGGACGGGCGCCGCACCGCGTGACCCGCGGGAGGACGGCGGGGCGGGCGCCGGAGAGGCGGGGGCGGCGTTGCGGGAGATCCCGGGGATCGCGGCGGGCGTCAGCCGCCCGCTCCCGCCCGGGTCGTCGCTGCGGGTCGCCCAGCGCGAGGCGCTGTGGGCGGCCTCCCGCGCCGCCGAGTCCGGCCGGCCGCTGGTGACGTACGGCGAGGACACCACGGGCCGGTGGCTGCCGGACGACGTGGGCGTGCTGGCCGCCCTGGTCGAGCACGTGCTCGGCGACGCCCTGCGGTACGACACCGCGCACGGATCGGACCTGGTCGCGTCGGTGCGGACCTGGATGGAACGCGACCGCCGCGTCGACGACGCCGCGCGGGCCCTGCACGTCCACCCCAACACGCTGGCGTACCGGCTGCGCCGGTTCGGCGCGCTGACCGGCCGCGACCTGTCGGCGACCGGCGACTTCGCCGAGGTGTGGCTCGCCATCCGCGCCGCCTCCCAGCTCGGCGGACTTTAGGGCCGGTACGGACTTCGGTCTCCACGACGGCTTCGCGGGCCCGGGTGGCTCGCGGTGCGCGATCTCATGCCCGGCGGCGGCTCACGCCGGATCCGGGAGATCCGCCGACGCGAGCCTGGCCGGGTCGATGACGGTGGAGATGGCCACGATCCGGCCGTCGACGACGGTGAACGCCATGACCGAGAGCGGAGTCCCGTCCTCGCGCCAGGAGACGAACCCGGGAAGGCCGTTGACGAGCACCGCTCGCCCTCGCGCGGCCGCGCCGGCGGCGACTCGCGCGGTCGCGCCCGCGGCGACCTTGGTGGCGCCGAGGACGACGACCACACCGTCGGAGGTGTCAACGGTCAGCTTCACCTCGGGGTCGAGCACGCGCAGCAGCCCCTCGAAATCGCCGCGGTGGGCCGCCGCCAGGAAGGCCTGGACCACCTCGCGCTGTTCCCGTCCGGCGGCCCTCGGCCGTCCGGGCTCTTGAGGGTTCGCCCGCACCTTCCCGCGGGCGCGGCTGGCGAGCATCTTGGCGGCGTCGGCGGACCTGCCGAGAATCCGGCCGATCTCGTCGAACGGCACCGCGAACAGGTCGTGCAGCACGAACGCCAGCCGCTCGCTCGGCCGGAGCGACTCCAGGACGACCAGGAGCGCGAGCCCGACCGAGTCGGCGAGCGCCACGTCGTCCTCCGGCGCAAGGCCGTCGTCGGCCGTCACCACGAGTTCGGCCAGCCGGTCGTCGTAGGACGCCTCGGGGCGGGCCCGGCGCGACCGGAGGACATCCAGGCTGATCCGGCCGACCACCGTGGTCAGCCAGCCGGCGAGGTTGTCGATGCTCTCGGTGCCCTGGCGGGAGAGCCGCAGCCAGGCCTCCTGGACCACGTCCTCGGCGTCGGCCCGCGAGCCGAGCATGCGGTAGGCGACCGCGCGCAGCCGGTCGCGCTGGGCCTCGAACGCCTCGCCCACCGGGTCGGCCGGGTTGGTGTCGGACATGTTGTTACCTTCCTCGAATCCGCCACGTCATGGGTGATGACGCGCCCGGACGGGCGCGGGTAACCGATGAAGGGGCGACACCGATGGAAGCACGCATGAAGAGCCGGGCGAATCCCGACGTGACGACGGCGATCCAGCACCTCTACAAGGCGATTCACGCCAGTGGCGTCGAGCCGCGCGTGCTCGACCTGGTCCACCTGCGGGCCAGCCAGATCAACGGCTGCAGCCCGTGCGTCTTCGCCGGGGTCGCGGCGGCCAGGAAGCACGGGGAGACCGACGAGCGGCTGCACAACGTGGTCGCGTGGCGCGAGACGCCCTTCTTCACCGAGGCGGAGCGAGCCGCGCTCGCGCTGACCGAGGCCGCCACCCGGATCCAGGACGGCGCGCCGGGTGTGACCGACGAGATCTGGGACGCCGCCGCCGCGCACTTCGACGAGGCGCAGCTGTCCGCGATCAATCTGGAGATCGCGCTGACCAACTTCTTCAACCGGATCAACCGTACGGTCCGGGAGCAGGCCGGCAAGAGCTGGTGAGCCGGGCGGGGCGTCGTCCGTCCGGAGGCCGCGGCCTCCGAAGCGAGGGATGACGCCCCGCCGCCCGGGACGCCGGAGGCACGGACGACGGCGTGGTCAGCGGATGCCGACGTAGAAGCGGGTCTGGTCGCTGCGGTGGAGGGCGTGGTAGGCCTCGAACCTGGTGTTGTCCTCCAGCCACGCGACCGACTCGATGCCAAGGAGCGGCGTCGAGGTGGACACCTCCAGGAGCGCCGCGTCCTCCCGGTCGGGGAAGACCGCCTCGATCCAGCGGTCGGCCGCCGCGGGCTCGATGCCGTACCGGCGCCGCAGCGTGTCGTAGAGCGACTGGTTCTCCAGGACGACCCGCTCCAGGCCGGGGACGAGCCGGGCGGGCAGGGCCGTCTCGACGAGCAGCCACGGCTGGCCGTCGACGCGGCGGAGCCTGCGCAGCCGTACGACCTGTTCCCCCTGCGGGATCCGCAGCAGCGCGGCCTCCCGTTCGTCGGCCTCGCCGAGCGCCTGGCGGATGGTCTGGGTGGTCACCCGGCGGCCCGACTCCCGCAGGTCGTCGGCGGATCCGGACATCGACCCGACGAACCTCAGCTCGGTCTTGCGGGGGGCGACGAAGGCCCCCTTGCCCTTCACCTTGTAGATCAGTCGCTGCTGGACCAGCTCGCGCAGCGCCTCCCTGACCACCGTGCGGGAGACGCCGAACAGGTCGCTCAGCTCGGCCTCCGACGGCAGCGGCCGGTCGGGGCCGCGCTCGCCGCTCTCGATCTCCGCGCGCAACGCCCGCATGAGCTGCATCCACAGCGGTTCCGCCCCGTCGCGGTCCAGGGGCGGATAGGTCAGGGTCACGGGAACCTCCTTGGCGGCACCGCAGCAGCATGCCCGACCAACACCTGTCACTACAAGTGGTGGGAGCCGTCATCAAGATTATCCATGACTCTCCAAGTAGTCCGACCGGAAACAGCCTCTTGACATGCCCGAAACGCCGTCTTAGTTTGCTTGTCACTACAGGCCTGTAATGACAAGTCGGCATCGGGCCGACGTGTCCCAGCCGATCTCCCCCCTCGCGAACCCGCTCTGACTGGAGACACCATGCACATGCGTCCCACACGCCGGCCCTGGCGCGCCGCCTCGGCCGCGGCGATCTCCGCTCTCGCCGTCCTGGCCGCGGGCTGCGGCTCCGGTGGCTCCGGTGACACCGCCGCCGCGGACGGGGCCGCGAGCGGCGGCAACGGCGGCGGCAAGCCCTTCATCGCGCTGAGCAACGGCTTCATCGGCAACGGCTGGCGGCAGACGATGATCGCCAAGTTCGAGGCCGCCGCCCAGCAGGCCAAGAGCGACGGGCTGATCGGCAAGTACAAGGTCGTCAACGCGCCGGGCGACAACTCCGCGACCGAGCAGGTCGCCCAGATCAAGAGCCTGCTGCTGCAGAAGCCCGACGCCCTGCTCATCGACCCGGCCTCGCCGACCGCGCTGCAGCCCGTCATCCAGCAGGCCTGCAATTCGGGCGTCAAGGTCGTGGTCTTCGACTCGGCCATCGACGCGCCCTGCGCGCACGTGCTGCAGAACAGCTTCGTCGACTGGGCGACGTACGCCGCGAAGCCGCTCCTGGAGGGCATCGGCGGCAAGGGCTCGGTCATCGTGAGCCGCGGCGTCGTCGGGTCCCAGCCCGAGGCCGAGATGCTCGACACCACCAAGAAGATCCTCGGGGACTACCCCGGGGTGAAGACCGTGGCGACGGTGACCGGCATGTGCGACGGCGCCACCGCGCAGAAGGCGGTGCTCGGCGTGCTGTCCAGCGTGCCGAAGGTCGACGGCGTCATCGGCTGCGGCGACGGCTACGGCGTGGCCCAGGCGTTCGCCACGGCCGGCAAGACCGTGCCCGCGGTGGACTTCGAGACCAACGGCCGCGCGCTGAGCTACTGGCGGGACAACAAGATCGACAACGGCTCGGTCGCCGTCATGTCCGACCCCGGCCAGTCGGTCGCGGCCCTCTGGGAGGCGCTCGACCTGCTCGACGGCAAGGACGTGCCCAAGCAGATGACCTTCCCGATCGTCCTGATCGAGCAGAAGGACCGCGACGCCTGGGCCTCGGTGCTCAAGCCCGACGAGTACGCCGCCTGGCCGTGGACCCGCGACCTGTTCCGGCAGCAGGTCGAGGCCGTCAAGACCGGTGGCAAGCCGGTGCAGCCGCCGATCCCGTCGGCGCAGGGCTGACCCGCTCCACACACCGCACGCAGGAGACGGAGGAGACCGGGCATGCACGTCGACAATCTCCCGGCCGGCGGCACCGCGCCGCCGGACACGGACACCGGACCGGCCGGCCGGCCGCCCGTCGTCACCGCCAGGGGCGTGACCAAGACGTACGGGCGCACCCGGGCGCTGGCGGGCGTGGACCTGGAGGTCCGCGCGGGTGAGGTGCTCGGGCTGGTCGGCCACAACGGCGCCGGCAAGAGCACCCTCATGCGGGTCCTCGCCGGGCTGGAGCCCTGCGACGCCGGCACGGTCCTCGTCCACGGCGCGAAGGCGTCCGCCGGAGACTTCCGCACGGTGCGGATGGCCTACCAGGAGACGTCGCTGTGCCCCGATCTCACCGTGGCGGAGAACATGTGGGTGTCCTCGCGGCACTGCCTGCCCCGCCTGCGGTGGCGGCGGGCCGCGAGCGACGCGGTGCGCCGCCGCCTCGACGAGATGTTCCCCGGTCACGGCGTCTCCCCGCGCGATCGGGTGGAGGACCTGTCGCTCGCCCGCCGCCAGATGGTGGAGATCGCCCGCGCCTGCCTGGTGGACCGGCTCGACCTGCTGATCCTCGACGAGCCCACCGAGTCGCTCGGCCCGGACGCCGCCCGGTCGCTGTACGCCTACGTGCGGCGGCTGACCGAGGCCGGGACGGCCGTGCTGCTCATCTCGCACCGCATCCGGGAGGTCCTCTCGGTGGCCGACCGCGTCGCCGTCCTGCGCGACGGCGCGGTCACCGCCGAGCGGCCCGCCTCCGGCCTGAGCGAACCGGACGTCCTCGGGCTGATGGGCGCGCACGTCGCCGCTCCGCCGACGTTCGGCGCGCCGGCCGCCGCCGGGACCGCCGCCCGCGAGACGGTGGCCGAACTGCTCGGGGCCACCGGCCCCGGCCTGCGGGAGGTCACCCTGCGGGTCGGCAGGGGCGAGGTCGTGGGCCTCGCCGGGCTGGCCGGTCAGGGCCAGCAGGAGGTGCTCGAACGCCTGTGGCGGCCCGTCCGGCGCGACACCACCGTCGGTGTGAGCCGGGCGTACGTGCCCGGCGACCGGCAGCGCTCGGGGGTGCTGCCCCTGTGGAGCGTGGGCGACAACCTGATCGTGACCGCGCTGCGCGGGATCGCCCGGCGCGGGCTGCGCCGCCCGGCGGAGGAACGCGCCGTCGTCGCCGACTGGGTGAAGCGCCTGTCGATCAGGGGCGGCGCGGAGGCCGGGATCACCGAACTGAGCGGCGGCAACCAGCAGAAGGTCATCGTCGCCCGCGCGTTCGCCTCCCCCGCCGGGCTCGTGCTGCTCGACGACCCGTTCCGGGGCGTGGACGTGCACACCAAGACCGATCTGTACGGCCTGATCCGGCAGGAGGCGGCGAAGGGCCGCAGCGTCGTCTGGTACTCCAGCGAGAACGCCGAGATGGCCCACTGCGACCGGGTCTACGTCTTCCGCGCCGGCCGGGTGGTGGCCGAACTCACCGGCGAGGAGATCTCCGAGGAACGCATCATCGGCGTCTCCTTCGCCGAGAAGGGAGAAGACGACTGATGGCCCAGCTTCTCGCCCCCGCCCTGCCGGGCCGGGCGCGGATGCGCCGCTCCGCACCCGCCGCGGTAAGCGCCGTGGCCCTGATCGTGATGATCGGCGTCTGCTCGTCGCTCCAGCCGGGCGTGCTGACCGTGGAGGGCCTCACCCTGGTCCTGTCCGCGACCGTGCCGCTGGTGATCGCCGCGCAGGCCCAGATGACGCTGATGGCCGTCGGCGACATCGACCTCGGGATCGGCAACTTCGTCGGCCTGGTCACCGTGGTCTCCGCCACGCTGCTGGTGTCGTCGCCCCTGACCGGCGTCCTCGTGCTGGCCGGGCTGGTCGCGGCGTACGCCGTCCTCGGCCTCCTCATCCACCTGCGGCAGGTGCCGGCGCTGATCGCGACCCTCGGCGCGTCGTTCGTCTGGCTCGGCCTCGGCCTGTTCCTGCTGCCCACCCCCGGCGGCACGACCCCGGAGTGGCTGGCGTCCTTCGGCGCGTGGCAGCCCGCCGGCTTCCCCGCGCCGCTGCTGCCGATCGTGGTCGTCGCCCTGCTGGTCTACCTGCTCTCCGCGCGCAGCGCCCTCGGGGTGCGGATGCGCGGCCTCGGCAGCAACCCGGTCGCGCTGCGGCGGGCCGGGCTGCGCCCGGTGACCTCCCGCGTCGTCGCCTACGCCGCGGCGGGCGTGCTCGGCGTGCTGTCCGGCCTCGTCCTGGCCTCCCAGACGGGCGGCGGGGACGTGTCGTCGGCCTCCAGCTACACGCTCATGACGGTGGCCGCGGTGATCCTCGGCGGCGGCTCCTTCGCCGGCGGCACCGCGGTGCCGTGGGGCGCGGCCGTCGGCGGGGTCACGCTGGGCCTGGTCAGCGTGGTTCTCAGCCTGCTCGACGTGCGGTCCGACATGCAGTCGGCCGTACAGGGAGTGATCGTCCTGGCCGTGCTCGCCGGCCGCGTCGTCGTGGGGAAGGTGCTGCGATGAACATCCGCGTGGCCGGGCCGCGCTCCTGGAGCGGCCCCCGGAACGGCGCCCCCTGGGTCTGGGGCTTCGCCGCCGCCGCGCTCGTGTGGCTGGTGATCCTGGTCATCTCGGGCCAGGGCGGCGGGCAGACGGTCTCCCTGGCCCTGTCCCTCGCGCCCTACCTCGTCATCGTCGGGCTCGGGCAGATGCTGGTCGTCACCGCGGGCCCGGGCAACATCGACGTGTCGGTCTCTTCGGTCATCTCGCTCGCCGGGTTCGTCTCGGTGGCGGCGGCCTCCGCGACCGGCTCGGCGGCCGTGGGCATCCTCGCGGGCATCGGCGTGGGCGTCCTCGTCGCGGCGGTCAGCACCGTGGCCATCCTCGGCCTGTCCGTGCCCCCGATCATCGCCACGCTGGCCGCGGGGCTCGTCGCCTCGTCGATCACGCTGTCGACGGCCAACGGCTTCACCGCCGTGCCCGACGCCGGGCTCCGCGCGGCGCTCAACCTCCGTCCGGCGGGCGTACCGGTCCTCGCGCTGGCGATCGCGGTGCTGACCGTGCTCGTCGCCGCCCTGCTGCGCCGTACGGTCTACGGGCGGTCGCTGGTCGCGGTGGGGCAGAACCGCCGCGCCGCCGAACGGGCCGGCGTCCCGGTGGCCCGGGTCATCGCCACGACGTACCTGCTGAGCGGGGCGCTGGCCGGGCTGACCGGCGCGCTGCTCGCCGCCTACATCGCGCCCTCGGCCGATCTCGGCACCCGCTACCTGCTCGACTCCGTGGCCGTCGTGGTCATCGGCGGCACGCTGATCTCCGGCGGCCGGGCGGTCCCGGTGGGCGTGTGGGGCGCGGCCCTGTTCTTCATCCTCCTCGACGGCCTGGTCAACCTCGTCGGCTGGAGCACCGCGGCGCAGAACCTGCTCAAGGGCGGCCTGGTGCTCTTCGTCCTGTTCCTCGCAGGCGGAGGCGACCGTAGCGGAGGCCTGGCCTCCCTGTTCAGACGGCGGCCGCGACCCGCGGCCGCCACGACCACCACCACTATCACAGGAGACGACACTGATGGCTGACACCGACGGCCTGCTCGACGCCCGCGACTTCGGGACGTCCGGGCCCGCGGCGGGCGGCTTCCACGTCAAGGGCGCGCACGGGCAGGACTGGGGCCTGCGCAACCGCCTGTCGCGCATCTTCCGGCCGGACACCGGGCGCACGGTCATGCTCGCCTTCGACCACGGCTACTTCGTGGGGCCGATGGCCGGTCTGGAGCGCCTCGACACCCGGATCGCCCCGCTCACGCCGGACGCCGACGCGATCATGATGACCCGCGGCGCGCTGCGCACCAGCATCCCCGCGACCACGGGCGCGGGAATCGTGCTGCGCGCCAGCGGCGGCCCGAGCATCCTGCGCGAGCTGTCCGACGAGCACATCGCGCTCGACATGGAGGACGCGCTGCGCCTCAACGCCGCGGCCGTGGCCATCCAGGTGTTCATCGGCGGCGAGCACGAGTCGCGGTCGGTGGCCAACCTGGCCGCGCTGGTCGACGCCGGTCAGCGGCACGGCGTGGCCGTGCTCGGCGTCACCGCCGTCGGCAAGGACATGGTCCGCGACGCGCGCTACTTCCGCCTCGCCACCCGGATCAGCGCGGAGATGGGCGCCCACATCGTCAAGACGTACTACGTGGAGGACGGCTTCGAGACCGTCACCGCGAGCTGCCCGGTGCCGATCATCGTGGCCGGCGGCAAGAAGCTGCCGGAGCTGGACGCCCTGACGATGGCCTACCGGTCGATCCAGGAGGGCGCCGCGGGCGTCGACATGGGCCGCAACATCTTCCAGAGCGAGAACCCCGCCGGGATGCTCGCCGCCGTCCGCGGGGTCGTGCACGACGGGCTCAAGCCCGAGGAGGCGTACGAGATCTTCCAGGAGAAGACGGCCGGCGCCGCGATCTGAACCCCCAAGGGCGCGGGTCCGGCGAGCGCCGCCCGCGGACCCGCGCCCGTCATTCCCCCGGGAGCCTCCCATGTCGCACCATGTCCCCTCCGGCGAGAACGACGTCGTCGATCTCGCCGTCATCGGAGCCGGTATCAACGGGCTCGCCATCGCCCGGGACGCCGCGGCCCGCGGCCTGCGCGTCGTCGTCGTCGACCGCGCCGACGTGGGCTCGGGCACGTCGAGCACCTCCAGCCGGCTCATCCACGGCGGCCTCAAGTACCTGGAGCGCTACGACCTCGCGCTCGTGCACGAATCCATCCGGGAGCGGCACCTGCTGTTCCGCACCGCTCCGCACCTCATCCGCGACTACCCGATGCTGATCCCCTTCTACAAGGGGAACACCCGGCCCGGCACGCTCATCCGCCTCGGCCTGCTGGCGTTCGACCTGCTGGCTCTGGGCCGGGGACGCGGCCTGAGCCGGACCGTCCCGGTCCGCACCGTGGCCCGCAGGTGGCCCACGCTCTCCCGCGACGGCCTGCGCGGGGCCGCGCTCTTCCACGACGCGCAGGTGCCCTGGGCGGAGCGGCTCTGCGTCGAGCTGTTCCTCGACGCGCACCGCCTCGGCGCGCGGGTGCTGACCTACACCTCCGTCACCGGACTCGTCGTCGAGGGCGACCGCGTCGCGGGCCTGCGCACCGAGGACGTGCGGACGGGGGCGCGCGGCGAGATCCGGGCCGCCGTCACCGTCAACGCCGCCGGGCCGTGGATCGACCGGATCCTCGACGGCCAGATCGAGAGCCGCCGCCTGAACGGCGGCACCAAGGGCAGCCACGTCGTGCTCGACCCGTTCCCCGGCGCCCCCGACACCTGCATCTTCTTCGAGGCGGCGGCCGACGGCAGGCCGATCTTCGTCTTCCCCTGGCAGGGCCGCTACGTGCTCGGCAGCACCGACCTGACGTACGAGGGCGACCTGGACGAGGTCGTCGCGAGCGACGCCGAGATCGAGTATCTGCTCGCGGAGACCAACCGGATCTTCCCCGGCGCCGGGCTGACCCCCTCCGACGTGCTGTGGAGCGTCGCCGGGATCCGGCCCCTGCCGTACACGAGCGGGGTGTCGGACAACGCGAAGATCAGCCGTGGGCACACGGTGCTCGACCACGGGCCGGCGTACCGGGGGCTGCTGACCGTCATCGGCGGCAAGCTCACCACCCACCGGGCGCTGGCGGAGGACGTCACCGACGCGGCGCTGCGCGTGCTCGGCCGCCGTCCCCGCCCGTGCGTCACCCGGGAACGGCCCCTGCCCGGCGCGGAGACCTCGGCCTGGCCGGAGTTCGTCCGCGACTTCCTCCGCGACTCGCCGCTCGACCGGGCGTCCTCCCGCCGCCTGCTGCAGCTCTACGGCGTGCGCGCCCGCAGGGTGCTGGAGATCGCCGCCGGGGACCCCTCGCTCGCCGAGGTGGTCGACAAGGAGACCGGGGCGCTCGCCGCCGAGGTCGTCATGGCCGTACGCGAGGAGGGGGCGGTGACGCTGGCCGACGTCATGCTGCGGCGTATCCTTGTCGGGCTCAACGGCGACATGGGCCTGAACAGCGCCGCGACCTGCGCGGACGTCGCCGTACGCCACCTCGGTTGGGACGAGGACCGGGCCCGTTCCGAGGTGGCCGCGTACGAGAGGGAGCTGTGGCGCCACCGCCCCCGCGCCCTGGCCGAGGCGGCGGGCACTGGCGGAAGCACTGGCGGGGGCACGGGCGGGAGCAGGGGCAGCGGGAGGACGGCATGACGAACCAGGCCACGTGTTACATCGGGGTCGACGTGGGCCTGACCGCGTCGAAGGCGGCGGCGTTCGACGCGGAGGGACGCGAGGTGGGGGTGGTGCACGCCCGCACGCCGCGCACCAGCGTGACGGCCCACCGCCACGACGTGGACATGGCCGGCCTCGCCGAGACCGTCGTGTCGCTGCTCGGCGACCTCGCGGGCAAGCTCGCGGCCGACGGGTACGTGCCGGCCGGGATCGGCGTCGCGGCCCACGGCAACGGGCTCTATCCCGTCGACGAGTCGCTGCGGCCGGTCGGGCCGGCCATCGCGTCGTCCGACAGCCGCGCCCAGCACATCGTGGACGCGATCGAGCCGGAGGCGGCCCGCCGCCTCGCCGCCGAAACCGGCTCCATCCCGTGGGCCGCCCAGCCCGCCGTGCTGCTGCGCTGGATGCACGACGCCGAGCCGGAGGCGTACGCGAGGACCCGGTGGGCGCTGTCGTGCAAGGACTGGGTGACCTCGCGGCTCACCGGCGTGCCCAGCGCCGACTACAGCGACGCGAGCGCGTTCGGGATGGTCGCGCTGGACACCCGCGCCTACACCCCGACGGCACTCGAACTCGTGGGGCTGCCGGCCGCGGACCTCGACCGCTTCCCTCCGCTGCGCGAGTCGGGGCAGGTCGTCGCCGGGCTGAGCGCGCGGGTCGCGGAGCTGACCGGGCTGCCCGAGGGGCTGCCGGTCATCGCGGGCTGCATGGACTGCGTGGCCGCGACACTCGGCGCGGGCGGCCGGGCGCCGGGCGACGTCACGATCATCGTGGGGACGTGGGCCATCAACGGGGTCGTCGTCCCCGCGGCGACGCCCGCGCCCGAGGTCACGCTCAGCGCGCTGATGCCGGACTCGGGCACGATGCTCGCCATGGAGGTCGCGCCCACGTCGGCCGCCAACCTCGACTGGCTGAGCTCGGCCTCGGCCCCGCACCGGCAGACGGGCGGCGGCGTCCCCGCGGCGGAACTGCTGGAGGAGGCGGCGACGGTCGAGCCGGGCGCCGGCGGTCTGCTGTTCCTGCCCTTCGTCAACGGCGCCCCCGAGCATCCGGCGGCCTCCGGGACGTTCCTCGGCGTCTCCGCCGTCCACCGCCGCGGTCACCTCACCCGCGCGGTCATCGAGGGCGTCGCCCAGTATCACCGGGTCCAGCTCGACCGGGTCCTGGCCAGCGGGGCCGACGTCGGCGACCGGCCCTGGCGGCTGGCCGGCGGCGGCGCGCGGTCGGAGGTCTGGGCGCAGGTGTTCGCCGACGTGCTCGGCCGTCCCGTCCGGCGGCAGCTCACCAGCGAGCTGGGCGCGCGGGGGGTCGCCTCGCTGCTGCCCGCCGCGCTCGGCCACAGCGACGTACCGTGGTCGGTCAGCGACACCGACGACCTGTGCGTGCGTCCCGGTCCCGCCCGGGAGGCGTACGTCCGGCAGGCGGAGGTGTTCGACCGGTGCCTCACCGGGATGTCGGCCGCATGGGTGGAGATCGAGCGGTACCGTACGGCGGGGTTCGAACCCGCTCCCGCGGCCTCCGCGGGCTGAGCCCCGCCCGCCACCTCCGGCGTGGATCCGTCGTCGCGTGGCGCCCGCGTCGCGGGCGCGTGGAGGCCGGACGTCGCGCGGGACGTCCGGCGGACGCGTGAAGCCCGGTGTCGCGGCCGTGCGGGGTCGCGAACGCCGTGGGCGTCACGCTGACGGCCGCCCGGAGACGGCGGGTGCGGGGGCGGGTGCGCGGGCGGCGGGTGTCTCACCGGCCGCCCGCGCCCGCCCGAACTCCTCGCATGACCCGGTCGCGTCACACGACCCGGCCGCGTGGCGCGGCCCGGGCTCGTCGCGAGTGCCCCGGCGCGTCGCACCGCCCTTCGCGAGGGAGTCGGCGCGTCTCAGAGCTTGGGCTTGTGCGCCTTGTAGAGCCAGGCGTCGAACAGGGCGTCGAGGTCCTGGCCGGAGAGCCGCTCGGCGAGGTCCACGAAGTCCTTCGTGGTGACCGTGGAGTGCCGGTTCTCCTCCGTCCACGTGCGCAGCAGCGTGAAGAACGTCTCGTCGCCGATCTTCTTGCGCAGGGCGTGCACGGTCATGGCGCCGCGCGTGTAGATCGCGTCGCCGTCGAACATGCCGGCGCGTCCCGGATCGCCCGTCCTGAGCTTCCAGAAATCGCTGCCGCTCTTGTTCTTGTAGAGCTTCGCGAAGGTCTTCTCGGCCGACGGACCGCCGTGCTGCTCCTCGTACAACCACTCGGCGTACGTCGCGAAGCCCTCGTTGAGCCAGATGTCCTTCCAGCTCCGCAGGCCGACGCTGTCGCCGAACCACTGGTGGGCCAGCTCGTGCACGATGACCAGGTCGTCGGCCATGCCCTTGTCGTACACCGGCCTGCCCTGGGTCTCCAGCGAGTAGGAGACGTTGAGCCTGTCGGCGATGCCGCCGGTGGACGTGAACGGGTAGGCGCCGAAAACCTTCGACTCCCACCTGATCGCCTTGGCGGTGGTGCGGTGCAGGTACCTGAACTCCTTGGCCAGCGAGGGGTCGACCGCCGTGATGCTGGGGATGCCGTCGACGGTGCCCTCGGTGACCTTGAACTTCCCGATCGCGACCGTGGCGAGGTACGGCGCCATGGGCTGGGACATCTCCCACCTCCACGTGCTGTAGCCGCCGCGGACGCCGACGATCCCGGAGTTCTTCGGCTCGCCGTTGGCGAGGACCGTGACGCCGTGGGGCGCGGAGACCTGGAAGCTGAAGGTGGCCTTGTCGCGGGGGTTGTCGTTGACCGGGAACCAGCTGCGGGCGCCGTCCGGCTCGGCCACGACGACGGCGCCGTCCGTGGTGTCGATCCAGCCGGAGGCGCCGAGCGCCTCGTCCTGGATCGACTTCGGCCGGCCCGCGTAGGACACCTCGACCGTGAACTTCTCCCCCGACGGCAGCCCGTGCCGGGGGGTGACGACGAGTTCCTGACCCTTCCGCCGGTACGCCGCCCGCTTGCCGTTGACCTCGACGCGGCTGATCTTCGGCCCGGAGAAGTCGAGGTTGAAGCGGGACAGGTTCTTGGTCGCCGTGGCCGTGATCGTGGTGGTGGCGCTGATGTGGTGCGTCTTCGGCGTGAACCTCAGCTTGATCGCGTAGTGGCCGGCGTCGTACCCGCCGTTGCCCGCGTGCGGGAAGTACGGGTCTCCCAGGCCGGCCGAGCCCGGCGTGTAGGTGTCGGCCCAGGCCGCGGGGGCGGTCACCAGGGAGGCGGTCAATGTGAGACCGGCGGCGAGGACAGCCGTCAGGGGGGATGATCTGCGAAGCATGAGCACCATCGTGGTGCATCGCGCCACGAAATTGACACTTGTTGCGATTTATGAGGGTTTTCCGGCGGAGCCGGATGCCGCTTCAGCCCGGACGCCGGGCTATTGATCACGAATACCCGAAATGGGTGGAGATCCTTCGATAGGCTCGGGAACCTATGCGGATCGCCAGCGTCTCCTTCCGGTACGGACGGCGCGACCCGTGGGTCCTGTCCGACGCCGATCTGGTCCTCGATCCCGGGGACGTCGCCGAGGTCGTGGGCCCCAACGGCACCGGCAAGTCGACCCTCCTGCGGCTCACCGCCGGGCTGCTCAGGCCCGTACGCGGACGCGTGGAGGGCCGCCCCCGGGTCGTCGGGTACGCCCCCGAGCGCTTCCCCGCCGACCAGCCGTTCACGGTGGCGGCCTATCTGCGGCACATGGCGGCGGTCCGCCGCGTGACCCAGGACGCGATCGGCCACTGGAGCGAGCGGCTCGGCATGGACCACCTGCTCGGCCGGCGTCTGCCGGACCTGTCCAAGGGCAGCGCCCACAAGGTGGGCCTCGCCCAGGCGCTGCTCGCCGAGCCGGGGCTGCTCGTGCTCGACGAACCGTTCGCCGGGCTCGACACCGCCACCCGCGCCGAGCTTCCCCGGATCATCGGGGAGATCCGCGCGCGCGGCGGGATCGTGGTGGTGAGCGACCACCAGGGCGACCTGCGCGACTTCCCCGGGCTGCGCCGTTTCGAGGTCCGCGACCGCGCCGTACGGGAACTGGAGCCGGTCGAGCGGGCCGCCGAGGAGCCTCTGACCGTGCTGGAGGTGGCGGTGCCCGCGTCGAGGGCCGCGGAACTGGCCGACCGCCTGCGCGCCGAGGGCTGCACGGTGCGCATCACGGCCCGCGTCGCCGGGGAGGCCGCGGGATGACCTCCGTGATCGCCCTGGCGCGGTTCCGCGTCGCCGGATACGTCGCCTCGCACCGGGCCCTGCAACCACTGTTCGCGCTGCTCGCGCTGCTCGCGGTCCTCTACGCCACCGCCGTGCCCACCGGTCAGGAGATCGCCGCCACGGCCGACTCGGCGGCCATGCTCGTGCCGGTGCTCGCGTGGGCCGCCCGCGGCCTGCTGGACACCGAGCCGGACGAGCAGCGCGCCGTCGCCCTGTCCGCCCTGCGAACGCGGGAGCAGGTGAGCGGCCTGCTGGCGGCGTTCGCCTCGCTGCTCGTGCTCGCCGCGATCGCCGAAGCCGCGCTGCTCGGCCGGCTGACCACCGTCCCCACGACCGGCGTGCTGCTGACCGGCGTGTGGCTGCATCTGCTGTCGGCGGCGGCGGGGCTCGCCCTCGGGGCGTTGACGAGCCGCCCGATCCTGCGCTCCCCGGCGGTCTCCACGATGGCCCTGATCTTCGGGTACCTGCTGATGCTGATGATCAGCCTCACCGGGGCCCGCTGGCTCACCGTGCCGGTGATGGGCTGGATGCGGGACGCCCATCACGGAGTGCTGCTGGCGAACCCGCTCCTGCTCACGGCGCAGTCGCTACTGTGGCCCGCGATCGGCCTGGCGGCCTACACGTGGCTGCGCCGCATCCGGCCGTGACCCGCCGCGGCCGACCCTACGGCTGACTCTGCGGCCGACCCGCTACGGCCGACGCGCTACGGCTGGGGCGCGGCGGCGAGCTGGCCGCACGCCCCGTCGATCTCCCGTCCCCGCGTGTCCCGCACGGTGACGGCGACGCCATGGGACTCCAGGCGGCGTACGAAGGCCCGCTCGTCCTCGGGACGCGACGCGGTCCACTTCGAGCCGGGGGTGGGGTTGAGCGGGATGAGGTTGACGTGCACCAGCTTGCCCTTGAGCAGGCGGCCGAGCAGGTCGGCCCGCCACTCCTGGTCGTTGACGTCCTTGATCAGCGCGTACTCGATGGAGACGCGCCGCTTGGTCCTGGCCGCGTAGCTCCAGGCCGCGTCGAGCACCTCGGCGACCTTCCACCGCGTGTTGATCGGCACGAGCGTGTCCCTGAGCTCGTCGTCCGGAGCGTGGAGGGAGACGGCGAGCGTCACCGGCAGGCCCTCGTCGGCCAGCTTGCCGATCGCCGGCACCAGGCCGACCGTGGAGACGGTGACCCCGCGGGCCGAGATGCCGAGGCCCTCCGGCGCGGGATCGACCAGGCGGCGGACGGCGCCGATGACGGCCTTGTAGTTGGCCATCGGCTCACCCATGCCCATGAAGACCACGTTGGTGACGCGCCCCGGCCCGCCCGGGACCTCGCCCCGCGCCAGCGCCCGCGCCCCCGCGACGACCTGCTCGACGATCTCGGCGGTGGACATGTTGCGGGTGAGCCCCGCCTGCCCCGTCGCGCAGAACGGGCAGTTCATGCCACACCCGGCCTGGGAGGACACGCACATCGTGACGCGGTCGGGATAACGCATGAGGACCGACTCGACCAGCGAGCCGTCGAACAGCTTCCACAGGTTCTTGCGGGTGGTGCCGCCGTCGCAGGTTATCTCGCGTACGGACGTCAGCAGCGGAGGCATGAGCTGCTCCACCAGCCGCTCGCGCAGCGGCGCCGGCAGGTCGGTCATCTGCTCCGGCGAGCCGGTCAGCCGGGTGAAGTAGTGCCGCGAGAGCTGGTCGGCGCGGAACGGCTTCTCGCCGATCTCGGCCACGGCCGCCCTGCGCTCGGCCATCGTGAGGTCGGCCAGATGGCGCTGCGGCTTGGCCCGTCGGGGCGCGACGAAGGTCAGCTGCCCGGTCTTCGGCTGCTCGCTCACGCGAAACCCTTTCCATCTCCTCGCGGCCGTCCTCTTAACGACTGCCGCGAGCGGTTCTACATTCTGTCTGGCGGCCGAATCCCGCAGGCCTACGAGAGGTGAGGTGTGGACATCACTGTCGTGCTCACCAGCCCCAACCCCTACGGGAGCCGCACACTGACGATCGAAGCCGACCGGACCTCCTCCGTAGCTTACCTTCGCGACGCGCGGGGGATCGTCCACGGAGCGGTCTGGCTGGCCAACCACGTCCCGGCCCCCGCCGAGACGGACCCCGCACGGGTGGGCGCCGGGCTGCCGCCGGTGCTGCCCGCGAACCGCACCACGCGGCCGCAGGGCACCTCGCCGCTCGACCCCGCGGCGCTGTCGGTGCTGTGGTTCGAGGAGGGCGACGGCGTCGCCCTGTACGAGAACGGCGAACTCCTCGCGGTCATTCCGTCCTGGGCCGACCTCGACCGCGGCCTGCCCGGATACGCCAGGGACGCGGTCGGGGAGTCGCCGTACGCATGGTCGCTCGCGGAGGCGCTGGAGGGGCTGGCCCCCCGCGTGGCCAAGGCCCGCGCCTACTGGCAGTGGCGGCAGGCGGAGGGAAGCTGGGCCACCTTCCAGCAGTTCGTGCTGGGTCACCTCGACGGCAGGCTCGGCCCGCCGGGTCGCTACTGGGACGTCGGCGGCGACCGCCTGCCGCTCGTCGGCGTCAGCGAGCGCCCGCCGACGTTCACCAGGGACTACACCGTCCTGTCGACCGTGGGCATGAGCTGCCAGCGGATGCCCACCGCGGAGATGTACGACACGGCGTGCCGGGTGGAACTCGCGCTCGCGACCAGGCAGGATCCGAGGGTCGCCGCCCGGTTGTTCTCCTGGCTCGGGCAGTACCCGTGGCGGTCGGTGACCTGGCTGGGGCATGGGCACACGGCCCGCTGGTTCCAGAAGCCGGTGACGTTCCCGCTGGGCGGCGGGCATGAGGGGGTCCTCATGCTGATGGACCCGCCAGGACTACCGGATATGTCCGGATTCATGTTTGGCGGGGACGTCGTACGGTGGCTGTGGCTGCTCCCGCTCACCGACGCCGAACTCCGCCTGGTGGCCGAGCAAGGGCATCGGGCGGTGACCGAGCGGCTCACCCTCACCAGCCGGATCTGACCCGGCGTCGCGGTCGCCGGGCGACCGGTTGTGCGGCGCGGACCGTTATGAGGCGCGGTGGTTGTCGGGCGCGGCCGGTCGTCAGGCGACCGGAACGAGCAGGGTGAGCAGCAGCCACACGGGGACGAGCGTGAACAGCAGCGAGTCGAGACGGTCCATCGCCCCGCCGTGGCCCGGCAGCAGCGTGCCCATGTCCTTGATCCCGATGTCGCGCTTGATCACCGATTCGACCAGGTCGCCGAGCGTCGCGCAGGTGACTCCGGCCAGGCCGACGACCGCGCCCTCCCAGTACTCGCCGCCCAGCAGGAAGTGCACCAGTAAGGCGCCGGCGACGACGCAGGCGAGGGTGGACCCGGCGAAGCCCTCCCAGGTCTTCTTCGGGCTGATGAGCGGCGACATGCGGTGCCTGCCGAAGAAGATTCCGGCGAAGTAGCCCCCGATGTCGCTGCAGACCGTCACCGCGACGAACACGATCACCCGGTCGGGCCCGTCCTCGGGGGCCAGCAGCAGGGGGACGAACCCGGCGATCAGCGCCGGGTAGGCCGCGACGAACAACGCGGCCGTCGCGTCCCGGACGAAGCCCTCGGCGCCCTGGAACATCCGCCACGCCAGCAGCACCATCACGGTCACCGCGAACGCGCCGACCAGGAACGTGGCACCGCCCCAGTACGGGCCGAGCACCATGGCCGCCATGCCCGCGAGCAGCGGCGCGAGGGGCACCCGCACACCGTAGCCGCCGAGCGCCTTGACGATCTCGTGAACACCCACGCCGACGGCCACCAGGACCACGACGAGGAACGCCACCTTGACAAAGTAGAGCGAGCCGATGACCACCGCGCCCAGCGCGACGCCGACCGCCACGGCGGCCGGGAGGTTGCGCCCGGTGCGGCCGGTGGCCTTCCCGGCGTCGCCGGACGGCGCGGCCGCGTCCGCCGGGTCGTCCCTCTCGGTGCCGTGCCCGGCGCCGGAGGGGCCGGTCGCGCCCCCCGCCGGGTTCCGGTCGCCGGCGGCAGCAGTTCCGTCCACAGCGTCTCACTCTCCATATACGCGTGATCCTTGTGCCGCACCTGCCCATGGCGCGGCACAAGGATCACGGTCATGCCGTTCGGCCCTAGGTCGTGTCTGACAAATCAAGCCCTGCTGCGCGTGGGGCAGCCTTTGTCAGGCACTCCCGGGGGCCGCGGTGTCAGACCTCGAGCAGCTCGGCTTCCTTGTGCTTCAGCAGCTCGTCGATCTTCGCGACGTGCTTCTGGGTGAGGTCGTCGAGCTCCTTGACCGCGCGGTGGACCTCGTCCTCGCCGGCCTCGCCATCCTTGACGAGCCTGTCGAGGATCTCCTTGGCGTGCCGCCGGATGTTCCGCACGGACACCCGGCCGTGCTCCGCCTTGTTGCGGGCGACCTTGATGTACTCCTTGCGGCGTTCCTCCGACAGCTCGGGGAACACCACGCGGATCACGGTGCCGTCGTTGCTGGGGTTGACGCCGAGGTCGCTGTCGCGGATGGCCCTCTCGACCCCGTTCAGCGAGCCCTTGTCGTACGGCTGGATGAGCACCATGCGCGCCTCGGGGACGTGGAACGACGCGAGCTGCTGGATGGGCGTCGGCGACCCGTAGTAGTCAACGTTGATCTTGTTGAACATCGAGGGCGTCACGCGGCCGGTGCGGATGCTCGCGAAGTCGTCCTTGGCGACCGTCACCGCCTTGTCCATCTTCTCCTCGGCCTCGAGGAGGGTTTCGTCGATCACTGCGGCTCCCTACTTCCCTGCCGGACTCACCAGCGTGCCGATCTTCTCACCGCGGACCGCCCGCAGGATGTTGCCCTCGCCCATGAGGTCGAAGACCACGATGGGCAGGCCGTTGTCCATGCACAGGCTGATCGCGGTGGCGTCCATGACCCCGAGTCCCCGCGTCAGCACCTCACCGTACTCAAGCTGGTCGAATCGGACCGCGTCGGGGTTCTTGCGCGGGTCCGAGTCGTACACGCCGTCGACCTGGGTGCCCTTCAGCAGCGCCTCGGCGCCGATCTCCAGCGCGCGCTGCGCGGCACAGGTGTCGGTCGAGAAGAACGGCGACCCGAGGCCCGCGCCGAAGATGACCACGCGCCCCTTCTCCAGGTGGCGGATCGCCCGGCGCGGCAGGAACGGCTCGGCCACCTGCTGCATCGTTATGGCCGTCTGCACGCGGGTGTCGATGCCGCGCTTCTCCAGGAAGTCCTGCAGGGCGAGACAGTTGATGACCGTCCCCAGCATCCCCATGTAGTCGGCCCGGGCGCGGTCCATGCCGCCCTGCGACAGGGCCGCGCCGCGGAACATGTTGCCCCCGCCGACGACGACGGCCACCTGCACGCCCTCGCGGACCGCCTCGGCGACCGAGTCCGCGAGCTGGGCGACGACGCGCGGGTCGATCCCGAGGGACTCGCCACCGGCGAACGCCTCACCCGACAGCTTCAGCATCACCCGCTTCCACCGCAGCGGCCCGTCGTACGACGAAGCCGCCGGCGTGGCGGGTCTGGTGTTCTCCTGCACGGCGGCGGCCTCCTCGTGTCGCGTGGGTCGATCCTGGCAATTAAGCCTAAGCCTGGCCGACCTTGTAGCGGGTGAAGGCCAGGACCTTGACGCCGGCCTCGTCCGCGACCTTCGCGATCGTCTTCTTGTTGTCCTTGACGAACGCCTGCTCAAGGAGCGTGAAGTCCTTGTACCAGCCGTTGACCCGGCCATCGACGATCTTCGGGATGGCGCCCTCGGGCTTGCCCTCCTCGCGGGTCATCTGCTCGAACAGCGACCGCTCCTTCTCGATGACCTCGGCGGGCACCTCGGCGGGGCTGAGGTACTTCGGGGCCATCGCGGCGGTGTGCTGGGCGATGTCCTTGGCGATCTCGGCGTTCGGCGTGTCGAGCTGCACGAGCACGCCCACGGCCGGCGGGAGCTGCGGGTCGGTCTTGTGCATGTAGGAGGTGATGAAGCCACCCTCCAGCACGGAGAACCGGCGGATCTCGATCTTCTCGCCGAGCGCCGCGTTGGCCTCGTCGAGCAGCTCCTTGACGGTCTTGCCGTTCAGCTCGGACTCGAGCAGGGACGGCACGTCGGCGGGCTTGCTCGCGACGATGTGCGCGACGATGTCGGCGGCGAGCTCCTGGAAACGCTCGTTCTTGGCGACGAAGTCGGTCTCGCAGTTGAGCTCCAGCAGCGCCGCGAGGGAGTCGCCCTCGTGCTTGACGGCGACCAGGCCGTTCGACGCGGTGCGGGCCTCGCGCTTGCCGACGTCCTTGGCGCCCTTGAGGCGCAGGATGTCGACGGCCTTGTCGAAGTCGCCCTCGGACTCCTCGAGCGCCTTCTTGCAGTCCATCATGCCGGCGGCGGTCAGCTCACGAAGCCGCTTGACGTCGGCCATGTTTACGGAAGCCATTGTCCAATTTCCTCTTCGGGACCCGGATGCGAATCGTCGTGGGGGCGGGGCCGGCCGTGTGGCGCGCCCGCCCGGTGGAGCCGTGGGCGCCGGTGCCCGGTACGGCACCGGCGCCTGGGACCAGGTCTTCCCTGGGGTCCCCGCCTGTCGGAAGCGGCCGGAGCCGCGCCGGCGGGGACCGGTGGTCCTACCCTAGGCCTGCTCGGCCTGCTCGCCCTGCTCGGCGGCGGGAGCCTCGGCGGCCTCGGCAGCCGGGGCCTCCGCGGTCTCGGCGGCCGGAGCCTCGGCGGTCTCGGCGGTCTCAGCGGCCGGAGCCTCGGCGGCGGGGGCCTCCAGGAGCTCGCGCTCCCACTCGGCCAGCGGCTCGGCGGCGGCGACGCCCGCGGGCTTCTCGTCACCGCGACCGGCGCCCGCACGGGTCATCAGGCCGTCGGCGACGGCGTCGGCGATCACGCGAGTGAGGAGGCTGACGGCGCGGATGGCGTCGTCGTTGCCCGGGATCGGGTAGTCGACCTCGTCGGGGTCGCAGTTGGTGTCCAGGATCGCGACGACCGGGATGCCGAGCTTCTTGGCCTCGTTGATCGCGATGTGCTCCTTCTTGGTGTCCACGACCCAGACCGCGCTCGGGACGCGGGCCATGTCACGGATACCGCCGAGGGTGCGCTCCAGCTTCTCCTTCTCGCGGCGGCGCATGAGGAGCTCCTTCTTGGTGAGCCCGGAGCCGGCCACGTTGTCGAAGTCGAGCTCCTCCAGCTCCTTGAGCCGCTGGAGCCTCTTGTGCACGGTGGAGAAGTTGGTGAGCATGCCGCCCAGCCAGCGCTGGTTCACGTACGGCATGCCGACGCGCGACGCCTGCTCGACGATCGACTCCTGCGCCTGCTTCTTCGTGCCGATGAACATGATGGTGCCGCCGTGCGCGACGGTCTCCTTCACGAAGTCGTAGGCACGGTCGATGTACGACAGCGACTTCTGCAGGTCGATGATGTAGATGCCGTTGCGCTCGGTGAAGATGAAGCGCTTCATCTTCGGGTTCCACCGGCGGGTCTGGTGGCCGAAGTGAACGCCGCTCTCCAGCAGCTGCCGCATGGTGACGACAGGGGCCATGGTGATGGTCCTCCATGGTCGTGTGCCCTTGGGCACGGTCTCGGTTGGTCACGCGGGCCCTCTTGCCCGCGCCCTGACGCCCCGGGCCGCCACTTTCACCGGACGCGGTCCGGACCGAGAAAGGCGGCTCGTGAATGGGCGTGCGAATTCGGCCTAACAGGCCGTCGAACAGTCTACCCGGATCCGCCCCTTCCGATGACCCTCCGCGGGCGTGGCACCCGGCGGCGCCCCGCAGGCTCCTCCCGGCGCTCCCGAAGAGGGTCTTCACCTCGGCGGCTTCCGCGGGCGCGGCCCCTTCAGAGCGCCCAGGCGGCGGGGTGCTCACCCTGGCGGGGCGGCGGGGTCGTCCAGCCCGGCCGCACGCCCCCGGCGAGGCCGGGGGGCGTCACATAGGTGAGCGTGCCGAAGGGACTGTCCATCGTCGCCAGCAGATCCTCGACCGCAGGTCGCGGCACTCCCCCGCCGTCGATCCGGCCGAGATCGTCGAGCCAGGTCGCGGTCCGCGCCAGCGACACCTCGACGTGCCAGGAGCCGCCCTCGGCGGTGCGCCGGATCAGCGCCGCGACCGCGCCGAAGGCCGCCAGATATCCCGTGGCGTGATCGAGAGCCTGGGCGGGCAGCGGCGCGGGCCGCAGCCCGTCGCCGTTCTCATGGGCGATCCCGCTCGCCATCTGGACGAGGCTGTCGAACCCGCGCCGGGAGGCCCACGGCCCCCGGCTTCCGTAGGCGGAGACATCGACGCAGACGACGCCCGGCCGCAGGGCGGCCAGGTCGTCCGGCCCGAAGCCCCTGGCCCGGAGTGTCCCCGGCCGATACGCCTGGATGACCACGTCGGCCCCGCGGACCAGTTCCCGCAGCCGCTCCCGGCCCGTCTCCGAGCGCAGGTCGACGTGGCACGACCGCTTGCCGAACGCCGTCTCCACCACGAGCCCCGGCACCTCCGGCAGGTGTGCGGCGCCCACCCGCAGGACGTCCGCGCCGTAGGCCGCGAGAGTGCGGGCGGCCACCGGACCGGCGATCACCCTGGTGAGATCGAGCACCCGGACGCCGCCGAGCGGTCGTGCCCAGCCGCCCGCGCCGTGCTCCCCCACCTCGCCCCGGCCACGGCTCCCGCCGCCGTCCTCCGGGCAACCGGGGGCGGGCAGCCGGGAGAGACCGACCAGAGGGAGGCCGGCCAGGGCCCGCGCCTGCGGGTGCGCGAGCCATTCCGCCCTGCTCCGCATCGCGGCCGCGCACCCGCCCTCGCGGACGACCGCCTCCTCGACCTCCACGGCCGTACGGCCGGCGCACGCCCTCTCGACGGCCTCCTTGCCCGACCCCGGGGCGAGCCCGAGCGCGCGCAGGGCGGCGTCCCTGTGGTGGTCGAAGTTGCAGTGGAGCCGGACCCAGCCGTCCGAGGCGGGGTAGTCCCCCGACAGAGCCGCCCAGACGGCCATGGCCTTCCCGTCCGTACGGAAGTGCCGCTCGCTCTGGAAGGCCACGGCGGCGTGGCGGACGTCGATCGCCACCTCGGGGTCACCGCTCCCCGCCCCCGAGTTCGGCCCGAGGCCCGGCACTGGGCCCGGCACTGGGTCCGGCTCGGAGCTCGGTCCCGCGATCGGCCCGGGATGCGGGTCGGATACCGGCCCTGAGTTCGGCCCGGGATTCGGCCCGGCCGGGCGCCCGTGCCGGGCGGCGTACGCGGCGACGGCGGCGCTCACCGCGCCGGCCGACGCCGCGGCCATCGTGCCGAGCGGGAAGACGGACGGCAGCACGGGGTCCTGTCCCGTGACGCGCACGGCGGGCAGGGCGACCCCGACACCCGCCCCCAGATCCCGGATCAACTTCTCGATCACCGCCGACTCCTCACTCCCGAACGCCCGGCGAACCCTCCGCGTACGGCGCGTCACGTCGCCGCGGCGTGGTGCTCCGCCGTCCCGCCCGGGTGGACCGGGGCAAGTATCCACGCCGGTGCCCAGCCTGCCGCGGCCACCCCTCCCGATTTCCGGCAGCGGGCCGGACTGTGGACAAGGGAGCGCTTCCCGTCCCGCGCCTGTGGATCGCTCCGCCTGTCCACAGAAAGGCGTTCGGCCGGACGTGGCCGAGGCGGGCTCGGCGAGTGTCGGGGGCCGGAGGTGGTCCCATGGCCGCGAAAGATCAATTGGGCAGGCACGGCGAGCAACTGGCCGTGACCTATCTGACGGCGCGAGGCATGCGCGTCCTCGACCGGAACTGGCGCTGCGCCGACGGCGAGATCGACATCGTTGCCCGGGACGGGAACGCGCTGGTGGTCGTGGAGGTGAAGACCCGCTCCGGGCGCAGCCACGGCACGGCCTTCGAGGCGGTGACCGGCGACAAACTGCTGCGCCTGCGCGCGCTGGCCGGCCGGTGGCTGGCCGCGCACGCCGAGCGGTTCGACACGATACGGGTCGATGTGATCGCGCTGGAGAGGTTCGCGGGCGACTTCTCGCTCCGGCATGAACGCGGGGTGGTCTGAGGTGCCCGTCGCCCGGACCCACTGCGCCGGCATCGTGGGCGTCGCCGGACGCCTCGTGGAGGTCGAGGCCGACGTCGGCCGCGGCATAGCGGGAACGCACTTCATCGGGCTCCTCGACACCGCGATCAGCGAGGCCCGGGGGCGCGTGCGGTCCGCGTTGATCAACAGCGGGTTCGCCTGGCCGGACGCGCGGATCACCGTGAGCCTGTTCCCGGCCACCCTGCCCAAACGCGGATCGATCTTCGACCTGGCCATCGCGGTGGCCATCCTCGGCGCGGCCGGCGCGGTGCCCGCGCAGCGGATCGCGACGCCGGCGTTCCTCGGCGAGCTCGGTCTCGACGGGCGGGTGCGGCCTGTCAGGGGCGTGTTGCCCGCCGCGCTCGCCGCGGCCCAGACGGGTGTGGGCACCATCGTGGTGCCCGCGTTCAACGCCACCGAGGCCGCTCTGGTGCCCGGCCTCACGGTCGTTCCGGTCACCTCCCTCGGCGAGCTCGTGGGATGGCTGCGAGCGGGCGACCTGCGCCGGCTCCCGATGGTGGCGGACGCCGCGTCCCTGACGGGGGACGACGACCGCACGGAGGACGCATCCGGGCCCGACCTGTGCGACGTGGCCGGGCAGCCGATGGGCCGCAAGGCGCTGGAGGTGTGCGCCGCCGGAGGGCACAACCTGTGGATGCTGGGTCCCCCGGGAAGCGGCAAGACCATGCTCGCCGAGCGCCTGCCGACCCTGCTGCCTCCGCTGGACCAGGACAAGGCCCTGGAGGTGTCGGCCATCCACTCGGTGGCGGGCACGCTGCCGCCGGGACGCCCGCTGCTCACCCGGCCGCCCTTCATGGCCCCGCATCACAGCGCGACGATGGCGGCCGTCGTGGGTGGCGGGAGCGGCGGTGTCGTACGGCCCGGGGCGGTGTCGCTCGCGCATCGAGGCGTGCTCTTCCTCGACGAGGCGCCGGAGTTCGCGACCACCGTGCTCGACTCCCTGCGCCAGCCGCTCGAGTCGGGAAGGGTCACGATCTCCCGGGCCGTCGGCACGGTCACATTCCCCGCCCGGTTCATGCTGGTGCTGGCGGCCAACCCCTGCCCCTGCGGGCTTCAGGGCACCGGCGGGCATCCCTGCAGATGCACCCCCGCGGGCCGGCGCCGCTACCTCGACCGGCTCTCCGGGCCGCTGCTCGACCGCGTCGACGTCAAGGTGCGGATCGGCCGGGCCACCCGGGCCGAGTTGCTCGCCGACCGGCACTTCGTGGAGAACAGCGCGACCGTGGCCGAGCGGGTCCGGCAGGCCCGGGAGCGGGCCGCCCGAAGGCTTGCGGGCACTCCATGGCACACCAACGCCGAGGTGTCCTCGTCCGCGCTGCACCGCCGGTTCCGCCTGCCTGACACCGTCATGGCCCCGCTGCACCGGGGGCTCGACGTGGGCACGCTCAGCGCGCGCGGCCTCGACCGCGTGCTCCGGATCTCCTGGACGCTCGCGGACCTCGCGGGCGAAGACCGTCCGGGCCGCACCGAGACATCCGCGGCCCTCGCACTATGGCTCGGAGTGGACTGATGCGAGTGACCGACCCCTCGAAGAAGACCGAACGGCCCGGCGAGCCGGAGCGACCGGATGGAGCGGAACACCCAGGCAAGCTGGAACAGCCAGGCGGAGCGGAACAACCGGGCGGAGCGGAACAGCCGGGCGGGACAGGGCAACCGGGCGGAGCGGAGCAGCCGGACGAGTCGGCACGGCTGGCGCGGGTGGCTCTCATGCGCATGGCGGAGGCGGGTGACGCCGTGATGGGCCGCCTGATCGCCCGCCACGGCCCGCTGGACGCCATGGAGCAGGCGAGGCGGGGCCGGCTCGACCCCGGCTTCGTGCGTGAGGAGCGCGACCGCGGTGGTCCGTCGACCCGCCACGTGGACCTCGATCGGCATGCGGCCGCCTGGGCGGCCCGCTACAGAGATCCGGCCGCCGACCTCGCGGAGGGCCGGCGGCAGGGGGCGCGGCTCGTCGTCCCGGGCGACGCCGAGTGGCCCACCCAGCTCGATGATCTTGGGCATGTCAGGCCTTTCGGGCTCTGGGTGGACGGACCGGCGAACCTGCGTTTCTCCTGCCTGCGTTCGGTGTCGGTCGTCGGGGCCAGAGCCGCCACCGCGTACGGCACGACCGTGGCGGCCGAGTTCGCCATGAGCCTCGGCGGGCGAGGCTGGACCGTGATCAGCGGCGGCGCGTACGGGATCGACGGCGCGGCGCACCGGGGAGCACTGGCCTCCGGTTCGCCGACGATCGTCGTGCTGGCCTGCGGAACAGACGTCTGTTATCCCAGCGCGCACGAGGACCTCTTCCGCGTCGTGCGGGAGCGAGGGGTGATCCTCAGCGAGTGGCCACCGGGTGCGCACCCCACCCGGCTCCGCTTCCTCGTCCGCAACCGGGTGATCGCCGCCCTGTCCCGGGGAACGGTCGTCGTCCAGGCCGCCGCCCGCAGTGGGGCGCTCAACACGGCCTCCCACGCCTCAGGCCTGAACAGGCACCTGATGGCCGTGCCCGGTCCCGTCACCACCGAGGTCTCCGCAGGCTGCCACATCCTGATCCGGCAGGGCAGGGCCGTCTGCGTGACCTCCCCGGAGGAGGTCGTCGAATTGGTCGGCTCCATCGGGGACGACCTCGCCCCGGAGCGGCGCGGCCCCGTCCGGCCTCGCGACGGGCTGAACGAGGAGACCAGGCGCGTCCTGGAGGCGATCCCGGCGCGTGGCGCGGCGGGTCCCGCGGCGATCGCCGTCTCAGCCGGGGTGGACATCGGGACGGCGCTGGCCTGCCTCGGCGTCCTGGCCGCCGCGGGATTCGTCGAGAACGCCGACCGAGGTTGGCGGCTGCGGCCCGCCGCCCGAACCTGACAGGGCGCCTCGGCACTCCCCCACATCGCCCCGAGCGCGCGTAGGTTCACCTGTGTGGGCCGCCCGCGCGGCCCGCCGGCGCGACAAGGGTGGAGTGCGAGAGGGTATGGCGGCATGACAGCGGGCAAAGGGCGGGACCGGGGACGGTTCGACGTCGTGCTGGAGCAGTTCGAGCGGCATCTGCGCCTCGAACGGGACCTCTCTCCGCACACGGTGCGGGCCTACCTGGGCGACGTCACCGCGCTGATCACGCACCTGACGGCCGCCGGGCAGACGGATCTGTCCGGCCTGGACATCACCGGCCTGCGTGACTGGCTGGGCGACCAGCACCAGGCCGGGCGCTCCAGGGCCACGCTGGCCCGCCGGACGGCGTGTGCGCGGGTCTTCACCGCCTTCTGTCACCGCCGGGGGTGGCTGGCGAGCGACCCGGGTCTGCTTCTCGGCACCGCCAAGGCGGAGCGCCGGCTGCCCAAGGTGCTGGACCAGACCGAGGCCGAGGCCGTTCTCGACGCGCCCCAAGCGGACGAACCCAAGGACCTGCGCGATCGGGCCATGCTCGAACTGCTGTACGCCACAGGCATGCGGGTGAGCGAGTTGTGCGGCCTCGACGTCGACGACGTGGACCGGGACCGCAACACGGTCCGGGTGATGGGAAAGGGGCGCAGGGAGCGGACCGTCCCGTTCGGTCTGCCCGCGCTCCGGGCGCTCGACGCGTGGTGTGTGCGTGGCAGGCCCCTGTGGGTCCGCGAAGGGAGCGGCCCGGCGCTCTTCCTCGGCGTCCGGGGAGGTCGCGTCGACCAGGGCACCGTCCGGCGCGTCGTCCACGCCCGGCTGGCCCAGGTGGAGGGGGCACCCGACATGGGGCCCCACGGGCTCCGGCACACCGCCGCCACTCACCTGCTCGAAGGCGGGGCCGACCTCCGGTCCGTCCAGGAGCTGCTCGGACACGCCTCGCTGGCCACCACGCAGATCTACACCCACGTGTCGATCGAGCGGCTCCGGGCGGCCTACCGCCAGGCCCACCCCCGGGCCTGACGCTCGTCGTGCCGACCCTCGATCGGCCAACCCCGCCCTCCTTCAGCGCCCGGCCGAGCCACCCCCGGACTACTCCCGGGCCAGTCCGCAACGAGTCGTCCCCGTCGAACGCGAGCCGGCTACCGCAGCCTGACGTACGGTGCTGAAAAGAGACCCGGTGAGTGAGGCGGCGATGGACCAGGGCACCCGCGGCGAGCTCATCAGCCGGCTGGCCGAGGCGATCAGGTCCGTCACGGTCGGGCACCCGCTACGGGTCGCCATCGACGGCCCGCCCGCCTCCGGCAAGACCACGCTGGCCGACGAGCTCGCCGTCGTCCTGCGCGCGCAAGACCGCGACGTCATCCGCGCGACCATCGACGACTTTCTTCTCCCCCGTGCACAGCGCTACCGGCGCGGCCAGTACTCGGCCGAAGGCTGCTACTTCGACGCCCACGACCATGCCGCGCTGTGCCGGGTCCTGCTCGATCCACTGGGCCCAGGCGGAGACCGGAGGTTCCGACACGCCGTCTACGACAGAGACGCCGACGCCCCGACGTCCCCGCCGGCCACGAGCGCCCCGGCGGACGCCGTACTGCTCTTCGACGGCGTCTTCCTCCTGCGCCCGGAACTCATCGCCCGGTGGGACCTGCGCGTCTTCGTGTCCGTCCCATTCGAGACGACGGTGAATCGCGCCCGGGACCGGAGCACAGCGCTGGCGGGATCCACCGCCGACACCGCCGCAGTCGAACGGACCTGGCGCGGCCGCTACATCCCTTCCCAGCAGCTCTACTTCGCCACCGCCCGCCCCACCGAGCACGCCGACATCGTCGTGTACAACGACCAGCTCCAACGGCCGTCCTGGGAGGTCCGGCCACACTCATCGATACGCGGGATCTGACGATCGCTCGATGGGCCATCGGGGCAGGAGACGGACCTCCCCCTGACCGAAGAGGAGGAGCGGGTCGAGGTAGAGCCGGTCACGCAACGGGCCCCGGTCGCGCAGTAAGCCCGGGTCGCGCAACAAGCCCCAGTGCAGGCATGACACCGGGCAGTGCGCGGCGCCGTCCTCGATGACGCCGATGACCTGTCCGGCCACGACGACCTCACCGGGGCGTACCAGGGCGCGCACCGGCAGGTAGGTGGTGCGCAGCCCTCCGGCGTGCACGACCGTCACGACTCCCCGCCCGGCGACCCGCTCCGCCACTCCGGCCGTTCCCGGCCCCGCGGCCCTGACCTCCTCGCCGGGATCCGCCGCGAGGTCCACGCCCCGGTGCCCGGCGAGCCAGCGCTGTGCGGGCGGATCGAAGCGCCTGAGCGGCCGTGCCGGCCGGGAAAGCGGCCACATCCACCTGGGCGCGCCTCCGGGGAGCCGTATCCCCACGGGGCGGAACGGGCGGGGCGCCTTCGAGGACGCGGTGGCCTGGGACGGCTTCGGGGAGAGGTTCGGGGGAAGAACGGCGCCGGTGAGGCGGGCGGCGGCCGAGGGAGAGGCCGCAGCCGCGATCAGCAGGACGACGACGAGCGGACAAGTGACGAGACGCATGCGGCCAGGGTGCGCCGTACAGCCCCGCACCAGGCGGCCGAGCGCCGTTCTGTGGACAGGCACCCACGTGGAAGACAGCCGCCGCGCACGATCGGCCGCCGCACCGGATCGGCCGCCGTGCCGGGTCAGCCGCCGCCGGACGTGATCAGTTGGAGAAGCCTTCCTTCGGCATCTCGAGGTCCGGCTTGGCCAGTTCCTCGACGTTGACGTCCTTGAAGGTCACGACCCGCACGTTCTTCACGAAGCGGGCCGGGCGGTACATGTCCCAGACCCAGGCGTCCTGCATCTTGACGTCGAAGAAGACGTCGCCGTTCTCGGCGGTGCGCACGTCGAGATCGACGGAGTTGGTGAGATAGAAGCGCCGCTCGGTCTCGACCACGTAGGTGAACAGTCCGACCACATCGCGGTACTCCCGGTAGAGCTGCAACTCCATCTCGGTCTCGTACTTTTCGAGATCTTCGGCGCTCATCCCGGTCCTCCTCTTCCGCTCCCCGTCGAGATCCCCGTCGAGGTCCCCATCAAGATCGCCGGTCGAGACCGGCCCTCTTCAGAGGGCACCGGCCCCGACCTCATTCTCGCGCATGTCCCCATCCTGCCCCGTCCGCAGTCCCCGCGCCGGGACCGATGTCCCATGAGTCACCCTGGCCACCGTCACGAACGAGAACCGGTGCTGGGCGCACGGCCCGTGGCGGGCCAGCGCCCGTCTGTGGCCCGGCGTGACGTACCCCTTGTGCAGGGCGAAGCCGTACTGCGGGAAGGTCTCGTCGAGACCGTGCATCAGCCGGTCCCTGGTCACCTTCGCCACGATCGAGGCCGCCGCCACGCATGCCGCGACCTGGTCGCCCTTCCAGACGGCCAGCGACGGCGCGGGCAGCCCGGCCACCGGGAAGCCGTCCACGAGGACGTAACCGGGGACGAGCCCCAGCCCGGCGACGGCCCGCCGCATGCCGGAGACGTTGCACTTGTGCAGGCCGCGCTCGTCGATCTCCCCGGGCGGGATGACGACGACGCTCACGGCCCGTGCGGTCGCCACGATCCGCTCGTGGAGACGTTCGCGGACGGCCTCGGTGAGCAGCTTGGAATCGGCCAGCCCGTCGATCTCCCGCCCCAGCACGACCGCGGCGACCACCAGCGGTCCGGCGCAGGCGCCGCGCCCGGCCTCGTCCACCCCGGCGACCGGCGTGAAGCCCCGCCGGGCCAGGGCCCGCTCGTAGCCGTAGAGTCCGGAGTCCCGCCGTACGACACTCGGGCGCGGACGATAGGCAGCTGTCATGACGAGAAGCAGATTACGCCCCATTCGGGACCCGCGATACGGCCGAAACCGCCTCCCGCGGCAAAGCCGCAGGTGAGCTCAGTGAACGACCGAGAAAGTGTCGGGACGGGACAGGAACGAGATCCGGTTCAGCGGCCAGTAGCGCAGGAACGCGCGCCCGATGATGTCGTCCTCCGAGATCGTGCCCTGGTGTCCGTCGTCCATGTAGAAGCGCGAGTCGGCGGAGTTGTTCCGGTGGTCGCCCATCAGCCACACCCGTCCCTTGGGGACCTTCACGTCGAAGTCCCGGCCGGAGGGATAGACCCCTGGGTAGAGGTACTTGCCCTCCTCGTCCAGGGGCGTCCCGTTCACGGTGATGCGGCGCTTGTCGTCGCAGCACTTCACATGGTCACCGCCGACGCCGATCACCCGCTTGATCGTGTCCTCGCCGTCCCAGCCCTTGAAGACCACGATGTCGCCGCGCTGCACGGACCCCAGCTTGTACGCGAGCTTGTTGACCACGACGTAGTCGTTGATCAGCAGCGTGTTCTGCATCGACTCCGACGGGATGTAGAACGACTGCAGGAGGAACGTGTGGATCAGCAGGGCGGCGACCACTCCGCCGACCATGTACAGGAGGGTGTCCCGCAGGCCCGAGGCCTTCTTGGCGGGCGCGTCCTTCCCCGGTTCCCCCGGCCCGGTCTCAGTCGGCACCGTCCCCGCCGACCCGATGCCGGAGGGCACTGTCTCCGCCGGCACCGTCTCCGGGGGTCCGGCCACGGCCGGGTCCTCGTCGACGGGACGCACGGGCCTACCCGCGCCTAAGCGGCTCTCGTCGGCCTCGCTCACTTGCTCTCGCTCTCTCCTCCGGGCTCGCCACGTCCGCCCTACCGCCGCCGCCTCAGCCTGCGCCCGAACCCGCGGCCCACCGCGACCAGCGGCACGGCCCCGGCGAAGCCCGCCACGAACGGCGCGGCTCCGGCAGCGGCCGCCTGGAGGGCCGGCTGCCCGAACGTGTCCGGGATCGGAAGGATCTTCGCCCGGTCGAACGGCCAGACGATGACGAACGCGCGCCCGATCACCTTGTCGGCGGGGATCGTACCGCCGCCCGGATCACCGGTGTGCAGGCGGGAGTCCCAGGAGAGCGAGCGGTGGTCGCCCATGACCCACAGGCGGCCCGGCGGCACGGTCACCTCGAACGGCCGGTCCGACGGCGCGTTGCCCGGGTACAGGTACGACTTCTCGTCGAGCGGCACGCCGTTGACGGTGACACGGCCCTGGGCGTCGCAGCACTTGACCTTGTCTCCGGGCACGCCGATGACCCGCTTGATGTAGTCCTTCTCCCCCGGCACCATTCCGAAGGCCGTGCCGATCCAGCGCATGGCCCCGACGACGGGATTCGACGGCTCCTCTATCTGGACCTCGGGGTCCCAGGAGTCCACTCCGGAGAACACGACGACGTCACCGCGCGCGATGTCGCGTACGCGGTAGACGAGCTTGTTGACCAGGACCCGGTCGTTGATGAGGAGCGTGTTCTCCATCGATCCCGAGGGGATGTAGAACGCCTGGACCACGAAAGACTTGATCAGCAGGGCCAGAGCGAGAGCGACCACGATCAGAACGGGCAGCTCCCGCCAGAACGAGCCTTTCTTCTTGCCGTCCTCGGCGTTCTGCTTGACGTCTTCGGCGACCACGTCCACCCCGTCCTCGACAGGCGACTCGTGCCCGGCCCCTGTCCTCGCTAGCCAACGCTGCTGAGCCTAGATGATGTCCAGGACGGCGAGCGTCGAGGACACCGCATCCCCGGCCAAAAAGAAAGTGGCCCGCACCTGAGGCGCGGACCACCATCCCCAAGGCCCTACTTGGCGGCCGGCAGCGCCTCGCGCTTCTCGCGGATGCGGGCGGCCTTTCCGCGCAGGTCACGCATGTAGTACAGCTTGGCCCTGCGGACGTCACCGCGGGTGACCAGAGTGATCTTCTCGATCACCGGGCTGTGGACCGGGAAGGTGCGCTCGACGCCGACGCCGTAGCTGACCTTGCGGACCGTGAACGTCTCACGGATGCCGCCGCCCTGACGGCGCAGGACGAACCCCTTGAACACCTGGATACGGGACCGGTTGCCCTCGACGACGCGGACGTGAACCTCCAGCGTGTCACCCGGGCGGAAGTCCGGTACGTCGCTGCGCAGGGCAGCCTTCTCGAGCTCCTGGATCTGCGTGTGCATGGCGGCGGTTCCTCATTGACATGAGCACGCGGAGGTCCACCCGGCCGGGCCACGGCTCGGCATCGAGGGGGACACGCGCGCTTGGCTTGATACGTCTTGTCTGCCACGTCTCGACCGGGGCTCACCCGGACATGCCGAAGGAGGCAGCAGCGATTCAGTCTGCCACATCTTCCGGCGCTTCGCGAAACGCGGCACCCGGCGCGCCCTCCGGCGCGGCGGCGGACCGGCGTTCCCCGAACTCCTCGACGACCCGCCGGTCGTGCTTGTCGAGGCTCTCCGGGTCGAACCTGGCGGCCAGTTCCGGCCTGCGCTCCAGCGTGCGGCGCAGCGCCTCGTCCCGCCGCCACCGGGCGATCCTGCCGTGATGGCCCGACAGGAGGACCTCGGGCACCTCGTGCCCCCGCCACACGGGTGGTTTCGTGTAGACGGGGCCTTCCAGCAGGTTGGCCATCGCACCGGGGGCGAAGGAGTCGTCGGCCACCGACCGCGCGTTGCCGAGGACCCCCGGCAGCAGCCTGCCCACGGCCTCGACCATCACCAGGACGGCGGCCTCTCCCCCGGCCAGGACGTAGTCGCCGATGCTCACCTCGTCGGCCCGCAGGCGGGCGCCGTACTCCGCCACCACCCGGGAGTCGATGCCCTCGTACCGGGCGGGCGCGAACAGCAGCCACGGCTCCTTGGCGTACTCCAGCGCCACTTCCTGGGTGAACGGCCGTCCGCTCGGCGTGGGCACGATCAGCCGGGGCAGCGTGTCCTCGCCGGAGACGGCGCGTCCCTCGCCGATCACGGCGTCGACGGCCGCGCCCCAGATCTCCGGTTTCATCACCATGCCGGGGCCCCCGCCGTACGGCGTGTCGTCCACCGTCTTGTGGACGTCCTGGGTCCAGTCGCGGAGTTGGTGCAGGTGGATGTCCAGGATGCCGCGCTCGCGCGCCTTGCCCATCAGGGAGACGTCGAGCGGGGCGAAGTACTCCGGGAAGATCGAGATGATGTCGACGCGCACGCGGCCGCTCCTACTCCGCCTCGGTGTCGAGCAGTCCTGGCGGAGGGTCGACGACCAGGATCCCCTTCCCGAGGTCGATCTCGGGTACGAGCGCCTTGACGAACGGGATGTACGCGTCGTCGCGGGACGGCCGGGTCACCACGAGAAGGTCCTGGCCGTGGTGGAGGACGTCGGCCACCTCGCCGACACGTTCTCCCCCGGTCGTCACGACCGTCAGGCCGATGAGCTCGTGGTCGTGGAACTCGTCGGGGTCCGCCAGCGGCGGCAGGTCCGCCGAGTCGACGACGAGCAGGGTGCCGCGCAGCGCCTCGGCGGCGTCGCGGTCCGCCACGCCCTCGATGGTCAGCAGCAGGATGTCCTTGTGCCACCGGGACCGCTCGACGGTCACCGGGCCGGCCGAGGCCGGTTCGGTGGCGAGCGTCGTACCCGGGGCGAAACGCGAATCCGGGTCGTCGGTGCGCACCTCGACCGTGACCTCGCCCCGCACGCCGTGCGGACGGCCGATCCTGCCCACGACTAGCTGCACGTGCCGCCTACCTCCGCAACAATCCTTCTTCGTCACTTTCAGCCCGGGAAACCCGCACCGGGAGGCCCGTCCCGAGGCGTCACCGCATCCCGCGGACCACCCTCGGAAAGCCCCGGAGGACCCCGGAAAACACACCGGGGGACCCCGGTGCGGGGTCCCCCGGGCGCGAGTATCGCCGCCAGAGCCGGCTCAGCGCGCCTCTTCAAGGTCGACCAGGTCGATCCGCACGTACTTGCCGTCCGACAGCGCGTTGACGACGGTGCGCAACGCTCTGGCCGTACGGCCGCCACGGCCGATCACCTTGCCGAGGTCGTCGGGGTGCACCCGGACCTCGAGAACGCGCCCGGTGCGAATGCGCCGGGCGCGGACCCGGACGTCGTCCGGGTGCTCGACGATGCCCTTGACCAGGTGTTCGAGGGCTTCCTCGAGCACCTCAGGCCTCGCCTTCCGGCTTCTCCTCCGCGGCCGGGGCCTCGGCGGTCTCTTCGGCCTTCACGGGCTTCCTGGCCTTCTTCGGCGTGGTGGCGGCGGCGCCGGTGTCGCCCGACAGCGACTCCCGGGCCGCGGCCTCGTACGCCGCGTGCCGGTCGGGCTTGGGCTCGGCGACCTGGAGCGGCGTGGCGGGGGCGGGCTCGCCCTTGAACTTCTGCCAGTCGCCGGTCAGCTTGAAGATCTTGAGGACCGGGTCGGTCGGCTGCGCGCCGACGCTCAGCCAGTACTGCGCCCGCTCGGAGTTCACCTCGATGCGCGAGGGGTTCTCCTTCGGGTGGTAGAGGCCGATCTCCTCGATCGCACGGCCGTCCCGCTTGCTCCGGGCGTCGGCGATGACGATGCGGTACTGCGGGTTGCGGATCATTCCGAGCCGCTTGAGCTTGATCTTGACTGCCACGGGTGTGGTCTCTCCTGCATTAGAGCGTGGGTGAGCGGTGTCTCGTCGAGTGGGGCACGACGGGAGCCCGCTCGAGGGACAGACGCGGCCGGCGGAGGTGAGAGGGCATCCGCCTGGTCACGATGTTCCAGCCTGACATTCTGCCAGATGATTGCGCATGCTCGGGCAACGACGGCCCCGCCGCCGTCCCCGTTTTCCCCGCCACCCGGCAATGGCAGCCCGAAGAAGGACCACCCGGAGAAGGACCCGGAGAGGCCGCGCCGGAGTCAGGGAGACGCGCGTCCACGTGAAAGGGCGTCCGATCACGCGAACTGACCGGCGGCATCGGCCGTCCAACAGGCATGCGAGCAATCACGAGCAGGGCCGGCGTCGCGGCGGCGGCCATCCTGCTGTCCACCGGCTGCGCCCTGTCCACCGGCCACGCCGCGCCCCCGGCCGCCACCGGGGCGTCGGCCGCCGGCACAGGCGGAGACACGGGTACGGTCTCCACCGTCCCGGCAGGCACCGCCGCCCTGACACCGGCGGCGGCTCGCGGCACCGTCCGCGCGGCCTCCGCCTCCATCGCCTCCACCGCTTCCACGGCCTCCGCCGCGAAGGGGCCCGCTCGGTGCCGTACGACGGGACTGCGGGCCCGCGTCGGACGGCAGGACCCGGGGGCGGGCAACCGCTACGCGCCGCTCGTCCTGACCAACGCCTCGGGCCGGACCTGCTGGGTCTACGGCTTCGTCGGGCTCGTCCTGATCGACGGCCGGGGCGACGTGCTGCGCACCCGCACCCGGCGCGAGAGCGTGACGCCGCACCGGGTCACGCTGCGGCCCGGCGCGAGCGCGCACGCGCGGCTCCACTGGACGGTGGTGCCGACCGACCACGAGACCCGGTGCCCCGTCTCGGCCCGGCTGATGATCATTCCGCCGGACGAGGTGGCGCACCTGGAGGTCCCGTTCACCGCCTCGATCTGCGACGACGGCAGGATCGACGCCAGGCCGATGTCTCCCGGCTCCGGCCTCTGACCCGCGCTCGTTACTTCTGGCCGGGCAGCTTGAGCTTGGAGGGGTCGAAGCCGGGCGGAAGCTCCAGGCCGGGAGGCAGCTGACCGCCGTTCCCGAGGTTGCCGAGCAGGCCCTTGGGCAGCTTCGGCTCGGCCGAGCCGTCCGACGACGCGTTCGCCCCGGCCTTGCCGAGCGCGGCCTTGCGGGGGTCGCCGCTGACGCGGCGGCCCTTCTTGGCCTTCTGCGCCTTCTGCTTGCGCCCTCCGGGCATCCCCGGGATGCCCATGCCCTGGGTCATCCGCTTCATCATCTTCTGTGCCTCGAAGAACCGGACGACCAGGTTGTTCACCTCGGTGACCGTCACTCCGGAGCCCTTGGCGATGCGCGCCCGGCGGGAGCCGTTGATGATCTTCGGGTCCTGCCGCTCGCCCGGGGTCATCGAGCGGATGATGGCGGCGACGCGGTCCAGGTCGCGGTCGTCGACCTGGTTGAGCTGCTCGCGCATCTGGCCCATGCCCGGCATCATGCCGAGGAGGTTCTTGATGGGCCCCATACGGCGGACCATCATCATCTGCTCGAGGAAGTCGTCCAGGGTGAAGCCGTCGCCGGAGACGAGCTTGCCCGCCATCTTGGCGGCCTCCTGCTCGTCGAACGTCTTCTGCGCCTGCTCGATCAGGGTGAGGATGTCACCCATGTCGAGGATCCGGCCGGCCATCCGGTCGGGGTGGAAGGCGTCGAAGTCCTCAAGCTTCTCGCCGGTGCTGGCGAACATGATCGGCCGGCCGGTGACGTGCCGCACCGACAGGGCCGCGCCGCCGCGGGCGTCGCCGTCGAGCTTGGTCAGCACGACGCCGTCGAAGCCGACGCCCTCCATGAACGCGCCGGCGGTGCTCACGGCGTCCTGGCCGATCATCGCGTCCAGCACGAACAGGACCTCGTCCGGCGTGACCGCGTCGCGGATGTCGGCGGCCTGCTTCATCAGCTCCTGGTCGATGCCGAGGCGGCCGGCGGTGTCGACGATGACCACGTCGTGCTGCTGGCGCCGCGCGTGGTCCACCGACTGCCGCGCCACCGCGACCGGGTCGCCCACGCCGTTGCCGGGCTCGGGGGCGTACACCGCCACCCCGGCCCGCTCGGCCATGACGGCGAGCTGCTGCACGGCGTTGGGTCGCTGCAGGTCGCAGGCCACGAGCAGCGGGGCGTGCCCCTGGTCGCGCAGCCACTTGGCGAGCTTGCCGGCGAGGGTCGTCTTACCCGAGCCCTGGAGACCGGCCAGCATGATCACGGTCGGCGGGTTCTTGGCGAAGCGGAGCCGCCGCGTCTCACCGCCGAGCACATCGATCAGCTCGTCGTTGACGATCTTCACGACCTGCTGGGCGGGGTTCAGCGCCTGGGAGACCTCGGCGCCGCGGGCCCGCTCCTTGATCCGGGCCACGAAGTCCTTCACGACCGGCAGCGCGACGTCCGCCTCAAGAAGCGCGATACGGATCTCGCGGCAGGTCGCGTCGATGTCGGCGTCGGAAAGCCTGCCTTTGGACCGAAGGGAGGAGAAGACCGAAGTCAGCCGGTCGGAAAGCGTCTCGAACACGTGTTTGGCCAGCCTCGAAGCGAGTGGACGGGTCGGTGAACCATCAGTCTCCCCAGACTATCCGCCCGTACGGCGTTCACGCCCGCGCCGCCAAGGTGAGATCGCAGGACGGCGGCGTCCGGGGTCGTCAACGGAGCGCGCCGACGTGCGACGTCAGGGCGTGCTCGACGAGCCTGATCAGGGTGCTCTTCACCGACTCCCGGTCCCGGGCGTCCGTACGGACGATCGGAATCCCGGGTGAGATCGTGAGCGCCTCCCGCAGCTCGTCGTCCGAATGGGTGTGCTGCCCGTCGAAGCCGTTGACGCCGACGACGAACGGCAGCCGCGCCTCCTCGAAGTAGTCCACCGCGGGAAAACTGTCGGCCAGCCGCCGGGTGTCGACCAGCACCACCGCACCGATCGCCCCCCGCACCAGGTCATCCCACATGAACCAGAACCGATGCTGACCCGGCGTACCGAACAGATAAAGAATCAGATCCCGGTCCAGCGACACC